>JANQLS010000144.1 GCA_028280485.1 Planctomycetota bacterium
CTAATTAGTTTTTGTTGAAACAAGCTCCTGCGGAGCTCGCTTCAACCGTTCCAGCAAATCATAGATTTGCTTTCACTCCGCTGAACATAGGGTCTCCGACCCTATGTTTAGCGGCCGAGTTGATCCCAACTCGGCTTAGTTCCTGTTTATTCAACAGGAACTAATTATTTTTTTAGGGCAGTGAAAATGCTATCTCAAGTTTTTAAACCGAATAGAAGTTATTTCCTTAGTCTCCTTACGGCATTGCTGCCTCTTTTACTTTTAAGTGGCTGTTCCATCAAATCTAATTGGACTCCCCTTCAGCTTGGAGTCATTTCAGAAGATACGGATACTAAATATAGTGAAATTCAACTTTTTCACAGTACTACGAAAGTAAAAGGATTACAACTTGGCTTGTTTACTCATAATCAAAGTTTGGATGGGGTCGCTATCGCTTTAGGAAGTGAAATTTCCCCTGGAATAGTTGGAGATGAAATCAGTGTAGAAGAAAAATACAAAAAATATTACCGCGCAGATAATCTTCAAATGAAGGGCTTTCAAGTTTCGGTGCTGGAATCAAAGGCAATTAGTATGTACGGTCTACAAATTTCTGGTTGGAGGTCAGAAACTTACGATGGATATGGTCTTCAGTTAAGCGGAGTGGGAAGTGAGGGCAATTTGAAAGGTGGAGTTCAAATCTCTGGATTAATAAATAAATCAGAAGAAAATTTTAAGGGGGTACAAGTCGCGCTTTTAAATGTCTCCAAGAATATGACTGGATTACAAATCGGATTGCTCAACTTTAACAAATCAGGTTTCTTGCCAGTGTTCCCGATTTTTAATTTCGGTTGGGGTGGAAATGGAGAAGAACAAAATGAGTAATTGAGCCTCGCCATTTCAAGCCCGAAGCGTAAGCGAGTGACGGCATTGAATATAGTAAATGCTTACGAACTCACTTAAGAAACAAATTTAACACTGAACTGAAATCCCATGCGTTTTCAAAATATAAATCAAACACATGCACTCGCTAACGCTTCGCGCTTGAAATGATTCAATTTTGAAATAAATGGTTTTCGTACTCAATTTCCTGCCGGGAAATAAATTTGCAGTTACCTTTCCGAGCGCATCACCGGGCATATCGTATGGAATCGCGCGGCAACAGTCGATCACCTTGGCATTCAAAAGAAGCTGTTAAGTGGTGGGAAGAGAACGGCGAGGAGTTTGTTAAGAAGCGGAGGGCGGAGGGGGTGCAGTCAGAATAAAAATCTATGACACCATTTTCAGTAAGCTTGCCTTGTCTTTCTCAGTATTCAAAATTTAAATTAATCTTATTTGTTTAATTAATTCTATTTTTTGCCATCGGGTAGCGGAACTCTCAAACGTTTATTCTTTAACTTACAAGCTATACCACCACGGTACTGGTAACTTCATGAGTATCAGATTTAACCAATCCAAAACGACGGTTATGAAAATTGGCATTACAAATACGATGGAGATCGTGTCATCTGCCCCACCCTTCTTCCTAATTACATGGGAAACAAAAATACAGAGACTTAAAAACAGCAAAGAGTAGAAGTAACTTATTGGATGTAAAAAGGGAGGGAATTCATGTTTATATATACTCCAATCAACGGGTCGAACTTGGCTCTCTATAATGTAGAAAAAATGAATTGTGGTAAAGGCAGATCTTGCGCCCCAAGCTAAGAGGAGGCATTTATCGATACATATAGACCATGCGCATACTTCTTGCCAATTTTCTAAACTCAATTTTTTTCTGTTGATATAAAAGCCTGAAAGTATCGTCATCGAGCTGGCTGCACACAGAAATAATAATCCACAGTCTTTAATGGCTTGGGTAAAGATAGGATTGAGTTCAATGCCGACATAGTTTAATGCCATGTTCCCACTCCTTAATAACTTAGCCTTAATTCAGTCTCTAATCTGGTAAATCATGTCATACAAATTCATTCAGCATTTCCCTGTTTCTGATAGCAGAAATTCTATTTAAATTATCCCCATCCTCTCTAATTCTTGGTAACAAATATTCATGAGTTAAGTCTTTAAAGTGTGTGGGGAACTTACGGAAAGTGAGCTTTTCTTACTCAATTTTAAATATTTAATAGATTGCCTTTTCGTTTTCCTTGTGGAGAACGTCTTGAATATATGAAACGACGCCCATCTGACATGAAAGAACCGAATGAACTTCTCATACTCGAAAATCTTCCGTGGTTGAAAAACCTCGCAAGAAGCCTCGTTCACGACGAGGGATTGGCGGATGATTTAGTTCAAGATACGTGTCTTACTTTAGTTAAGAATCCACCTCGGTCTGATAAGTCTTTAGGGGCCTGGCTTAAACGAGTGATGCTCAATTCGTTGATCTCGAATCACCGACATGAAGCTTCAAGAAGGAGAGTCGAAAAGGTTATTGCTAAAGTAGAGCTTGAACAAAATGATCCAACGATAGTTGTTGAGCAAGCTGAAATCCTAAAACGGGTTCTCAATCATGTTCTCGCTTTAAAGGAGCCGTATAAATCAACGGTGTTAATGCGATTCTATGAAGAGAAAACGGCCTCAGAAATTGCCCTGGAGCAAGGGGTGACTGCGGCGGCAGTCCGAACACGGATACGTACTGCATTAGAAAATTTAAGAACATCGTTAGATCGGCAACACGGTCATCGCTCTTCTTGGAGTGGAGCGTTTATTTCATTGAGTACAGTTGAAGGATTGAAAAATACTAGCCCTCTTGGAGGGAGTGGATTTTTGAAATCACTATCTTATGGAGGGTTATTCGTGAATGCGGGTAAGAGTATTTCAACAGCGGTAGTAATGTCCGTCGCACTCCTAACTATCGGAGGGTCTTCATATTGGTTGGGTAGTCGTTCTGTGTCGGTACCACCCACACCCATTACTGGTAATGCCTTAGCTCAAGAGGAGTTGGCTCAACTTCGATCTGAAAATAAAGCTCTGATGGGAAAGATTCAAGAAGGACAAGATCAATTATCAGAGCTACGAAATGAGTATTCGAATTACAAAGATTTCATAAAAGCACGCGAGCAATCAGCTAAGGAGAAAGAGAATGAAAGTGATCAAAGTGAAGCTAAATCTGATGAGGGTATCGATTGGGGATTATTGAAAGGGAAAACTAAAAATTTAGATTCAATATTTTCAAAAGCAATGGCCGGAGAAGAGCTGAGTGGTGAAGAAAATTTGAGCATGCAAAGCATCGTCATTGCTCTGGCGCAAATTGGAAACAGAGGACGAGAACTCTACGGGCAACCCTTCTTTGACGAACGTTTTCTGCCTGAATTATTTGATGCCTTATATAATGAATCGCTGGGTCTCGACGATGAACAAGGTCAATTTTTACAAGAATCTTTAATAGCTTTTCTCGAAGAGGCGAATGAAAATTTAGATTTCACAACGGCTTCTCCACTTGAGCGATGGTCGAAGCGCCGAGAGATTCATGATCAATTTGCCAAATCATTGAAGCAGGCATTAAGTGATGATCAATTAGAAATGTGGGTGAACCTGGAGAAATTCAACAAAGGCTTATTCGCTGGTAATTTCAACGAAAATAGCTTTGGAATCGGAAATCTTAGGTTCGAAGAAGGCGATCCAACTCATCCCCACACTGAGAGTGTCATCAACCAAAACAAAGAGGCTCAGAAAAGGGCGTTGCAAAAGACTTCTGAAATTTGGAAGAAGAGCTTTGGAGTCGATGGAACATTTGATCCTGTTCTCGAATCCTATGCTGAGAAGTTTTTAAACGAGTCCATTGACATTGTTAGTGAGTACATTCCTCCTGAAGGTGAACAAATGAACTCAGAGCAACAACAATCGATGAAGAAGCAAATACTTGAGGCACAGATGATTCTTGAGAGAGAACTCATGCAGATGCTCGGTCAAGAAGCGAAAGAACGCTTTTTAGATACCCGTCCAACGATTATTAATTTCTTCTCTGGAAATGGTGGAAGGACGAATCGTCGAAATGGAAGTCCCTTTTGATTTGAAAATCAAAATGTCAAGTTAAGTAGTGACTAATTCAGTTTAGTTGTTTCCTTCTAACCAAACTAAGCCAACTTCCTCATCTGCCGTTGAGCTACAAAATAGTAATGAACTACCGTGGCTGCTGTTTGCTAGTATTTGTTTTGCTCGTTCCTTGATTGCAAGGACCATTGATAGGTAAAAGTCATCGTCAGTCGTAACTCCACTTATTTCTTTCTCAGAGATATTTACGGCCACAAAATCTCCAAGAGACAAGTTACGTCCTAGATCGGTTTGCCATAGCATTGCTTCTTCCAAGTCACCCTGCGTGATTGCATCATTAAAGTGTTGCATGCTGTACTTAATAGATTCAGCACGTTGTTTTTTCGAGTTTTCTTTAGTATCAATACAGATACTGACCCTGTCTCCTTCATGGTCGTGATAAATAGCAAAAGTATAAATGTCTAAATCTACAGCCTTTGCTAAAGCATCATCGATAAGCTGAATGAATATGTTCATGAAACTATTTTTCCTTCTATTACGTTTTTCATTACCAGGTAACGGAAAAAGGCAAAGTGTTTACTGATTCAAATTACTCGTTGCCGTAATGCCTTTTTATTTGATATATAGGTAATTGTTCTTTTGTCGTGTAGATTAAATATTCAAGCGATACCCACCAGATATTATATTCAACAGATCTAATTTTAATCTTAGATCCACTCTTCACTGTCTTTCGTAATTCCTGAATCCAGGGTGGGGGAGGTTTCGGAATTTTTGGTGTAATGGATCCTGCTCGTCTTGGTTTTATTATTTTCAATGAGTCATCTTCCATAAGGATCCCACGAGTAAGACTATTTCCAAAATAGATGACACTCACATAATCACATACTTCATCAAGGGGCCCACCAGTTTGAATAATCTTCAGCTCCTTCAAATTATGTAATGTGGTGTTCCTTAGATTTGGAAATTCTCCTGAAATGATGTTTTTATATTTTTCTATTATGTGCACATTTGTATTTAAATAATTCATCGCCGCAACTTGCATTTCTTTATTTACGCTCTTTTTAGATACGGCATGAATGTAGTCTGGATTGACTTTTATTTTTCTCAGATAGTACCACTGAAGGGTGTTACTTTTTATGGGATCGAATCCTCCAAGAAATCCGTAAATACCTACTCCAAGGGCCAAAACGCTGAACATTAAGGCAATTTGCTTACTACGTTTATTTACACGCATATTAATTTGTTTCTCTAAACAATCATTCATTTATTATTTAGGACGATAAACTTATCATTAAAATAGCAATTCCTTAGCCATTTGATGCGAGTACTAAAAATTGAATCAAAGGTGCCACATTGAGAAGAGCCGCTTTACTATTAGTTTGTTTATTGCTCTTGTTGCAACCCGGTTGCATGACACTTTTAAGTCAGTACATGTACAGCGATAGCCTTACCTCAGTGGAAATGGATCTCGATGGGAATATGATCTATTCTGGAACTCGTATTAACATTGATATGTTTGCTCCGCCTTGGATTCCGGTGCACATTCCTCCCATAGATCTTCCGTTGTGCTTAGTCTTAGATACGGCTTTACTTCCACTTACTATTACTCAAACTATTTTATTTACACCTGAAAAAGCTAAAGCTGAAAGAGATGCGAAAACTGAGCAATTTTTGCTTCAGAAAAAACGTAAGAAAGCAAATGAAGAGGAGGCGGAGCCTGAAGTAATTGAGATTTAATCTTAATATCTTTTCTTACTAAAGGTGATCACTCTGAATGTCACAGTGGTCAACTCCAATTTCTAGTACCAGCCTAAATGAATTTCGAAAAGATAAGACAAATCAAGACTGAATTAAAAGACGACCCGGGAAATGTAGACCTTTGGGTTGATTACGCCAAGTTACTTTTTGATGATGAAGTGGATTTGGAGGAAGCCATTCGGGCTCAAATTAAAGTTCAAGAATTAACTGAGAGGGACACTCGACTTAAAGTCGTCCACCTTCGCGCGCTAAACGGTGAAATGGAATCTGCAATTAGCTTAGCTTATGAAGTTGTAAGGGAGAATGATTCAGAACTCAGCTATGTGATTCTCATCGATACATTGATTAGTCATGAAAGCTATGGTGAAGCGAATCAGATTATTGAAGTTGCACTCAATAAATATCCAGATAATAGTGATTTCCATTACTACCTAGGAGTCACACAAAAGAGGCTTTGTCGTGAGCTAAAGGAAGGTGAGGTCGATCATATTATTAGTTCACTCCAGAAGGCCATACTCTTGGATCCAAATAATTTAGATGCTTATGATGAATTAGGGACTACTTTATTTGATATTGGCAGGCATAAGGAAGGATTGTTGATTTTAAAAAAGAATTCAGAATCGGATCAGTCTGATGGTTGGTTGAAGATGTCCTATGCGAATAGGCTCTGGCAAGCTGGATATATTGAAGAGGCTGACAAAGCCTTTAGAGCTGCAATTAATAGTAAAATAAACGATGAGCGGTTTAAAGAATGGTATCAAGAGTTTCTTGATGAACGGGAAGTGGAGTGAGCCTGTTACACAGCCATAGAAAATAAAGTACCTATTTCAAAATCTTAAACTTCAGATTCAGGTATGGAAACACTCACACCCTTAGCTGGGAAGAAGCATTGCCCGAATTCATACCTATTTTCCCTTACTTCGCTACCTGGGGGCGGAAAAAATTAATTTGTAAATCCAGTCTATTACTTTTTAACTTTGACGAGATTGTAGAATTCTCTGATTTCTTTATCCTTTAAGATAATTGAATTCTTTAGGGGCCATTTCTTCTGACATTTAGGACAATCACCTGGATCCAGGCACCAATCAATAAATTTCCCTTCGTTGTCGAACAGGTATTCGGGGCGACTAGAAGGAAGTGCAGTACACCACCACGGTTGATCTACACCACGAACCACTAAAAATGGAGTCCCATCAATTTTTATGATCCTACCGCCATTGGATGAACTGAATTTTATATAAAATTCCTCTATGGTTTTCATTTCTCTAGGATGGACGTGTTTAGCGTACCACTCTTCATTGAATAATTGAAAAAGCAGTAAAAGAAAAATGAAAATGATGATTCCAGCAATATTTGAAATCGTCTTTAGCTTTCTTTTCAATTCAGGGTGAACTCCAGATTCTAGTTGTGTAGGTATGTCCCATAATTGAATAGACGGTGAAGGTTAGTAGAGTGTTGCAAAAATTCAACAATGAGCGACGGCAAGCGCTCTAATGATTACAGTTCGAACTTGAGCAATCGCAGATTCGAATTCTTACACAGTTAAGAAATTGTAAACCCAACCCTTACCTGGTAAGGATCGGTGCTCAATTTCGTTCACCTTTCCCCGTTATTCCGTTACCAGGTAGCGGAAAACGATGAGATGGCGTGAAGATGGTGTTACCTGGTAAGGGGATGGGTGTTCGAATTTGAGATGTGAAATATTTGAATCTTACATTGCGTGATTAGATGTAAAATGGATTGTTGTTCAATGATGAGTCACTCAATTTTGATTTTTACACTGTTCATTTATGGTCATGCTTAAAGCTCGAATCATTTTAATTACATTTTGTGTGTTCTTATTGGGACTGCCTTTTTCCCCTTCTCTTTATTCCGAATCCAAAGATAAAAAAATCCTCGTTCACTATATGCCCTGGTACGCAACGAAACCGGTCAGTGGTTACTGGGGATGGCATTGGACGATGAATCAATTCAATCCAGAAAAGGTGAAAGAAAATGGGCAGCGTGATGCAGCTTCTCATGATTATCCGTTGATTGGACTTTACGATTCGAATGATTCGGATGCCTTGGAATGCCAAGTATTGTTGATGAAATTAGCGGGGATCGATGGTGTGATTATCGACTGGTATGGAATTAAAAAGTTTCGTGACTACGCCGAAATTCATCGGAATTCATTACACCTAATTAAGCATTTAAGGCGCGCAGGGCTTGAGTATGCAATTTGCTACGAAGATCAAACGATTAAACATATGATCAAAGGGCAGGTAATAAAGGAAGAAGAAGATATTGATCACGGCAAAGACGTCATGGAATGGCTGTCTAAAAATTGGTTCTCGGATGACGCCTACGTCAAAATGGGTGGTCAGCCCATATTGCTCGTTTTCGGACCCCAATACTTCGCGAAGGATCAGTGGAAAAAGATCGTCTCAGGTATACCGAATCAGCCAAAGTTATTCGCACTTCCCCATCTGACAAAGCAAGTTGGAGTTGAGCAGGCCTTCGGCTGGCCCCCGGTCAGTGGGGGCCGAAAAATCACTCCCTCAGTTTGGCGTAAATATTTGAATTCATTGTATTCTCGGCCGAACCCGGAAAATTCAGTGATCAGCCTTGTGTTCCCTGGTTTTAAAGATATTTACAAGCAAGCCAAGCTTCACGACAGTTACGGTTCGATTGATGCTCGTAATGGAAAGACCTTCAAAGAGACGTTTGAGCTTGCACTTAAAAGTAAGTCGGAAATTATTCAAATAGCAACGTGGAACGATTACGGGGAGGGGACGGTCATCGAACCCACCAAAGAGCATGGCTATCGTTACTTGGAGCATATCCAGAAGCACACGAAGGCTTTGGATCGATATAGTCAGGATGACTTGCAGTTACCGGTGATGTTGTATCAGTTGAAAAAACGCAAAGTGAGAAATCCAGAACAAATCAAACGTACTCAAAGAGCAGCTGAATTACTGTTCAATGGAAAGAATAAGGAAGCGCGAGAAATTATTCATAGAGAACTGCCCAAGAAATAAGATTCACCCTATATAGTATAATCTTTAATTGTTGCCTTTAGCTTGAACGCGGAGAGAAAAGTTTAAAGCGAATTCACAAAAAAACTCCTGGCTCGTCGAGCCAGGAGTTTTTTGTTTTGATTAAACTGAGTGAATCAAAACTCTCTCGATTAAAAGTAAATTATTTAAGCATTACTTTTTAGGTTGAGGCATGTGAATGAGCCATCCACCATTTTCTTTCTTAAATTCGATAGGACGTGTTTTACCATCTTTAGAGGCGAAAGCAGCTGTGGCAGAGTCACCATTGATTTTAAGATCGGAGAGAGTGGAGCCTTTAAAGGGATTAGCTTCGGCTGCTTTCTTATCATCCAATTTACTCAAAGTTGAGAAAACTTCTGTGAGAAGAGCGCCCTTATCTTTAATTTTATCAGCTAGTTTTGTCATGGCTTCAGGATCGGACAGCATGTTGATCCCTTTAGTGCTTTCTTCGCTAACACCATGCTTTTCTAGGATGGCTTTTAGCTCTCCAGCCACTTTCTTAGATTCTTCGGCTTTCTTCTTTGCTTCAGGGGTGTCGCCAGCCATTTTTGCTCCCATTTCAGCGAAACTTGCCATCATGCTCGACATGAGGACCATTCCGGCTGCCATTTGATCTTGTGAATCTTTGGTCATAGTGTTGACGATCGTGCCCCAGTCTTCAGATTCGGCTGCAGTTTGTACAGCTTTAAAAGCATCATCGGGTGTGGCGTGTTTGGCGGGTTCACTGCTACCGCCTGAGCAAGAGATGAGTGAAATGCTAAGAAGTGCGAGCACAACTACATTGGTGATTTTGAGAAGTGATTTCAAGGTACGATCCTTTTTTTAAAATGACGTGAAGAGATGAATTAACAGTTTGGCATTGAAATGAAGCGAAATCCTAAATCGCTTCAAATACTGAAGAGAGAAACGATTTTAGGGCCCAATCGTGCCGGGGAAATAAAGGCCAACAAGGTAACAAAATGTGGGTAGGACGTCCAGACGTTCCGAAGGCTGATCCCATGAAACAGCCTAAAATATCATATTTTTTGTGATTACCTGAAGAGCTCGAAGGAAGGAGCTTCCTGAGATTTCCTTTCAACCAGTAATACTTGATGTCGGGTTCGAAGAAGCAGATTTCACTGAATTTCAAACACAATTATCGCTAATGCGAATCCCGTGTAGGGCACAAGAAAGGAATTTCGATTTAGATCTAGGGGAAGGAGAATAGGATTGGATTGTAAAAAACGGATTATGCAATCAACCCAAGTAAGAGATGAAGAGGTTTTAAAAATCGGGCTGATTTTAATCGAGACTAATAAAACCTCTAGAGATATTGTCTCTGCTCAAGAGGGATCGGAAATTAGCTTCGATTTTAGAGTCATCATAATTTCCAGTGACAACCAAAATTCTCCCACAAGTAACGGTGTCACTTGCTTTGTGCCCTGAAAGTCGTTGATAGGCTGCTCCGGTTGCTCCGCCTTGAACCATCGAGGAGAGGGGGCTGATCACATCACTTTTGAATGCATCGGCACCCATCTCCTCTCGCAGATGGTTGCTTGTTTGTTTGACGGCGGCTACTTGATCATTGAGTTCCTTGAAGACTTCCTGTTGTGTTTTCGCCCATTGTTTTCGAACTTTCTCAGCATCTTTAGAGGTTCCCTTTTCTGGGCACTCTTTATTGAATTCAAAATCATGCTGAGTCATGGATTTCGTTGCGTTATCTCTCCATAAGGGTTTGTTGTAATGTTGATGAACTTTTTCGTTCATGATTCGAGGAAGGAGGAACGCCTTGGGATCGGTGATCCCTAAGAAATCGCTCAGCCGATACCCACCTTGATATCCTTGATAAACTTGAAATTTTTTAGCCCCATCGGAAGTGTACCTTTCAGCAGCAAATGTGTGTACATCATCGTTGGCGGCGAATTTGAATTGAACAACGCCAGGGCTGTCACTCTCAACCCATGTGTTCATATATTGAGAGAAGGCATTAGAATCTGTGAATCGCCGGACTGAACCTGCTCCATCGGCTAAGTCGTTACTTCCTTGGAGCTTTTCTAATCGCTCCATGCGGTCGGCTCCCAATGCGATCCGCATCACAATGTAGGAAACCAAGTCACATATCGACCCTGCTTGCTCCCAAATATTGATATACCCAAATGCATCAATACTATCCTGGATGACATTTTCAGGAGCTTTTGATTTCCAGATTTCAATAGGCGGGTTGAGCGCTAATGTCTTGACGTATCTCATGAGCCCCATAACGCGGTTCCTTTTGTGAAGGTAACATTGATACGCAAATTTTAGGTATCTTTGTTGCAGTTGAAATGATTTTGAATGAGTTCGATTTGTTTACTAAAGAATGAGCTTAGCATTCTACTGGGCTTGTATCAACTGCAAGTCATCTAGTAGAGATGTAAATTCATACCAACCTAAAGGGGTAGAAACTAAGGGGTATGAGTTACAGGTTTCAATCATTAGTGCCGCCTATCCAAATCCCATAGCCGAAAGCCGAGGTCTTCTCCAATTTCCGAATTTTCATCCTCTTCCTCATATGAGATCCGTTTGATTATTCCGCCATCATCTTTTAAATCTTCACCTACTGAATAAATAATTATCCCATCAACTAGAGTTTTCATTTTCATTTTTTCACCGCTGTATCGGTCCATGGGAATCTCGTTGATTTGATTTGGGACTAGCTCTTTTAGTGATCCTGGCCAACGGTTGTTTTCCAAACGAAATAGTTCGGCTGCTATTGCCAGGTTGGTGATTTCTAATTTGGTTGTTACTCTTTGATGAATGTTTGTCGCCATTATTAAGCCGCCAATACTTATGTAACCTAAGCCCTGCCAGCGAGGGCTTATGTTGGCTGCTACTTCCTTAATTTCTTTCTCTATAATGTGAAATTTCTCTAATCGCTTGTTTTTTGGTAGAGCTATCGTTTCGATTATCCTGGTGGATTCACTCGTTGCGATACTTTGACAAGTAATGAGTCTCGCCTGAAGGAGAAGCCAATGTTTCAGCGCATTGAAGTAAGATTTCTGGCTAGAATCAAATCCGCTCATTCCTCGAAGCGACATTTTTTGATTTGCAGCAAGCCCCAAGGTATGGAATGACATAGCACGATCACCTCGAAGGGCATCGAGTAGAATTTGATTTGAATCCTTGAGTTCTAACTCAATCAAGGAACGAATTTGGGCTAACTTGAGTGTCTCGGTTTGCGAATGGGCGATTACTCTTTCTAATAATTGAACTGTTTTACCGAAAACAAAATTCCTAACAGATAAAGAAACCCCATCTATGGGAGGATTCAAAGATCGAGCAACGATGATTTGACTTTGAATTCCTGTCAGAGCCTGATCAATATCCCCTTCAATAATGTTTTTTAAAGTATCGATCTCTATAAGATTAGATGTATTTTTAATCAGACTTAGTTCACTCCGTTTTGCTGAATAAGGAAGATCTCCCCATTCTATAAAGTATTTTCCTTGTATAGGTGCATTCGCTAAATCCCGCATCTTTTGTAAGGCAGGGGCTGCAAGCTCCAATTTCAAATCTAGCTGATCAATAAGTTCTTTATTTGGAATTGAATTGGGTTCTAACTCGTAAATTTTTACTACTGGATCAGGCTCAGAGTTATTCCAATTAGCTCTCTCCCAAACTTCTTCTGGAATGAGTTTAGCTATTTCGAGAATTAACGGAGCCGAGTTATTTGAGTCCTCTAATTGAGGGCGACGCTCAAGAATCTCTTCCCAGCGCCAATGAGGATCGGTTTTATCTAAATAAGTTGAGACTTCATTATAAAGTTTTTCAGCTTGCCACATGAAATACGTTCGGTAGGCCCAAGCTATGAGAAATAATGAAACAAGAATATATCCTGTCACTTTTCCAAATTTGAGTAGGCGATGAAAGCGTTTCTTTTTACTTGGAGAAGATGAATCTGATTTCAAATTTTGCCTCACGACTGAAAGAATAATTGTGTTTATTAATTCGTGGTTAATATTGTCTACTTAAACCCAAACCGAATCACCCCATCCTTAACAAAATAAACTTCAAATCTCCCCAATTCTTTTCTCATTCCCGCAGCGATAGGAAGGCACTTCTCTCTTCCTAAAACACTCATCGCCGAAGCTAAGGCATCGGCATCCGTTGCGGTGGGGGCGACCACGGTAACTTGATATTCGTGAGTTAATCCAAGGCAAGTTTTCGGATTGACGATGTGAGAATATATTTTGCCATCGATTTCTACTTTGCGACTCGCATTACCTGAAGTGGCGACTGCACAATTTGCTAAAGTGAGAAAGGGAGTGAGAACATCTTCAATGTTTCTTGAGCGATCCTCATCCGGGATCACTTGCTTGACGTTTTGAATTTGTACTACCCAACCATCGGCTCCAGGCGGAGGGTCTCCTATGGCAACATCGCCTCCACCATCGACGATCGCCCGATGAATGCTATGTTGCTTTAAAACTTTGAGGGCTTCATCGCAAGCGTAGCCTTTGGCAATCCCTCCCAGGTCTAACCGCATCGATTTTTTTAAGAGCTTCGCCTTTTTGCCGTCAGGACTGAGTTGGAGGTTTTGAATTCCAATGCGTTCCTGAGCCCATCTGATCTTTCTTTCTTCTGGAAGCCGCTTAGTGAAGGTGGCTTGTCGCCAAAGTAAAACGGCAGGTCCGATTGTGATATCGAATGCGCCATTCGTTTTATTGGCAAGATCAACCGATCGTTTTAAAACCCGTTGAAGATCGGGACTCAATGGAACTTGGACTCCTTGCTTGGAACTTTTAGAGAGTTTTGAAAGTTCGCTTTCCATATCGTAATCACTCAAGATCGAATTGAGTTCAGCGATTCGTTTATAGGCTTCAGCAGAGGCTTGCTTAGCTTTGTTTTCGGACTCCGCAAAGAGCTTGATATGAAATGGAGATCCCATGTGGGTCTGGGTGAATTCAAAGGCTTTGAGTTGGGATTCATCTCCCGCCTGAAAAAACAGAGAGCACCCTGAGCTTAAAAGAATGAGAATTGTACAGACTAAGGGCAATGGGTGAGGTTGAAGCATAATTATAGGGTTTGGTTCAAGTCTTTTGGTATTAATGGTTTATGGGTCTTTATTGGAGGTTGTGATCCGTTCCTAGAGCAAGCGCAGAACTTCTCCAAAGTTAAGAGAAATTCGCTTTTTCGACCGTACAAACGCATGTATAGTCGGGGTAGCCGAAAACGCGATTTCAGGCATTTGTCCTTCCATTCCAAATCTTAAAAAATGCCTGCTTATTTGGGTTTAATAGCTCCTATTCTAACATTGGAGCAAATGAGAATTAGGGCTTCTTAGTCAACCGGAAATCTGCACTCTAATTCAGAGATTCTAAGCGTGCTCTTTCGAATTGTTAAAGGTTTAGTTTCATCTACGAGCGGGTTCTCGTTAGTTTTGTGGCTCACATTATGTTTAGTGAGTTCCACAAGCTATGCGGAGATACTCCGTGTCTCCTTGACAGGCACCCAAGCCTTTCAAGATATTCAAAGCGCCATCAACCAAGCTGTTGCTGGGGATGAGATCATCGTCGAGGAAGGAACTTACCAGGTCGAACGGCCCATCGACTATCAGGGGAAAGACATCGCGATTCGATCCGAAGCTGGAGTCGAAACCACCATCATCGAGATGGCGCCGAACGCCCTCGTTCCTACCCAAGCAAGCCTTTTTATCTTTGATAAGAATGAGCCGGAAACGGCAATCTTAGAAGGTTTCACTCTCCAAAATGGTCGAGGGAGTCAATGGGGGAATGATCCTTTTGAAGCAAATGGCGGTGGGGCCATTTTGGTTCTCGATCAAAGCAAACCGACGATTCGGGCTTGTGTTTTCAATGATAATACGGCTTCGGTTGGTGGAGCCGTTCTCTGTGGAAGAGGAGCCCAACCTACGTTCGACAATTGTTTATTCCAACAGAACTCGGCCACCTTTCTAGGTGGCGCAATCGGAATGGTGGAGTCTGATCCCGAAATTATCAATTGCGACATTCTTGAAAACTCAGCTACCCAAGGGGATGTTTTAGCTGGTGGTGGGGTCTACGGTTTTTCTTCGAGTCCTACGATCGATAACTGTTTCATCAGTTTTAACCTTGCAGGCACGGCTGATACCCCCGGTGAGGGAGGAGGATGTTACTTCGAACTCAATTCTTCGCCCACGATTTCTAGATGTTCTATCATCACCAACGCTGCGAGTATTGGCGGGGGAATGTTATTCTTTCAGGATTGCAGTCCCAACATCACTCAAACCGAATTCGTCACCAACTGGTCGACGGGTGGAGGTGGAGTTCTTCTCAATCAGATGTGTCCCGCAACGTTTGAAGATTGCGATTTTATCTCGAACGCCGCCTTTGGAACTCTCGGAGGTGGTGGAGTTTTGATTGCTTCTCAGTCGGATGCTGAATTTAAGAGATGCTTTTTCTCCGGAAACGATGCCGTTTTCGGTGGAGCTTTTCAGCTCTTCAATTCTTCCCCTGTGATTGAAAACACTCTCGTCGTAATGAACACTGCCGAGACGGGCGCGGGTGCAATGCAGATGTCAGAAGGCTCTCAACCTCGCATCATCCATTCCACTATCAGTGATAATGTGAGCATCGAGGGAGACGGAGGAGGGATCGTTTGCGAGATGTCGAATCCTCAAATCATCAATTCCATCGTCAGTGGAAATTCACCGGAATCGATTTGCGGAGATGTCACCGGTAGCCTCGTCAACGAAGATCCACTCTTCGTTGAGAGAGGGGAGCAAAATCCCGACGACTTCTTTCTCATCGATATTCAGGGCCTCGAATTCGCAATTCCGGCTCACCTAATTAGCCTTGGGGATTATCGTCTTACCGAAGATTCTCCCGCCATCGACATCGGGGAAGTGGCTGAAGGATTAAGCGATGACTTCACTGGGGAGGGAATGAGAGAATGTAAGTCGCTCTTCGATGCTGGCGCTTTTGCCTTCTGTGTGGATATTCCGGCTCCCGAAATTTTCCGCCGTGGTGATACCGATGCCAACGGTGCTCTTGAAATCACCGATCCCATCAACAACTTGGCATTCCAGTTTTTGGGGACCTTTACTCCTCCCTGTATGGATGCGGCTGATTTCGATGACAATGGAAAAGTTGAAATCACCGACCCTATCGCCAATTTATCTCACCAATTTTTGGGAACAGCTCCTCCCGCCCCTCCAGGAAAAGATACGTGTGGACCTGACTCCACCGCTGTCGAAGAAGTCGAATTGACCTGTGAGAGTTATCCCGCCTGTTTTTAACAATTCTAAAAACTGCTGCCCAATTCCCACTGGGGAGAGTTCATAGTTACGCGCTTCAGTTATCCCTCGCTGAAGCTTCGGGCTTGAGGGGCGAGATCCATCTTTTAAGCTAAACCTGTAGTATGGGCTTATTATTTAGTTCAGATAACGGCTGCATTTGAAATGGTCAACCGTTTAAGCCCGAAGCTTTAGTGAGGGATCTCCAGTATATAAGGATAACTTCGTCCGGGAGAGGTCACCCCACCAACCACCAACCGATAATATCGACCAGAACTAATTCTCGGAAGATCTTCTCAAGTTGCCATTCTTAAGATCCGAAAACTTTTCAGTAGTGTCTTGTTTATCGGGACACAAGACCTGAGATCGGATGAAAGCTCATCTTTTCGCAAGTGTGAGCTTTTTTTAGAAATGGATCGACTATGAGGGCTGAAGTTCGCTCATTCCTACCAGTAGATTGGATGGAACTCTCTATATACTTGAAAGAGCATTGGGGGGATCTTCCGATCCTGGATCGAAGCCTCTTTAATTGGCGCTTTACTGGCTTTGGAGAAGAGGCGCAAGCTCCCCGATTTGCCCCAAAAATACTCTGGTCTAATGGAGAGATCCTGGGTTTTTTAGGTACGATCCCGGGCCGTTATCAGGTTCAGATGGAAACGGCCCAAATCACGGATGGTGAGGCGATCACCTTACTCTTAGCCCATCCTCAAGCCTACCTCAAAGAATACGAAGAAGCGCTCTTAGTTGAAACAGAGCGCCGTCATCCCGTGACCATCTGCTTTCGAGCTAGCCGTGATTCGGCTGAAAATTGCATCGACCGTGGTTATTCAAGTTGCGGACGCCTCCTTCGCTACGTTGCTCCTATCGATGCCTCGGGTTACCAGGAATACTGTGTGAGTACTCCTGAGTACGAGCAACTGGAAGCCTGGGCTCAAGTCGTCACCGATGATGATGAGCTCGCCCCATCGAATCCTGAACCCATCGCAATGGGGAAGCTATGGATGGAGAGCACTCTCCATGAAGATAAGTGGGTTATCCAGGGCCTCCATCGCAGTTCGAGATATTGGCAGTGGAGATATTTAGATCGGCCCGGTGGTGATTACTTATTCTTTGGAAATCCTCCTCACACTCCGGCCATCGTAGCTAAGGTTGAAGATGTTTTCGGCCGACCGGGAAAGATTTTAAGACTCTTGGAGATCATCCCTAAAAATCCACTCGCCTGGACGATTGAAACCGATGAAGAATTAGCGGCAGTCATTCGCCAAGCGGCTGTTTGGGCCCATCGGCATCACGACTGTGTTGCCATGGATTACCACGTTTCATCGTCTTTATTGATGCCCACATTAGCTTGCGCCGGATTGAGAGAACAACCCTACCCCGTCGCGAGAAAGCCCTACTTAAGCTTAGCCGAAAACTTTAAACCCTTATTCTCACCTTCACCCGAATTGAATGCCTTTTGGAAAAGTCCTTCAGAGGTTTCGGACACGGTGAGTCATCGCTGGTGTTTCACCCGAGCTGAAGCCGATATGGATTTGACCACTTCGCTCGTCGACGAAATGCTTTCGGTTTAAATGAACAAATAAAAAAGGGTCGCCAAAAGGCGACCCTTTTTTAATTCGTAAGGTAGGTGTTTTTTTGAGGTGAGTGACTTAGCAAAGATCCTCAGAATCACTGTCTAACTCTTGTCCGCTCGGTTGCGACAAAACGATTTCTTTGGAATCGCTTGAAACACTGTCGTGCCAAACTTTCCTCACAGAGTCAAAGAAACGAAGAGCTAAACCACTCTCATAATTATCTGAACCGAATAAGCCGAGAGCTCCCTTAAGGAGTTCTCTGAATGAACTGATCTCATCATTATCAGCTACGTCTAATTTAGCTAACTTCTGATAAAGAGTTTTAGCCCATAGCTGAGCGTTCTCTCCGAAGTATTCCTCGCCGAAGTCGACAGGAAGCGCATCTGGAACAGAAGTTTCTAAGGGCAAGCCTTCTTCGTTTTCGTAGATAAGTTCAATCTGAAGCTCATCTCCGGGCTGGATCTGCCCGTTGGTTAGCAACATAAATAACAGGGCATCGCGCTGCTCATCGCTTAAATCTTCGATAGCTTCGCGGGCTTTTTCGAATTTAAAATCTTCCATGACCAAATCCTCGAGTAGAACTGTTTAAGTCTTTGTTGGTGAGTCTGGGTACTCGAAGTTTACTTTAAGCTCACTCCAACTGTTTGAGCCCTTTCCCCATGGGCACTATCTGGTATCGGGTGAAGAGTGAATTTGGATTGAGGAAAATTAAAACAATCAGCTCGGATAGATTATCTGTTCAAATCATGTTCAGGAATTTCATAAACGGGCTATCCATTTTTTGTTAATTACTCGGATCATCGAAGGGCTAGGTGGGATAAAGTCTCATTTTCGGATTGTTATCAAAAAAATAAATTTTTAATGATCCCTAAATTATTATCAGTTAAAGCCGGCTTTGATTTTAAGTATTATTAATAATGTTCCATGAACAAAAATAGCCTTCAGATTTGTGACGGATTGATGGCAAGTTTATGGAGGAATACACCCCAGTTCACCCCTGCGAATATAAGGTGTGCTTTTAGGTGCTGTTTTATAAAGAATTATCTTTTGAATAACTGAGCTTCCTGATGGTTCAAAACTCTTCTGGTGAAAACAATAAAGGAAAAGCTGAAGAGCTTTTTGATGACTTCATCGAAAAGCATCAAGATGCGAATCCCGAAGTTTTTGAAGATGTTTGCCAGGATAATCCTGATTTAGAACCAGCGTTGAGAGCCTTACATTCTCTTTATCTCGATCAAGGGGATTTAGAGACTTCCTCCGAAATGGGAACACGCTCTGTCGGAGGTCCCCTGTCATTGGATGTTTCCCAGTTGGGGCAACTCTCTGATCGCTCCCCTTCTCTTCAAGATTTAGTTCCTGGTAAAGAGATTGGTCCTTACCGCTTGGAGAGACTTCTCGGTGAAGGCGGTTTTGGGCTTGTCTTTTTAGCTCAGCAACAACAACCGGTGAAGCGCCAGGTGGCACTTAAAGTCATCAAGGCGGGGATGGATACTCAAGAGGTGATTCGAAGGTTTGAAGCCGAACGACAAGCTTTGGCTTCGATGGACCACCCTAATATTTCAACCGTCTACGATTTTGGAGCTACGGATCGTGGGCGACCGTATTTCGTGATGGAATACGTGACGGGGGAACCCATCCACAAATGGTGTGATAAAGCTCAGCTTTCGATCGATGAACGGATTCATTTATTTCTCCAGGTTTGTGACGCAATTCAACACGCTCACCAGCGGGCCATCATTCACCGCGACATCAAACCATCAAACATTTTGATTCATGAAGTCGATGGAAAACCCATTCCCAAGGTGATCGATTTTGGAATTGCGAAAGCCACTGCCGATGAAGTGACCGGAGATTCGCAGTTCACTCAGGCGGGTCAGATTGTCGGAACTCCCGTCTACATGAGCCCGGAGCAAGCAGAAGGAGATCCGCAACGCATCGACGTTCGGACGGATGTTTACTCCCTAGGAGTTTTGTTCTACGAACTCCTCACGGGTTTACTGCCTTTAGACAAAGAGACGTTTGCTAAAGCCAAGAACATCGCCGAAATTCAAAAACTCATCATCGAAAAAGAGCCCCTTCGCCCCAGTGTTAAGTGGAGCCAAAAGGCCAACCAGGATGACCTTTCCGAAGAGTCGTTAAATCGTGGCATTTCTATCAATTCTCTTCCACGTAAGCTTCGAGGAGACTTAGATTGGATCACACTCAAAGCATTAGAAAAGGATCGTGATCGTCGTTACGGAAGTGTTCAGGAATTTGCCGATGACTTGAGGAGGCATCTGGAACACCGCCCGGTAAAAGCAGGCCCACCGAGTCAAATCTATGTCCTCAAAAAGTATCTTCGGAAAAACCGCCTAGCGGTATCGATCGTGTTGGGGGCTTTGATTCTCGTTTTAGGTTTAATGGGAGTTCAGCGTTTAAATTCGATTCAAGATGCTCAAAATCTTGTCGAACTTGGGGATCAGAGTTTTAAGAATTACTACGAAAGTCAAAGTACTCTTGAGGAACTACAAGAGGAGTATCGTACGACTTCTAAAAAATTTGAACCCTGGCAACCCCCGTGGGAGCGTCCCGAAGAATTTGAAATTTTAGAACGCTTAGAAAAACGTGAAAGTGAGATCAGTTCGTTTTATTCCAACGGGATTCGTTATTACAACCAAGCCATGGAAGTCGCTCCAACGGAATCACAGCCATGGGAGGAGGCAAGGAATCTTCTTGCGGACATCTACTTTAATGAAATGGTTGAAGTGATTGAGGGGCGAGGATTTGAAGTTCCTCCTGAGTTCTACCAAGATCGTATTCAGGATTTGGGGGTGCACAAGTACGATTCTGAATTTAATGGATCAGGAAAGATTACTATTTCAGCTTCAGAGCCGAATGTGGATGTCTACGCCTTTAAGTATGAGCGAATCGACCAGCGTTTGATCCCTATTCCGATTCTTAATGCTTTGAATTTGGATAGAAAAAATATCGAATCCTATACCGGATTAGTCGTTGATAAAATTCATTACGATAATGGTAGGGTGTTTCAAGTTGGTGATGAACTACTTTCGGTTGCGGGTCACTCTATTCACACTCGAAGTGACTTAGCTAAGGCATTAAAAGGAAAGTTATTGAATCAATCGATTCCTGTCCAAGTGATGAGATCGATCAATGGAAACCGAAAAGAAGTACAATTTTCATGGATTCCCTTTCCAGAACATTTGCCCGAGGAGTTACAAGCTATTCATAAAATGAAAGATTGCCCTTATGAAGCAGGGCGCCTTGTTTACATTCAGCACCAATTGGGAATTAGTTTCCAAGGTTATCCGCTTTTTTTTAGAACTGCGAACATAGGGACACTGAACCATTCTCACGACACTTTAGAGCTTGAATTACCTCGGGGGAGCTACCTATTTTGCCTGAAAAAAGTAGGCTTTTCAGATTTACGCTACCCTGTAAGTATGCCTGCCAACAAAGGATTACATTTCTCATTCAGGATAAAAAAATCGAATCAAATTCCCGAGAACTTTGTCTACATCCCAAAGGGTCCAAGTGGCTTGGGGGGAGATAAAAAAGCCTTTCAACCTCTCGAGCGACAGCAGGTCGAAATCGGTGATTTTTACATCGGCAAATTCGAGATTACTGTGGGTGAATACTTAAGGTTTTTAAATTCAGAAGAGGTTTTAAAGAATACTACTTTAAAAGGAAGATGGACTGGATTTGAGAACTCTAAAATAGATGATCCTATATTAATTGTCCCCGTTAACAGAATCGGTAGTCGTACGTTGTTGCTCCGGAATAAACTGGAAGATAAGTGGTCGCTCAATCTAGATAGGAATTGGAGGCTTGATTGGCCGATCATCGCGATTAATCGCAGGGCTTGCTACAGTTATATTGACTGGAGGAATCGAACAGAAAGTAAGGGCTGGAAGTATCGGCTACCCACTGATCAGGAATGGGAAAAGGCAGCACGAGGTTCCGATCGTAGAATTTATGTTTGGGGAAATCGCCTGAGTTGGACTTTTTGCTGGAACCCTTGGGCTTCATTTCAACGATTTATTGTACTTCCAGTAGGGACATATCCGATGGACGAAAGCATTTTCGGCGTGCGCGATATGGCGGGCTCCGCTTCAGAATATACAGTAGGGCGGCCCGATCCTAATGATGAGTCTTACCATTCCTATCGGGGTGGAAGTTGGTTTGTAAATCAGGAGTTCTATTTCCGGGTAGCAACTCGAAATGGTTTAGGAATTAAAGGCTTCTATACTCATAGCGGATTTCGACTCGTCGCCGAACGCCAGCCCTCCTCAAGTGATGACTGAGAATCCGATCAAATCTTATTCCTACCAAAAGAGCACTTCCTCGTTGATTACTTTAGTGATTCAACTGTTTCTGGTGAATTTTGCGATTGGCTTGCTCCTGATTTCGAAACAAGACGCTTCGAAAATTTTCAGTACAAATATATCCGCCTTAAAATTATCGGGCTTCGATTTGATTCAGATCGGCTTGATGTTGGCTTTATCTCTTTGGTTAGGAATGAATACGGTCTCGTTGGTTAAGAATTTTCTTTCACCATCCTATTTAGAGATCACTCAAGACCGCATTCATCTTCCTGAGCGATTCTTCTACTTAAAGGAATCGAGTTTCTCTTTAAATGAAATCGATAAATGTGAGCTTCGGAAAAATTATATTTCGATTTCAATTTCAGATAAAAATTACAGGCTCCACTCCAAGTATTTTAAAGATGTGAATCAATTTAAAGAGGCGTTTGAATATCTAAAAACGAACGCCACGCCGTAGGGGCGTCCCTGATACGTTAATTTTGTAGCCGAATTTGTAAAAATTTGGCCAGCTAACGTATCCAGCCAAACCGCCTGTAGGGGCGTCCCTTGCGGGCGCCCGATTCCAAGGCACATGCGAACAATTTAATTGGATGACGTCGATCAAGGAAAAGGGCTGGCACAAGACCAGCCCTACAGTTGAGATTGGCTACATCCTCACTTAGACCGCGGCTCCACACCCAACAAATGTCGAACGAAATAATCTCTTCTTCTTCGATTGCCGTATTTCCCTCCCGTGCCGTGGCCACCGCCGGGAACGAAGAGTAGGTCGAAATCCTTGTCGGCTTTGATGAGGGCGTTCACGACTTGGAGAGTTGAAGCGGGGTCGACGTTGGTATCCATTTCACCCACCATTAAAAAGAGCTTACCTTTCAATTTGTGGGCTTGAGTGACATTCGATTGTTCTTCGTAGTGAGGGCCAATCGGCCAACCCATCCATTGTTCATTCCACCAGATTTTATCCATTCGATTGTCGTGGCAACCACAATCGGATACGGCGACCTTGTAAAAATCACCGAAGGCCAATAAGGCTCTTGTCGAGCTTTGCCCTCCGGCAGAGCCACCGTAGATCCCTACTCGCTTGAGATCCATGTAGGGATATTTCTTTTGCGCAGCTTGCATCCATAAGATGCGATCAGGGAAGCCGGAATCACCTAAGTTTTTCCAACAGATGTTATGGAAGGCTTTCGAGCGATTCGAAGTTCCCATGCCATCGATTTGAACCAAGATAAATCCAAGTTCAGCCATGGCCTGAGCAGAATAATAACTGCTGAATGATTTCGGTACAAACGAACCATGGGGCCCGGCGTAAATCTTTTCGATAACGGGATACTTCTTTTTTGGATCGAAGTTGGTAGGCCGAAAAATAACGCCATAGATATCCGTTTTGCCATCTCTTCCTTTTGTGACAAAGCGTTCAGGAGTTTTCCAACCAGTAGCGACTAATCTAGAGAGATCACCACGCTCTAATTCTACGACTAAGGATCCATCCGAAACTTTACGCAGCTCGACGACTGGAGCCATATCCACTCGCGAATAAGTATCGACGATGAATTTTCGATCAGGAGAATACCGGATGGAGTGAGTGCCATTTCCACGAGTGAGGATCGTCATTTCGCTACCATCGAAATTTACTCGGCAATAATGAATGTAGTAGGGATCCTGTTCAGGAAAAAGCCCACTGGCTCTGAACCAAATTTGTCGCTTTTCTTCATCGATACGTTCGATTCCTCGAACGACCCATTCCCCCTTGGTGATTTGGTTCTTAACCGAACCTGTTCTCTTGTCGTAAAGATAAAGGTGATTCCAACCATCTCGTTCTGACAGCCAAATGAGTTCGTTGGAGTCCTCCAAGTAGCGAACGTACAATTTATGAGAATAGTCAATAAAAGTTTTGCTCTCTTCATTGATGACGAGACCTGTTTCACCCGTATCGGAATCGATTCCGACGATTCTTACTACTTGATGACCCCTTTGGTTATAGAGCAAGGTGAATCGTTTAGAGTCAGCCTCCCAACGAAAGTGTCGAGTGTGATAAGGATTTGAAAACAAGTCGGTTTTTACGGGGATCTCTTGGAGAGTCTCTAAATTAAACAAATGAGGGAACGTTTGAGCGACGCGATCTCCTGGCTTCAGGTATTGGCGTTTATGGAGTTTGGGTTGAACCTGATCTTTTGGAGAACTCTCGATATAGTAAACGAGGTGCTCTTGTTCCTTCCTCGTTTTCAAAACCATTAACCGTTTGGAGTCGGGGGAAAAGAGAAATCTTCCCGAGTAGTAATGTTCCTCAGATCCATCTTGAGTCAGTTGAGTTTCCTCATCCGTTTCGAGGTTTTTGATGAAGACGTTGTGGTTTTTAATAGAAGCTTTCCACTTCTTATTCTTAGATTCACTTGAATAGCTTCCAAAGCGCCCCCAGTAATTACTTCCTGATCCTCTTCGTCGCCGCGAATCTCGGTTGGATCTCGGTCGTTCAACTTTGTCGACTTCTGAGATCGAGTAAGAATCTAATTGAAGCTTCCAACCTTTTCCAAACGCATTGAATTGAAGAGCTTTACCTAATTCAACCTTAAGGTAATCGAAGGGGAGTTTGTCAGCTTGTACGGCTTGACCCGAAGCTTTGTGAAGAGCTTCCGCTAGTTTCTTGGAATCGAACAAGGGAGTCCGTGTACCCTTTTCGGGGCGAACTAAAATGAATTCGCTTTTGTCTTCAGGAAGGCGGACTCGGTACCAAAAATCATTGCCCTCATCATCGATCCAATTGGCACGTACTTCCGAGCGAAACACTTTTCCTGACGTTGAGGAGCGTAAGTTGTTAGCTCGTTCGTAGTCGGCTTTCGTTCCCTGGGCGTAGATGCTCGGATGAGTTGAAGCTACTAATACTAAAGTGACAATAGTTTGCAAAAGTACAGATTGTGTGAACATCATACATTTAAGTTTGTAGCCAAATTCGCCAGAATTTGGGGTGGTTGAATTTTAAAGCGATTTCACCTGTAGGGGCGTCCCTTGCGGGCGCCCGATTCCACGGCACATGCGAACATTTAATAGGATGACGTCGATCCAAGAATTGGGCAGGCCATATCTTGGCGTTTGCCATTTACGGGCCTTGCCCCTACAAGCTGGCATTTCAATTGTAGCGCGATCCCAAATCGGGTTATAGACCCAAAGAGCTATAAAATACCAAAAAGAAAGCCCCCGAAGCTCAGCGAGCTTCGGGGGCTTTCTTAATTGAATGTGATTTTAATAACTGAAAGTATTAAGCATCACAGACTGGCAAGGTTTCGCAACCGAGATCCACTCCATCAGCATCTAATGGGGTTGGATCCACCCCACAGGTTTCTTTTCCTGGAGGTGCAGGAGGTGCGGTACCTAAGAACTGATGAGACAAGTTGGCGATTGGATCAGTGATTTCAACTTTACCGTTGTCATCAAAGTCAGCGGCATCCATACAGGGAGGAGTAAACGTTCCCAAGAATTGGAAGGCCAAGTTGTTGATAGGATCGGTAATTTCCAATGCGCCGTTACCATCGGTGTCACCCCGACGGAATTCAGGCTCATCGACAACTGGATCACACTGTTCTTCGAGGCTTGAGAGAGTTTCGATCTCACATTCCTCTAAGACGTAGTTGAAGAGATAAACTTCGTCGATCATTCCATTGAAGAGACAACAAGTTGTCGCTCTTAAGATTCCACCGATCGTCGTGGTATCGTGAGCCCAGGCTTGACGGGCATAGCTCATATCGACTGAATCTTTGACTCCATCGACCCAAAGGCTCGCGTTACCAGCAGGATCCATGGTAAAGACGATGTGATGCCAAGTGTTGTCGAATGGAGTGGCTTCCGATAAACGGTGATTGACGATTGTGGGGCCGTTTCGAATGAAGAGATCGAATTGACCGGTGGTACCACCTCGTTCCGTTCCGAGGTTGAACAATGGGTTGTTGTCGGTAGAACTACTTTCGCTGAAGACGCGTCGGTCGTTTTGACTACCACCATTAACCCACATGGCAACAGAGAATGACGGGTTGTTAGTTAAGGGAAGTCCGTGGTTTTGTTGAACCAAAACGATGTCATCTAAACCGTCGAACTGAACGGCTTGACCTACAACTCCGTCCACATAAGTAGGTTCACCATTTAAGAAAGAACCGTCATTATTTCCGATACTGTCTTCGAGGGTTTCATCGAAGGTAAAGTGAGAAATAATTTCAGGTTCAGGGGCAACAACTTCAAGCTCAACCGTGCAAGTGGAATCTTCGGCACGATCGAAACAAGCTAAGTCATCGTCAACCTCCAATGAAATCGAATAGGTACCAGGAATAAGGTTGAGAACAACACTCGATTGATCGGAAGGACCAAATTGAGTTCGGTTCCCGTCTTCATCGATAGCGGTGAAGGTATAGATCAAAGGATCGCCTGAATCGTCGGATGCTCCAGTCGCAGAGAGAGTGAAATCTCCGAATAGATTCCCTTCAGGACCTTCGATGGTCAGTTCGCCACAATGTGAATCACCATCTTCGGGGCAACCATCAGAGGGGATCAAAGCCTCGACTTCTTCTTGAGAGAGGGCGTAGTTGTATACGCGTACATCGTCAATTGCACCGGGGAACCAGTGAGAATCAGCTGCACGGCGGATACCACCGATAGAAGTAGTGTTTAAGATTCGGTTTCCGATGTCATAGGTGAAATCCGTGGCATCGAGGATACCGTCGATATAAACCTTGGCGACACCGTTGTCATCGACAAAGGCGATGTGGTGCCAAGTTTCGTCGAAGGCAACACGTTGAGAAAGGGGGTGACCATTGTCTCCACCCGTTCCTCGGATGTAGATATCCACTTCACCGGTGTCGGATCTTGAATTGGTACCGATGTTGAGGAGGGGTTGGTTGGTGAGGTCACTTCCCTCAGAGAAGACTCTCAAATCACGGCCTACTCCGTTTCCAGGAGGAGGTCCATTAACCCACAAGGCAACAGTGTAAGCACCGTGAGCGCTGATGGGTAAGTTCTCATTTTGAGTGACGTGAACAATCTCGCCGATTCCGTCAAACAAGATAGCTCCAACGGGATTGCCATCAAAACCTTCAACGTAAATGGGATCGGCTTCGATACCCCCATTGATAAATACGCCGTCGTTTCCACTGGCTTGTGAATCTTCAGTAGTTTCATCGAAAGTCCAGTGAGAGACGAGTTGTGGCTCTTGAGCTTCAACGACGATTTCTTCAGTGTGGGTTCCGTCTTCGGCGACGTCGTCACAGTTGGGATCATCATCCACAGTGATCGTAAGCGTCCAGGTGCCGGCGCCGAGCATGGCTGCGGCGTTACCGAGGCCATCACCAGCGGTGACGATAGGAGCATCAACTCCGTTATTAAATTCGAAACGATAGATGATGGGATCACCTGAATCATCGAATGAACTTAAAATTTCAACGAAGTAATTTCCGGGACCATTATTTGAAGGACCGGTGACAATAACATCTTCTAAGTGAGTGTCACCTTCTTCGGGGCAGCCTAAAATCACTTGTTCGCTACAAGTGTTATCGTCGGCTACATCATCACAATCAGCATTGTCATCAACAGAAAGACTGATCGTCCAATCTCCTTCACCTAAGTTGAATTCAACAAAGTCTAAAGCCGTAGGACCTTGAACGATTGGGGCATCGACACCGTTGTCGGCTGTGAAGGTGTAAATGATAGGATCACCTGAATCATCGGTGGCATCGGCGATAGCCGTAACGATTCCGGGGCTTCCATCCTCAGGAGCGATGATTTGTAAGCCGTTACAGTGGGTATCTCCATCTATAGGGCAACCGATGAGGATTTCAGTTGAACAAGAATTATCGTCAGCTTCATCAGGGCAGAAGCCTTGATCGTCAACCGTTACACGGACGGCCCATTCGCCGTTACCGAGATCAAAGGTTGCGGTGTTGTCGGGGCTAGGACCTGAGGTCAAGGTTTCGGTATCGCTGATCGCTTCAAAGAAGTAGAGGATCGTATCACCAGAGTCATCACTGGCCCCTTCAGCGGTGAAGGTGTAGGCGCCAGGTGAACCATCATCGGGTCCAGCGGTTTGTACGATATCGCCACAGTGAGTGTCACCGTCGGCGGGGCATTCGATTCCACCAGAAACGATCTCTACAACTTCTTCTTCAGTGAGAGCATGATCGTAGAGACGAACGTCATCGATACTGGCGGAGATTTGGCAGCAAAGATTTTCGAAAGCACCACCACGGAGGATTCCACCGATAGTTGAAGCATCGACGGGCATATCGCCTTTGGTGTATGAAAAGTCAGTACCGTCGAGGACGCCATCGATATAAAGAACGGCTTGTCCGTTGTCATCAACCCATGCGATGTGATGCCAGGTACCATCAAAAGCAACGCCTTGGGAATGGCGGTGCGCAACAAGTTGTTGGCCGGCAGCATTTCGAATGAAAATATCTACTGTTCCATCAGCACCGGTGTTGTGAGTACCAATGTTTAGAAGGGCATTGTTATTGGTACTGGAAGACTCTGAATACACGCGGTCATCATTTTGACCTGTGAAGTCAGCCTTTACCCACATGGCGACTGAATAAGCTGGATTGTTGTAAAGGGGCAATGCGCCACCTTGGTCAACTAAGACGACATTTTGGTTAGCCGCATCGAAAGCGATGGCACCGTCGTCAGAACCATCAAAACCTGTATCGGTTGCAGGGTCAGTAGGTGCGCCTAGTTCGAAGTAAGTTCCTTCTAAACCACCGACTTCATCTTCAATAAATCCGTCCATCGAAAAATGGGCGACTAAGTCTGCACGCAAGTTTGAAGTTGAAAACAACACCAAACCAACGAGCAGAGTTAAGAGGAAAGGTACCCTCTTTCTCATAACAATACTCCTTAAGTGAACGAGCCCGGGGCGAGATCAGCTTTCAGAAACTGAACTCTTCCCACGTATAAAAAAAATTTTTGAACCTATCGCTATGAGTATTGGCACTTTCGATGGATATCAACAATCGCTCATCACCACAATTGATGAGGATTACTTTCCCTAGAACCAGAACCACCACTCCGTCTTTCACAAAAAAAGAGGGGAGTGGCTTGGTTGTGATTTAGGAGAAACTCCCAAATTTAAAACTGATCCAATTCTGTTTACAAAATCTGGGATCAGTTGATTGTTGATAGGACCCTCGTTTGAAGAGCGCTAATTGCAGGTGATCCGTTCTTTAGAGATGGGTGAAATTCTAGAATTTGATTCTTAGATTTTTCCCTACCCAAATTGGAGAACTGATTGGATCTTAGATCCTGCAAAACCCATAAAGATATAGCTTTATGATACCCAAAGAACTCGCGTAATTAAGGATTCAAATCGTATTTTTTTAAGTCCGTTTTTGTAAGCGATCTTTAGAGGCTGCAAGTGGGTAGGTAGGATTGTCAGAATAACTTAATTCCTCTGGGTTTATGGCATACCGCTGTTAAAATTAAGCTTTGGGTTTTTATGGAGGCTGGGACATTTATACCTACCCTTCATAGTCACTACACCGTCACTACACTGTCTCTTCACAGTATTTCCACTGACACATTCCCAGATTTTCTTCAAATCTGATCTCAATCTTGAAATTCAATAGGACCTTTGCTGTTTCACTATGTGGTTCTCAAAATCTAATTTCGTCTTCTTAACATTTGTTTTGTGTAGCTCACTTCTTATGAGTGCCGTAGGTGACTTATGGGCTCAGGATCTCGTCATCAATGAAATCGGAGCTGTTGGGAGCGATGATTTTCTCGATGAAGATGGTGAGCCCAGCGATTGGCTCGAAATCTACAACGCGGGCACAACTATCGTCGATATGGATGGCTGGTTCTTAACGGACGATGCTCTCAATATCAACAAATGGTCGTTTCCATCGGTGATCTTAGAGCCTGGTGATTTTCTGATCGTTTTTGCATCGGGAAAAGACCGCTCAGTTGCCGGAGAAGAACTTCATACCAATTTCAATCTCAGCCGTAACGGCGAATATTTAGGATTGATTTATTCCGATGGCACTACAGTGATCCATCAGTACACCCCTGAATACCCGCGCCAAGTCGAAGACATTTCCTATGGCGTTGCCTCGACCGAACTCACCACTTTAATCGGGGACTTAGATACGGTCGATTATCACCTTCCCACTGACAACGGTTTGGGTGGCTCTTGGACAGAATTAAACTTCACCCCCGATGGAAGATGGGTACAAAACGCAGCCAAGCCATTAGGTTACTCTGTCAGTGATGGTGGAGGGGCCTTCCCTCCTCCCGTAAGTTACTTTTCTTTTAATGGCACGATTCAAGACCAAGCTGGAAACAATCATGGATCCTACAGCGGTGGAAGTCCCAACTACGTTCAGGGATTTAACGGTCAGTCTCAGGGGGCCATCGATTTTTCCGGTAGTGACTACGTTACCTTAGATCAAAACACCAGCCTACCGATTTATTCTGAACCGGCCTACACGATCGCCATGTGGGTTAAAGGGATGCCTCAGAATGACAAGCGAGTTTATTCTGAAGGTTCTTCTTCATCGAACACTCCCCTCTTCAATATCGGGACAGATAATAATGGAAGTACTGGTAAGGTTGACCTCTTCATTCGATCTAGTGGTGGTACTCCTCTAAGCCATGTGAAGTCAGATGGCATCGCCTTCGATGGAAACTGGCATCACATCGCTTGGGTCGATGTCGACGGGCAGGCCAAGCTTTATATCGATGGAGAACTCGACGGCCAAAACTTCAACTACAGTAAGCCTGACATGAATCTCGATATCAGTGCGATCGGTGCGGTTGTTCGTGCAGGGCCTTGTTGCGAATTCGATGGATCGATCGATGAGGTCGGAATTTGGGATGTCGCCTTGACCCCTGAAGAGATTTCAGTGCTTGCGGATGGGCAACCCCCTGGGGAAGGTTCATTATTCTCAGGCATCGTCGAAACGGACCTCGAACAAGACATGAAAGACAGCCATTCTTCTATCTATGTTCGAATTCCTTTTGACGTGGAAGATCCTGCGGCCTTCAGCAACCTCTCCGCTCGAGTGCGCTACGATGATGGCTTTGCGATGTTTTTAAATGGAGTTGAAGTGGCTTCACGAAACGATCCTCCAGTTTTGAATTGGAACTCCGTTTCAACGGAAGAGCGGGCGGATTCAGAAGCGATCGATTTTGAAGATATCAATATCACCCAGCATTTGAATGTATTAGTCGCTGGAGAAAATGTTCTGGCGATTCAAGGGTTAAATCTAACTGCCGATGATGCTGACTTTCTTTTAGATGTTCAGCTTTTGGCTTCGGGTCAGTTCGGAACGGAGTTACGCTTCTTCGAGCAGCCCACACCGGGTCAAGTCAACCAAGGTGGATTCGTCGACTTCGTTGCAGATACCAAGTTCACCATCGACCGTGGTTGGTTCGATGCACCTTTTGATGTTGAGATCTCGACAGAAACGCCGGGAGCCGAGATTCGTTACACGACGGATGGAACTGCTCCGAGTTCCACTCACGGTCAAGTCTATGATGGACCGATTACTATCGATACTACGACCACCTTACGTGCGATCGCTCATCGAAATGGTTTCGTTCCTACAAACGTCGATACCCAAACTTACATCTTCTTAGACGATGTCATTCGTCAACCTAAGTCTCCCCCTCCAGGCTATCCCGCTACTTGGCAAGGATTCATGGCCGATTACGGTATGGATCCTGAAATATGTCTCGACGACACGGAGCCTCACTACGAGCCAGGAATTAAAGATGACTTACTCGCGCTTCCCACTTTATCGATTGTGCTCGCGCCGGATGATCTTATGGGATCATCCCGAGGAATTTATACTCACTCTCAACGCAGAGGGCGCTCTTGGGAGCGGGCCTGTTCTGTGGAGTTGATGTACCCCGATGGCAGTGAGCCAGGCTTCCAAGTGAACGGTGGCGTTCGTATGCAAGGGAACTCGAGTGCTCGACCTGGTGAAGGAAAGCACACCTTTAGATTGGTCTTTAGAGACGAATACGGACCGAAGAAACTTCGCTATCCTCTTTATAAGGATTCAGATGTCGATAGTTTTGATACTCTCAGCGTTCGTTGTTTCTCAACGGATAGTTGGCACTTTAAGGATGGGGGGTCGCGATATCGTCGTTGGGACTCCCAGTTCATTCGCGACCTTTGGATGCGAGACAGTCAAATCGCCATGGGGCAACCCGGTTCTCACAGTATCTATGTTCATCTTTATGTGAACGGCATGTATTGGGGTTTGTACAATCCTTCAGAACGACCTGACGATGAATTCGGTTCGGATCACCTCGGAGGCGAGCCTGAAGATTGGGATATCTACAAAGATTTTACGGAGCTCTTCCGAGGAAATTCCACCGCTTGGAATCAATTGATGAGCATGGCCTCTGCTGGATTTAGTAGCCAAACATCTTATCAACGCGCGCAGGGAAACAATCCCGATGGAACTCGCAACCCAGCATTTCCCGTGCTCTTAGATGTCGACAATCTCATCGAGTACATGTTGCTCCACTTTTACGGTGGATCCGAAGATTGGCCGCATCATAACTATTTCGCTGGTAGGTTAAGAACAGATGACTCTACGGGTTGGAAATGGTTTGTTTGGGACCAAGAGATCGTTCTCGATTGGAACTATCGCGATCGATTGAATGTAACCAACACAGGTCCTGCTTCCGTCTATGCGGCGGCGAAGCAAAATCTTGAGTTTAGGACTCGCTTTGGAGATCTCGCTTACAAGCATCTCTACAACGGCGGTTTATTGACAAACGAAGAGACTCAAGCGCGTTGGATGAGACGAGCCAATGAAATCGATCGGGCGATCGTCGGTGAATCAGCCCGTTGGGGAGATTATCGTACGGAAGTTTCCGATCCTCGAAATTCTCCTGCTGTGCTTTATACGAGGGAAGGTCACTGGTTGGTCGAGCAAGAAAAAGTGATGAATACTTATTTGCCTCAATCACGAACATTGCTTATTCAACGTCTCAAAAGAGATAACCTTCTTCCCGATGTCGAAGCTCCAGCATTCAATCAACACGGCGGGCGAATCGCTAGTGGATTTGAATTAGAGCTAACCGCACCTGAGGGAGAAATCTATTACACCTTCGATGGCGAAGATCCTCGTCTGGAGGGGGGAGAAGTTTCTCCGAATGCTTTGTCTTTAGGGCCGACACAAACTGAACTCATCGTGGCTGAAGGAGCAAATGCTCGAATTTTAGTTCCCACCTCGGCTCACTCTGGCATCGAAGAAACATGGATGCTTCCCGAGTTTAACGATGGCGCTTGGGATGAGGGATCTTCAAGCGTAGGTTACGACCGAAATACCACCTATGACGATCACATCGATACCGACCTTAGAGCCGAGATGGATGGAGAGAATGCTACAGTCTGGATTCGCATTCCATTCAATATCGATGACCCAGCGAGGTTCAATTCGCTCGTTCTAAAAATGAAGTACGATGATGGCTTCTACGCTTATCTCAATGGTGAGTTCTTAGAATCGAGAAACGCCCCTGATAGCTTAGATTGGAACGCTGAAGCCGACGGTTCACACAGTGATACCTTGGCCGTCGAATTTGAATCACTCTTTATCGAGAATGCTCACCAGCATCTGCGTGCGGGTGAAAACATTTTGGCGATCCACGGCATGAACGTGATTCCTGGAAGTAGTGACTTCCTGATTGCAAGCGAGCTGTTAGGTGGAGTGGCATCTGAAGGTGAGAATTCACTCGTCCTCGAAGAGTCTACCTTGGTGAGCGCTCGCGCTCGCACTGGAAATGACTGGAGTGCACTCAATCAATCCGTTTTCATTGTGGATCAAGGATTGAGAGTGACCGAAATCAATTTCCATCCTCAAGGACCTTTCGATGGTTTCAGTGAATCTTCTTATGAATTCTTAGAACTGCAAAATTTCTCGGATCAGCCGATCGACCTGACGAACTACCGTTTGGCGGGAGGAGTCGGGTTCGACTTCTCTCAAGGTGCGGTGACGACGCTCGGGCCAGGTGAAATTATCATTGTCTGTGAAAACGTCGATGCCTTCGACCAACGGTACGGTAACCCTTCAATTACGGTTGCCGGGCAATACACCGGTAAATTGAACAACTCGGGTGACAACATTCAGTTGGTCGGTATCTATGACGAAGTTTACTTGGATATCAATTACGGTGATCAGTGGTACCCCGAAGCCGACGGTGAAGGAGGGACTTTGATCCTCGTGGATGCTGAGACGGATGTCGATTTGATGTCTGAACCCTCAACTTGGGGTCTCTCTAACTTAGAGGATGGTTCGCCCGGTATCGATGAAACTTCGGTCATACTGGATAACTTGCAACGTCCCGGTGATGCCAACCAAGATGGAATGTTGGATATCGGAGATGCGGTTTCGCTCTTAGTTCAGCTCTACGTCGGTGGAGTACCCGCCCCTTGTGATGGCGCCAACGTCAATGATGGAAGTAACGTGCCACTCTTGGATGGAAACAACGATGGCATCGTCAATCAATCCGATGTGATCTACACCTTAACCTATCTCTATCTCGGAGGACCGGTTCACACTTTAGGTGCCAGTTGCGCGATTATCGAGGGTTGTCCTTCGATCTGTCGGTAACGGCATAATAAATTTAAATATCACTTATTAGGGCTGGCCTTGCACCAGCCCTTTTCTTTTGAATATCGTCATTCAAATATTTGCCCCGCTGTGAGGACTTGAACTCTCGCAATTTATTAACTAACCCGGAGCGTAAGCGACGGGATACATCATCAATCCGAATTTCCATTTGGCATATTCTTATGGATAGCTAAGGCATTTACTATCCGCCCACAATACACTTTAGCAATATCCCGTCGCTTACGCTCCGGGCTAGTTAATTTTGGTGTTTGAGCTATAGAGGGTGGGTTCTAGATCAAATATCATGTTTTTGCGTCATACGGCTCGAAGGTCGAGCCTACCACTATCACTGTGTAAAGTAATAGAGCAATACTAACGCAATCACCAATACCGTCAGGGCAGCCAAGGCTTTGTAGGTAGCTAGCTTGGCCTTCTTTTTAATCCACCAATTTCGAGGGCGCACCCCTTGCACATAGAAGGTCGTCATTCCGGCCAAATTCACGCAGATGACATTTGCGCTCACCAGGGTGAGAGCTTTGAGAGAAGGCACATAATTTCCTGACCCCAATAAGACTCCCGATGTGACCAAGGGTGGTAGGAGCGCAACGGCGACCATCACTCCGATCAGAGTGCTGGGGAGGCCGCTGGTAAAAGCTAAGGTGCCTGCAGCTCCTGCCGCAAGGGCGAGGATTAAATCGTAGGGGGAGACCGCTTGCGTTCGAGATTTTATTGATTCCAACTCTAAGAGCTTCACATAGTCCTGAATAAAATAACCCACGGCAATAGCGATCACCGAAGCCAAAAAAACTCCGACCAAATTGGTTTTGAGGGCTTTCCTCACCATTTTGGAGTCGCCCAGAGTCGTGCCCAGTGAGAGGGTAACATTGGGGCTTAAAAGAGGGGCGATCACCATCGCACCAACTAAAATGGCAACGTCATCTTTGATAAGACCGATGATGGCGACGATGGCGGAGAGGACTGTCATCGCCATAAAAACAGGGGTGAGTTCGCTACCTTCACTAACCCTAGAATAGAGCTCTTCACAGCTGATCCGATGGCTAGAGCCATTGATCTTCCTGAGTTTCAGCTTTTTTTCTTCCTCAATTTCCGTCGATATGGAGTTGTCTTCATTTTCTCTGGGAATTGAAGCTTCGACAGAAAGCAAGACGATTCGAAAATCATCGGGATTTGGGATACGCTGCTGAATGGCCGCCATGATGGGCTCTGCTTCTTGAGCCTTGATGATCGCTCGAATTACACATCTACCTTTAAGAGTGGCTTCACGCCAAACTCCCATCACATGTCGTTCTTGAAGGAGGTTTCTGATCTCTTCATTTTTTTCATGGGGAACGACAATTTCGATCAGACGCAGTGCCATTTAAATTCTTTCAGTGGTTACCCTTTTGCCCTAACCAGTTCTTACGAAACTCAATTTGAGATGAACTGATTTTGGGTTCATCGGCCTCGGCATCTTCTGATGCTGGATCTATATTATTTCCAATGCTCTTAACAATGAACCTTGGTTGACTTGAAACATGAGCCGTCACTTTAATCTTTCTCTCTCCTCTTGAGAAGAGGGCTTCTACCGAATCACCATGTTTTTTTGAGTCTAAAACTTGTTGGAGGTTTTTCATTTCCTTCATGGGAGTGCCGTCGAGTTCTTCGAGAATATCCGCCATCACGATATTCAATTCATAGAGTGGAGAATCCGCTCGCGGGTTGGAAGTGAGTTGTAGCCCTGACTCCACTTTACTCCAGGAGACATTGCCGAGGCTGTTTCTTCCATTGTTGACATCTTGAAGAATAAATCCGGCCCGGTCCAACAAGGCTGCGTAAGGGGGAGCCTCTTTACCTTCGATATAACGAGCAAAGAACTCTTCTGCAAAGGCCTGGTCCTTGGTCAGTACTCCCAAGAGGTCTTTCAGGTCGTGATGAGAATATGGGATTTCGCGCTTCCCGTGAACCTGCCAAAGCAGTTTCATGTAATCGTCTAATGAAATTCCTTCAAACTTGCTTCGTAAAGTGAGATCTAAGGCTAGTCCCAAGGCACTCCCGTAGGTGTAGTAAGAAATAAAAGTATTCTTCCTGTTTGTCGGGTCGATGGAACTTGCGGCATCGACGAACAAAGCTTGAAGGCTCATCTCTTGAGGTGAATGAAACTGTCGACCCGGATGAGTGAGGACGGTGTTGACTTGATAACTTAAACGTTGAGCGTAAGAGGAGGCGTCGATCAGACCCGCTCGTACGATTGCCAAATCGGTGTAGTAGCTGGTGAATCCTTCAGCAAACCACAGTTCCGCACAGGGATTTCTATCTTCAAAATTAAAGGGCTTCAAGCTGTGGGGGCGAATACGTTCAACATTCCACGCATGAATAAACTCATGGGAAAGTGTCCCTAAGACTCGCATCGGATTTGAGAGTGAGCTCCGACTTGTCAGGATGGTTGAATTTCGGTGTTCCATTCCATCACCATGTACGTACGGTACATAGGATGCGATAAAGGTATAGGTTCCAAAATCAAACTTGGGAACTTCACCGAAGATGGCAATTTGTTCGCTGACTACTTTCTTCGCCATTTCGGCGTAGCGATCGACTTGCTCTTCCGTCCCTTGGTGATGAACGTCCAGTCGAATCGTCTGCTTCAGGCCATTCGATTGAACAGGCCATTCCCGGCGACTTGTTTTAGCTAATCGAGTGGGGCTGTCCATGAAGTAATAAAGGTTAGGGGCTCGAAACAACGATTCTTCTCTATTCACTTTTTGTAATTGAGTCGATACCGACCAATCAGAGTCCTTAGGTATTTCAAAGTGAATTTCGATCTCACGTTCATCGTGTCCATGCGCCCACATAAAGGTGGCGGGCATATTAAAGTGGGCGTGCTTTTCACTGATTCCCGAATAAGTTCCGTCAGCGCGGTTGGCAAAGAGAGTATATGAAAATTGAACGGTTCCATCGTGTTGAGGAACTCGCCACCGGTTGGTGGATACGCGTTCAACTTTCAGTTGTTCACCCCGGGAATCGCGCGCTTGAATGTGGTACACATTTTTGGCAAATTCATGAAGGGCGTACCGGCCAGGGGAGGAGCGACTCATCGCAAACTCTTGCGGCCCAGGTTTAAGACCGTTCACATGGAGAGTGATTTGAGCCTCGTGTCGTATTCGATGAGGGAACTCGACATGGTAATGAATGGGATCCTTCGCTGAGAGAGATACAGCATAGAGGAGAACAAAAAGTGTAGGTAGATGTCGAGAAAGTGATCTCATGGAAGTGTACAGAATTAGAGAGGGGTTGATTCGGAAATTCCCAAGCTTCTATTCTAATGGCGAAATGATAAAACTCCGACGCTCTTCAAAAATTTCGATCTCTTTTTTTACCTGAGTGAAGATGTCGACCTCGAAGGGGCGGTCTAAACTGTTTCCTGCTAAGTCTTCAATGATCGAGCGAGCGACGATTTCGTAGCGGCCGACTTGCCATTTTTCCTGTGGAATGAACTGCCACTGAGTTTCTGAATCTGTGATTTCAACCTTCCCCTGAACTTGCTCAAATTTTTGATTTTCCACCCACAGAAGGCGGCTGATGAGAGCGTGATCGAGAGGCTCTCGAAAAGTCACTTTGAAAGGATCACGAGTACCAACCTTCGGGATACTCAATTTCCAAAGTTCGATATCCGGGCAAGTGAAATCAGGAGGGATCACTCTGAAGCTCTTCTCAAATTTCGACGTCAAAGGCAATCCGTCGGCGTCCTTCCAGGATGACTCGATGACTAGCTTGTAGGATTTCCCGTTGATGAGGGCGGGGCCGAGTTCTTCTCGAGGGACGAGTTCTCTTTTGATTCTTCCTGGGTCAAAGAACAAAGTGAAGCGTTGGTTTTCAAAATCCCAGAGTTCTTCTCCTAAGGTTAAAAACGGCCTCTTCACTTCCATACCCTTTCCATCGATGAGCTTGATGTGAGTATAGGAAGAGCCTTGGCGCATCGGAGCTGAGAAGTGAATATAGAATTTTAACTGATTTTCGGGAAGCTTATTCGAGCTGGGAAACACCTGAGTTACGAAAGTGCTCGGCTCGGTTTTAGGATTTGGTTGAAAGATTTGAAGAACCTCGGGGCGACCCAATTTATACAGGGGAGAGTTCTTTGTCGGAGCCCAAGTGATCTTGTATCTTACATCGTAACTCAGAGGGAAGATGGGTTCTAAGATGAGGGTGTCTTTTTCGATCGCGATATCGGAAGCTACCGCCGGAAGGTCGTTCGAATCTGCAGTGTCTAGTGCTACTCGAATCGAAAAGGCCTCTTCAAGATGTTCGGTTCTTAATTTCTTGATTTGAATCCTTAAAGAATGCTCAATCGAAGTTAGGGAGATCGCAAAGGCTCTCGGCAAGGAAGCATCATCAGAATTTATAACCCGAATGAGGTTCTTAGTTCCTTTAGATGATTCTTTATTCGCCAGCGGAGTCTCTTCGCGTTGAAGAGAAGGGCTAGTACAACCCATCAACCCGAAGAGGCTCCAACTGACGAAAACAAAACTAAGCTTTTGAATCAGCGAGGTCATGGAAGAGGAAGGGACTCCAGACGAATTCCACCTTCCTCTAACTTTCTGACGACGAGAGCGTTTTTATTGTCTAAGAGATCCAATTGCTCGACGCCCGTCCACTTTTTGATGGTTTCATACTTAACACCCGCTTTTTCACCCCGCTTCACACGCTCTTCAGGAATCGATTTAGCTTCGGTGATATCAGCAGCTTTAAACTTCATAATCCCTCGATTGGTGTTAGCCATCAAGAGGTAGCTTTCACCATTTTTCTTGTAGGCGATCATATCGAGAGGATGGTTCCAATTGCCGAGTTCAGCGATCGTCGTTCCGGTGACTTTGCTTCCAGGTTTAAGGTCCGAGATCGGGATTTTCACCAGCGGAGTGCAGGTGTAGGCCGCAAGGATATTCATCTTTCCATCGATCTCATAGGGCAAGAACGTTCGAACAGGAGAGTGCGTTTCAAATTTACCGTGAGCACCGTGGTAGATTTGAATCGTCGAGGGCTTGCTTTGTTTGTCGAAGGGGTAGGGAAGGGAACGGAGAGTTGAGGAGAACTCCTCATTCGACAAGCCGGCAACGAACAGACGTCCGTTAACGAATGCGAGATCGGTGATGGATTCTTTACGAGGATTTTTCTTTCGTCGGCCGATTCGAATCTCCTTATCAACCGGAGCAAAGTTTAGGGTTGCCCGGGTTTGCTTGAGTTTTGATAAATTGACCAGGGATAGTTTTCCATCGGTTGAAACCTTGACCAAGGCTCCGTGGGAATTCTTGCCGCTTCCTCGGGTGACGGATAGGTATGCGTTTCCTGAACTTGGATTGACAGCTAGATCAACAATTCGAATGGAATCGGATTTCGTACCTAAAAGACCCACCAGTTTTTTCTGCAAGCCGTCGACTTTAAAAGTGCCTTTTGCTTTTTTGGTGTCACCGGTTTTAATCGCGAGGACGGCAGCAGATTGAGGATCCGATGCAAAGAGCAATCCTTTAGGGCCAAAGCAAATGGGGCCTCCAGCTTTGAAATAAGCATCTTGCTTGAGAGTAGGATTGGCCAAGAGGGAGTTCGATGAAAAACTCAGGCTTAAGCTCAGTAAAAATAGAAATGTGATTGTAGATTTCATCTTTCGATTCCTTCCGATTTCTTCAGAGGAGTGGGACCCTTAAAAATGTGACTTGATCATACTTATAAACCCGATGGGAGGCCATCGGTTCTCCAATAATTTATGTATTAAGGCTTAGATTAGCTTAGTACGGCTGTGAATATTTCAAGAATACTCAACTTCAAGTTGGTAAGGGGGGTTCCGCTATCCCTCGCTAAAGCTTCGGGCTTGAGGGGTGAGAATCGCTTTCACTATTCAAGCTGTTGTGAGGGATTTCACACTATTCATCTAAGATTTATAATTAAAATGACCAACCTCCCAAGCCCGAAGCTTTAGCGAGGGATAATGAAGAGACATTTGGCTTAAAATTTGATTAGATCGAATAAGCCACAGCCGCTCCGGGCTAGTTAATAAATTTTAGCGGATGATCTGAGGGGTGAAATTGGTGACTTAAAGCGCGTCGAGATCTTCACAGGGTGGAAATTGATGGCAGTCTAAGGAATCGGTCGTTGGGTCGAGTCCACAAGTGTCTCGTCCCGGAGGGGGAAGCTGGCCCAGCCCTCTAAATTGGAACATCAAGTTAGAGACGGCATCTGAAATATCTACAAAGCCATCGTCGTTAAAGTCCGCTGAGTCTAAACAAGTCACCGGGAGGCTACCTTTAAAGAGATAAAGTAAGGTGTAGAGGGGATCACTGATATCGAATTTCCCATCGGCATTCACATCTCCCCGAGTGAAACGGATGGCTTCATGGGCCCAAGTTCCAGTGGAAAACCAAGCGAGGCCGTATTCTTCACCCTCACCTGAATCGAGAATGAGTTTACGTTCAACCACGAGTTGGTAGTGACCGGGTTCTAAATTTGTTAAGCGGAGATGTTCGGTGTTGTCATTCATGCTCCGAGACTGAGCGACGAGTTCTCCGTCTTTAAACAGTAATAAATCAAGATTGTCTAATCGGTCTTTATGATCGGTCGAAAAGGAATCTTCTTTATCGATCATATCATTCCCATTTTCATCGTTCCAGAAGGTGTGGCGGTCCCAAGTTAAGGTTGCTACAAATTCGGGGGAGGTATGGAACAGTTGACCTAAGTTGTAGACTTTGATTCCTTGTGAATTTAAATCTATAGAGGAATCTGGGTTCGAGTGTCCAAGTATTTCAGCAAAGTCATACCCTGGAATTCTGCATCGATTTGGGTTTTGTTCACCGGCTGAATAGATTTGGTGAACTCGAACCATATTTAATAGACCCGCTCCTTGTTCGGCATCGAGAGTTGTGCCCTCAGCAGTATTCCATTCACTTCCATCGCTTCTCAATAAGGGAGTTGCTGAACTTAAGAGAATGGCTTTGATGACTCGATGATCCCGATTTTGGTTTCTGGTTTTTGCAAAGTCGATCATCTGGGCTACGGCTCCCGTAACAAAGGGAGCACAGTAACTCGTTCCGAACAATCCGCTCTTCAAATACTCTCCTTCTCTCCAGCGATGGCTTAAGCTCACTACATCTTCGGCGCTTCCTCCAAGGAGGTCGGGCTTGCTTCGACCATCTTTGGTCGGACCGTGGTTCTGAAATTCCCAGGTGCGCTGTAGATTGGAGGCGATTCCTCCTACCGTGATAGTGTTTCGCGATGATCCGGGTGCGGTGGGGAAATTATGATTCTGGAGTTGGTTGATGGCAGGCACGCAGACGATATTGTGAGCATAGGCTAAGTAGTCGATTAAAAGATTGGTCAGTTCCGTTTCTCCGGCATAGGAGCTTTCCGTGTTTCCCGTCCAGTACGACCAACTGAGGTTGATGACTTCTGCTCCGTTTTCAACTAAGAAGCCAGCAGCGTCTCTTACATCGAGAACTTCGTGGTCGCTCGGTCCCGAGCGATTTAAAAACTCAGTACAAACATAACGAGCGTCGGGTGCCATCCCTTCAAAATCACCCCTTCGAATGGCTTTTGCTAGAACGATGCCCATCACTTGGGTTGCGTGTTCACTGTTGATCGGGCTGTTGTCTAAACCAGAGTTGTTTTGATTTAAATTGATCAACCGCGGTCGACCCAATGAATCACCCCCGGTTAGTAAGGGATGCTTAAAGTCCAAAGCATCATCCATCGAGCCCACGATGACATTGGTACCATCCCCGAGAAGTCTCTTACCTTCTTCTGATCGAATGAGGTCCCAAATGGGCGGGAGATCACCTTCGATGTTGAGGTTTAACTCGAAAAGATTGTCACTTTCATTGAGCTCTTTAATGTTTTGCTGGCTATCCAAATGAATACTTGCCGTATAAGAGCCTCCTCGATGAAGGATCCACGGGCCCCAAAAAACCTCAATTTCGTCACTGCCTTCTTCTAAGCGTCGACTGAAGTCAAAGGGTAAGGTTTCCCTTTGCTGTTCATTCACTGTGAACTGGATTTGAAATTCTTTTTGGAGGGGCTTTTTGTATTCAAATACTGAGAGAAGCCAGAATGCTCGACCCGCCTCTAAATCGATAGGATTTTTATCCTCATCCGTCACCTGGAGGGATTGAACGGTCAAGTTGGGGAAGGGAAGGATATCGATGATCTTTTGATCCGGAAGGGGGTTCCCAACACTAAGTGATGGCATCAAGGCAAGTGAGATCCCCAAACTTAACACCAACAAGTTGAGTTTGTTAAATCCTGGCAAACCTTGAGCAATCGTATTGAGTAGGCGAATGAAAGGCACCTATATCCAACCCGGATAGAATCCAACTGGACCCGATGAGAGAGCAGTTAAGGGATGCTCACCGGGTATTTAATAGAAGACAAAACCTAATTCGTGGGAAGCTCCTATTTTATCAAGGACCTGAGTCAGATTGCTGAGGTAAATGGGGTTAAAATCAAAATTTGGGAGAATTAAGGGATCTGAAAGAACCAAAGCTTTCCTTTGACAGTATACGATTCTCCGGGTTTTAGATCTGGAAAACTGGGATCTGAATGCATACAGGGGCAGGGAGGATTATTCCAGACTCGAGCTCGTTCCCATTCGGTGGAAATAAATTGATTGGTACTTTCGGAGGTCGTGGTGACCTTGGCGCCCTCGATGGTTTTGTTGTCATTGGTCTGAGCGTTAAATCCCTTTGCTCCTTTGAGGAGAACACAAACTTGAGATGAAATCTCTTTGAGCTCTTCTTGGGTTCCGTTTTTCAGCCATAATTCTAATTGAACATCCATATTCCCGGGTTTCGCCTTGGCTCCAAACTCAATTCCGTTGGGAAGTTTTCGGTGGGACTCCAAGCTGCCATCTTTGTTTCTCTTCCATTCGATGTGTTCGAGTTTGATGCCTTGTTGATCCCAGATCGTCGGAATGTGGGTGTGGGCTAAATAGAAAAGTTGCTTTTTGCCATCCTTAAAATACTTAAGTGCTTCAGGCAAATCGACAACCACATAACTCTCAGGATCCCAGGGAGTGAAGATACTGATTTTCGTATCGCGGTGAGGATCGATCGCTCCATCTAAAAATCCGATTCGAGGGTGGCGTCCACCGGGGTAGGGAAGGATTTTAATTTTTCCCTCCATTTTAGGGGTAGAGATTTTGCTCTCTTCAAGATCTTTGAGAAGTGCAGGAATTGATTCTGCTGGAACTTTGAGAACTTGAGCGGCTTCTTCATGTGAGAATTTATGATCGACGATCATATTGTGAAGCCAGTAAAGCTGCTCATTTTGTTTTTTTTGTTCTTCGCTTAATGATGGGGCAGGGGTCTTTGGGGTTATACAACTTGAGGTAACGACCAAAATGAACATGCTGACCCAGCTGAGAACCCAGTTGGATGGTTTCGAAAACGATGTCTTGGCTTGCATTTTATCTCTCTTTTAAAAGTTCACTAAAGTGATCGAGGTAAAAATCTGGCTCGTAAGTATCTAACAGTTCTCTTGAACAGAAGCCGTACGAAACCGCGCCGATTTTACATCCAGCTCTTTTGCCAGAAAGTAAATCTGGTGGGCTATCACCTAGCATGAGAGTTGTTTCCGTCTCTAAATTCAATCTCTTTAAGGCAAACTCTACCGGAGCTGGGTGAGGTTTCGGATGTTCAGCCGTATCTCCCCCGACAACTAAATCAAAGAATGAATTCATTTCAAGATTTTCTAGTACTTTCAGAGTAAACCGTTCCGGTTTATTACTTACTACGGCTAAGGGGATATTTCTCTCTGAAAGATCACTGAGAGTTTCGATGACTCCTGAGTAGGGCCGAGTGAATTGAGTTAGATTATCTTTGTAATAATCATCGAAGGCTTCGTAGGCAGAAGCAAAACGACCAGGGTTGATATTTCGGGCCTTCTCGATGTGTTGAGCTAATACGTCTGCTTTTTCTTCATCGTTCGCTAGGGTAGAGACCTCTTCTTTTCCCAGCAGTGAGCGAGCGAGGAGAGCTCGTACTCCATTACCGATGAATCCCTGAACGGATTCTAGGCTATGAGGTTCTAAGCCTAAGACGGTCATGGAGTGATTGACGGCAGCGTGTAAATCTCGAAGGGAATCAACGAGAGTGCCGTCTAAGTCAAAAAGTATACCTTTAAAGTTCATGGTCGCTCGTCTTTAGTTACGCAATGCGTGGTAGAGATTAAGAAGAAAGACGCGGTTGTCTAAGCCTACGTAACTCAATGCCCCCCCCATCCTCGAAAAGGATTTCATAAATCGAACGTAGTACGCTGGGTTTTCGGGAGGGGGTTCGCCGATCGACCAATCCCAATGGATCTCTGCAAGGTCGTTGACGATGATGGAGAAGTCATCTAAGGAGGCTCCATTTTGCAAATGAATGTTTCGAGACATCGAAAGTGATTTCTCAAATATCATAGGAGACATCACCGAAGATCCCACGGAGAGGTACACTCCGTTTTCTAAATTATGAACTTGGCCTGCATAAGTTAAAAAGTCGACCAACGAAGCTCGGCCCACGGCTCCTCCACGAAAGAGGGGGTGACTGTAGATGATATCTTGTCCGATCCCGGGATGAATAGTAAACGGCACTCCCTTTTGGTAGCAGGTGTGTTGAATACTGAAGGGTTTAAAGTGATGGGGGATCTCTTTTTTACCAGGGTCGACACCGTAGTTGTCGATCGCATTGAGAAGATCAACGCAAGCGGCTTGCTCATCCGTGGCTTTCTCTCCTGATTGAAGGGGAGAGATTCTTTCGAGTAATTCCTCTCGACTGGGGATGACGAGGCCATCTTCAGCCATCATTTTCCCGACGGCTTCACCGTAGCCCATCCCATTTAAGCTTCCAACTAAAAGAGATAAGCCTAAATAGGCTCCCGTATCTTCCCAAATTCCAAACTCACCAACGGAAACATTCGCCCGAACGTCTTCGCAACTTTTCCCCTGGTAGCCGAATTCCCAATCGTGAATGGAGCCCGCTCCGTTGGTGGAAATGAGAGTCAACCAGCCCTCTTCAACCATCCGAATGAGCAGAGGGGCCAAACCATTTTTGATAAGGTGTGCTCCATGACAAATCATCACCGGAGCATTCTTAGCCCGAGCTTCTTTTATTTTTTGAGCAGTCTTCTGGATGGTCGCCTGGTGCTCTCCTGCAGAAGGGATGGGTCCGTCTGGATCTACGGAGATGGATTCAAATTTAAATTTATTTTGCCTCTCAGCAACTGGGCGAAATTTGATGTCGCGGCGATCGAGGCGAAAGGGTGGCGGGTTGGCCATATTTTGAAGATTCTTAAGAATTTGAAGGACAGAATTTGAAGATCGGGGGTCTAGATGAAAGTGGGGTCGTTAAGGGTGGCATCATCGCGAAAATGGTGAAGACCATCAACTTGAGATTATAGATTTTCTTGTACAATTTCAGTTGAGCCGAGAGTGAGACTCGATGTCCCCTGCTTTTTCTTGGTATAAACGTTCTTTTAAGTTTAAGCGCCCGCTTCCTGTGGGTGAGCACTCTTCAACCCAATCGATTGACGACCTATGCCTCTTTACGAATTTAAGTGTGAATCTTGTGAAGTTCAATTTGAAGAATTGGTGAGCTTTGAACGCTCTGAAACAGGGGTAGATTGTACAAGCTGCGGAAGCCAGAAAACTCACAAAGTCTTGAGTGTCTTTTCAGCTTCGGTCTCTCCTGGAGGAGATGATTGTGCGCCGGGGGGTTGCGGTTTACCCCAATGTGGTCCGGTAGGTCAAAAGAGCCCCTTTACATGAGCTTCTTAATCGTTCAATCTTCAGTTTGAAGATCTTCAATTCCTATAATTTAAACAACTCCACTCATTTCCTTCGCTCCATTTGTGAAATTCCATCTCATGATCAATCTCTATAGCGACACCCAAACTTTGCCGACCGATGCCATGTATGAGGCAATGAAAACTGCAGAGCTTGGAGATGATGTTCAACGAGCCGATCCCACGGTAAACCTTCTCGAAGAAAAGGTTGCTAAACTTTTTGGAAAAGAAGCAGCGATCTTGATGCCTACAGGGACGATGGCGAATCTCGCTTCTTTGTTAGTTCACGGAAAACACGGTTCAGAAGTCTTTTTAGAACCAGCCAATCACGTTTACCTTTATGAAGCTGGGGCTCTTTGTAGTGTAGCTGGATACACTCCAACCTTTTTCCAAGCAAATAGGGGGAGACCCGATCCCGACAGCTTTCGTCAGTCGATTCGAATGCGGGATGATCATTTCCCCAATCCTCGAGTGCTTTGGTTAGAAAACACTCACAATGCCGGTGGAGGAGTTGTTCTTCAACCTGAGCTTCAAAAAGAGATGGTTCACATCGCCCGTGAAAATGAATTATCCGTTCATGTCGACGGGGCGCGTATTTTTAATGCATCGACGAAGTTGAATATTCCGGTAAGTGATCTCGTTTCTAACGTCGACAGTATCGGCTTTTGTTTATCCAAAGGTCTCTCTTGCCCTTTAGGATCAGTGTTGGTTGGAACCGAATCCTTCTGCGATGAAGCTCGTCGAGTAAGAAAGCGTTTGGGAGGAGGGATGCGCCAAGCGGGAATCGTTGCCGCCTGTGGATTGGTGGCCCTTGAATCTGAAGTTCCTCGATTGAAGGAAGATCATGAAAACGCTTTGCAATTGGCTGAGGGCTTAGCACAAATTGATGGATTGGGAGTGGATCCATCGCGGGTCGAAACCAATATGATTTTTATCGACACCTCGGGTTGGAAGGTCGAAGCTTACGACGCCACCCTTCTTCTCAAGGAAAAGGGTGTCTTGATTTCTGACATGAATTCAACGACCTTAAGGGTCGTCACCCACCGTATGTTTAAGCGCGAAGAGATTTCAGAAGTTATAAATATATTTAAGCTTACAAAAGATCAACTCGTTTGATTTCTCCCGGCGTCTAGAATTTGGCCAAGATTTGGATCTCTACTTTCTCCTTCCTTTCAGGGTATTGGACGCTCACCCTGCCATCATCGTAACCTTCATGAGTACCTCCAGACTTTATTGAGAGCTGGAAGGTGCAGATAAAAACAGGCAATTGGGTACAACGTCAGCAACTTTTCAATCTAGGGAACCATCGAATTTGAGAATTCCCTATCCTCCGGGCGTATTGAAAGTTGTATGGAAGAATTAAATCCTCCACTTAAGTGAGGTGGGATTGGGGTTACGAGGAATGTCGGAAACGAGTGAAGTTCAAATCAGTACGGGAGAAATGGTCTCATACATCGAGGCAGCCAAGAGTGTCACCCAAGTGATGATGCAATCATTGGATGCTGAATCGGGAGATCCGGTAAAGGGAAAGCCCGCTGATTTTGATTACGAGGTGAAATCACAAATCCATCTTTTCTGTCGCGCGCCCAGAACATTAACCATTATGTTCGAAAAGGGTACTGGAGAAAAGATGGCTCAACGGTTGTTTTACACCGAAGATGAGCTCGAAGAGGAAGATGTTCATGATGCGATTGGTGAGCTTGCAAATATGGTCGCCGGAAACGCAAAAAGTGTTTTAGCCGATGTTCTTCAAGAACATATCGGTTTAGGGCTTCCATTAGTGGCTTGGAGTGCTGATCAAGGCGTATCCCCCTTTGAGGGCGATGACGATTCTGTTTTTATTCCATTTGAAACAAAAATTGGGAAGTTCGCTATCTTAGTGTCGAGAGGGCTGAACGCTCCCGATTAATATCTTTAGGGAAGATACACTCATGGTTACGCAAGCAAAAGATAAAGAACGAACGGGTGATTTAAGCGTAGAGGCGAAAGAAGCTCTCAAGCTAGCGAGCCCTTCATCTTCTTGTAAAGATGTGATGGGAGTCGAGTGGTGGGTTCCTAGCCAGTACCAATTTCCTGAGCTTGAAGATGGCACTGAAGTTCTTTCAGTAGAAAAGGAAGTGCAAGGAATCTTTAGTGTCGAGTCGAGTTTTGGACAAGTTTCCAAAGCCTCGATTCAAAGTGTGAACGAAGATCCTCTTTCCTTTATCCCCGAGTCTCCCTCCTCCAAAGATTTCCTCTCCCCTTCATTCCCGCCGCTTGGTTCGTTTAAGAAGTAAACGCCTCCCCCAAATAAAAATCCCTCGCTAGCGCTTCGGGCTAGTTATTTAGTACCTGTTGAATAACAGGTACTAAATATATTTGCGTGGGATCACGCAAATTACAAAAATAGGCTAAAAGCCTATGTTTTGTGGAGCGACGCCACAGCCCTTTTGGGCTATACCAGAGGCATAGGAAGAACTGCTTGGAGCGTTTGAAAAAAGGTCAGAACGACCTTTTTTCAACAGAAACTAATTAACTAGCCCGAAGCGCTAGCGAGGGGAAAATGTACATTTTCCAATCGTGTTTTTAATCCTTCTTCTCAGGCTGGGGCAATCCTAACGCTAATAACACCGGTAGAAGCAGTAAGGTCGAACCGGCAATATAGGATGTCATCTGACCAAATTTCCAGTACACAGCCGCAAAAACAACCGGACCGAACGCACGTCCTAAGGCGCCTAACGATCTGAAAATACCCAAGGTGGATCCTTGTCGATCCGCGGGGGTATAGAGAGACGTTAAAGCTGTGAGGCACGGAGTTGCCAGCGCGCTTCCTACGGCCATGATACCGAGCCCGAGGTACAGCATGAACTTACTGGGATAACTGAATGAAATGATCAGAAAGGCGGGGATTAACAACATCAAACCTGTTGATGCAAGGCGCTTTTCCCCCATTTTAGGTGCGAGTCTCCGAACGACTCCACCTTGCACTAGCGCGATAATAAATCCGATATAGACGAATAAGACCCACATATTGTGGTGGCTGTAACCAAATTTATCTTTCGCAAAGAAGGTGATCGTAAATTCGATTCCACTGAAGGCGACGATGAAAAAGAAGTAGGCGAGGTTAGCTTTACTGACACCAGGAATATCGATCTTCTTGAAGAGTACTAAGGGATTGATAGGACGTCGGGCGTGACTCGCTTTCCCCTTGGCTTCTTCAGAAAGCGTTTCTTTGAAGCGAGTACTCACCCAAATCAAATTGATTAAGCTGAGTCCCATCGCAATCAAGGCACACATCGAAAATGGATTCAAGCCGAAACTTTCCCAAGAGGGCAAATGTTCCGTGAGATCCACTCGAGAAGAAAAACTTCCGATCGCCGGACCTAATATAAATCCGAGACCGAAGGCCGCTCCGATGACTCCCATTCCTTTCGCTCGATCTTTTTCACTTGTAAAGTCGGCGACAGCTGCACTCGCGGTTGCAATATTTCCACTCATACAACCCGTGATGAAACGGGAGATGATGAGAAGTAAGAAGGAGCCGCTCAAAAACCAAACAAGGTAGCCAATAAAAGTTCCACTGATCGAAAGGAGTAAGATGGGTTTTCGACCGACTCGATCTGATAAGCCTCCCCAGACTGGGGCAAAGAGGAATTGAAGGAGGGAATAAATCGAACCCAAACATCCCCCGAAGAGAACGGTCGTGTAAAACGCTTTTTTATCATCTTCTCCTCCGGCGAGCTTATCCAGAGCTTCAAAGAAGCCAGCGAAGAGCCCGTCCGTTCCTTCGGCCGTCCGGTAGTAATCAAGGAGGTCAGGAAAGAGAGGGAAGATGATCGAAAACCCGACGAGGTCGATGAACAAGGTCAGGAACAAGATTCCGAGTGGTGAACGTTTTTTTTCTGCCATAGTGATCGGGTGAGAATTATTTCACTGTTTGAGATGTCTTAAAGTCTGCGGCCAGGAGAGGGCCTGGCTCCAAAAGGCAATGGGAAAGGGTACCGTTCTTGGGTTGGGAATGAAAGACAGCGCTGAATTTTTCGCGCATTCGAATCCATCTCGTAAGAAAAATTCGTTAAGTACCGAGAAATTAATCGTTTACCAAAGTCTTCAAGCTGAGGAGGAAACCGACGTTTTTCGCAAGATTAGGCCATTTAAAGTCGTCTTGATATACAATGACTCTAATTTCATGAAAGCCGAAGTCGATCTCGGCTCGATCTATTTAGGTAGAGTCTCTTTCAATACATTCTCCGTAAATCGGGTGAAGGGCTCATTTCGTAAAAACGATTAGGACTTCAAAGTTTCCTTATGACTCATGTTTCTCCACGACCCTGGCGGGTCGTGATCTTCATCGGAATCTTTTTTGGATCTCTTCTGGGACGAGTTTTTGCTCAAGAAGAAACGCAGCTTGTTTCTCAAGTTCTTTTGAATGAGATCGCTTACGAACGCTATCAGTTGATGGCGAACCGCCATTCCTCATCAACGCTTCCCGTTCCTAACTTAGAACAGGTTCATTCCGAAGATTTCGAAGAACCTATCATCGACGGATCTCTCGAAGATGATCTATGGGATGAAGCGAGCGCTTTTGAGTGGAATCCCTTGGGGACCAGTTCCTTGGCCCTGAAGGTCGACTGGAAGTTTAAAGCTTTCATCAGCCAAGAACATTTCTATCTTTCGGGGGAGTATCCCACCGCAGAACGACGACCTCACTCCTTTTACATTCACCTGAGTGCTCAGCAACAAATTCGTTTGTTCCTTGATCCTTCAAACCCAGGGAAAGCGGATTGGGTTCACCCAGATGGGGTTACGCCTCTTTCTGAACCTCTCGGAATTTTTCGATCGACTCTCGATGAAGGGCGTTGGGTTTGGGAATTGAAATTGAGTCGGACTCACGCCCGCCTTCAAGAGCCCCTGGGGCCTTTAAGTCCCGTTTCCTTTTCATTGAGAACTGCGAAACCTCTGCAAGTCCTGGTGAGTCCTCAGTACCGACTTCTTCCTTCTCTTTACGCTCTCAGAATTAAGGGAGTCGACATCAAGGGCATTCGTGAATCGACACTCACCTTCGACATCGAGAATTACTATCAGAGAAAACTGAATGTCCGAACAAGCTTAAAGGATGAAGTCGACCTCGAACCGGGGGCGATTCAAGAATTTCAACTTAAGGATGGGGTTTACCGTGATCTCAACGGTCAGGGATGGGAATTTGAAGGGGGACCATTAGCTTTGCGTTTGGGTTATCCCAGCTTTATCACTGAGGCTAAGTATTGGTTCGAAAGCTCGGAAAAAAATTTAGGACTCATTCGTTCCCGCCTAGAAAGTTCCTCTGAAAGTACGGTTGCAAACTTTGAGGATCGACTAGAAGTTCTAAAAAAACGTCTCGAAGCGAGTTCTGAGCGAGATATTGAGAATTTAGAAAAAATCTATCTCCAAATTCGTGAATTGAAGCGGCGAACTCTATTTTCCCTTTTACCTTCTCGGGTCGATCCCGTCGTTTTTCTCAGACGACATCATTTTAGAAAGGGAGAGTTTTATCGATCTTATCTCAACCAACTCCCTGGGGGAGATGTGGTTCAGATCTCATTACGAAATCCCAATGGGGGGCCTCAAGTATTGTTCACTCCTCATGCTGGAGGTTCAGTCAGAGACTTAGCTCTCTCGGGAACAGGTGAGAAAATCGCATTCAGTCACGTCAGGGAGGGTGATCGTATTCATTTGGAGGAAGTCGAATTAAAAACTCAATCTCAGAAAACTTTAACTTCTGGGGATCACAAAGATATTGAGCCGACTTACCTAAATGACGGCCGGATCATTTTTACTTCCAATCGCGTAAAAACGATCAGCCCTATCGATGAGACTGAAAACTTCGTCCTCTATATCAAAGATCCAAAATCCGATGCACCTCCTCAGCGCTTGAGTTTCAATAACTTGATGGATTTCACTCCCACGGTGTTGGATGACGGTCGAATCTTATTTTTGAGATGGGTATTGGAAGATAAGCCAGGGCATTTCATCAACGCCCTTTGGACGATCTACCCCGATGGGCGAGGATTGAATGGATTCTTTGGAATGAATCGCCCAGGAGTGACGATTGAGCCTCACCAAATTCCAGACAGTAGAAAGATTATATGTGTCGACGCCGGACCCAATGGGCATTGGCGCTCACCTCTAGTCGGTGACCTTGCGATTATCGAATTCAATCAATCTGAAAACCGCATCGTTCAACGGATTCGAGCGGAGCGCGGAGGATTTAAAACTCCTCACGCCCTGAGTAAAAATCTTTTCCTCACCTCTTACGGTTGGACGGATTCAGGCTGGGCGATTTACTTGATGGATTCCAAGGGAGACCGTGAACTCGTTTATCGTGATCTCGAGTATTCATGTTTTAACCCGCTGGCTGTTCGAGCTCGTGAAAAAAACAATCTTCCTCATCTCGCTTCCAAAGATCTCGATCGTCCTTCTCGCTTGATCATTCAAGATGTCTATCAAGGGCTCCCCGGGGTGAAAAAAGGTGAGGTTAAAACCTTGAGAGTTGTCGCCTCTCCCGATATTCCCTCTTGGCCAACTACAGGTTCTTTTCAAGATCGACGCTTCCCTTGGTCACAAGGTCAAAGAACACCTCACCTCGAATTGGGTACGGTAGAAGTTTCTGAAGATGGTTCTGTCTTTGTTGAAGTTCCCTCGCGAACCAATTTATTTTTTCAACTTTTGGATGAGCGTGGAGACTTGGTTCAAACGATGCGAGATAGTCTTCACTTTGCTCCTGGCGAAGGACGAAGTTGTATCGGATGTCATGAATCTCGATCCTTAGCACCTGTCGGTTATCCCTCGCAAAATTTAGTTGCGTTGGGAAAACCTCTCGCCAAGTTGAAGCAGGACTCCAAACCGCGCGCAATTTCATTTCCTAGAGACATTCAGCCGATCTTAGATCGTCATTGCGTAACTTGTCACAGTGCTGAAAATCCTCAAGGAGGAATCGCCTTATCTTCCGACCAAACCCCTTACTTCTCGTTGGCCTATGAAAGTTTAGTAAAACGACCCGCGGGAAATTTATTTCAGATCGATTCGAAATCTAAAAACAAAAAACAAGATCAATTATCCCTCGCTGGAGGTATCAACAATAGCCCTGAAGCGCTCCTCCCGCGCTCGACGGGGTCGGCGGTGAGTCCGCTCTTGAAGCTTATTGATAAAGGACATCAAAAAGTTCAGCTCAGCACCTCAGATAGAAAGCAACTTGCTCGCTGGATCGATCTCAATGTTCCTTACTATTCTTCGACTGAACAACTGCCGAAAAAAGGATCCAGGAAATCATTAACAGCCCATTCGAGAACGGTATTACAGGCGGTTTTCAGGGCAAAATGTCGCGGGTGTCACCTGCCTCCAGATCCCGATTTTTCGGCTACAATCAATCTTTCGCGACCTGAATTGAGTTTATGGCTTCGGGCTTCTCTCCCTACTGAAGAAGGGGGTTTGGCTCGATGTTCAAAGTCGGTCTTCTCAAATAAAGACGATCGACATTATCGTGCTATACTAAAAGCATTGAAGAATCCGTAAGGAGCTCTTCAATGTCTCTTCGGTATTTCTTCGAATAGTATTCCCCACTCGACAGAACTGATGGGGAAATTTTGAGTCTTAAAGTGTTTCGTGTTTAAAACCCTGGAGTCGAGTCGATTCATGATGCTTACCACTCAATGCTTATTCGGCTTTAAATCTTTTCCATCGAATCTACGGCTACTCACCGTCTTGATGGGGAGTTTGATTTTGGGCTGCTTTTCCGCATCGATGCCCGAATTGAATGCCGATGAGCCTTCAAGTCAAAGTTACTCCATCCAAATTGCGCCTGATAAGATTTATCCCGACAACGTTTACCGATTGCGCTTGAAGGGTGGAAGTGATGACTCAAAATTTAACTTTTTGAATTGGACCTCCGATCGGGGCGAAATTCTTTCCAATGGCAAAAAAGAAGCTTTTTGGAAATCGCCGAGTCAACCGAGTTCCGTTTTATTTCGGGTTGCGGATCAAAAGAAAAAGATCTTAGCTCAATTAAAGATTCAGGTTCAATTGCCTTCGACTCAGAACATGGTCTATGTTCCTGAAGGTGAGTTTGTAATGGGAAATGTTTGGGAAGATGTAAAAGCTCATTACTTTGTTGCCACCACTCAGGCGATGGTCGATAAACCGGCTCGAAGAGTGGCCCTCGATGCTTATTGGATGGATAAGAACCGCGTTACTAATAAGCAATATGTAGAGTTTTTGAGAGATCTTCACAGGCAAGACCTATTACGAATTACCTCTGAAGCTGTGATCGGTTTTCACGAAGGAGTTGAGATTCCTTTCTACTATTTTAAACTTCGAAAACCTAATTCTTTCATCACCTTGATCCCACTTCTCGATGGAGCGATCAAATGGAATGGGAAAGATTTTGAGATCGAATCCTATCATGAAAATCATCCCGTGATGGATGTCACGTGGAGTGGTGCTCGTGCCTATGCCGTTTATCACGGCAAAAGATTACCTACAGAGGCCGAATGGGAATGGGCCGCCCGCGGGGGAAAAGACCTGCGGCAATTTCCTTGGGGCAATGATTTACCCACTCTCTATCACGCCAACATCAATAACTACCAAGGTCCCAATACCGTTCCCGTAGGTACTTACAGTCCTCTGGGCGACAGTCAGTTCGGAATTTCTGATCTCGTAGGAAGTTTCGAATGGGTTCACGATTGGTATGGGATCGAATATTACCGAGACAATTATTCCGAGTTTCCCCACGTCAATCCACAAGGCCCTGAATGGGGGAAAGATCGTCCCGCACGAGGATTGAGCCGGTTAGCGACCTTTAAGGGAAACGAAGAGTATTTAGCTCCATTAGCTTTTCGCTATCAGTGGATTTTTGAGTTCGGATACGGGCACCTTTTTGCTCACGATGAAACAGGATTCCGATGCGCCCTGTCCCCCGGTCGACAAGGATTAGCTCCTGCAAAACCCCCAGTCAAAAAGAAACCGAAAAAGAAACTCCCTCTTCAAACTGAAGGCTTATTTCCCCTTCCTCGAAAAGGGGGATACAAGTATTAAGCTTCACGGTTTTGCTTTCAGTCGATTCTACGGGGCTAATTTCATGAACTTGACGAGTTCTAAGTCTCGCCATCTTTTCTTCATGAAGTTTTCACTTCTTGTGAGTTTGTTGATCTTCGGAGTGACCGGTCTTCAAGCTCTCGAAAATCTGCAATCTCTCGAAAAGGAGAAGGTTGAAGAAAAATTTGGGGGGAAGAGTGCCGCTGAATGTGGGAGTTGCCATCCTCGTCATCACAAGGAATGGTTGAACTCCGTTCACGCTTCGGTCAAGCGAACTCTACCTCTTCCAGAGATGATCGATGGGCGGCGAAGTTTCGAGGCTCCCGAGTGCACTTCTTGTCACGGAGAAGACTTAACCCAAGTTGCTGGATTAGGTGAAAAGGCACTTGAGCATCCCGTCATTCTCTCCCACCAAACTGAAGCCACGATATCCTGTACCGTCTGCCACCAAATCCCCGATCCCTTTGAGGGGCTCACCGAAGCGATTAAAAACGGTGACCCTGAAGGTGAGAAAGGGCGTTATCGAAAACGCTTCCATCAATCGAAGCCGATCCCAGCTTTGAGTCGAGCTGAATCTTGTGGACCTTGCCATGAAGTTAAGAGTCCGAATGGCTTAAAGCTTGAACAAACATTTTCTCAATACTTAGCGAGCGCCTATCCCAAGCGGAACATTACCTGCGCCGATTGTCATATGGCCTCTTACGGCGGAACCCTGATACCGGGAGGGTTCTTCCGTGAGCAGGTTCATCGTCACGATTTCATCGGATCAGATAGTTTCGTCAATACTGTACCGGCCATCGGTTCCCAGAAAGACCGCGTTCAAAAGTTTTTAGCGGCGAGCGCCACTTTATTTGTAAGCGCACCCGAAAAGGTTGTGCCCAGCAAGGGCTTGCCTTTGGTTCTCGAGATCGTTAACAGTGGGGCGGGACACAATGTTCCTGTGGGCTTCCCGGGTGAGCGTCGGATGTGGCTTGAGATTGAAGTCAAAAGTAAGGATGGAGAGGTTGATTATTCATTAGGTACTTCTCAGCGTCCTCAATCACAGGTCCGTTCCTTAAAGAGTGAACAAGAAATCAATCCGTTGGAAAAAGACTTAGTCTTTCACGATCGATTCCTGAACGCCGAGGGGAAGGAAGTCGACTTTTGGTGGGAAGCGAAAGAGATTGAGACTCGATCCATCAAAGCCTTGGACCGTAAGCGTCTCGAATTGGATCTTCCCATTTCAAATTTAAAAATTGGCCAAGAGTTAAGTATCGAAGTGCGCTTGCGCTTCCAAGCTTGCTCTCCGAAGGCGATGGCTCGGCAAGGTCTTGAAGAATTGATTCAAGATCATCCTGTCTTTGATCTACACACACGAAAGATCACTCCTGTCGAAGTCGTAGAGCGATTGCAGCCTCCCGGTTGGATATTAGTTCCAGAAGACGTTCAAGAGATTCAAGAAGCCATCGATAAGGCTAACGATGGTGGAGTCATCTCTTTGGCCCCTGGAGACTATGAGCTCTCTGAATCGTTAAACCTTAAAGGCAAATCCATCCGAATCTTTGGAAGAGCGGGCCAGGAACAAACTCGCTTGGTGATGGATCTCAATGAAGAGGATCTTCCTGATCAAGCGAGCGTTTTAATCATCAATTCAGGTGAATCTGAAGTTTGTACGATTGAAGATTTGACTTTAGTTGGAGGGCGCGGATCGCTTCAACAAGGTAATCGACTCGGTGGGGCGATCCTGATTCAAAATTCAAGTCCATCCTTAAGGCGATTAGAGATTATAGATTCTGAGGCTGAATTAGGCGGAGGGATCTACTTAAAGAATTCAGAAACTTATATCGAGCGAAATCGGATCGAGCGAAATGTAGCAATCGAGGGAGGAGGGATTTACTTAGAGGAAAGCCCCGATGTTTTAATCCGAGGAAGCTTGATCCATGCCAACGAAGCCTCAAGTAAGGGTGGTGGCTTAATGGTCAACGAGGGGGTGAAGCTAACGGAGTCTTTGATTCAAGGAAATACCGCTTATCGAGGTGGGGCAGTATCGATTGCTAACGGCGGTCCTCAAGATTCGGTCTACTTCTATCGGCTCTGGATTCAAGGAAACTCAGCCGTCCTCGGTGGAGGGATTGAACTGAGTGGCGGAAGCGGTTTGTTTGAGCGAATTGTACTCGCGGGAAACGCTTCTCGAATTGGGGGCGGTGCTTATATCTCTTCAGATCAAAGCACTGAGTGGATCAATTTAACGGTCACCCAAAACCGAGCTCCTTCGTGGGCGACCCTTCGAGTTCGGGGTGATGGAATTCCACAAATTAGAAATAGTATTCTCTTCAATAACTCCAATGACCAACTCGCAGGTGAGATTACTTATTCCCTCGTTCAAAGCCCAGAATTTCAAAAAGGAACCAATCAAGGGGGCTTTCCCTTATTCCACTTAGCTAATGGAGAGTGGCTCCCCTGTGAATCGGTTTCTGAGCCGGGTTGTGTCCCCATTCGCTGGACGAACGCAAGACCGCCAAAGGTCATCGCGCGGTCTCGGTTTCAGCCGGGAATTTATTCACAGATATTAGGCTCGGCTACCATCGATGCTGGCGATCCCCGGGATTCGGCGGATCCGGATGATTCTCGGCGAGATCAAGGGGCGATCCCGATCATCAAACCCGCCCGAGGCTTCATACGGGGGGATGTGGATGGCGATGCCGATATCGGAATTTTAGATGTCAGAGTACTGTTGGGTCTTCTGCATCCGGATTCGGGGGTGGACGCCTTAGTGAAGTTGAATTGTCAGGATTCGGCTGATTATAACGATGATGGAAGGATCGATCTTCTCGATGCCTATTTGATCGCAACTTATGTTTTTGAGCAGGGGCCCCAACCCCAGCAGCCATTCCCAGAGTGCAGTGTTGACCTGACGAATGGGGAAGGATTGGGGTGCTTTAAGGGTAGCGCCGCTTGTCCCGATACGGAATGAACCAGAAATCTTCTCCACTGAGACTCGCCTGCTGGCTTGGTCGCTGAAGCTAATCGTGCTACACTCTTAGCTTGTATTCGGGCTCTACCTTGTCTCATCCCCCATTCGGGTCAACGATGGGATTGGAATCGCTAAAACTCATTAATAGATCGATCGATGAATTTGGAAACCCCTTCAAGCTCAAGCCTCGATAGCACTGCCACTCAATCTCCACAGTTTGGGAAATCTTGGAAGAAATTAGCCGTTTATTACGTCATATTTCTGATCTTAGGACTCCTGGGCCTCTTACTTTTCGTTTTCGCCGAATCCTACCAAGAGAAAATGATTAAGCGAATCCAAGAAAGTACGAAAGCTTTTTTAATTGAGTACGGAGTGGACCAGCAGCAGAGTGAGGCGATTAACAAGGAAATTGCCATCATCATCAACGATGTGCGCGAAGAGAAGGTAGATACCCCAAAGATCGCCGGTATTTCTAAATACGTTAAAGAGAGTCCTCTCTCCGGCGGGCTTCAAATGTTGACCGTTCAAAATTTATACCTAAAGACGGTTCAGGGACTTGGAGTCTCTCCCGTGCTCATCAAGTTAGAGCAGGCTGAAGTGAATCGCTTCATCGCCGTAAGGAAAAAAGTATTTAACGGCTTACTCAATAAGAAGATCTCCCTAGAAAAGTTAAACGCTTTATTTCAAGTGTTTCCAAAAAAGGAAGGTCAAGCCGAGCTTTACGATTTAGAAGTTAAAGTGAGTGCGGAAACTATTAAGGGATTCATCAATAGCTTAGAAGAGCTCGCTAAGCAAGCCGGGGTCACGGATGACGAAGCACCGGGAGATCTTCTCGGTGAAATTCGTCGGATACTTCAAGCACCAGAAATCGATCCGGAGGCTTATCAAAAAGAGCTCGATGAAAAAGCTAAGACCTCCTCTAAGCTGGAAGGATCCAAGACTGCTGGCGATCCTCAGTCGGCTCAAAAGGAGAACCCAGATTCAGATGTGAAGGAAAAGACCCCCTCTGTCGAACCCAATAAAACTGAGGAGGCGAAGGAAAAGGTCGAAGAAGCTTCGCCTCAGAATTGATCGGGGTGGACGTAAGCTGCTTATAAATAATGACTTGTGGGGTTTCTGCTCGGGACTGATACCGATCGCAGAGCTTCGTCGAGGATTGGATTAGATTCTGTTAATTTGCGCAGAACTTATTAGAATAAGCCGCTTCGTAATCCGTCACAGAGATCTACGTTGTAACTAAATTTGAAAATATCACTTTGAAAGTACCTGAAGCGCCTAGGCCGCACTCGCCTTCAACTGTCAATTTAGCCGAGTCCGGTGCCTCGAGGCTCCCAGCATCCACACCTATGACGTTTAATGGTTTGAAAGCTCAGTCGAAAGACGGAGATTTGTTCTACTGCATTCAGGCGGATCCCGCTCAAAACAGTTCTCCAGAAGATCAAATTCAATCCATTCACGAGCAACGTCGATCAATCTTGAAACAAGTTTCAGATCCTGATTTAAAGCTTGTGCAAGAGAATTGGTTCTTATCACCCGAAGCGGGTGAGTGTTTTACGTCATTCGAAGATGTTCCCTCAGTTCAGGCCTCCCGAACTTTTCTCATTCAACCTCCCTGTGAGGTGGATGGAATCCACGTTGCCCTCCAGCTTCAATTTCAAAAGGGACGTATCCAAGAAGCTTCACCGACAAGTTCCAGCGTCGATCCTTGTTCAGCTACAACCCAAGTGTTGATCGATTCTCAAGGTCACACTCACATCCGGATCTCCAATATTCTTCCCGATACTCCGGGAGGAGGAGAACAAGCTTTCAGCGAGCTCTTTGAAGTCGCTCTTAAAAAACTTGACGAACTTGGAGCCAATTTTTCTCACGTGGTTCGAACTTGGCTTTATCTGCGTCATATGGAGCGTGATTACGACGACTTAAATAGCGCAAGAAGGAAGTTCTTCGAGCGTGAAGGTATCCGAGTGCATCCCGCGAGTACGGGCATCGGGGCCGGTGCGCTTGATCCTGCCAAAGATGGAATCTTAAGTCTTTACGCCATAATTCCTGCGAGTGACTCCATCAAAGTTGAGACCCTACACTCATCTACTTTTAATGAAGCTAAAGAGTACGGTGCTTTCTTCTCTCGAGGCATGGGGGTCCACAGTCGGCAATCCTACCTCTACTTGTCAGGGACGGCTGCCGTCGATCAAGCAGGCCATTCCGTAGGTGGAGAATGTTTAGAAACTCAAGCTCAGAGAATGTTTGAAAATGTTCGCGGCCTCCTGAGTTTCGCGGGTGCCGGTCCCGAGCAAGTCGTTCAGATGACCACTTATTTAAAAGATCGCAAAGATCGTGATACCTATCTTCAAATTCTCAAAGGGGAAGGCCTTCACGAACGACCCCACACCCTCGTGGAAGGTGAAGTTTGTCGCCCGGAGCTTCTCTGCGAAATCGAATTGATTGCGATTGTGTAGTAGCAGGCTCCGAGGCTGTGAATTTAT
>JANQLS010000175.1 GCA_028280485.1 Planctomycetota bacterium
TTTATTCGATATAAATGATTTTGAACAAACGATGGACTTGGGTGATCCGAAATTAATACTAATAGTTTTTGTATTCTCAAGATTCCGGTTAGCAATCGCTCTCGCTACGCCTAATGTCGTTAAGCGTTGTTCTGCGAATCCATCCCTAAACCCTCGTTTACACTTCGGGCTTGAAATGTGAGCCGGGATGGTAGTAGGCACACGCTGTGTGCCGTCCTGACATATATTTTATTCGATATAAATGATTTTGAACAAACGATGGACTTGGGTGATCCGAAATTAATACTAATAGTTTTTGTATTCTCAAGATTCTGGTTAGCAATCGCTCTCGCTACGCCTAATGTCGTTAAGCGTTGTTCTACGAATCCATCCCTAAATCCTCGTTTACGCTGCGTGCTTGGAATTCAATGGGTACTTATATTTATTGCGCGTGCTATACCGGCTCACGGGGTGAGCCGACTACTATGCCCCCAAACCTGATAAATACTTCAGTAGGTCGTAAACCTGCTGGTCGGTCAGAGTGGTGGTGATCCCTTCGGGCATCGAGCTCCCAGCTTTGGTTTTACTTAGGATCTTATTTTTTGGGATTTCGAAGAGAGTGTCGCTTTCTAATTCGCGCAATACCGTATCGCCGCTTTTTTCTGTTTTTCTTGAGGTCCGTTCATAGCCCTGATGAATCGTTCCATCGTTCGTGATGACTTTGATGAGAGTGTAGCCTTCTTTCACTTGACGATTCGGCCAAAGGAGCTCTTCCGTAATTCTATCGATAGCTAAGGTCGTTCCAATCGAGGTGAGTTCGGGTCCTACCATTCCGCCACGATTCCCTACCTTATGACAGGTAAGGCAGCTCGCTTCTGAGTTCTCAAAGATCAATTTTCCTCGTAGAGCGTTTCCCAATTTTTTTGAATTATTAACGACTGAGTTCAAGTACTTCGAGTTGAATTTAGGAACGGGTTTCGAAAGGCCGATGCGCTTGATAAGAGCTGATACTAAGTGTTTATCACTTCGCCCAATGGAATAAACCGATTTTAATAGGCTCTCCGAGTCAGCTTTAGAAAGTTGGGATGTCTCGATGGCGTGAGATAAAACTGTAGCTCCTGAATTTTTATTGAGTAAAGCCGTTACCAACAATTGGTGGGTGAATGATCGATCTTCTTTACTTGAAATTCGTTTTAAAAAAGCCGCCGTTTGGATTTTTGCCAACTCTTCATCGAAATTTAGGAGGAGAGCCAGTGCATGAACCCGAACTTCTTCAGGAATGGGCTTCGTCTGATTTTTGAGGATATGAAGGTAAAGTTTCTTTGCTTGGATGGGTTGCAAATGAGCGACAGCCTTTAATGCGCTGATCGTTAATTGCGAGTTAGAATTCGGGTCGAATGCGATTTTGAACACTCCACCCGACAGCGATTTCACTTTCCACGCACCGATCAATCGTAAAGCCTCTTGCTGAATTGAGATGTTTTTTGAGGAGAGTAGATTTTTCAGGTAGGGAGTAAAATCCTCAGAGAAAGGAATTTCTCTCGCTTGAACTGATCGAAGGACTAACTGGAGAGCTTTCGAATGAAAAAATTCATCCAATGTTCCATCCTGAGTGAAAAGCGTTGAGTCCAATCCGTAGGGAATAAGTTCCTCAGGTTTTCCAAAATTTAAAATTCCAGCGATGGCTTGAAGCCGAGAATTTTGATCCATTTCAGAATCACGGGCGATGCCCCTTAAGTTCTTGACTAAATCGCGATCACCGACGCGAGTTAAAATCTCACCCAAATGGCGGGGAGAAGAAAATTGAAGCTCTCCCTTTTTCAATGCCGGTTTCCAGTAAGGGCGATTCTGGTAAACGGCTTGAGTGAAGGCGTAATCGAGCCAGCCGTCCATTTTGGAATCCGTGATTTTCGCCAGGGCCGTCACCGCTTGTGGCGATGGAATGATCGCTAAAGCTAATGCCGCTTCTAAGCGAACTTGGGGATGAGGATCTTGAGCGCTTATTTCTAATCGGTAAAGAGCGTCTGTCATTCGATCGTGCCAGCGTCCGGCGACTCGAGTGGCGTAGGCCCGAGCTCGGTAATCTTTGGCTTTTAGTAATTGGTATAAAACTTTAGGATCGGCGATTTCAATCGTTTCGTAGGCTCCTAGAGCTTCGTAGAGATGATGCTCATAATCAGCATGCTTTTTATCTAAACCAGCGACCCATTTCTCGATTTCCTTGGCTACTAGAATGGCTGGGCGAACGGTTAATGCCCTCTTAGCTTGATTCCGAGTCCAACGATCTTTTGCTTTGAGGCTATTTAAAACTTCAGAAGTCTTCGCCTTTGTCAATCGAGGCGATTTAAGGATGGGGCGGTCGCTTGATACCCGCCAGATTCTACCGTGAGCTTTATCCCTCGTGGGCACTCGGTAAGCATCGTCTTGATGGCAAATAATGGGGTTATACCAATCGACAACATAAAGCGCTCCGTCTGGACCCATCTTCACATCGACGGGTCGGAAATTACGATGGGACGAAGTTAAAATGGGTTCTTTCCAGTGAAGTTTAAATCCGGAACCGTGGGAGACGACTTCAAATCGTTTAATTCGATTCGCTTTAAAATCACCGAGCGCGAAGTGGCCTCGCAGGGATTCCGGTAAATGTTCCCCGTCGACATGTCCGATGCCACAGTAACCACCGGGATTTCCAATTCGACCCAATCGCTTTTTGTGTTTGGACGGAATGAGCCCAGGAGTTAGATAAGTAACTCCGCCGGCTCCATCAATACTAAAGATCTGCCCCCAATCATCGAATTCTACTCCCCAGGGATTTCCGGGGCCCATGAAGTCGTCGAGTAAGGGAAGCAATTGCAGGCGTTTGGGGCGTAGTTGGTAGAAACCCGCTTGGAAGAGATCACTATTTCCCCACGGGGTTTCTACTCGAGATTCGATACCATCCCCTTGCCCAAAGAAGAGCTCTCCGCCGGGAGACCAAATGAAGGAATTGATCGTCTGGTGACTGTCGCCATTTCCGAAGCCGCTTAGAATAAGTTTTCGAAGGTCAGCTTTGCCATCGCCATCGGTGTCTTTAAAGAATAAAAGCTCAGTACCTTGACCGATATACACTCCACCATCCCCGAGTTCGATTCCGGTAGGGATGTTCAATCCTTCAACGAAAACGGTCGACTTATCAGCTCTCCCATCCCAGTTGGTGTCTTCCAAAAGTATGACTTTATCGTTCGGAACATCGCCCGGCCAAACGTGGGGATAAGTGGTCGTCACGGTGACGTACATTCGACCATCCGGATCCCAACGAAGATTGAGAGGTGACGTTAAGCCTTCCTTTTCGGAGGCGAAGAGATTGACTTTGAGACCGGGGAGGGTTTTGAAAGCTTTGAGTTCTTTTTCTATATCAGCGTTCGGATCACCGTGAAGGACTTCAGGTTTTGGGCGGTTGTATCCAGGGTCTTTTTTTCCGTTGCTCGTTAAATGAATGCGTTCTTCTGCTTTTTTAATAAGAGGAACTAAGCGAGCCCATTCTTCCTGGAAAGGAATGTAATTTTTTCCCCCCTTAGTAAATTGTCTTTTCGAATCATCACCATAGAGAAGTTTGGTGTTTGCGGCTCTCCAGTAGTCATACCATAGGCGATGTTTTTCTTGGACTTGGGGAATTAAACTTTTAAGGGCCTCCGGAGCTGGCTTTGAAAGCTTGAGCTGAGTTGCAATTTCTTGGGCGATAATGGCTTGGTCGTCGGGTCGAACGTGGATGCCGTTGTCTTTGATATCTTCAGAAGATTGAGTGAAGAGGTCGACAAAGAGAAGCTTTCGTTTTTTAGCAATCCTGCGGGTCGCTTCAACGTATGCGGCGAGACTTTCCTGGTGTTCAGTGACATCCGGAACTAACTCACTATTGGGCTTTTCAAACGGAGTGGGGGAGATCAGAACGATCTCTCTCGTTTGTCGGCTCACCTGATCGAGGAGTCGATTGTATGCTTCGACAAACCGTGGGAGTTCATCTTTACCCTCCATCGATTCCATAAGCCCAAATTGAAGGATGGCTTTGGTTGTTTGGAATCGGTTGAGTTGTTTTATTAAATCACCGTAGGCTCCCTTGCGCCAACGATCGATGACCGTACCGAGGCGATAGACGGTATCGGCTTCCCATGAAAAATCGATGAATCGTGGCTTCTCTTTAGCAAAATGGAGAGTAATCAGCGATTCGAGGTCGCCGCTTTTTTGGAGGCGAACCATATTTGTTCCACCCAAGAAGGCGACGACGTCATCTTCAGTTATCGTAAATTTTTCTTGGGCAATCGCTGAATCGATTTGCCAGCTCGAGGAAAAAAGAAATGTTAAAAGGACGAAAGAAACTTTGAAAGGATTCATTTTTGAAAGGTTCATAAATGCTCTTATGCCAGTATCTCTTTTATTACGTGTCCCGCGACTCCCGTGAGACGGAAATCTCGGCCACCGTAAAGATAAGTTAGTTTCTCGTGATCGAATCCTAATAGGTGAAGAATCGTAGCGTGAAAGTCATTGACGTGAACTTTATTCACGGCGGCTTTCAATCCGACTTCATCGGTTTCTCCGTAGCTCACTCCACCTTTAACTCCACCGCCTGCCATCCAAGTGGTGAAGGCATGAGGATTATGGTCTCTACCTGGTTTGGCCGACTTTTGAGCGACAGGAAGGCGGCCGAATTCTCCACCCCAGATAATTAGTGTTTCATCGAGTAAGCCGCGCTGTTTGAGGTCGGTCAACAAAGCTGAAATGGGTTGATCCGTTTCTTGAGCGAAGCCACTGTGGTTCCCCTTGATGTCATTGTGTCCATCCCAACTTCGCTGATTTTCCATGCCGCCCGAATAGATTTGGACGAAGCGGACTCCTCGTTCCACTAAGCGTCGGGCTCGAAGGCATTGTTCCGCGAAGTGTTTGGATTTTGGTTTATCCAATCCGTAGAGCTTTTTGATGTGTTCCGGTTCGTCTTTCACATCGAGAGTTTCAGGCGCTGCGGTTTGCATACGGTAAGCGAGTTCAAAACTTTCGATTCGGGCTCCAAGCTCTTCTTCAAAAGAGCGAGTCTTAAAATCTTCTTGATTGAGTAGACTTAATAAATCGAGTTGCCGTCGTTGTTGTTGAGACGACATCTCTTTCGGGCGATTCAAGTTGTCGATAGGGTCACCCTTGGGGCGGAAGTGAGTTCCCTGGTAGACACTGGGAAGAAATCCGGCTCCCCAATTTGCGGCGTGACCTTTTGGCAAACCTCGACCCAGTGGATCACTCATGACGACGAATGCAGGTAAATCTTCGCTGACGGCTCCCAAGCCGTAAGTGACCCAAGATCCAGTGCAGGGAAGCCCCATACGGGGCTCGCCACAGTTCATCATGAACAGAGCCGGGCTGTGATTGTTCGATTCAGTATGCCCGGAGTGAATGAAGGCCATGTCGTCGACATGTTGCGAGAGTTTTGGAAAGATAGAGGAAACCCATTTACCGCATTGACCGTGTTGTTTAAATTCGAAGGGACTCTTCATTAAGCCGCCGACGCTTCCAGCAAAAAAGCCCGTAAATCGATCGAAGCCTTCTAAGGTCTTCCCGTTTCGTTTGGCGAGTTCGGGTTTGTAGTCGAAGGTGTCAACTTGGCTCGGGCCTCCGTTGATGAAGAGCCAAATCACCGCTTTGGCTTTTGCTTGAAAGTGAGGATTCTTAGGAGCGAGGGGTTTCACTCCACTTGAATTTCTTTCTCCTGCTAACAAGCCTTCTTGGTTGAGAAGGCTAATCAAACCGAGGGATCCGAGACCCATACCGCAACGTTGAAGCAGCTCACGGCGGTTTAAAGGAGTGCTTAGGGGATAACCGGGTTCTGAGTTGAACGATCTGAAAGTCATTTTAGACTCTACCTAGAATAAATGAATTCGTTGAGACTGAACATCACTTGGGCGAAATCCATTAAGGCCAACAAGTGAGAATCTTTCTTTGAAGCTTTTTGGTAATCTTCCCGCTGTTTGAGAAGGAACTTCACGCTGTTCTTAAGTTCCGTCGGGCTGGGGGAACGATTGAGGCATCGACGGTAGGCTTCAATGATTTGCTGAGAGTGATCCTTCGATGAGTGTTGGATGAGCTTCTCGGCGAAACTCTTTGCGCTCTTTCGGATGTGAGGACTGTTCATAAAGAGTAAAGCTTGAGGCGCGATAACCGTCGAGGGGCGCTGGGCTTGGCTCACTAAGGGTTCGGGAGCATCGAAGAGTTGCAAGCAAGGAATTAACTTGCTGCGTTTAATCTTAAAATAAATGCTTCGCCTCAAGGAATTTTCATTCAGTGTTCCTGGGCCGTACATCGTCTTATCCAACTGACCACTCACATTGAGGATACTGTCCCGGATCACTTCCGCTTCCAGTCGTCGAGAAGTCCAGCGACTCAATAAGCGGTTTTCGCGATCCTTTTCGAGAGTAGCAGTTTCAGCTTTCGAAGACTGTCGATAGGTTGCGCTCTCGACAATCAGTTTATGAATAGGTTTGAGCTTCCACTGATGGTCGATGAGTTTTTGCGCTAACCAATCGAGGAGTTCGGGATGGCTGGGGCGGCCCCCTAAGACTCCAAAGTCATTGGGAGTGTCGACGATTCCTCTTCCGAAATGATGCTGCCAGAGGCGATTGACGATGACCCTCGCTACCAAATGACCGGCACCATCATCGATGTCGGTGATCCATTTCGCTAAGGAGTAGCGACGAAAGGATGTTCTTGAATTGGAAGGCGGACTTACGATCCACGCTTGATCGGTTTTTCCATTTCGTTTCAGAATCGGTAGAAATTTTTGTTCCACGATGCCATTTTTTTGATTCGGATCACCACGAGTGAGTAAGTAAGTGTTTTTATAAAAGTGGGGATAACCTCGACCGTCGGCATGATGGCGAATGGGGCGATGCCCTTCACTTGAAACCATCACTTTGGTTTTGGGGGTTTGTGGTTTTTTACTTAGATGGTTTTGAAGATCGCTGTTCAGTTTTTGCCAGGACCGATCGAAAGATTTGTAGAGCTGACTCAAGCGTTGAAGAGTTTTTCTGTCGAGGGCGTTGATATCTTTTGCTTGAATAATTTCTTTATGAATTTGATCGAGATTGATTTCTCGTGGGTCACCTTCGATCGCTACCGGTCGAGGCGCGGATGTGATAGAGAATCGAGGTCGCCCGATCGCGTGTTGGGTGTTGGTGAAAAAATCGAGTTCAAAAATCAACCGGGAGCCGTCAGGATGGCCGATGGGTTTTTCAAACTCAAAAACGATCGCGTGATCTTTTCCAAATTGAGGGTCGACGGCCCAGCCACTGGTGCGTTTGTTTTTATCGATCGAACTTTTGGCTGAGAGTCCCCCTTTGTTTTGTTCGAAGGTGGCTTTAGCGTCAACCAATTTAACTGAGATTCGTTTCCCCTTTTCTGATAGGGGCTGAATGAAGATTCGAATATCACTTAAGGAGAAATTTCCGTTAGAAGCGCGTCCAGGACCCTTGCGAGCTAAAGGATTGTCCGCCAGCGCTTCAACTTTAATAGCCGTGAGTTGATCTCGATGAATTTCTGATTCGATGAGCCAGCGATCATGATTAGGATTCTTACCTCCAACTCGATAACTCCCATCATTGAGTTTGTTAAAGGTTGCGCCTTCGAGTGACTGAAGCTTCGTTGGCCTCAGAAGTTGCCAGCCGATTTTCTCTTTGAGATTGGGATTCGCCTTCGAAGAAATTTTTGATTTAGCCTCCTCTAAATATCCCGAAGCGTATTTAAGGAAACTTTTTGGAAGCTTCTTTTCTTCGTAGGTCTTCAACTGTTTGGAGAGGAGAGTGTGAGATTGGGTCCAGACAGCTAATTTCTGATCGAATTCTTTAGACTTCAAGGAAACATCGATTTCACTTCGAATCGTCGTGGTGAAGGTCGAAGCTAATTGATAGTAGTCTTTACTTGAGATGGGATCGGATTTATGGTCGTGGCAGCGAGCGCAACCCACCGTTAATCCCATGAACGCCATGCTCATCGTTTGCGTCATATCGTCGAGCTCATCGTAACGAGCCGATTCGAATTCTTTTTCGGTGAGCTGAGTGGGGAAGACCCCTGAACCTAAAAAGCCAGTGGCCATCAAGGCCAAAGGTTCAGCCGGGGCAATTTCATCTCCAGCGATCTGCCAGCGAACGAATTGATCGTAAGGCATGTCTTGGTTGAAGGCTTTGATGACGAAGTCGCGATAGTGGTAGGCGTAAGGTCGGTCGTAATCCTGTTCAAAGCCGTGACTCTCCGCAAAGCGAGCCACATCGAGCCAGTGCCTAGCCCAACGTTCTCCAAATTCTGGATTATTTAAAAGCTTATCTACAGTTTTAGAATAGAGATCTTCGTTGTTCTCTTTTGTAAAGCGTTGAACCGTTCCGAACTCTGGGGGAGATCCGATGAGGTCAAAATAGAGTCTTCGAAGCAGTTCACGGGGGGAGGCTTCTTTTGAGGGTTTTAGTTTCGCTTGTTCTAGATGCTTTAAAATGAATCGATCGATATCGTTTTTGATCCATTGTGGGTTGCTGACCTTCGGAGGTGTGACCTTCATCAAGGGTTTTAGCGACCAAAGCTTGGATTGTCGAGCAGGTGAAGATTCCTTATTAACCGGAGCTTTCACCTGCCCCTCTTCTGAAGAGACCGAGCTCAAAAATCCCGATGAAAACATTCCCAAGACCAGCAAAAAGACAGCGGAATAGTAGGAGACATTTAGGGAACTCTTGAGGGATAAATACGTATTTTTTCTCATTTTTGACTTCTGAGTTCTTCTTAGTTTCGTCGGTGTAAAAGAAATCGAGTGGACTTCTTTAAGCTGAATCTATGAAATGTATACAGAGAGAAATCTTTATTATTTAACTTTCTTTAGTTTACCTGAAATCCTAGGTAACTTGAATCGAGTCTGGGTGAAATTATAGATTCAAAAAGAGTCTCTTTATTTTTTTATCTTAGTAATAATACAGTTCTCGGTCTTAAATTCAGGAATATAGGGGCCCTGTTGCTTATAAAGTTTCACGGAGACATTCATGTCCAAAATCAGCATTCTATTTTTATTCCTGGGGATAACTTCGGGTTGTGCGGTTTTTCATCCACCTGATCGTCCGATCACTAATTTCTTGGATGACCATCTTGCTCCCAAAAATGAGACAGCTCAAACTTTATTGATGCCGATCGCATTACCGGTCGGCTTTGTCTCACTCGTTGCCGATGCCGTGATTGTGAATCCGTTTAAGCAGATACCCGATGCGGTTAATATCGCCGAGAAACCCTTCACTGAAATCGATTACTATCCTTCAGTCGAAATTATTGTTTTTCCGATGCGAATCGTTACGAGTTTCGTCATGTTCGTCGGTGCAGAAATCACTCATTGTCTCTTCCCCATTCCTTCCTCAAAAGATTCTCCACCTCAGGGCGAAGAATCCAATGATCCAAATCAAATCGAGTCCGATGAAATTCAGGATTTAAATTTGGAAATCTCTGAGGAAAAGGAGGGCAATTGAGATGAAGCTCCTTCAGTTACTTTTACTCACGTGCATTCTTTCAACGGGTTGTGCCATGAATAACCGCAACCATCTTTCAACTACGAACTGGGTAGACCGGACGATTGTTCCTGAAAACAAAGTAGCTCAGTGGGTAATGACTCCAGTGTGGATTCCCATCTGTTTCGTTACGTTTACTATCGACAATGTCATCATTTGTCCCATCGTATCACTACCGAGCGCTTACGAAGATACAGAATCCTTCCTGAACGCTTACGATGAGGTCTCCAATCTGAGTGAAGGTGATCTCTATGCCGAGTGGGGATTCTATCCAGCGAAGGTGGTTTTCTCTCCACTAGTTTTTATTGGAGATTGGATTGGGAGGGGCTTATTTGCGGTGGATCCCAGAGCAGATGCTCTTTGGGGCTGGCCACAGTGGGGTTATCAGTGGAAAAGAAACGAGGAGGGGCAATTGATTACGCCGATGGAGGGCTCTGCGGTTTATATCATTCCTTCGAACTCGAAGTCGGTGACTGAAATTGAAGGAGTCGAGCCATGAGAGTCGGAACTCTAATCACTTTGATTCTTTTTTTACTGATCGGCAATTCAGGTTGTGGTTTTCTTGACGAGGCGAGGGTCTGTGAGGGTTATATCGAAAACGTGGCTGAGCCCCTTTGGCCCGACGAACCAGCAGTAGCATTAGTCACTTGGCCCATATTAATTCCACTGCATGCCGGAGGATTAGCCGTTAGTGCTACTGTCGACCAAACGTGTAGAACCTTTGAGAGTGCGGTCCCTGCTTCGATCGAAACCAAGAATTACTTCTTACTGCCCGTGCCCGAGGACAATGTCCTTCTCCATCGGAGTTTAATCCTTCCCAAGTTTGTCGCAACTCCTCTCATTTGGGTTGGATCTTACCTGGTGCGATGGTTTCTTCCGATTGGCAGTGAAGATTTTGTGATCTCAGAACCGGAAGAGTCGGAATAGACCTCGTTACTTCTTAACCTTATGGCGCTTTCTTTTTCGGTCTTTTACCTGACTTGAATTTCCTTTAAACGATTTTGGCTTGGAAGAATCATCTCGATTCCTTCTTCGCTTAGGTCTCTCCCGACTCTTTTGCGACGAGCTACGTTTTTCAGGGTCAGATATCGCGAAGCGAACTTGCGTTCCTCGGATCGAAACCTCTTTCAAGTTCTGAATCACCGCGGGGGCGTATTTACTGGCGACATCGACAAAGGTTACGCGATCACGTATATCGATAGAACCTACCGCATTTCCCGGAATCTGCGCTTCATTAGCGATAGCGCCGACGAGGTCTCCCGGTCGGATTCCCATCTTTTTCCCGACGGGTACGAAAAGATTCACGCAATCGGTGAAATCTATTTTTTCGCGTTTGCGTTTTTCTTTTTTGCCAGATTTCGTTTTATCAAACTTAGAAAAATTGGGCTCGGGTTCGGTGATATGAAGCGGATTGTCTTTTGAAGCTAATGAGGCGAGGGCGGCTGCAATTTCTAATGGATCACAATCTTCCCGCTCGAACATCTCTTCGAGTACATCCATATAAGGACTGAGATCCGTTCTTTCGATCGTTTCGTAGACTTTCATCTGAAGTCTACGGGATCGCCCCTTGAGGAGCTCTTTGTTCGAAGGAATAGAGATAGGCTTCAGTTGTTCACCGGTAAATTTCTCGATCTCTTTTTGAATGCGTTTTTCTCTCGGGGTGAGAATGAGGATCGAAACTCCCTCTCTCCCTGCTCTTCCAGTCCGACCGATGCGGTGAACGTAAACTTCAGGTTCCCACGGTGGATCGTAGTTGATCACGTGAGTGATGCCTTCTACATCCAATCCTCGAGCCGCGATATCGGTGGCGACAACTAACTGAATTCTTCGTTTCCTTAAGCGATTGACGATCTTTTCTCGCTGATCTTGGCTGAGGTCGCCGTGTAGCGCGGCGGCTTTGAGGCCTCTTTGACTCAGCGATTCAACGAGGCGATCACAGCCTGCTCGAGTGCGAGCAAAAATCAAAATGGCATCCGTCGATTCTGATTCGATCAATCGGGCTAAGGCATTGAGCTTATCGGTGGGACGAACGATCAAGAGCCGCTGATCGATTTTTTCAACGGTTCGAGTTTTTTGCTCGATGGAAATCTTGATGGGATCACGGAGGTAAGAATCGGCGATCTTTTGAACTTGGTGAGGCAAGGTCGCTGAGAAGAGAGCCGTCTGGCGATTGGGAAGCATCTGCATGAAGATCTCTTCGACATCTTCGATGAAACCCATCTTCAGCATTTCATCCGCTTCATCTAAGACTGCGTAATGAACGTCGATCAATGAGAGTGCCTTTCGATTGAGGCAATCCTTGACTCGACCTGGAGTACCGACCACGACGTGAACTCCTGCTTTCAGTTTTCGGATTTGATCTTGGATGGGAGTACCACCGTAAACCGTCAGTACTTTTAGTTTTTGAGACCTCCCGTAGAAGCTCAGGGCATCACTGACTTGAATCGCCAATTCCCGAGTTGGGCAGAGAATTAGTCCCTGAACGCAGCGTTCAGATAAATCGATCTTCTGGATGAGCGGTAGGCAAAAAGCCGCCGTTTTTCCGGTACCCGTTTGTGCTTGGCCGATGACATCTCGGTGGCTGAGAAGCTCTGGGATGGCTTGGGCTTGAATCGGAGTCGGCTCCTGGTAGCCACCCTCGGAGAGTTTCTCAACTAACTCAGGATCTAAACCGAGGTGTTCGAAAGCATTCTTTTTAATCATGCGATTTTTAGGCAGAAGAGTTCTGCAATCTTTTAAGGGTGAAGTTCAGCAAATTTTCTGACTCAACTCTTGATTTAGGGGCGTTCAGCGCTTGTGATCCCCTAAAGCAAAACGGTCGAGACTATCACATGAGACTTCTTTCTCAGCATCTAATATCGATATTCTTTACCTAAAATGAAAATAAGTGAAAACCAGGACTATTATCTGTAAGGTTTTGTCACCTCTGACGATATCAAAGTGGCTCAAAAGGAATTCTTAGGCTTAAATAATCGGTGAGGGGCTTGAGATTGCCCGAAACTCCGGTTATTTCTCTTTTCAAATCACTTTTTGCGTTGGTTCAGAATTTTAAAATCTAAGAAAGTAGAAGATATGAAGAAGTTCGCGGTTAACTTTTCGATTTTAAGTTTGTTCGTTCTGATCTCTGTCGGATCCGGCTGTGCCGTTATGGGACGGCGGCAAATCAATCAACCCCTCAGCGCGATCAATGTATCTAAATTGAAAGCCGGGATGACTAAAGCTCAAGTTACCGAGCTCTTAGGGGCTCCTCAAGACATTCTCTTCATTCGCAAAGACAACGATCCCGTTCGCGAGTTAGCGTATGTTTATAACCACACCACCACCAAGTACACGGGGGTCGTCTTCGCCTTCCTCAACTTTGGTAATTCCGATGAAAATCAGGATCGAGTCGTCGTCTTTTTAAATGCCGATGGCATCGTAGAACACATCGGCGCCACCTTGGAAGGTCAGAAAACGGATTACGGTTTCCCGTTTGGCTCATGAGAAGTCTTAGAAAATTATTGAAGAGTCGTACTCTCTATTCGTTATCTGGAGGCATCCTCTATTTATTATTGATGGGTGGTTGCGCTCTGGATATCGCTCGTGAACGCGTGGGGACTCCATTAGACATCGAAGCTTACGAAGAGCTGAAGGTGGGGGAGTCGGATCTTGGAGTTAGTTTAGAGAAGCTCGGTGCCCCCCATCTGATCGAGAGAGAGAACGACGACTCAGAAACGCATCTCTGGTGGGTCCATCGGGACCTCGCTGATATCAATTTCCGATTTCAGTTTCCTGTTTCGGTTCTCGGTTATCGTCATAATGTATTTCAATATTTTCAGGGAGATGAACAAAGTAATACTTTTCATCTCGTTTTTGACGATGCGGGAAACTTACTAAGTAAAGAAGTGCAAATCGCCGAAGATTATCTTGAGCTCGACGAAGAAGGAGTCGAAGGGCGTTTTCATATCTCTCCTCGGGTTGAATACAGTTTCTTGCTCGATGGCGATGCCGATATCGATGATTACGATGAACTCTTTCACCGTGGACCTTATTTCGGATTGGATATCGGTTATCAACCAGTGGCCCCTCTGACCCTTGGCTTGAACGTGGGTTACCAACAGTATCAAGGGCGGCACCTCGAGGATGCTCAAGTCCCTACCCAATTCCATGATTTAGAACTTTACTCAGCTGAGATTTCGGTACGCTTACAAGTACCATTCGAGGTCTTCTCGAATATCTTTGATTACCAAGAACTTCGTCGAGTTCTTCTTACTGAAGATCCCGCTCTCTACGATGGATGGTTACTCTATGTCGAAGGGACTGTAGGTGTCACCTTTAATGAAGATGTGCCCGTTGAAATTCAAAATGTTCGAACTGGAGATTTTATCGACGATGGGCTGGTTTTGTCGAACACAGCAGGGGTAGGAATCGAGTACAGTCTCAAGCATATGAGTTTTCGCCTGGGGGGAACTCTACGCACCTTAGACGCCTTTGAAAGCGGCAATTCACCCTTGGCCGACGATCTGGAAGAACTCAATATATGGGGAGTGAGCGCCTCGCTGAGTTTGAAGTTTTAACGCTGGTGGGGCGAATCTTTATCCTCCTCTAATCCGGCTTGAAATCCGGCTTGAAATCATTGCAAAACTGCTATAAGTTGTTGGGCTTCCACGTTGTTACATTTTTATTCGTTCACCCCCAAATGACGTGTCACCGTTTCTCTGACGAGTAGCGAGTTTCACGTACAATTCGTCAGGAAACATCATGCCCGAGAAGATTCGAGCCGGAATTATTGGTACCGGATTCATCGGTCCCGCTCATATCGAAGCTGGACGTCGTTTAGGAAATATAGAATTCATCGCCTTGGCGGAATACAACGAAGAACTCGCCCGAGCAAAAGCCGATGAACTTTCTATCCCCCGTGCCTACGGTGATTATAAAGAACTCATCGCTGATCCTGATGTGCAGATTGTTCACAACTGTACTCCCAACCATCTACACTTCGAAGTCAACAAAGCCATCATCGAAGCTGGGAAGCACGTGATTAGTGAGAAGCCCTTGGCGATGAACAGTGCGGAGAGTAAGAAGTTAGTGGAGATGGCAAAAGAAGCTGGTGTCATCAATGCGGTCAGCTTCAACTACCGTTATTATCCTCTCGTCCAACACGCTCGCCAAATGGTCGAAAAAGGTGAAGTTGGAGACATCTTCAATGTTCATGGAAGCTACCTTCAAGATTGGCTTTATTTGAACACCGATTGGAACTGGCGCCTCGAACCTGAACTCTCAGGGGAAAGCCGAGCTATCGCTGACATCGGGAGTCACTGGTGTGATTTAATTCAATTCATCACGGGTAAAAAGATCACTAAGGTCTTTGGTGACCTTCGTACTGTTCATAAAACAAGAATGAAGCCCAAGAAGGAAGTCGAAACCTACTCCGGTAAAATGCTTCAACCCAGTGACTATGAGCCTCAAGACATCAATACTGAGGACTACGCCTCTGTTTTATTTGAATTAGAAGGCGGGGCTCATGGGGTTTGTACGGTCAGCCAAGTTTCGGCGGGTAGAAAAAATCGCGTCTTCTACGAAATCGATGGTTCGAACTGCGCCCTAGCTTGGGATCAAGAACGACCCAATGAACTTTGGGTAGGTTACCGTGATAAGTCGAATGAGGTTTTGGTCAAAGACCCTTCACTTCTCCATGAAGAAGCTCGCGAATACGCTCACTATCCTGGTGGTCACCCGGAAGCTTACCCCGATGGTCCTAAGAATCTCTTCCGAAATGTCTACCGACATATTGCTGAAGGTACGATGCCTGAGAATCCCGATTGGAGTACCTTCCTCGATGGTCACAATGAAGTCGCCATCTGTGAAGCCGTCCTCAAGAGTTCAAAGTCGAATCAATGGGTCGACGTCGAGTATTGATTCACTCCTTAAAATACCTAAAAAAAGCCCACGAATCAGAGATTCGTGGGCTTTTTTTATGCTTGTTTTAGATTCTTAAAAGCAGGCTTCGGTTTCGCTTATTTGATTTCGCTAAGGCTCACCGGAACGCGCTTGTTGTCGGATTCCACTACAGCGGTCAAGACTCGTTGTACGATGTAAGAGTCCGCGAAGTCAGGCATAGGAACGACGGGCTCTTCGCCGCCGATCATTTTGAAGATATCCGAGCTTTGATTGATGAAGCTGTGTTCGTATCCAAGGATATGCGCGACTGGCCACCATGCGCCAGCGTAAGGATGGTTGGCGTTTCCGTTGGTGACATTGATCGTCGACCAGCCTTGGAGGTGTTCAGGAAGGGTGTTGTCGTACCATTCGAGTTCATTCATTCTTTCGAAATTGAACTTGATAGCTCCCTTTTCACCATGGATTTCTAAGCGATTGCTATTTTTGTAACCAGTTGAAAGGCGAGTGGCTTCGAAAGTAGCTAAGGCTCCACTTTCCATTCTTGCGATGAAGAGCACGATATCGTCGACAGTGCTTTTACCCGTTTTTGTGGAAGTGTCAGCACCTCGGCCCGATATTTCACCACCGGTACTTTCGAGGATCTTACGTTCTTTGATGACGGTTTCCATGGTCGAACCGATGACTTCACTGACTTCGTCGCCCGTGATAAATCGAGCGGTATCGATGGTGTGTGCACAAAGGTCGCCAAGTGAACCACTACCGGCGACTTCACCTTGGAAGCGCCACATCAAAGGAGTATCGGGACCCGCCCAGTCTTGAAGGTAGCAGCCACGGATTTGGTAAATTTTACCGAGGCGGCCTTCTTTGACCAATTGGTGAGCTAAGGCGACTGCGGGGCAGCGACGATAGTTGTACCAGACAAACGTTTTACCAGGGGCTTTGGCAGCAGCTTCGGCCATTTGGCGAGCGCTGTCGAGGGTGTGAGCTAAAGGCTTTTCGCACGCGACATGTTTACCGGCTTCTAAGGCTGCGATCGAGTGCTCGGCGTGAACATTATTAGGGGTCGTGACATCAACTAAGTGAATATCAGGATTGGCAACCGTTTCTTGCCAATTGGTGGAAGCATTGTTCCAGCCCCAGCGTGATGCAAATTCTTTGATCTCAGCTTCGTTACGAGCGCAGATCGTATGCATGACTGGATCGACGGGAAGGTCAAAAAACTTACCGACTTTTAAGTAGGCGTTGGAGTGGGCACGCCCCATGAACTTAGAACCAATCAAGGCAACGTTACAAGTTTTGCCAGACATGATGAAATCCTCCCGCGATGGACTCCCACGATAAGGTTTCGCGCTGGAGTCATGAAGTGATATGCGATTTGAGATGTTGCTCAGTACACGTTTCCCTGAGCACTGGGGGAAACGGAGACGATAGCAGAAACCGAGCGCTCTCGCAAGGGTTCGTAAAGCCTTAAAATGTCAATTCTTAGCTTGCTTAAATGGAGGGGGAGGAGGGTGTCCCGTGCGGACGAGGCAAATCTCCCGTAGATCGATGAGAAATCCTCGGGGTTGTCCTTGAGCTTTAAAGGAGAGGCGCGTCGTGCCTGTTGGGAGTTTGATTTCGCCTAGTTTGATTTGTCGGTAGTCATCCCAGGTGCCCGTAGAGCCCACTCGACCTTGCAGGACTTGATCACCGGCTTGGAGAATAAAAGGATTGTTCGCAATATTTTGGGCGGCGGCCCAATCTAAGTACACTTCAAAGGTAGCTGATTGAGCTGAATGTTCGAGAGTCCAGATCGCTTGATCGTTCTCACTTCCCCAAAACCCTAAATTCTTGTATCGGCCTTCGAAGACGAGAGTGTTGCCGTAGATTTCGGCGTGAGTAGCCTGAAGCCGGAAGACTTTCCCATCACCTGCTTTTACCACTTGGGGTTGGTTTCCAGCGAACTTTTTAGGGGGAACTTGGTTCTCTAAAATATAGGCGATCACATCGATCATGGCGTCGGGAGTGATGAACTCCTCTAAGCCATTGGGCATCATCGAATCGGAACTTCGTTGGAGTGTACCGGGGAGGATGTCTTTCTTTAAGAGTTGAGCTTGAATGTTATTCAATCCTTGAAGGGTGATACTCGTCGAAGTTTCTTCCTTCAAGATTCCGCTATGGATTTCTCCCTTGTTAGTAATCACGGTGTAATTTTTATACTTATCTTCGATGGCCCTATTGGGATCTAAAATATGGGTAGTGAAATACTCGGGAGTCTTTGTGACTAAACCCATCAAATTAGGTCCTACTTCGTGGCCGACGGCTCCGACTTTATGACAAGATGCACAATGTTTGCTGAAGATGCTGAGGCCTTGATTCGCATCGGGTTTTCTTGTTGCTGACGCCAAGTAAGAGTCGATCAATTTTTGTTTTTCGGGGTGAGCATTCTTTCGAAAGAATTTTGAGGCGAGGCTCGAAATCTCCCCATTAGGATGCTTCAGCAAGAACTGGCGGTGAGTGGCTTGAATCTCTCCAATTGAGACCTGTTTTTTCTCGATGGCTTTTAAAAGTGAAACTGTTCCAGCGCCATTTTTTATTAGGTAACTCAGGAGTTGAGCCTTAATCGAGTCCGGGTATTTATCCCAATTTTCAAGAATACTCTTCGACACTGCCTTAAATGGAAATCGATCGAGTGTTTTGAATGCAGCTCTTTTTAATGTGGCATCGCTCGAGTGACAAGCTAAGTGAAGAACCAGCGAAATATCTTCGTTTAAAGTGCTTTCTTGAATTTGGAGCAGATTCAGAAATATTCTTTTAGAGGCGATGGAGGTCTGTTTCTTCTTAAGAAGTGCTCGTGACTGTTTTCTCAGGCGATCGAGTTGAGTTTTTACTTCAGAATTTGAAGCTAACTTTTCAAGTGAAAGGTCTTTTACTCTCAGATGAGTTTCGAGTTCGGCCAAGACTTTTAATTGCCATTCTTGAACGGATGGTTCGGAATTGAGAAGGATGGTAATACAGGAACGAATTTGTTTTTGGTCTCCGTTACCTAATGCGGTTCGAATGAGAGCCGATACTAAATTCGATCCATTGGCAGCTTGATTCTTTGAACTTAATAGCCCATTGAGAACGGACTCAGGAGCCCGACCCGAGCTACTCAGTCCGGCGGACACCATGTAGGGATTTTGATGGTGGCGGGCTAAGAGACTTCCTAGAGCCTCACTGAGTGCTATCGAATTGAATTCCCCGACCGAGTTGGCGAGTTGTAGTAGAACTTGGGGGTGATCTTCAGCCTCAGCTTGTCGAATCAAAGCTTCGATGATTTGAGAGTTGTCGGCCGAACGCCCTGTTTTTTCTGCAATCCGAATGGCGTGTCGGCGTACATGAGGGTGGGGATCGTTGAGCGCAATTAAGTGGATCTCTTCAGGTAAGGTTTTCAATCCATCGAGCACACAAAGGGTGTGTAAGCGTTGAAGAGGGTTCGCGCTTTCGATAAAAGTTTTTACTAATAGAGAAGTTGGCTTCTGTTGATCCCTCCAAAGAAGTTCACGGTGGGCCCGATCTCGAATCCAACCGTTAGGGTGCTTTAAGAGATCGATGATGTCTTGAGTGTTCAGTTTATTGAAATGGGGGGGAGTCCATGATTTTTGATCTCGAAGCTTAACGCGATAGATTCGTCCGCGGTCAGCTCCAGAGCGAACGTCGACAATTTTTTCTAAGTCGTCTGCGATCCAAGTGGGATGCTCGATCACTAAGCGGTACATGTCGGCGATCCAAAGTGCACCGTCTGGGCCAGTTCTCAGCATCGTTGGCCGAAACCAGCTGTCGCTACTCCTGAGAAATTCACTCTGAATTTCTTCTTCAGGTTTAGTTTGATCGAGTCTCAAGCCGTTCCAACGAAGTTGCCGACGATGAACGATATTGTGAACCGGAGCGCTCGTGAACATATTTTCGTAGACGTCGGATCCTAAGGAGGTATCTCTGAATCGAATCGTACCACAGCCCGAAGTGAATCGCCCGGGTTGACCCGGTGGGGGAGGCACGTAGCCACTCCAATGGCTCATCACTCGGCTGATGGGATAGAGCGGAGAGTTGTCCAAAGTCGAGACTCGGTGGCTCGAGGAAGTGTAGCGAACATGGGGATTACGTTTGAGGTAACGATCCTCCAAAATGTATTGATAGAGTGGGAAGCTGTTGTTAGCACCAAACCAGTTTCCCCAATCATCCCGATTCCTTCCGTGTTGAGTGTAGCCACTCAAGGCTTCGATCTTTCCGGTGTCAGGTTGAATTCTTAAATCCCGTCCGCTGATATTGACGCGATCCTTACTCTTCGGTGAAGTGATGACTCCATGACTGTCTCCATTGGCGACATGAACCCAATTGTCGAGACCCCAAACCAATCCATTCACCTGATGCTGTTGGTTGCCTTGGCCGAATCCGGTGAACCATCTTTCTTTGCGGTCGGCCCTTCCATCGCCATCGGTATCTTCTAAGTACCAGATATCAGGAGAAGCGGTTACGAGGACGCCCTTTCTCCAGGCCAGGATGTCGGTGGGAAATCGTAAGTCTTCACAGAAGATGACTGAAGAATCGTACTTACCATCGCCATCGTGATCTCGAAGGTAGCGGACTCTACCGCCAGGCTTTCCTTTGCCATCGATGCCATTGGGATAGTCGGCCATTTCAACTACCCAAAGTCGACCATCGCTTCCCCAATCCATCGATACGGGATCTTGAACTAAGGGTTCGCTGGCGACTAACTCCACTTCGAAACGCGGAGCCACTTCGATTGATCGAAGGGAAGTCTTGGGGGACTTCGGTAAGGGTTGTAAAGTTCCTAAGAGAGAATCGTAGGACCGACGATCGACTAAGTCGGGGAGCCCACTTGTGTCTTCATTTTGAACCCACATGTGTTTATAAGAAAACCACGCTCCGTTGGATTCTTGTCCACGAACAATCATCGGAATAGCGTTCCCTTGAGGGCGGGTTCCCGATTGGGCTTGACGATCCCAACCCTTCTCTTTTGAAGAGAAGACGTGAAGAGCGTATTTCTTTTCGTTGGAAAAGATGATGTCTTCAAATCCATCTCCATTGAAATCCACAAAGCGAAGACCCGCATCTTTCCCGTTACTTTGAACGATGGGATTTTTATCGGGAAGGGAATAGGGGAGTTGCTTCCAATTCTTATTCGTTTGAACTCTGGTGAAGACCGCGTTTTGGTCGGGGTTTGCAAGGATTAGTTCGCAAGTACCATCGCCGTCGATGTCTCGAAGTCGGACCCCATAGTCGACCGAATTTTTAGAGGTAATTAATTCCTTCCCTTCTAAAGTTAAACCTTGAAGGTAGGAATCATCTTTTTCCCAGCGATCGTTTTTAAAGTGCCAAGTTCCTTTGGCGTGTTCATTGTTTACAAGAAAACTGGCAGTGTGATTTTTACCGTAAGTGAAGAAGCGAATCCCGGGATTACGGAGAGAAGCTCCTTTGCTATAATTTTTTTCAATGAGGGAGGCGGGAAAAGTAGTTTCTTTCCACGATTGAGATTTTGGGTGCCAGATTCGGGTTCTTTTCGTTTTAGGGTTCCCCGTGATGACATCCATGAAACCATCGTTATTGAGATCGACCAAGCGAGTACCGTTGTCTGTACCATCGGAGGCTCGAAGCGGAGATCCCGCCATTAGGTGTTTCTCAATGCGATCTTGGCATTCCTTGAAGTTTAAAAACTTAACTTTTTTCCCGTGTTTTGAGACGGAGTATCGAATGAGTTCTACCACTTGATCGTTACGGATCCATCCGTGGGGATGGAAAACCAATGTGTAGACTCCCTTTTTAACGACCGTGATGTCGAGAACCGTTTTGAGGTCTTCAACCGTTCGAGGATTGTTGTTCCCTTGAATATTCTGGGCTTCCCAATCACTTGGTACAACACAGGGATACTGCCAGCAGAGATTATCGATGACATAGGGATAGGGGTAATTCTCGATTTTATTGACGAATGAAGGTGAAGGGAAATAGCGCTCAAATCGGGAGTGCCCCTGTTCATTCGCGACTAAGTTCTTGGGGATCTCTTCATCATCGGGAGTGAACAGATTGAAGACCGAACTATCTATTCTTAGAAAATTCCCATCAGGGGTTGTTCGGTTAAAAATCTCCACCCAAAATCGAGGGCTCGATGTGTTTCTGGAATCGCAACAAGGCATGCGATAGGCGACAGGATGGCTGTTGGGAATCTTGGCCATCAAATCGATGCAACGATCGTAAGTCGATCGAGCTCGAGCAAAATCACCGCCATGTAGACAGGGGCAGGGATGGTCGATGGTATGAGGCTCTAGGCTGAGCCCCTCTTTTAACCAAGTTTGAAGATGTGGGTCTTCAGGATTTAAACTATTGGTCATGATGCTCACGGGAGCGCGACCATCGATTTTCTTTAATTCATCTAATATAGGTCGAAGATAGTTTTCATAGTGTTGAGTGCTCCGCATGTCATCGATGGAGAGGATGACCACGGCTTCCACACCTTCTTCACCTACCCATTGCGGGGTAATCAGCTTTGGGAAGTCTTTGTGAACGTAGTAGGGACCGGTAGCTTGATCGAGATAAGTTAGGCGATTCGCGGGATTAGCAGCAACTTTAAATGTAAAACCCAAAAACAGAATTAATAGAACTTGGGTAAGTTTCTGCATCCATCTATCCCGGTTCGTTTTTAATTATAGTTTTAAGCCAAAATATCTTTGACGACCTTACCGTGAACATCGGTCAATCGATAATCGCGACCCCCGTGGTGGAACGTCAAGCGTTCGTGATCAAAACCCAACAGGTGTAAAATTGTAGCCTGAATGTCGTGAACATGGATGGGCTTTTCAGTGATATGGAAGCCAAAATCATCCGTCTTCCCGATCGTTAGGCCCGATTGAACTCCTCCTCCTGCCATCCACATAGTAAAGGCTTGAGGATGATGGTCTCGGCCGGCATTTCTTCCCAAGGCAGGATTGGTTTCGACCATGGGAGTCCGCCCAAATTCCCCACCCCAAATGACCAAGGTCTCATCTAACATGCCACGACGCTTCAAATCTTGCACTAGGGCGGTGGTGGCTTGATCGGTGGTTCGACAGTTGCCTTCTACGTTGCCCTTGACGTTACTGTGGGCGTCCCATCCTTCATGATAAATATTGATGAAGCGCACTCCGCGTTCCACCATCCTTCGCGCTAATAAGCACGACCTGGCAAAGGAAGGTTTTTTAGGATCGCAACCGTAGAGATCTAAGGTTTCCTTCGATTCATCCGAAAGATCCATCAACTCTGGAGAGGAAATCTGCAAACGTGAAGCCATTTCAAAGGAAGAGATTCGAGTTGAAATTTCGGGATCGCCGACCGCACCTAATCTCAATCGATTTAAGTCATTGATGAGATCGTAGGTGTCGGTTTGAACTTGCGGTGAGAAATCTTTTGGAGTTGAAACATTGAGAATGGGATTTTGCCCATCGCGGAATCGAACTCCAGTATAGATCGTAGGTAGAAAGCCACTCGACCAGAGGGTCGCCCCGCCACTCAGACCGGAACCCCGCATAACCACAAAGGCCGGCAGGTTTTGGGTTTCGGCGCCTAAACCGTAGAGTGCCCATGAACCTAAACTCGGCCTTCCTGGTTGAGAGAAGCCGGTATTGAAGAAGATTTGAGCGGGGGCGTGATTGAATTGATCGGTGTGAACTGAACGAATCAAGCAGATGTCGTCCACGACTTTTGGGAGGTGCTTTAATGGAGAACCTAATACTGCTTGCGATTTACCGTGACGACTGAATTTAAATCGGGGTCCCATCACCGCGGCATTGGGTTGAATGAATGCGTAGCGCTGATCACCCACGACGGATTTGGGCAGTGGTTTTCCTTCGAGCTGGGTCAGAGTTGGCTTCGGATCGAAAAGTTCCAACTGGCTGGGAGCTCCACCCATGAAAAGATGGATAACTGCTTTAGCCTTCGCTTTGAAGTGAGGTTTCTTAGGAGCGAGAGGATCATTGTTTTCAGCTGCAGAGCTCACCTGGGATTTCCAAGCTTGAGTCAACAAGCTCGCGGCAGCAATTTTTCCTAATCCGACAGAACAGTTTTTGAGGAAATGGCGGCGTGATAGGTCGTACATCATTTTCAATTCTTATTGACGGCTTCATCCAGTGAGATTAAGGCTCGGGTGAGAGCCGACCAATTTCGGTGCTTTTGGTAGAAAGCGCTGAGTCTTTGAAGTTCCTCAGGGCTAGGATTTCGAGTTAATACTCTCTTAAAAGCTTGGGTTATCTTAGATTCAGTGCTTCCCTTTGCCTGTTCAAGACGCTTACCGAATTCATTGAAGATCTCGACAAACATCGGATCATTCAAAAGGGTCAAGGCCTGAAGCGGAGTATTTGAGCGGTCTCGTTTTGCTAAGCAAAATTCACCGCTTCCTCCATCAAAGGTGAGAATCATGGCAAAGGGAGCAGTTCTCTTTAAATAGATGTAAACACTTCGGCGGAAGCGTTCGGGAGCGGGATTCGGATTCCAGCGAGGACGACCGTAAGCAGCTTCGGTGACTCCTCCGGGTTGCGGTGGGCGGATGGGTGGCCCAAACATTTTAGAATTTAATAGACCAGCTGATTTCAAAGCGGAGTCCCGGATGATTTCTGCTTCGAGGCGCTGGCGGGGGAAACGCGCCAACCAACGAGTTTCAGATGGCTTTTCTTCAAAGGATGATGATCGACGGTAGGTGCGGCTCATCACGATATGGCGATGTAATTTTTTGATCGACCAGTTTTGATCCATCATGTAGTTGGCTAGGTAATCGAGAAGGTCGGGATGGCTCGGGGGAGAGCCCTGCATGCCGAAGTCGTCGACCGTGGTGACGAGGCCGGTTCCGAAAAATGCCGCCCAATGACGGTTTGCGATGACTCTTCCCGTAAGGGGGTTATCTTTCGAGACTAACCATTTTGCAAATTCTAATCGATTTTTAGGGACTGCCTTTAAATTGACGGTCAAGGCTTGCGGTAATTTTGCGTAGACCTGTTCTTTGGGTTGAGTGTACTCCCCCCGGTGATGGCGAAAAGTGCTTCGAGGGAAGGGCGAAGGGCGTTCCTTCATGATCAGAGTACGGGTTCCCCGGGGGCGTTTTTTCAATTGACGAATCCTTTGAGTGAAGCTCTTGAGTTCAGGAGCTTGAAGCAAGAAGGCCTGAAGGAGTTCGTCCTGTTCTTTCGCGCCTAAGCTTTCAAATTTTTTGAGGAGAAGGCGATCGAGGAGGTTCGATCGCATCGTGGCAAAAGAATTGGGCATGGAAGTCGCAGAGAGTCGAAACTTTCCCAATGAGCTTGCGTAGTGACGCCCGAAGTGCATTTCGAGTTTTACTGGAGTACCCGCTGGAATCGGTTTTTCGAGTTCAAACACGGCGACGTGACGTTCACCAATTTTTCCCGAGACAGACCAACCCGTTTGAATATCACCGTCGGTAGCGAGTTTCGCCGAAACGGGGTTGTTACCAAAACGGTTTTTAGCGTAGGTTTCAGTGGCGTTCTTTACTTTGCGTCCCTCTACGATGAACTCGGTAAGGTAGAAATCTCCTTTTCGTCCCTCGTAAAACGTACTTCCGGGACCGCCGTCGGGTAAGCGAGCATCGGGAAGCGCTTCTAATCGAAGAGCGCGAATTTCAGATTTTGCGGGGGCGAGTTCAAGGTTGTAGACATCGTGTTTAGAGGTGTCTCCACCCTGAAAGATGATGCCATCACCTTCGTGAACCAAGTAAGGCACATTGGCTGAGAGTTTATTCGGTAGTAATGTTTCCCAAGAAGTGGCCGCCTCCCGTTCACGTTCCCTCCAAGCTTTAAATGCTTTTTCCATTTCAGCCCGGGGGGACTCCGCGTCGGATTTCAGCTTAGCTTGCCCTAAACTGATTCTGAATTTTCCGATCGTGTGTTGACTGCCAAGATTTTGAGTGAGCTTCACAGTCAGATGGGCTCCTCCTTTATAAGCGACCGGATCGGTGAAAAAGAAGCTTGCGGATCGATCTTTATTCAGTGGATAGTCGGGATTGTGGATTCCCCAGCCCCCTGAAAGTTTACCGTCGATGGCGTGCGACACCTCAAAGGTGGGTTGCTCGATATCAGCTTTGGCATCGAGGAAGCGAACAATTCTTTTTTGACCGGGATACTTGAGAGGGCTGACCGTAATTTCAATTTCACTTAAGACGAAGTTCCCGTGGGCCGTTCGTCCCGGTCCTTTGCCTTGGTGGGTTAAGGTTTCTAGTCGGAGTGCAATTATCTTTTCTAACTCGGTGCTCAATTCTACGGTGTAAACATTGGTGGCAGGATTTTCACCGTGCAGAAGGACTTCTCCCTTTGAGTTTATTTTAACCTCAGTTTTATTCTTAACTTTGACTTCCTTCGGAACGACGGTTTGAAATTCGAAGGATTGAGAAGAGGGCCACTTAGAGGGAAGAGCTTTAAGAAGGCGTTCCGCTTCTTTGAGATTGTTTTTGAATTGAGCTTCGTTCTCTTTAGAGCTGATCAAGTACTCCGGCTCATCCGCATTATTGAGGTAAGCCATCATGCTGAAGTATTCTGGATGAGTGATGGGATCGTATTTATGAGTGTGACATTGCGCACAACCTAAGGTGAGCCCTAACCAGGTTGTTCCGGTGGTGGTCATGCGATCGGTCATCGCATGGTAACGAAACTCTAAGGGGTCGATTCCCCCTTCTTCATTGAGCATCGTATTTCGGTGAAATCCCGTCGCGATCAATTGATCAGGAGTGGGGGAGGGAAGCATATCTCCTGCGAGTTGCTCGATGGTGAATTGATCGAAGGGCATGTCATCATTGATAGACTTGATGACCCAATCTCGATAGGGCCAGATACTTCGGTCTCGATCCTTTTCGTAGCCGTTCGTATCGGCGTAACGAGCGAGATCTAACCAACGTCTCGCCCAGCGCTCACCGTATTGAGGAGAACTGAGGAGTCGATTGACGATTTTTACATAATGCGTGTAGCTGGGATTTTTGAGAAACGCTTCTGTCTCTTCTAAACTCGGGGGTAAGCCGATGAGATCTAAGTAAACCCTCCTCAGTAAAGTTGCGGGATCAGCTAACTCCGCAGGTTTCAGTTTTTTTTCTTTTAGTTTTCGATCGATGAAATAATCGATGGGATGAGCCGTGTCGGGGAGTTTATATCTTTTGGGTTTAACGAAGGCCCAATGCTTCTCGTATTTGGCTCCTTCGGCCACCCAGCGTTTTAAGATTTGAATTTGCTCAGGCGTTAAATTTTTATTCGAAGACGGGGGAGGCATAATCTCATCGGGATCATCTGATGTGATCCTTTCGATCACTTTTTTCAGATCAGCCTGTCCTGGAACATCGAGACGGGTTTTAGCTTTACGGTCGACTTTGTCTGGCCCATGACATCTGAAACAATTCAAGCTGAGGATAGGCCGAACGTCTCGGGAGTAACTCAATTCTTCTGATTTTCCGGTGTCGATCACCAGGAAATTCAGTAAGGTGAGCAAGCTAAGAGTGAAGAATGGTTTGTCGAACATAAGTCAATTTTTAGAGCTATTTTGGTCTTCTGAGGCGTAGTATTTTTAGAGAGTGATTCTCGTCAAAGTATTTCGATTTATGAAACTCCCATCTTAACGGATTTATCGGTTGAAACCTACCCAGAGAATCACCATTAAACCTTCGTTTTGTTGAAAGAAATAGGCGCCAGTTGGATGAAAACTCCTGAATTGTTGGAAGCTTACGATACCCACGTCTGTGGAGAGCCAGGCAGGGTCATCGTTTCGGGAATGCCCGATATTCCCGGTGAGTCGATGTTCGAAAAGATGAAGTTCCTCGAGGGGCAGTTTGATAGTGTGCGAAAATTGATGCTTCGCGAGCCTCGGGGTTACCCTGCGGCAAATTGTAACATCATTTTTCCTTCGACGAAGCCGGGTGTCGATGCTGGCTACGTCATCATGGAACAAGTGGAGTACGCTCCGATGTCCGGGACCAACACTATTGCGGTGACGACAGTTTTGATCGAAAGCGGAAGGGTTAAAGTCGAGGAACCCATCACGAAACTGACATTGGAATCTCCCGCCGGTTTAATTCAAATTGAAGCTGAGGTTGAAAACGGAAAAGTTACAAAGGTGACCTTCGAGAACGTACCAGCTTTCAGTATTCACTTAGATCAACCTGTCGAAGTTCCCGAGTTGGGAACTGTGATGGTCGATGTGGCATGGGGAGGGATGTTTTTTGTGATCGCCGATGCTCCTTCTTTGGGTCTAAAGCTCACGCCGGACGAAGCCGGTGAGATCGTTCGCGTAGGGGAGATGATCAAGGCTGCAACTCAAGAACAATTAGATTGCGTGCATCCCTTGAATCCCAAGTTTCGAGGAGTGACGATTGCTCAATTATCGGGTCCTCCATTAGATGAAAACAATCAACGTCGAAACAGCGTAATCGTTTCAACCGGAGAATTGAATTGGGATAAACCCAATAGTTGGAAGGGAGCCTTGGATCGTTCCCCGTGTGGAACCGGGACTTGTGCTAAGATGGCAACGCTCTATTCCAAGGGGCAATTAGGCTTGAACCAAGAGTTTCACCATGAGGGAATATTGAGCACCGTCTTTACTGGAAAATTATTACGGGAGACTCAAATAGGGGAATATAAGGCGGTGGTTCCCACTCTCTCGGGTTCCGCGTGGATTACTGGGCACGCGCATTATCGCTTAGATCCGAGTGATCCCTTTCCTGAGGGTTTTACGGTGGGGGATATTTGGGCGGAGTGAGCGTGATAGCTTTCTTTTCCCCTCGCTAGCGCTTCGGGCTAGTTAACGAGGTCGTTTCAATATTTAAACTTTAACTAGCCCGAAGCGCTAGCGAGGGGAAAGAAGTTGAATTACACCCCTCGAGTCTAAGCTCGTGATTTAAATGATCAAGGTCTGGTTGATGCAACAAAAGATCAAACTCTTCTTTTTTTTATGGGTTAGTTTTCAACCTGTTGTCTTTGCTCAGGAAAATAAACCTCCGAGCTCACCCGATGTTCTCTTCATCGTCATCGATGACCTCAACGATTGGATCTCACTCCTCGACCCTGAATCTCCCATCAAAACTCCCCAAATGGAGAGACTTGCTAAGCGGGGGATGCTCTTCACTAAAGCTTACTGTATTTCGGCGGCTTGCAATCCATCGAGAACGGCGACCCTGACTGGCCTCAGACCTTCTACCTCAGGAGTCTACGGTAACAACAGCGATTGGCGATTTGCTCTTCCCAAGCATCCCACGATCATGCAAAAATTTAGGACCGCTGGTTATCGTGCTCAAGGAGCCGGAAAGATTTTCCATCACAAGCCAAGAGGAGCGTTTCACGATAAGGAATCCTTTGAGGATTTCTTGCCGATGAAGAAACAGTTATATCCTCCCAAAAAACTAAATGGAGCTCCTGAGTATGGATCGCGAAATACTGACTGGGGCATTTGGCCGAAGAAGGAAGAGGACACGGTGGATCACCCTACGGTTGAGTATTGCATAAAAGCTTTAAAAGAAACTCCCACCGATAAACCTTTGTTCCTCGCTTGTGGAATCTACAAGCCTCACTCACCGTTTTTTGCTCCTCAAGAATTTCACCGTGCTTACAAAGAAATCCCTCTTCCTCCCCGAAAGATCGACGATGAGAAGGACCTTCCCCCGGGAGCGATCTCCTTGATGAAGAATAAAAAGTGGTTTTGGAAGGGGATGATGGCGGTGGAAAAGAAAAAGCCGGGATCTTACCACGACTTCATTCGATCTTACGCGGCTTGTATTGCTTATACCGATTACCTCGTGGGCAAGCTCTTAGATGCTTTGGATCAATCTCCCCGAAAAGATAATACGATCATCGTCTTATGGTCGGATCACGGCTTCCACATCGGAGAGAAGGACCATATCGAAAAATTTGCATTGTGGGAAAAGAGTAATCACGTTCCTTTGATCATTTCGGCACCAGGGATCACTCCTTCAGGGAGTCGTTGTGATCAGCCAATGGATCTCACAGTTCTTTATCCGACGTTGTTAGAGCTATGTGGATTGCCGGCACAGAAATCCGTAGATGGGAAAAGTATCGTAAAGCTGCTCAAAAATCCAAATGCCCCTTGGGAGCTTCCTGCTCTAATGACTTATGGGCGAGGTAATCACGCCGTTCGTACGGATAGGTGGCGATACATTCGTTATAAAGATGGAACGGAGGAACTTTATGATCATAGTAAGGATCCTCATGAATGGAATAACTTAGCGGGTGAAGCTCAGTATAGGGAAGTGATCTTGAGGCATCGAAAGTGGTTACCGAAGGAGGAGGTGAAGAGGGTGCGGGATTTGAGGCGGTGAAAAGGAGGCAACCAAATTAAATCAAAAAAAGCCCTGCGGATTATCCGAAGGGCTTTTTTGATATTGTTAATATTTGGGGAGCTTAGACATTAAATTCCAATTAGTTACAAGGAGCGATAAAACGAACTTCTCGAAGCTGCTCTATGTGCATCGTAGGGGGATGTTGTGTGGTCGCAATGTAAAATATATTGTTTACCTGGAAATGTTTTATATGCGTAAAAGTAATTGCGTTGAGTTATCTCTATGGTATTTCGAAAAGAATCGTGATTTAGAAAAAAGACATCGGGATTAGAAGGTTAGGTCTATGAATATTGACACTCAGGTTAATGAATCACAGGCGAATTAATTAACCTAAATCTAGTGATGCATAAATAAGTGAAAAAGATTGTGAAGAGGATACTGAATGCAAGCATTAACCAGTGAGTAATTGAGAAGCTTGAGTAGGATTCGACAAAAAATGTTTTTAAGATGGCTAATATTGGAACGCTAAGATAGATGAGGTAATCCTTAATTATCATTTTTCGTAATTCTTTTTTAACGACTGGAGATAAGTCTGTGCCTGAATGTACCTCATCAAAGTTCTTGAGCCTAAAAATTAAATTATATAGGGCTTCTGGAATCAGAGTGTTATTTACTACGGAGTAGGGAATGTTGTCCTTTTCTAAATTGTCGATTATTTTTCTTCTTTTATAGTATTGACGATATATAGAGAATGAGAGCAGTGGTGCAAATCCCATGTAAATAAAAAGGAAAATATCAATAAAGCTCGAGCCTGTGAAATCATTGAAATCTACGAAATATACAACAATGGGGAAAAATAAGAATATTTTAAACGCCTCTTCAGGATTCAAGCGATGCGAATGTTCTTTTCGAAGCTTTACCAGGGCGCGGTGGAGAGTCAAGCCTTCATAGTCGAGTTCATCCTTGTAGCCCTCTAGGCATTTAAGTGATTTAAATAGTTTGATATGTTCGTCGGTGACTTTGATTTCTGGATTTGTACTCATGGCCCCAACTCTGATTTATTGTTTTTTAGTCAGTGTTTTTTATTATATCTGATGACTCGGGAGATTGGTGTTAAGAGGCTGGTTGGCCTTCCTTGAGGGAATCCCTTGGATTTGGGAAAGCCGTTAAAAGGAGTCTTAATCGGTATAAATAAACTGTTAAAAGGTAACTCATCCAGATAGTAGATAGCGACAGAACAATCCAATGGGTAAGGGATAAATCAGAACGTATTTTTACAAGAATTGTTACGCCTATTGCCAAGGCGGGATTCATAGCTTGAATGATTAAATCTTTTCTGATTGTTTTTCGAAGAAATGTTATTGTTTGAATCGAAAGCCCTTCCTCTAAATTAACCTTATCGTATTCGGGAGCTCGGGTTAACAATCTAATTAAAGTTTGTGGAAGAGATTTATTGTGAAGGATTGAATTAGGATAGTTTTCTTTTTCAATTTTATCGATGAGCTTTCTGGCTCTGCGTCTTTGAAAGATAAACATAAAAACTAAAAAACCAAAACAGGAAGCTGCAACACTTATTAGTGGAAGGAAAAATATGCTTCCATTGGTTAAAGCATGAGCGGAGAAAATATAAGTACAAATGAGCATACTTAAGAAAGGGTCTCCTTTTTTATTGGAGGCGTACAACCACCCATCATCATAATCCTGACGAACCTTCACCAGGGCATTTTGAAGGATTTCCCCTTTTAATTCGGCTGCCTCCTTAGATCCCTGTAAGAGTTCAACCGATTGGAGTTGCTTTATGTGCTCCTCGGTTACTCTGATTTCTTGATCTGTGCTCATAGCCCCAACTCCAAATAAGATCTATGAATTGCGGTTAGCCCTTTGACCTATAAATAAAATACGAGTAATTCTTAGTTCGTGCAATTGTTAGTTCGCGCTATTAAAAACAACGCATTTCCTGTAGCGCCTGGGCTTGTCCCAGGCCTTTCCCTGAATATACGCAAAACTATTAATGTCGGTTAAGGTTATAAGGGGGAGGCCACCCACAAGGGGTGGCGCTACAGGGGTGATATTTTTCCCTGTTAAAGGTAATCAATTAAATTAATTCGTGCCGATTAGGAAGCGGGCGCCCACAAGGGAAGCCCGTAGCCGAATTTGTAAAAATTTGGCCAATAAGCGTAACTCGCCAAACTTTTCTAAGTTCGGCTCCATGAAGGTTTCCCCCGTTAATCTCCGCCGCATCCGCCTCCACAGCCACCGCCGCAGGAACTTCCACAGGAACTACAGGAGGAGGTGTCAACTCCGCCCCCATCATCTCCACCCGTAAAGGAATCGAACCACGAACCTCCGGAATCCACACTGTCGGCATCGACGGCCATACCGGAGGGATCGACATCAAAGTTTGAGATGTCTTCATCGAATTCGCTTCCAGAAGAGACGGTCGTATCGGCATCTGATGGCACTTCAAAACTTTCTTCAGGATTTAGAGTTTGATTCTCCCCGGCATCGAAACCCACTTCACCCACAGACATCACTTCGTGACCGTGATCGTCGAGGATATGAACATTGTTGCAATAAATGTGGTTGTGGTGACACATGCTCGACCAGAAAAAGGCGTAGAAGAGGAAGTCGTCGCCACCGTGATAACCGTGATAGACTGGGTCTCGATCACGCGAATGAGAGATTCTGGAGCGATCTTTAACCGGTTCTTTCGGTCGAATGATATTGGCTTGAGTACTGTTGATGATCTTGTCGGAGTGAATGAATTTTTGGATCTCAAGTTCAAGATTCTTCATAAAAGCATCAAAGCACGTTTTTTTCTCGCGAATAAATTGATCGTATACATTTTGATCGCTAAAAACATTTTGAAGCTTAGTTTTGATGGCTTCCGGATTTTCATCGGGTTTGGATTTAAATTCCTTGATGAGGCCATTCACCTTAACTTGGATTGGAAATTCACCCACCGCATGAACCCTTGAAATCCTAACCTCGATTAAGAGCTTGAGGTTGTCGTCTTCGTGCTCGACGACGAGAAAGAGGCTTTTGAAATACTCTGAATTGAAGGCGTCGGTTTCGAGTTCGAACTTTTCTAAGGCTTCCTTCAAGTCATCGGTTTTGCCTTCGGTATCGAGATAAAAATCGAGATCATCCTTGGCTAAACGGACGATGTTGTTGAGGCCGAGGCTTCGGAAAGCCATATTGAATTGCTGGAGAATGCTGATAGCGGTAAACGTTTCGATCTCTTCTCGTTCAGAAGATCCCCCTAAAGTGAGGAAGTGTAATAGCTTTTTAAAAACTTTCGTCGGTTGGATCGTATCGATCGTAGTCTCTTGAGAAGGGTCGACGGATAAAGTTCCACTAAAATACATTCAGTTCTCCTATTCAGTTACCCTCGAACGATTTGCAGCTTGCTTAACTGTTGCAGCTGCCGCATTCTGCATCTAAAGAATCATCGAGATTGAGTTTTCCCCAGTACTTTTCCGGGGGAGATCCATAACACAATTGGTAAGAACTTATAGTCTTGATGAACTGGGAACGATTTTCACTCTTTTTTCCGCCGGGATGGTGGTGGATATATCTTCCAAAGTGAGAATCACAAAATTTGAAGTAGAATTTCGTGCATAAAATCAATTCGTGCCACGCTAAATCCACCGCCACTGAAGGGGTTAAGCGAGTTTTAAAATATCCGATTAAATAGAGAAATTTAACCAGCTCGACGTAGACGGCCTCGACACTTTCTCGAGTTTCAAAGAATTCTTGGTCTTTCAGTTTTTCATACAGAATGGGGGATTCCGTTAAAATTTCTTTCGCGATAGTTTCTGGTTGTATGGATTTTGGATGGGGGATGTTCAATTTTAAAACGGGGATTCGAGTGTGGATTTATTCCCTCAAGCGATATGGGCCTAAAGTGAGCTAAAAAAAATGATCTGTTTTTTCAACCATTGGCCCCTAATTTTCTATACTCTCATTTAAATGTGAAGTTCATTTTAGAAAGGAATCTTTTGTGAGTGACAAGGATCGATCGTTTGAAGAGAAAATGAAATTGAGGTTTAAAGAGATAGGGGTTGCGCTCTTGGCCTTAATCCTCGCTGCTTGCCTATGGCTTCCCAGTGTTCATTTTTTCTTTAAGGCTTCAGATGTGGTGTCGAAATCGGGGCCCATTTCAAAACGAGCGAAAGAACTCGCCCAACGCCACCTTAAAATTTGGCAGGATCCGAAGCTTCGTCAGAAAGAATTGCAACGCATGCGAGGCCGGAATGCGGAGTGGGACTTTATGGGGCGGACTTTTTTAGTTTTAGCATTGAGCAATATGGCTTTACGCTCACCTGACACCCAGGCTGGCCATCTCGAAATCATCGATGCGATTATCGATGACACCCTCAAGGTCGAAGATGAAATGGGGATGCATCACTTTTTACTCGGGTACTCTCAGTCATCAAGTTGGATTCAACAGCCCGAACGGAGCATCTTCGTGGATGGTGAAATTGCTATTATGCTTGGAGCTCGACGATTGCTGGCGGAGAAGCTGTCGTACAAGGACGAATTTCAAAGTCGAGTTCGTCTCATGAAAAAGCGCATGGAGGAAGCTCCAGTTTACTGCAACGAAAGTTATCCCAATGAATGTTGGATGTTTTGCAACTCTGCTGCTGCGGTCGCCTTGAAGATGTCGGATGTTCTAGATGGCTCGAAATACACGGAATTTCTGAATGCCTGGCTTAATAAGATTCGCCAAGAACTCGTCGACAAGAAAACAGGATTACTTCCATCGAGCTTTAGCTATCGTGGTCGAATTATGGATGGCCCGGAAGGTTCATCTATTTGGTTTACCGCTCATTGTCTGCAGCTCCTCGACAGAGAATTCGCAAAAGATCAATACGAGCGAGCCAAAGCTGAACTGGCAGTTTCAATTTGTGGATTTTCTTACGCCAAAGAATGGCCCGAGAGCTTTAGAGGGCCAATGGATGTGGATTCCGGTCCAATCATTCCCGTATTAGAAGTGAGCGCCGGTTCGAGCGGTATGGCGTTTATCGCGGCGGGTGCTTTTGAGGACCAAGAGTTTCTTTCATCTTTGTTGGGAACCCTCGACTTTGCAGGCTTTCCCTTAAAGACGGAGGGCGCACTGAAATACTGTGCAAGCAATCAAGTGGGTGATGCGGTGCTTCTTTATTCACTTGTTCAAGGCCCATTGTGGGAAAAGATATTGAGAAAGGGAAACTGATGGAGAATGAAGAAAAAAAACGAATTCGATTATTTTGGCATCCTTTTTTAAGCCCAGCTTGGTTGGTTTCTCGGGCGGTGATTCTCATTATTTTTTTTATTGTTCTCCATCTTCTTGGATTTAGGGAGGAAGTGAGCTTTCTCAGTGGCACTCCCCCCGAGGGTGGTGTTCATGATTATGCTGCCATCATCAAGGGGGTCGTCTACGCGCTTTCCTATTTTTCAGCGTGGGTCCTCGTGCCGATCTTGTTGATCGCAGCGCCCATTTCAATTGGGCTAAAAGCGTTCCTTCTAAAGAAGGGATGAATTTTTATGAATTCCGAAAGAGTTGAATTTTATCTGGTAGAAAGATGGTCTTAACTAGCCCGAAGCGCTAGCGAGGGGAGTATCCCTCGCTAGCGCTTCGGGCTAATTAAGTTGGAGGTATAAATAGATTCACAGCCTCTTATGGCTCGAGATTGATTTAATATTCTTAAAATGAAAAAGCGAGGCTCGAGTCGTCCGTCGACCCGGGCCTCAGGAGTTTGATATTTATCCCGTCACATTCAATTGATCCAATTCCTCTCGAGTTTTGCCTTTGAAGAAGGAGTGGGCGAAATCTAAAGAGGCTTGCTCCTCTTTTGGGACTTCCTCATTGGGAACGATGGCTAACATGGGGCACTGTGTTTCACACAGTCCGCAGATGATGCACTCTTCAGGATGGATGACGAGTCGATCGCCCGCATCGTAAAAGCAGTCGCAGGGGCAAACCGTGACACAGGCAGCTGCTTTGACTCCCACGCAGGGTGAGAGGACCACATTGAAATCCGACATTGTCTTTCTCCTTGGATTTTAGTCGGAGAGCCTCAGTGAGCTGAGGATTTTCAGTTAAATAACGTTGGTTTGCGAGTAGCAAATCAGATTCCATTCATGAAAGTGCTTGAATTGGGCCTTTTTCTTTAAATTCACCAAAATATTGGTGTTATAAATACCTTTATATGGGTGCTTAGTTCCGTGCCCATAAATGGTAAGCAGAGTTTACGAGAGTGGTGATTCGATGACAGATTCGTCCTATCCAAGCACTTCCCGGCTGATCGACTTGATTTCAGAGGTGACTTCTCATCTCAATCAGGGAGGGAATTTCGAGGTCGTTCTCAAGACGATGTATGAGAAAGTTCAACGACTTCTCCCTTGTGATCGATTGCAAGTGGCATTCGTGAAGCCCGATACGACGATTCTTGTGATGGGAAGAGTTTTCGTGTCGGGTCGCACCCAACTCGGAACTCGATTCCGAGAAGATGTCCGTGGAACTGCTCTTGAGGAAAGATTGCAGACTGGAGATACGCTTGGGTTTGAGGATCTCTCTGAAAGTTCGGAGGGAATCGCTCAATTAGAATCAACCCAACACCTCATCCAAGAAGGCATAAGGTCGCTTGTTTATTTTCCTTTGATCGCCGCCGGAAAGTCTGTGGCGCTCGTTGGGATCGGGGCGTCAAAAGAGAATGCGTATAACCAATATCAAATTGATGCGTTGAAAACATTGGTGGGGCAACTCGCTGGAATCGCTGAACGTGAACGCTTAATCAGTCGGCTCCGAGCGGATAATCGTCGATTGATTCATTCTCAAGAGTTGCAGGAACAGTTTACTGAAAAGCTGGAAGAGGAAATTGAGCTAAGAACGACAGAACTCAGAAGGAAAGAAAAAGAACTCTCGTTAATTTTAGAGTTAGCTAAAGCTTTGCACGAGACTCTCGATCTTAAAAAAAATTTTGAGACACTGATAAATCATCTGAATGACATTATTGATTTTGATCGTGCCGGAATATTGTTTTTAAAACCCGAGTTGGGATACCTTCAGATTGAGATTCTTTTCTCAAAAAATTCGCAGGAACAATTACAAGAGGAAGCTCAGGTTCCAGTGTCGGGGAGCGCCGCGGGAAAGTCGATTGAGTTAAAAGAGGCAATTTCCGTCTCCGAGCTCAGCGCTCGGCGAGACTTTTACGAAGATAGCTTTTTTATCTCTGACGGGATTCAGTCGTATGTCTCTATTCCGTTATTTACGCGTAATGTCCCGATGGGGGTGTTTCAGCTCGGCTCAAAACAGGTCCACAGTTTTAATGAAGAAGCAGTAAGTTTCTTAGTGCAATTGTCTCAGCAGCTTAGTGTTGCAGTAGCCAATGCCGAGCTTCATGGAAGTTTGAATTCCTCGAGCAAAAAATTAGCTGAAGAAAATATCCATCTTAGAGAGGTCGTTAATCAATCTCGTCCAGGCCGCCATCTCATCGGGGATAGTCGAGCTTGGAGAAACCTACTGAGAGAAGTCGAGGCCGTTTCACAAACGGATACCACCGTTTTAATTTTGGGGGAGACGGGAACTGGGAAGGAGATGGTGGCGAGAGAAATCCATCGATTATCACCGAGAAGAGATAAGCCCTTCATTGCGATCAACTGCGGAGTTTTAACGGATGATTTACTAGCGAGTGATCTATTCGGGCATGAGAAAGGAGCGTTCACTGGGGCTGTAGAGAAACGATTAGGAAGGATTGAATTAGCCGAGGGAGGAACTCTCTTTTTGGATGAGATTGCTGAGATGGGTTTGTCGATGCAAGTTAAGTTGTTGAGAGTTTTACAAGAGCGAGAGTACGAACGGCTCGGAGGAGAGAAAACGTTAAGATCAAATGTCCGAATCTTAGCGGCTACCAATCGAAATTTGCTGAATGAGGTTGAATCTAAGAGGTTTAGGGAAGATTTGTACTATCGATTAAATATCTTCCCGGTCCGACTTCCCTGTTTGCGAGAACGATTGCAAGATATCGAACCCTTTCTACTGTTTTTCTTGGATCAATATTCGAAGAAGATTGGAAAAAATTTTAAATCTATAGATCCACAAAGTATTGAGCTCTGTAAGGCTTATCCTTGGCCAGGGAATGTGCGCGAATTAGAAAATGTGATTGCGAGAAGTGTGATTATTTCCCCCGAAGCTGAGTTTTCTATCGATCCCCAAGTCTTGAATTCCAAAATTCAAAGAGTGACTGAGCGATCTGAAAGAATAACGTTTGATGACCGAGTAAGAACCATTCTTACCGAATCGTTGATCCATTCACAGGGTAAGATCTACGGGTCTGAGGGTGCGGCGGAAGCTTTAAATTTAAAACCTTCGACTCTACAAGCTAAATTAGCTAAATATGGAATAGACAGAACCGAATTTAAGGGGTGAGATGGAGGAACGAAAATTATTTTCATTTTTGGAATCCTCGATCAAATCCTACCTAGAACAGTGCATAGAATGCCCCTACGTCGAATGAAGTTTGTCAGCTTGATTTTCACAATGATGCTCTGCTGGAGTCGAATTCATGCCATCGATGTAGAAATCCTCTTTCGTGTGGATTTGAGCGATGAAATTGACTTCAACGGTTTTGATCCTCAGAGTGATAGCGTGACTGTTAAGGGGAACTTTAATAATTGGGCGGGATGTGTGGGGCAAGAGATGTCGGACTTGGATCAAGATGGAATCTATGAAATCGAGATCCAATTTCAAAATCAGTCGGTGGGGCAAACCTATGAATTTAAGTACAACATTTGCAATCGCGATAAGTGGGAAGATCGCATTTCGAATCGATCGATTTCACTCACTGGGGCCGAAGTCGACACGGATGGAGATGGATTTGTCGAAGCTGAATTTCTTGGGATCTTTAACCATACTGGGAATGAACCGGTAGAACGAGCAGATATTGAAGTGACCTTTAAGTTGGATATGAGCGTTCAAGAAGAGCTTGAGCGCTTTGACCCTGAGATTCAGTCTCCGGTGGTAAGAGGGTCTTTTAACGAGTGGAATTGTTCGAGCTTCATGGAAGATCCGGATGGCGATGGTGTTTATGAGATTCAACTCACCTTTTTTGACCACCCCATCGGGAACCAAGAATTTAAATTTAATCTCGGCTGTTCAGAATCCCATTGGGAAACAATACAAAATCGTACCTTTCATATTTGGGGGGACGAGGCCGATCTGGACAATGATGGTTTTCTCGATATCGAGGTCGATTTACTCTTTTATGATGATGTTCAACCCACCTCTCTTTTGTGCGATGTCGAAGTCTTATTTCAAGTGGATATGAGAGCACAAATTGAGAATGTCGAGTTTAACCCGGAGTTCGATCAAGTCGTGGTTCGAGGGGCGTTTAATAATTGGAGTTGCTCTGATCCCTTTGAAGATTCAAATGGAGATGGAATCTATCAACTCGAAATTCCAATGCGAGATCTTCAGCCGGGGGTCCAAGAATACAAATACAATATCAATTGTTCGAATGAGCGTTGGGAGGCCCGACCCAATCGATCCTTTGATGTGTCTTGCTTTGAACTCGACGAGGACCAAGATCAGTACGGAGATATTTTAATTCCAACAGTAGGGTTCGATGACGAAACCAGGGAGCGAGGACCAGCCTTCATTCGGGGAGATGCTGATGGTAATGGAAAGATCGAAATTGCCGATGTCGTTATTAATTTGTCTTACCAATTTTTAGGTACGATTCAACCGGAGTGCTTCGATGCTTTTGACGCCGATGACTCCGGTACACTAGAAATCTCTGATCCCATACTGGTGATTTCCTATCAATTTCTGGGCAATTCTCCCATTCCACCGCCGAACTCGTGTGATGATCCGGGGGATTTAGATCTAGATGAATTGGATTGTGAGGGGAGTGATTTCTGTGAAGGTTTCATGGACTAGTTTTTTTCCGTGTCTTGAATTTATAGCGAACATCTAAAAATGTTTTGAAAATAGATTAAGGAGTGACGTTGCATTTAATGATTTTTACTCTTTTTCAGATACTCGCCATTTAACTTTCAGGCAAGAAAATGGTGGCAAGAAGATAAGAAACATTAGAGGGTGAAATTTTCTTGCCCCTATTTTCTTGCTTATATTCTTAATTTCAGTCGCTCAATATATAAGAAATTTATGCAGTTATTCTCTGATTCATAGACAGTGTTAAATTCAATAATTCAGGTCTTTATCCATGTAGAGTGAAATTCAAATTTTCAATCTAAAGCCGATCTTTTATAGACTTAAATTCTTACCTTCAAATTTGTTTTAATGTCTACTGAGAATGTAGCGAACTCTATTTTCTTGGTACGAATTTGTAGAGCTTGAACTTTTCTATGATTCCAACACTTCGAGGGAGAAAAGCTCTTTTTATTTTTTACTTCAAATTTTCAAACCAAACTACATTCTTACTCTGGTGCCCTGCGATCAAGACATCTAAATCTTTATCCCCATCCATATCGACGACTCGAATATCGTAGGACCCTTGGTCTTTTCCGATGAGATGGCGCGTGAACTGACCTTTACCATTATTTTCGTACCAGACGGCGGTTCCTTTATCTCCTCTTCCGCACGTGATGATATCGACATCTTTATCTCCATCAAAATCAAGGGTCACTAAGCTGTGAGGGCCTTCGAGGTCGGGATCGATTTCTATCGCTTTAAACTTGGGCCCTTTAAACCATAAGACCCCCTTAGAGTGGCCTCGAGTGGCGATGAAATCCATAATGCCATCGCCGTTGACATCTTCAGGATGGATATTGGAAGCACCGGGTTGCTTGTCGGATAAGAGATGTTTTTTCCAGGGTTGCGTCGGATCTTTGGGCTGCTCCCACCAAGCGAACCATTCTCCTCCGGGGAATCCTGGCCCTCCCTTAGCGCCGCAACTGATATCGGGACGACCGTCTTTATTCACATCTCCAAATCCCATGTAGTGAGAACCACCAGGTGCATCTTGATGCGCAAAGACGTGACGTTTCCAGGGTGAATCAGAATGAGGATTTTTGGGACTTTCAAGCCACACGATCGAATTAGGGAACGGAGTATGTTGCTTCGTTCTAAAGGAGTTGGCGATGACATCGAGTTTGCCATCTCGATTCACGTCACCCGTGATGAGGCAGTGAGTACCCAGGATCTCATCGTCGACAGTTCGGTATTTCCAGGCTTGACCGCTGAAGGGCTCATCGGGGCATTCCAACCAAAATACAGTCTGATTACTTCCGATGAGATCCATGTCTCCATCTTGGTCGACATCGAGTAAACAACTGTGGATGCATCCCGGCCGGGGTTTTCGTTTTGAATTTCCCGTACCAAATTTATGAATAGAAGTACGTTTCCAATTCGGTCCTTTGAATAAGTACGCATGCCCGTTGAAGGTGGCGATGATGTCGATATGACCATCTTTGTCAAAATCACTGGCAACGACAGAGTTGATGGAGCCTCTCATGGGAGAGACGATCGTGTGCTTCTTCCATCGAGGGGCGCCGGTTGGCTCAGTGAGAAAAGCGTTAAAAGTAAAAGGAATGGCGAGGGCGATCAGGAATACTAAACGGTGAGTCATTATTTAAATCAAATTATGAAGGAGTGAACTCAAGGGTGAGGATTGTTGACAAAAGCTCATCCATCGTACGCGCTTTAACGGATGACTTCAAGGTGACGCCAGCCTCTAAGCTGTCGAAATTTATTGGTATTAAATCGATCAGCAACAATCTCATCAAATTCCATTTCAGTGACCGGGTTTTGGAAAATGAGAGCATCGAGTAAAGCCGCTAAGCCTAAGATGCCGGGTTTACAATTTTTATGAAGGACAATCTCTGCCACGTATCTTTGGTCAGGGTACTTAATACGATCTTTATTGGAATCGGTGAGAAGTTTCCAGGCTTCATAGAGAGGTTTTAAATTTGCATCTTGAGTCTTTCGTAATGCTTTCACGATTTCCTTTTGTAATTCTGTTGTACGCTCGCGATTCACCGTCCAGAGGGCGAGAGGAAATTTAGTTAGATAAATTCGAGAGGGGGAAGAAATATCCCTGGAATAAGGACGAAGAGGGGCGCGATGAAAATAGACGCCTCCTGTCTCCACTCGACTTTCGATGAGCACTTCGATGAGTCTGGGAGTTAATCGGGGAGAATTTTTCTCTACTAAGTAAGCTAAAGCTGTGGAACGAATGGATTCATCTTCAGATTGTAATCGATAAAGATGCCAACGTTCGAGGAGAGGGCCTTTGAAGGCGAATAAAGATAAGACGACAAGGGTGATCCCAGTTAGGAGGATGAACCCGGTGATCTTTTTTGATTTTTTCATTTTGAGGGAATCCTAAAGGGACGTTTTGTCAAGTAATTATAGTCGGCTCACTCCGAGGTTGTGAATTTTTAAAGACTTCCAATTTAACTAGCCCGAAGCGCTAGCGAGGGGCCGGAATGAAAACCTTGGCCCCTCGCTAGCGCTTCGGGCTAGTTAAGGTCTTATTGCGATTAGATAGGAATCCGATTCTAACTAAGCTTGATAAAAATTCACAGCCTCACCCTGATCCGGGACGGAATCGGAATAGCGCTACAGAATCAAAAGAGCATTCCTCGTCGTTTGAAATGCATTCGGAATAGATAATCTTTTTCGGAATCCAAGAACCGGCTCAGAGGCTGAGCCGACTTCTATGGAAAATGAATTTCAGTCAATATAGATCACTTTATTGTGTTATTTAAGTTTCCAGATTTCTATGATGATCTTCAAATCTCAATTTCTTCCATCATTAAAATGAACCCCTTTCCTTAAATGAGACCTATCAAATCATGTTGCGAAAAGAAAATAAAAAACTCCTGACTACCTGCGGGCTTATGGTCTTTACAATCTCGTTACTGACCGTAACCTCAGAATCCAACGAAATCAAAAACAACTGGCACCACTGGCGAGGTCCTGAAGCTAATGGTGTGGCTCGAACGGCGAATCCTCCATTGAAATGGAGTGAGATGAAGAACATTAAATGGAAAATGCCCATCGAGGGGCAAGGAACTTCAACTCCGATCATATGGGGGAATAAAGTGTTCCTCTTAACTTGCGTTGATACAGGAATCGTCGATCCCAAGTTGCCGAAGCCCGAAGATCAACCCAAACGAGTCTTCGGTATCACTTACCCCAACACCCTTCGAGAATTTGTCGTTCTTTGTCTCAATCGAAAGACCGGTGAAAAAATCTGGGGGAAGACCGCTACGAAAGGAATTCCTCACGAAGGGCACCACGGGGATAACGATTTTGCTTCCGCTTCTCCGACGACAGATGGGAAGCGTTTGTATTGTTGGTTTGGTTCCGCAGGATTGTTTGTCTACGATTTAAATGGGAACAAACTCTGGGATCGTAATCTCGGAAAAGTTTTCATGGAAGCCAGTTTGGGGGAAGGTTGTTCTCCTGTGGTTCATAACGATCGAGTGATCATCGTTCGGGACCAACGCAAACAATCTTATATCGAAGTTCTCGATGCCAAAACGGGCGATACGGTGTGGAAAAAAGAGCGCGAAGAACCTGGAGCCTGGGCAACACCCTTAGTGGTTGAACACAGCGGAAAGACTCAGGTGATCACTTCGGCAGCCAATAAGGTGAGAAGTTATGACTTAAAAAATGGAGATATTATTTGGGAGTGTGGTGGACTTAGCAGTAATGCGATCCCTTCCCCGGTTCGAGATAAAGATCTCGTTTATTGTATGAGTGGCTACAAAGGCTATTCCGCTTTGGCTCTTCCCTTGTCAGCAAAGGGGGACATCACAGGTTCCAAGAAGATTGCTTGGTCATTGAATCGAGGTACTCCCTATATTCCTTCCCCCGTTCTCTACGATGGCTTGCTTTACTTCAATCAATCCAACCGGGCCATCTTTACTTGTGTTGATTCACAGTCGGGAAAGATTGTCATGGAGCGCACCCGAATCCCTGGGCTTCAAAACGTCTACGCATCTCCGGTAGGGGCCAAGGACCGCGTTTACATCACGGGCCGCAATGGTAAGACGGTCGTTTTAAAGAAGGGGAAGAAGCTTGAGGTCTTGGCTGAAAATCAACTCGATGATACCTTCGACGCTTCGGCGGCGATTGTCGGCAATCAAATCTTCCTGAGAGGCAAGACTTGGTTGTATTGCATTCAAGATAAGTCGGCTAAAAACTAACCTAAGTTTTCTTTGAAAATCATCCCCTCGCTAGCGCTTCGGGCGAGTTAATAAATGGTATTCCTAGCTTAACTAGTTAACTAGCCCGAAGCGCTAGCGAGGGGAAAGTTATCGTTTGTTCCCTCTCGAGTAATAGAATCTGACGAGAGAAAAGCAAAATTAATTATCCCGTCGCTTACGCTCCGGGCTAGTTAAGGTTGAAGTGGCGTTAGCTAGCCCGGAGCGTAAGCGACGGGATCTTAAATGCGATTTAACTTTGGAATTTGAATATCTCCCCGAAATAAAAAAGCGTGAGAGCCCCTAGCAGACTCTCACGCTTTTATTTTTGAAAATTAGGTTCCTTCACTCAGGATTTCACCGGTTCAATCCTAACTGGGCACACCTTCAACTCAGCCGTTTGAGTCACGGGGTCGTAACCCGATCCCGTCAAAACATTGACGGGAACATCGCTAAAACTAAAGCTTGAGAAGACGGTGCCTTTAGGTGAACGAGCGGTCGCTTCAACGCGAATTTTTACTGAGCCTCGTTGGCTCGAAAGTAAACACCAATCGCCATCCTTTAATCCTAAACTCATGACATCTTCAGGGTGAATCTCCAAGGATTCGCCTGGTAGTAAATAATCGATTCCCGCAGATCGTCCCGTTTGAGTATGAGTGTGATAAGACTGTAGCCTTCTTCCCGTGGTCAGCCAGATGGGAAAGTCTTCGCTGATCGTTTCAGCGGGGTCCCGATAGACGACTTTGGTAAAGATCCCTCTTCCATTTTCAAACTTCTCTTGGTGCAAAGTGGGAGTTCCAGGATGACCTTTATAAGGAACGGGCCACTGATATTCACCTTTGTCGATGAGATCCCAGTCTAAACCTTGATAGAGAGGAGAAAGACTGCAAAGTTCGTTGAACACTTCCTTGGCCGAGGAGAACTCGAATCCCGGAATGTTCATACGCTGGGCAATTTGCGAGATAATCCACCAATCGGGTTTGGCCTCTCCCACTGGGGGAACGGCTGCTCGTAATCGTTGAACTCGGCGTTCCGTGTTTGTACAGACGCCATCCGTTTCGGCCCAGGAAGTCGCAGGAAAAACCACATCCGCCAATTCAGTGGTCTCATTCATAAAAAGATCGATCACCACCAAATGATCTAAACTTTCTAAAGCGTGCTGGCAGTGATTACGGTCCGGATCGCTGACAACAGTGTTTTCACCGTCGATGAGCATCGCCCGAATACCGTCTCCACATTGGTCGAAGGCCGTTACTTTGGTGATACCATTTTCCAAATCGATATCACGGCCATAGTGTTTCTCGAACTTCTCTTGATGCTCGGGCTTAGTGACCGCTTGAAAACCAGGATAGTTATTGGGAAGTCCTCCGGCATCTCCACAACCTTGCACGTTGTTCTGGCCGCGCATGGGATTGATTCCCGAGCCCTCTTTGCCGATGTTTCCCGTCATCAAGGCTAAGTTACAAAGGCTTTTTACATTGTCGACACCACAGATGTGTTCGGTGATGCCTAGGGTGTAATAGATCGCCGAGGGTTGACCTTGACCGTACCAAAGAGCCGCTTTTTCGATATCTTCAGCCGGTACTCCGCAGATGGATTGAGCCCATTTCGGAGTAAATTCACCGAGATGCTTGAAGAAGTCTTCAGCGTCTCGAGTTCTATTTTCAACAAAGGACTGGTCGACCAAGCCTTCGCGTTGAATGACATGAGCCATCCCTAAGAGCAAAGCCACGTCGGTGCCCACCGTGAGAGGGAGGTAGAGATCAGCCATCTCGGCTAAGTCGATTCGCCGAGGATCGGCAACGATCAACTTGGCTCCTTTCGCGATCGCTCTTTTCAAACGGGTAGCAGCGACGGGATGACATTCCGTCATGTTGGTGCCGATGCAAAAAATGACATCGGGTTTTTCCATGTCGACCAAAGGATTCGACATAGCGCCTCGACCGATCGTAGCCGCCAGACCGGCGACAGTAGGAGCGTGTCAGGCACGGGAACAGTTATCGATATAATTCGTTCCGAATCCGGATCGTATCCATTTTTGAAGTGTATAAGCCGCTTCCGATGGTGCTCGACCACTCGCGATGGCATAGACGCTGTGACGCCCGTGTTCGTCTAAAGCCTTCAAGAAACCATCCGCGGCTCGTTGAAGGGCTTCTTCCCATTCGGCCTCATGAAGTTCACCGTCTTCTCTTCGAATGAGGGGTTTCTTGAGTCGGTCGGGATTTTGGACAAAATCAAAAGCAAATTGACCTTTAACGCAAAGCGCACCTTCATTCGCAGGTCCATCCATCGCTGGTTGAACGGCGACCAAACGATCTTCTTGTGTAACTAAGTCGACCGAACATCCCACACCGCAGTAAGTACAAATGGTGCGTGTCTTTTGAAGTTCTCCGTCTTGCCCCTCAGCTCGCAGGGCCTTGCGATCGGCTAAAGCACCGGTGGGGCAAGTTTGTACACATTGACCGCAGAAGGTACATGCCGAATCTTTGAGAAGCCCATCGAATTCCGTCGTGATTTGCGTTTCGAAACCGCGGCCTTTGATGCTGATAGCGTAGTCACCTTCTTGTTCGGCACAAACCCGAACGCAGCGATAACAAGAGATACACTTATTGTAGTCGCGGAGGATAAACGGATTATCGTCTTCAAATTTTGAACATCCCGATTGAGCGCCCTGAAAACGCCCCGTATCAGCACCGTAACGATCGACGAGAGTGCTGAGCTCTTGGGATGCGTAGCCTCGAAGAGGGTCGACCTCTATTCCATCGTTTTCAGAGACCACCATCTCCAACAAAACTTTGCGATGTTCTTCAATCGCTGGAGTTTTTGTTTTTATAGACATCCCCGGCTGAGCTTGAGTCGTACAGGAAGCCACTGGGTTTCGGGCGCCCTCCAATTCTACGACACAAAGGCGGCAAGCCCCGAAAGGTTCCAAGCGAGGGTCGTAGCAAAGGGTTGGCACTTCCTTACGATGGCGTTCCGCCACCTCGTAGATGGTTTCTCCAGCAAAGAAGGTGACCTCTTCACCATCTAAGGTGAGAGTCAACGTTTCTTGCCCTTGGGGTTTTGAATCAGGGTCGGATTGTTTATTTTGGAGATGCGTTGGAGGAGTCATAACACTTAAGACTTTACGTGATTTTCCACTTGTTCGGGAAAGTACTTCACCAAACTATCTGAAATCAATGGGGCGGCGATGCCTAAGCCGCAACTACTGGTGGCTTTCATGGTTTGGCCCAATGCTTCAACCTCGTTTAACCATTGAGTGAGTTCGCCAGGGCCGGCGTGGCCTCCTAAGCGCTCACTGAGTCGTCGAGTTCCTATTCTACATGGGAAGCACTTGCCACAAGATTCTTCGGCAAAAAATTCCATCGCCTGGTGAGCGATTTCAACCATGTCTCGCGTTTCATCGAAAACCATGATTCCACCAGCACCCAGGAAGGATCCTTTACTTCGAATACAGGGTTCATCGAGAGTGACATCGAGGTCTTCCCCGGCTAAAAAACCACCCGAGAGTCCGGCCATCGTCACGGCTTGTACCCGTTTACCTGATGGTGTTCCACCAGCCCAATCCTGAATGAGGTGCATGAGAGGGAAGCCGATGGGGATTTCATAATTGCCAGGTTTATTAACGTCACCCGACAAGCTTATGACCTTGGTTCCGGCATTTTGATCATGACCGAGGCATTGATACCAGTCGGCTCCTTTGAGGACGATCGGTGGAACTGAAGCCAAAGTTTCGACATTATTGACAACAGTAGGGAGATCTTCAAAACCATGCGTGACCGGAAACGGTGGTCGATTTCGAGGAAAGGGATGTTTACCTTCGAGGCTATTTAAGAGCGACCCTTCTTCCCCGCAGATATAAGCTCCCGCTCCTCTTCGAAGATAGAGCTTAAAGTTAAACTTACCAAGGATGTTTTCGCCGAGAAAGCCATTGGATTCCGCATCGTTGATGGCTTGTTCTAGAATAGCGTAAGTCTCAGGGTACTCGTATCGAAGGTAGATAAAGCCTCGTTCGGCTCCCGTGGCGTACGCCGCCAAGGCCATCCCTTCGATGACCGCATGCGGGTCGTGATCGAGAAGGGCGCGATCCTTGAAACAACCGGGCTCTCCTTCATCGGCATTACAGACAATCGACTTTGGATCTCCAGGAGCGTTAAATACCGCCCGCCATTTCGAGCCCGTCGGAAAACCCGCACCACCTCGCCCTGCCAAGCCACTCGCTTCGACTTGGGAGAGTAAATCTTCTTGGGAAAGTTGGCTACAGGCTTTTTCTAAGGCGTTGTATCCTCCCGTTGAACGATAGCCAGCGAATTGAGAGCGTTCCGGAGAGCGAATGTGAGCGAAAACACATTCCTCAAAGCCTTCGAGAGTCGGGGCTTCGGGGGGAAGGGGGGATCGTCGAGGTTGAAGATTTTCTGCGCTCGTTCCTAAGAGGGCTTGATTCCCTTTAAGGACGACGACGGGATCATCGCAACGCCCGGCACAGGGCATCGGAGTAGCTCCTTGCGAACGGAGAGCCTCCAGGATTTGATTCCCCTCTTTGAGGCAACAGATGGGGCCCGTACACACTCGAGCTTGATGATGGCCCCCTTCACCAGTAGAAAAATGATGGTAGAAATCGATCGTTCCGTAGAGGTCGGCGATTGGAATTCTTAAGCCCTTTGAAATGACCTTGAGCGCTTCCGGAGAGAGGTAGCCATCGCGATCATGGAAGGCATGAAGAATTGGGAGCAACGGCGCGGGTTCCCCTCTCAAGCTCTCAAGGATTTCATCATCAGTTAGAGACCGCAAAGATAGACTCCAGAATGGTTTTCGTTATTGAAGTAGTGATTGCGAACATTTAGAGCCCTGAATGGAATAGGGCAAAATTCTGACTTTTAATCGTAACTCATTCTAAATTTTAAATATAGAGCTTTCTCTCAGATCTTGTTACAAGAAATTATTGAGGGGGAGAAGGCCTAATCCGTCTCTATTTATGGATTAGCTTCGACAGAGTCTCAGGTCGCTTCCAGCAAGGCATGTTCATGAGACTTTTGAGGCTGTAGAAATCATTCCAACATTCCTTTTTTATCGTTCAACGAGCAGACGATACCCAGAAGAGTCGCAGTAGATGAAGAAGAAAGCTAAAGGTAAAAAGATGGTTTTCGGGCTCTCGCTTTCGGTTCTCGGTTGTCTTCTTTTTTTGGGGCTGGCCTTTCGAGAGCCCGTTTCTTGGTGGATCAAAAAACGAAGTCTCATGCAGGAATCCGAGGCGTGGAGAGAATACGAAGGGCACCTCTATCGATTGACACCGGGGCGGGGATCTTGGCATGACGCGCAAAAGTATGCTCAGAAGATGGGGGGACATCTCGTCGCCATCACCAGTAAAGAAGAACAGATCTTTATAAATGAGAGTTTTAAGAAAGAATTTAAATCAACGGGTGCATGGATCGGATGTAGCGATCATGAAGAAGAGGGGAAGTGGCAATGGACGAATGGAGAATCCTTCAAGTATTCGAACTGGAGGGTGAACGAGCCCAACAATGCAACGAATCGGGGAGAAGACTTTGGAGTTCTCAATCATTACAGGCCCGATGGCCGATGGAATGATTTGAGTCCGGATGTGAGCGTCTTGCCCGGTTTGATTGAACTTAGCCCACCTTAATAGAAACTGCTTTTCTTAGATGGAGTTCGTTTGGCAAAACACGGTGGATTCCCTGCAACCGAATCGGTCTGAGATTTGAGCTGCTCCACAGCTGGGAAATGGAGCCGGAATGGTGAAGGTTCCCTGAAACAGGTATTGAAGTAGGTTGATGGCATCGAGGAGATTCAGCTTTTCGTCGTCATTCGTATCTAAACTTTGAAGACAGGGTGGTGGGGTATTCCCTAAGAAGAGATAGCGAAGGTGGTCGAGGGCATCGTTGATCTGGATCGTGCCGTCTTGATCGGCATCCCCTCGGATATAAAGCTTCTGATTTGAGGCCGGAGTAAACTCAACCGCCCCCATATCCACTATTTCTTGTTGAATACGTTTTCTTCCTTCAAGATCCGTTTGAATTTGAATTGGGAGAGCTTGATTGTTTCCAGAGTTAATACAGGGGGAATGAGATTGTAACCGGGGTACACTGGCGCGAGCATCGAAGAAGCGAGGGTCTTTTCCAATGTTCCCTTCTCCACGGAGTTGAGATTGTAATCCCATGATACAAGTGTGATTCACTTCAAATTCACCCTGTCCAATACTGAATTGAGATCCTTGAACATTGCGTTGTCCATCGGTGTTTTCCCACAAGATACAATTGTCGATCTTGACGTTAGAAGGCCCAGAAGCGCCGACCTCCAAGCGGATGCCACCTCCCAATCGATTCGCATGGTTGTTTCTAAAAGTTGAATTGATCAAGTGAACGTTTCCTCCGTTCACTATCCAAATCCCACCTCCGGACTGACGCGCAATGTTGTCGGCAAAAAGGGAATTGATAACCACGACTTCACTTTCCCCGGCGACAGCGAGTGCGGCTCCCAGGTCAGCTCGGTTACCGAAGAACTTACAGTTCTCGATATGACCTTGATGTCCGCGCGTAAAAAAGACTGCACCTTCAGCTTCGAATCCGAAGTTTCCGCTGAAGGTACAATTTTTAACTTTCGTAGAGCCTTTTAAAAAGCCGATGAGCGCGGCGGTAAATTCGCCTTGGTTGTTCAGGAAAGTACAGTTTTGAATCGTGGCAGAAGCGTTGAGGACGGTCACTGCTGCGCGGACCACTCCACCATTCGCAGCACTCATCGCTAAGGCATTTTTGATGACAAAACCATCGATCGTGACCTCTTCTGATTCCTCTCGCACATCGATAAGAATTCGAGTGTTTTCGTCGGTGTTTACAAAGTCGGGTTCATCGTTTTGATCGAGATCTCCATCTAAAATCGTTGGGTAGAGTTGGGGATTACTGATATTTGCATCTTCAGTTCCGCAGCCGGGAAATCCTCCTAAGAAGTGCACACCCCCTGGAAGATTGAAGGAGAGCTCAGGATCATCCGTGCCTCCATCGGCGAAGTAAGTTCCTTGAGCGACTTGGATCTTATCTCCAGCTTTGGCGACCTCGATCGCAGCCTGGATATCCATAAAGGCCGTACACCACGAGGAGCCATCGTGGGTAGGGCCCGGGGCGATAGCATCGACATAAATCGTCTTCGCAAGGGTTGAGGAAGGTAAAAAGGTAGATAAAACGGGAACTATAAAAATGGAAACAATTACAAAGAGAAGGAGTCTTCTTCTGAGATTCAGGAGGTTCTGCATCTTTTGAGGCATTTTGATAGTCCAATAATTCCCAGTTCTTTGGAGATGACCTTAGAAATATAGAATAAACATGACTCAGTGATTCAACTGGAGCCCAATTTTGAGACAAGATATCCAGTTTCTCAATCGGGATGAGGAACCTATTCTAATTGGATGAAGGAACAACATATTCAAATAATTTCTTTATCTAATTTATAGGTCGTACTGTTATTAAAACAAAATCAAATTACCCCTTTGAATCTGATAATGCTTGAAATTTTAAGGGTTGTCCTTAGCTGAAACCTATTTCTTTATCATTCTTTAGAATTCGATGATTGGGTAGAGAAAAGTGAAGTGCTAAGACGATAAATCAGAAGTTAAGGAGAATATTTAAAAGGCTTTGAGTCAGCCCAAGAAACGGGGCAATACCGGTTAATTACCTGGCGATGACGTGGGAGTCCGATTTTTATTTCTCTCATTTTTTCACTTCTAATTAATAGCTTGAATGAATAGGACGGACTTGAGAATACCTTGAGTTTTTCTATAAGATTTTAGTTCATGGCTCAATTGGGAAAATTTAATCCATTTAGATTAAGAAGCATCATTTTGGCCTCACTCTTTATCGTAGTGAGTGTTGCGCTCATCTTTTGGAATTTAGATCGAGTCGGAAAACAATTTGTTCAGGATACTTTAGAGCACGATGCTGCTCTCTACAGTGAAGCTATCGCTGAATTTCGAACTTTATATACCAGCGAAGTTGTTTCCCGAGTTAAAAGTCATGGAATTAAAATCACTCACAATTACAAAGAACATGATCGATCGATTCCCCTACCCGCAACCTTGAGCATGGAGTTGGGTCAACGGATCGGAGAAAAGAGTTCGGGAACACAAGTACGTCTCTACAGTGACTTTCCCTTTCCGTGGAGAGTTGATGAAGGTGGAGTGAGAGATTCCTTTCAAAAAGAAGCTATAGAGGCATTAAGACAAAAACCCGATGTTCCTTTTTTTCGTTTCGAAGAAATTGAGGGGGAGCGATATCTCCGCTTCGCGACTGCGGATATTATGCGACCGGCTTGTGTCGGTTGTCATAACAGTCATCCCGATACTCCAAAAAAAGATTGGATGGTGGGAGATGTACGTGGTGTGCTTGAAATTACTCGCCCCATCGGAGTGGCAGAAACGGCAGTGAATGCGGGTGGACGTCAGATTATATATTTAGTCCTTGGGATTTTGATTTTAGGCACGGTGATCACCTTTTATTTTGTTCTTCGATTGAAACGTTACTCTGAGCAGATCGAGGTAGAAAATAAAAAGGTTGAGCTCGTGAATATGGAGCTTCAATCGCAAGCTCGGCAGTTAGAAGTCTCACGTCAAAAAGCTGAAATTGCGACTCAGGCCAAGAGTGCCTTCCTCGCGAATACCAGTCATGAAATTCGAACCCCTATGACCGCGGTTTTAGGATATGCTGAATGCCTATTGGATCGAGATCTCAAGTTAGAAGAACGTGAAGAACATATTCAAACCATCCTTTCTAATGGGCGTCACCTACTCAATATTCTTAACGATATTTTAGATCTTTCGAAGATCGAAGCCGGTCAACTCGATGTGGAACTCATTCCAACCAGTCTTTCTGACATCCTAACGGATCTGGAGAGTCTTATGGGGGCGAGGGCGCGTCAAAAGGGTCTTTCCTTCGATATAATTTGTTCGACCTCTATTCCGGACCGTTTTATTACTGATCCCACTCGTGTTCGCCAAGTGCTTCTCAATCTGATTTCAAATGCGATCAAATTCACCACCAAAGGTGGGGTTTTAGTTTTGGTTTCATTTAAAGAATCCGGGACGATATGGGATGGAAGAGAGGTTCCAACAATTTACTTTAATGTTAAAGACACCGGTATCGGAATTTCAGAGGAGGCACAGAAGAAATTATTTAAGCCCTTTTCTCAAGCGGATATTTCAAACAGTAGAAAATTTGGAGGAACAGGTTTAGGGCTTTCTATCTCAAAAGAACTAAGTACGCTGCTTGGAGGGGATATCGAAATTTTTAGTAAGTTAGAAAAATATACAGTTTTCCAGGCACGCTTCGCTTGTTTACCCGTGGAGGGATCGAAGCTTATCACCGAGCCCATCGTCAGGGTTCACGATCAAAGCTTAGATCATGAGGATGACAAGCTAATAAATGCACTGGTGGGTCAGCGAATTTTAGTCGCTGAAGATAATCATTTTAATCAAGTCTTGGTCAAGAAAATCCTTGAGAAGGCAGGGGCAGAGGTAGAGATTGCTGAAAATGGTCGAGAAGCTCTCGATCTCGCAGTAAAAAAGCAATCAGCTGGCGAACCTTACAATGTTATTTTCATGGATATGCAGATGCCTGTCTTGGATGGGTACAAAGCTACAAAAATGCTTCGCGAAAAAGGCTATTGGAATCCCATCATCGCTTTGACGGCCCACGCCCTCAATGAAGAGAGGGAGCGATGTATGCTCGTTGGTTGCGATGATTTTGCGACAAAACCTTTTAACAGAATAGTCTTGATTCAATTAGTATTGAAGTATTCAAGGGATCTGCAAAAATCTCCTGAATAACGATCAGTGTATTTTTAATTTCCCCCAAAAAAACAAGTTCAAATTTCATCGCTAAGTGCATTAACCTTTTGAAATTTTACCGTTCTCAGCTTGAGAATTTCAAAACGGTGTGATTACATGAGCCTCTTAGGCTGGTGGGTTAATTTAATACTTTCCTTCCAACCTGAATTGAAATCCGTAAGTCATTTACCTCCTTCATACACAGATTTGCTTCAAGCGTTTTAGCAAATCTACGCTATGTCCTTGGCATAGCCTGATCGGCTGCGTCCTTGGCATAGCCTGATCGGCTGCGTCCTTGGCATAGCCTGATCGGCTGCGGCTTTCACTTCGCTAAACGTAGACTCTGCAAGTCTACGTCCGCGGCCGAGTTGATCCCAACTCGGCTTAGTTCCTGTTTAATCAATAAAACCATCTAAATCACTACGGGGTTGGCATGAGTCTCACGAAAAATAAGCTGTTAAAACCAGTATTTGTAAAAGTAGTCATCATTTTTCTTTTGGGTTTAAATCTCTTTAACGAAAAAGCTTCAGGACAAGCTACGGTCAAGGTTACTTCAGAAAAAAGTTTTGGAGCTGCCCAGTTAGTACCATCCGATGTTGCCTTTTTTAATACCACCCTCCGATTAAAAGAACGTTGGTCGAAAATTAAAGCTAGTGTTGCATTTCAACAGTTTTTGAAAGTGCCCCTCGTACAGATGGGATTGCAACAAGTCACTCAAAGCCCTCAATACCAACAATTTCAGTCGATGCGAAAGGGGCATCCCTTATTTGCCAAAATATTTAATTTATTAGAAGGGGCGGTATCGAACGAAATCTTTATCTATGGTGGGAAGGAATTAAGTGATGTGGTGAGTGTTTTGATGTCGATTTACGCCGATCGCATGTCAGAGACACTCTTTGCACCCGTATTGGGAGAAGAAGCTGCTCCCTTTACGATGTTGGCTAACAGTATTCTTGAGAACTCGGATTCCCTGAAAGTTCCGCCGATCATATTCGGATTTGATGTCCGTCAGGTTGAAAAACCAGCTGAAACATTAAATGAATTCATCGAGTTTTTAAAAGCCCAAGCTCCTCTACCTTTAGAGAAGAAAAATATCGGTGGGGGAACTTTTCACTCTCTTAACTTGAATGGGGAGATGGTACCACCTCCGGTAAAGTTTGGTCTTCTGAATACCTTGGCGGCTGAAGGGGCCGATGAAGAACTGATTGAAGCCTTCTATCAGTATCTCAACTCTCTGACCGTCAATATCAGCTTAGGGGTTCATCGTGGTTACCTTCTTTTATCCTTCGGGTCCGACTCTCAGCACCTCAAACGCTTCGGAAATGTAGATTCACTATTAACTCTTCCGATTTTTAATCCCGTGAAAAAACATCATAAATCGGGGCTCAATTCCATTTCCTATTGGTCAAAAGAGATTGCGAGTTCTCGAAAATTAACCAAAAAAGAGGTGGAGGAAGTAGTGACCGATATCCTTGAAGGGGTAGAAGAGTTTAATCCTTCAAATAAATTACTAAAGCAACTTGAGAAGGATGCTCGGGGGATTACAAATGATTTCAATGACATCCTTTACGGCGAACCATCTGCTTCAATTACGATGGAATATCAGGGGAATGGAATTGAAACTCTAACCTTCAGTCTAAATCAGAACAGTCATTATAACTCTCGGGGAAAGCTCGATATTTTGAAGCTCGCCGATCCCCAATCTCTCGCTTTTTCTGCTGCCAGGGGGAAGGAGTTCACTTCTACGTACAAGAAATTTGCCCATGCAGTTAAGACTTTTTATTACTACTTCGACAAACTCTTTGTACCGGAATTTTCACAGGAAGATCTCGTTGAATATAGGAAGTTTGAAAAGAGCTTTGTTCCCACGCTAAATGAATTGCATACGACTACCCAAGACTTGCTTCTGTCGAGTATTGACGGCTTGGAAAGTCTCTTCGTCATCGATGGTCAGGGCCGATTTCAACAACTACTTCCCTTCTTTGCTCTTAGATTCAATCCGCCTCTGCATATCCCCCGACCGGCCTTCGTATTCGAAGTTCGCGATATGGCTAAGTTAAAAGCAGCATTCTCAAATTATCGAAAAACCTTAAATAAACTGATTCAATCTCTTTCGGATTTGGGAGTCGATCTTCCCCCTTTAGTAATTCCAGAACCAGAAAGCCAAAAAATTAAAGGGGGAACTCTCTATAGCTACACTTCACTTATTGGGCCCCAAGTGTTTGTGAATCCTAATGTAGTATTGACTGACAAATACCTCATTTTGTCCTTATTTGTTGAACAGTCCAAATTGATCGCACAAGGCAATTATGCTCATAAAGAGTCTAAAGTGTCTTTAAATTCATCCTCAGGTATGGCTTACCAAATACAGGTGGGTAGCGTTTTAAATCTTATCTTTGAAAATGTGAATGCCTTTTTACAAACTGCTGTGCGCGATGGGGTCATCGATATCAATTCCGCCAGAGGAATAGCTATTCACCTCCCAATCGCAAAAAAAATATTAAGTGTCTTCAAGGCGTATCAAGGTCGAGTCTATCAAGATGGTGAATATTTAATTCAGCACACTCATCTGAAAATTGAAGACTTAAAAAATGAATGACCTCGTTTTTGTCATTGTCATATTTTTACCGATTTTAATTGGTTGTTGGGGAGGAGGTAGGGTCGGCTGGAGAAGGCTTGGGGTGTTTCTTGCCCCCTGGACGATCTCCCTCATCCTTTCTTCTCTGTTGGTTTACTTAGGTTTTCATAATGGTTGGTATTGGCCATGGGGATTGATCTCTCCCTTGGTTCTTGGCTTACTCTGCCATTTCGTTCTTACAGTCACCCTGTTTCTAATAGTTAGGAATAGGTTAAATCCTCCTTCGAGGTCTTCTCCGAAAACGGTTTCAAAGTTTTGGGGAGGCACTTTGGGCACATTATGTGGTGGTTGTTTTTCCCTTTTTCTTTGGTTGTCGCTTTCACTTTTTTTGATTACCCAAGAACCTTCCACCCCCTCTGAGCCTAGATCTATTGAGGAAGAGCGATCCTTGGTTCAACAATGGGGGAAGGAGATTGTTAATACTGCTCATAAGGGATTTATTAAACACCTCCCTGTTCTTGGCCCAGCAACCGAAGATATAAACTCTATCAAGATTCTAATAGAAGCCGACAACAAACATTTAGAAATTGTGGCCGAGGAAAACGGACTCGATGAGCTAAGTGAACTCCCAACTTTTAAGGCTTTACTCAAAGATGAGTCCTTGATGGAAGATGTGAAGAGTGTTTCAGAAGGAAGCCTCAAGGCTCTCTATCGACTTCAAAAAAATGAATTAATATTAGAGTTCGTTAAAGAAGAGAAAGTTAAAAAATTACTGAAAACGGTGAAGCCCAAAGACTTAGCTGACCGTATCAAAGAGCTTGAATCCAATAATTAGTTTCTGTTGAATAAAGGTCGTTTCGACTTTTATTCAAACGCTCCAAGAAGTTCTAAGCTGTGCCTTTGGTATAGCCCGGAAGGGCTGCGGCTTCAATCCATAGGGGAGGGGGCGATAGCTGGATTTTTTCAGCGCCTTGTGGGGGCGATTTAGCTGAAACTGTCTTTTCCACCCATGATTTTGAAATATTCCTTTTTAAGCATTTTTTACTAATTTCAGGTTTTAACTTCACAACTACTCACTGGTGATCACCCCTGGTTTTAGGTTAACATTTTTATTGGCTGTAAGTTGTATTGATCTCAATCTTCGCTTACAGAGGGTGTTTATTTATTTCAACTTTTGATCATCGTGAAGTGCGCAAAATGGATTGGATCAAGAATAGGATCACAAAGGTCTTTATTGCTTTTGGGTTTATAAGCTATTTATTTGTCCCCCCAACAATAAAGGCAATGGAACCAACCGTCGACTACACCCGAGATGTTCGGCCGATCCTCGCCGAACATTGCTTTTCCTGTCACGGGCGAGATAAGAAAGCGCGAAAGGGGCGCCTGCGCTTGGATCAACGGGACGCTGCCATCAAGAAAGAGGCTATCGTCCCGGGAGATGTCGAGGAGAGTGAGTTGGTCTATCGGATTTTTACCGATGATCCGGATGAGATCATGCCACCTCCCAAACATAAAAAGAAGCTGACGCTTAAACAGAAGGAGCTTCTTAAAAAGTGGGTTCAAGAGGGTGCTCCCTACCAATCCCACTGGGCCTTCATTCCTCCTAAAAAAACGACCCTACCCAGCGTTGAGTCTCAAGCCTGGGTGAAGAATCCTATCGATCGATTCATACTGTCGAAGTTGGAAAAGCTCGGCTTGAGCCCTGCGGGTGAAGCTCCACCTCGAGTTCTTTTTCGTCGTCTCCATCTGGACGTGACCGGATTACCTCCGAATCCTGAAGATACCGATGCTTTCGAAGAAGCTTTCAAAAAGAACGCTGAAAAAACTCTCTCTCAGTGGATCGATAAATTGATGAGTCGATCGACCTGGGGGGAGCATCGAGCACGCTATTGGTTAGATGCGGCGAGATACGCTGATACTCATGGACTCCACTTCGACAATTACCGAGAGATGTGGCCTTATAGAGATTGGGTCATACGTGCTTTCAATAAGAATCAACCCTTTGACGAATTCACCCTAGAACAAATTGCGGGAGATCTCTTCGAGAAACCGACTCTCGATCAATTGGTGGCTACTGGATTTCAACGCTGTAATATCACGACGAACGAGGGGGGAACGATCGATGAGGAAAACCTCGCGAATTACGCTGTCGATCGAGTGCAAACCTTTGGTTGGGTTTTTATGGGCTTAACCACAAATTGCGCTCAGTGTCACGATCATAAATTTGATCCATTCTCAATGAAGGATTTTTATTCCTTAGCGGCTTACTTTCGAAATACCACACAAGGTCCAAAAGATGGAAATGCGAAAGATGGCCGTGGGCCAGTGATTTCCGTTCCCCATTCTTCCGATTACGACCGTTTTAATGCTCTCCCGGAATTGATCGAGGCAGCCAAGAAGGAACGAGCCTCTTATAAAGAGTCCGTTCGGCCGGCCTTTACCTCATGGGCAAAAACACTTAAGGCTGAAACCATAACTCAGAAGGCTCCGACCGAAGGTTTGTTGCTTCACGTTCCTATGAACGAAGGAGACGGATCGGAAGTTAAGAGCCTCAAAGGGAAAGTTAAAAAGTCTAAAGTTAAGGGTTCGGTGAGTTGGATTCCAGGTCCTAAAGCCAGTAAGGCTCCTCAGATTCAAAGTTCACGAACCTTTAATTTTGGTGATGCTGGGAATTTCGAAAAGGACCAAGCCTTCAGCTACGGGGCTTGGGTTTGGCCTGCAAGCCGAAGAACGAATGCTGCGATCTTAGCTCGAATGGATGAAGGAAAAGCTTTTCGAGGTTGGGATCTCTGGCAGAACAACCGTGAATTCGGAGTCCATATCATCGATGCCTGGCCGAACAACAGCTTCAAAGTCATCACTCAAACGAACAGTGTGAAATCGAAGAAGTGGCAACATGTTTTTGTCACCTACGATGGTTCTGGTGGTCCAGGCGGCGTAAAGATCTACGTCGACGGAAAAGTTCAAAAGCTTCGTGTTGAGAACAATAGCATCAAGCCGAATGCCTCCATTAAAACCAAAACACCCTTCCGCATCGGGCAGCGCAGTCAGAGCGCCGTGTTTAATGGTGGGGGAATCCAAGACGTTCGAATCTATTCAAAACTCTTAGGGCCAGCCGAGATCCAAGCCATCTCCCAAAGCTCTGCCTTTAAAGAAATCCTCAGTACTCCTCCTGAGAAAAGAAATCCCGATCAAATTCGAGTTCTCTTCGATCACTATCTCGGTGCCGTAGATAAGAAGTATGCGGATTTTGAAAAGAAAGTTTCTACTTTAGAGACTGAGCTTTCTTCCATTCGTTCTCGTGGAGCGATCACTCACATTCAAAAAGAGAAGCCGAACTCTAAGCCGATGGCTCACATGTTGATTCGAGGGGAGTACGACCGCAAAGGTGAGCTCCTTGTCGCAGCGACGCCTTCAGCCTTATATCCCATGCCCGAAGATGTTCCCAACAATCGTTTGGGCTTAGCGAAGTGGTTGCTCGCCGCTGAAAATCCACTTTTAACTCGGGTCACCGTGAATCGATTTTGGCAAGAAATCTTTGGGCTCGGACTCGTAGCGACTCCCGAAGATTTCGGAGTGATGGGATCTCCGCCTTCTCATCCCGAGCTACTCGATTGGTTGGCCGTGGATCTTCGAGAGCGAGATTGGGACGTTAAGAAGTTCTTTAAGCAAATATTGATGAGCGCCACTTATCGTCAATCAGCTGCCACCACCGATATCAAGCTGGAGAAAGACCGAGACAATGTTTTTCTTTCTCGAGGTCCTCGATTTCGAATGGATGCGGAGATGGTTCGCGACCACGCCCTGAAGGCGAGTGGCTTACTCTCGAAGACGATGTACGGACCGGGAGTTAAGCCTTATCAACCCATCGGGATTTGGGATGTCGTTGGCCTTCCCGGAGGGAACACGCGAAATTATGTTCAAAGTCAAGGCGAAGACTTGCATCGTCGAACTCTCTATACTTTTTGGAAGCGGATGGCACCGCCTCCCGGTTTAGAAGCACTCAATGCTCCGAGTCGAGAAGTTTGTACCGTGCGACGAGAACGAACGAATACTCCGCTCCAAGCCTTGGTAACCCTTAATGATCCTCAATACGTTGAGGCCGCAAGGGTGTTAGCGCAAGCAGCTCTTTTGCACGGTAAGAAAGATCCGAAGAAAACCCTCGATTTCATCGGACAGCGCATCCTCTCGCGAAATTTTATTCCGATTGAAAAGGAAATCCTGTTTTCAGATCTGAACGAGTTCTTGAAGTACTACAACCTGAACGGGGATGACGCTAAGATCTTGACCTCTATCGGAGTGACGAAAAGAGATGAAAGTGTGGATGTGATCGCCCTCGCAGCTTGGACGATCGTTTGTAATCAAGTCATGAACCTTGACGAAGCATTAAACAAATAAGAGAGGTTGATGGATCAGATGAATAAAATTATGTCACTCAGCGAACTACAATCTCGACGACAGTTTTTTGCTCAAGGAAGAAATCTCTTAGGCTCGGCGGCTCTCGCTGGGTTGATGGGGCAAATCTCAACGCAAGCTTCAGGGTCTGAAGTCCTCGGTCCTCACTTCGCTCCGAAAGCCAAAAGAATCATCTATCTGCATATGGTGGGAGGACCCGCCCAGATGGATCTCTTTGATTACAAGCCCGAGATGCAAAAGTGGTACGACAAAGAGTTACCGGATTCGATTCGTAACGGTCAGCGTTTAACGACGATGACTAGCGGTCAAAAGCGATTTCCTATCGCACCCAGTAAATACAAATTCAGTCAAGCGGGGAAGTGTGGCATGTGGATGAATACCCAACTTCTTCCCATGCTCTCCAAGAAGGCCGATGAAATTTGTTGGATGCGTAGTCTTCATACCGAAGCTATCAACCATGAACCCGCGATCACTGCGCTTCAAACCGGAAACCAAGTCACGGGGCGACCTTGTTTAGGGTCTTGGGCGTCCTACGGTTTGGGCACCGCGAATGAAAACTTGCCGGCGTTTGTCGTCTTGGTCGCAGTTCCCAGAAATCGAGAGCAAGAACAAGCCATCAGCGGACGTTTGTGGAGTTCGGGTTACCTTCCCGGAGAGCACGCGGGAGTTTCCTTTAGAAGTAAGGGAGATCCAATCCTATATATCAATAATCCTCGAGGGATGCCGAGTGAGCTACGAAAGCGATCGATCGGTGGGATTAACAAGTTGAATCAGATTCAGTACGAGAAACTGAAAGATCCTCAAACTCATACTCGGATTCAGCAATACGAGATGGCGTTCAAAATGCAAGCCAGTGTTCCCGAGCTTACAGATTTGACCCAAGAACCTGAATCCACTTTTAAACTCTACGGAGAAGAGGCTCGTAAGCCGGGAACTTTCGCGAACACTGCCTTGATGACGCGTCGCTTAGCTGAGCGCGGGGTTCGTTTCATTCAGGTCTATCACAACAATTGGGATCACCACGCTAACGTTGCTCGTCGAATGCCGGATCAGTGTAAGGATATCGATCAACCTTGCTTCGGCCTGCTGGAGGATCTCCGTCTTCGCGGGATGTTGGATGATACTCTCGTCATTTGGGGCGGAGAGTTCGGCCGAACGATCTACACTCAAGGTCGCTTGTCAAAAAGCAATTACGGACGTGACCACCATCCGCGCTGCTTCACCATGTGGATGGCTGGTGGTGGAGCTAAGGGTGGAACGATCTACGGTGAGACCGATGATTTCTCCTACAACATCGTGAAGGATCCCATCCACATTCGCGATTTCCACGCGACGCTCCTCCATTTACTCGGCTTGGATCACGAGCGCTTCACCGTGAAATTCCAAGGTTTAGATCAACGCTTAACGGGTGTGGAGCACGCGAAGGTGATCCCGGAGTTGATCTTGTAGTCCGCATGCTCTGCGTGCGGCCTTCCTAAACTAACGTAACGTATGTTGAAATAGCTGGGGCAACTTGAATCGTCGTCCCGCTCAAAGTAGTCGGCTCACCCCGTGAGCCGGTACTTGTATTCATAGTTAATTTAAGAAAAAAGAAGAAGCGTTACTTACATGTAATGCTTCTTCTTTTTTTGTCATATTTTTATGTAAGTAAGAAAAAACGGCACACAGCGTGTGCCTACTACACTGACCGCACGTGGAGAGGCCGTGAATTTTTAGGGTAAATCAATTTTTAATCCAATAGTCACTTCATTATCCCTCGCTCCGTGAACATGGCTGCTCCGCTCCTTCGTGCAAGTAAGCCTACAGCTTACGCACTCCTAAAGATTCGGCCTTTAGTGGTAGGCTCGACCTTTGAGCCGTATGAAGGAAAAACGCTGATCAGATAAAGGTGGTTAAATAAAAAGGTCCAACTGGGTGATCGGAATTCCTCAGGATTGCTGACCCCTCGCTAAAGCTTCGGGCTTCCCTGGTGGGAGAGCCTTTTAGGTTTGAACGGAGGACCTATAAAACGCCTATGAATGAGAGGTGGACGTTCCGCATCAAAATACCGATAAGCCAGGGAAGCCCGAAGCTTTAGCGAGGGATAAAAGAAGCTTCATCGGTTTTGGGTTAAAAATTCACAGCCTCGGAGCGTGCGGACTACTGCCCAACGATCACCGTTTCTTTGAGTGTAAAAGTGTTCTTTAAGATAACAGTGCCATTCTCGAATGACAGAAGCACCAATGTTTTCTCCGGATGAAAATCAACGCCCCATATATTATGTTCGTAGGGCTTTTCTTCATCTAATATCACCTTCCCCTCCTTCTTTATAATCATAAATTTATCCGTTCCCGCTATGAAAGTTCGACCATCGGGGCTCCAGCTAATGTTTCGAATTTCTGAATATCCCTTAAACGGAATGGTCTTTAGGAGTTCTCCCTCCTTTGACCAGAGCTGAACGACCGGGTGAACCGATTCATTGCCGTAGTCCCCGATAGCAAAGAATTCACCCGATCGATGCCATCGAACTGAGAGCAACAAAACGGGATCTTCTGAATCGGTCCTATGTTGAATTTGTTTTATGACTTCTCCCGTGTCTTTGTGAATCGTTATATATTTTCCTAAGGTAACAATCAAAGAGCTGTTTGGAGACCATTCAACAGCTGTTAAACCGAGAGCGTCTTTGTATCTCGGGATATCATGAATGAGTTTTCCCTTAGCTTCGTAAATTTTTAAATGACCATCGTCAGTATTGGTGAGGGCTAAGCGATCGCCATGAGTTGTCCAAGCAATTCCACGGCCGTGGGTGGTTTCCAATGGCGTATATTCTTTCGTTTCCACATCGAAGATGCCGTTGATATTTCCCCCTTGACTTGAGACGGCTAATTGATTTCCGTCTGGATGCCAGTCGAGAAAGGTTACAGTGAAGTCTTTAACGACGTTTTTAAAATCTTTTGGAGTTCTCGGATAAAGAATGGTTCTTTCATGGGTTTCTGAGTCGAACACCCATAAGGTGTTCTCGCCGCCTACTGCAAACTTCGATCCATCGGGGCTCCACTTCACGCACCAAAGAATATCGTTAGGATTATTGAGGTAGGTTTTTTTGGGGGGCTTTGGTTGATCAAAATTATATTCAGCATGTAGGGGAAGGCCTTCGTCTTTTGAGGGGTCGAAGCCAAAGAAGCCGGCAAAGAAATCACCGAGTTCACCGAAATTTAAATAAAACCCACCATCGACAAATGGAAGCCAAGCCTCTGCTCCAAACCTCCAAAATGTCGAGATGTGTTTTCCCGGTTTGCCGGCATTTTTATGAGGTGAATCTGGATAGTGGTAACCCCACGCAGTAAAGGATCTATAAGATTCAGGTCCACCAGAATCTATGCCACCAATTCCAAAATACAAATTATTAGCAATATTGGGATATTGGCGTTCTTCAGGGTATTCCAAGCCCGAACGATTTAATCTTCGACCGAATTTTTCGTAGCCTGTAGTTCCAGCACCCAATCCAACATGAATTAAATCGGTAGCTTCTACATTGATTCCTAACCCGGGTAATAACCGAACTCCACCTTTGTAATCAAAGACGTCACTCAAATCCTTGAGACGCTCTTGGGAGTAGTTGCAACTAGAAAGAAGAGCCGTCGTTAAAATAAAAATGAGTATGGACTTCATTTATAAAACTTCACGGATATCCATCGGAGTCAGAAACAAGTAAAATAGGTGCTTCACACCCACAACAATGAATCGAATTAAGATCATCCAGGAACTCTCATTATGAGTAAAGACGAAAATCGCAAGCCTATCGAGATCGATCGAAGAGATTTCATTAAATACTCTTCATTAGCCGTGGCGGCTTCAACCACTACTTCAGGTCAACTCTGGAGCCAAGACGGTAAGGTCTTTGCTCAACACTTGACTTTGAATTTTGATGAAGCCGATTCTCTGTTTCACGGAAAAGGCTGGGAAACTCTCAATCCTGGATACTGGCAAATTAAGAATAAAGCCTTGAGGCGACGATTTGATCACTACGGAGATCGTGCTCGAGCTACCGGTTTTCCCTACCACTACGAAACCCATCGTCGAAATGGTGGAAAGATGCCGGTCGACTACGATCCCTCTCTACCTTATGGGATCATCTATCGCCGCGATTGGAAACTCGCTGGTGCTTACACTCTTTCAGCAAAGTTTACTTATAAGGGTACAGTCGATAAGAAGCGAGAAGGTGATTCTGAAAATTGGAAGATGTTTCAAAACGGTTACAGTCGACTGGGAATTGCCATCGGAGCGAAGTGTCTCTTTGAAAGTTACAACCGAGTCCGCAATGCGAGTCTCTGTACGTTAGGAGATCACGAAAAATTTGAATTCCATTTCAAACAAGTTCGAGGGAAGAAGAAAGTCAAACCTGTAGTAGGAAAGGGTTGTAAGCTCCAATCCGGTGATTCCGTTGAGATTCAAATTAAGGTGAACCCTACTTCAAATAATGAATCGAAAATTGTCTCGATCCTTAAAAAGGGCGATGAAACGATTTCACAGTTAGAACAAACTCTCCCTCGAACTCTAACCGAAGGTTACTTCGGACTCGTGGGGCGAGGTTTGATGGATTTCCAAGTCGATCAAATTAAAATCACTCCCGAAAAGAATGAACTCCTAAGCGTGGGTGAAGTCGATTGCCTGACTTGCTATCCTTTAGGTGACACCCTTAAGAAAAAAGATGGTCGTTGGAAAGTCAAATTTATTGCTCTCTTTGCCTCCGATGGAAAAGAAACCCAAATTCGAATTTCCGATTCAGAAAACCCCGAAGGGGGCTGGAATCGAGTTCCTATAGCCGGTACAGCCAAAATCGTCAACAACCGATGGCGAAGGAACACCAGTGTCGTCGAAGTTACACTTCCCTTTGATCCTTCTGAAAAAGAACAGTTCTTCTGTGTCTACAAAGATGGGATAAACGTTACCGCTGATACTCGGATTGGATCTCAAGGTACTGGACCGGGTACAGGCTTTGTTGGAGATGTTCCCAGTTCCGGTTCCTATGTTGGTCGTTTGCCTCAACTCACGGCACCCTATAAGCTCTGCGGGTTAAGTTGTCATGCGATTACCAGTGGGCTTCAACACCGAACTGAAACGGGATTCCGTATGTTGGGTGGGGGGAACGAATGGATGTTCCGCGACCAACCCACGGTTGAAGCCTACAAACATTTTGAAGATTACAACTTTCAAATTCTTTGCTGGGAAGATGATGTTTGGTATCTGGAGCTCGTTTTCTATCCTCCGAGTACCGATGACGCTTATAAAGTCATCGCTACGACCATCGCCGGACCGACTTCCCGTTGGCAAATGATGCGTCACTGGAACATCATCAATCCTGGTGATCACGATTACGGGATGGATGACGTTAAAGGACCCGAGCAGATTGCGATTCGACTCAAAGATGGTCTCGGACAAGATAAAGATTATATGAGGCGAAACTTTCAAATTGTTCACCATCTCATCACGGGTGAAGAAGAAGTGGATCCCCTCGCCAATCCCAAGAAATGGCGAGCTTGGAAGATGCCCAATCGAGATTTCAGTTTAGTGATCGTCGATTCCAGGCTGTGGCGATCAAGTCAAGACACCGCGATGTGGGACGACGAAGGCTGGGGGCACATTCGAGAGCTTTACGATCGGGCCGATCCTACGCGAACTCTTTTAGGGGAAGAGCAATTTGCCTGGCTTCAAGAGCTTATAAAAACGGATGCTTCTGATTTGATTTGTTTGACCGGGCTCAATGGACTTCACACCATTTGGACGGGGGGAAATCGTTACAGTCATACCGACCAACCCTTCGCTCAACGCGATCGAGTTGCTGCGGACTATGCGGGTTGGGTGGCCGCAGGAACGAGTCGCGTCATCGAGTTGCTGGGTTCACGCGATGGCGTTGTTTCGGTTTACGGCGATGTGCACAATGGTTGTATTATGAAGAATACCCATCACGGACTCATCGAGTGTAGCTTTGGTCCTATCGGAAGAAGTGGGGGACGATCCGTAATTCCTGGATTTGGGCCAAAGATGAAAGACTTCGATGAGCGCCCATTAGAAGTGTATGCGCTCTATCACGGTAAGCATGCGAATCCCGAACTCAAGAATCACAAAAAGAATCAACCCACCTACTGGAATTTCTTAGAAATGGAATTCCACCCACAAAGAAAAGAATCTCAGATTCAAATGAGAGTTCGAAACATGATCGACTCTCCTAAAGAAACTCCACGAGGCGGAGGAGAGCTAAAGACCGAAGTTTCGAAAACGGGACGCCAACCTAACAGTCGATTACCTAAGATTAAAACCCTGCCCAATGCCGATGTGCGTGTCGTCACGGTCAACGGTCGACCCGTCAGAGGCGTTCGATCAGGACCGAACGGTGAAGTCGAGAATCTAAGCTTGATCGACATCCCTCCTCAAACGAAAGTGATCGTGACGGCTTACGATGGAGAGAAGGTAGAGTCGAAGGTCGTCCACACGGTGTAGTCCGCACGCTCCGCGTGCGGGCATCCCTATCGACGACAATTACTTTTTGAGAGCCTAATTGTTTAAACGAGTCACCCACTCGAAGACGAATTTAATTTCAACAACGCCTAACGATAGTCAGGAGCCGCCTCGCGGAGCGAGACGATTACTATAGTTACGATTTTCAAGTTGGTAAAAATCAGTACGCGAGTTGCGATTGCCGAGAAGGCCGCACGCCGAGCGTGCGGACTACATCGCGTACGGATTATTTCGCATGCACCGTCTCTGAATACTTCAACTTACCGGTTTGCCCATCGTAGAAGCTGAAGATGACGTGAGGCTTAGGATAAGCCACCCAGCGTGTGCCGCCGAGTTCTTTGGGATTGTTAAAGACATTATTGATTTGAACGACGCAGTAATGAGGGAACATACGATTCTCACGAGGAATGTCGGCCATGGCCGTCGTCGACCAACGAATTTCACAGGCTCGAGGTCCGTACTTGAAGGGCCCATTTACGGGTCGCATTCCTTCGTCTTCCGGACGGTGGTTCACGGAGTTGTGAGGGCCTGAAGCAAATTCCCAAACGTTGTCGGTAATCTTAATTGCAAATGAGTTGTGGAGATCTCCCGTTAAAACGAAGACAGGTTGTTCCATTTCATCCCAAAGTTCGAGCAACATTTCTCGTTCTTCTAAGAAGACCGTCCAAGCGTCGTCTTTGGTCGCGGCATCGAAATGATGCCCTCCACCGCCCACATGAGGGATCATGAAATTAACCGAGGAAACGATAAAGTAAAAATCGGCATCGCCTTTTTTCATCTCCCGAATGAGCCAATCACGTTGAGCGTAGCCGAGCATCGATAAACCCTTCTTCGCCGGATTTTTGATATCGTGCAATTGACGATGGGTACGAGTGTCTAAGAGAAAGAATCGGCAATTCCCCACTTTAAACGTTCCGTGTGAATTTCTTCCGATGGAATAACTACTCGTCGTATCGGCAATGGGAGTCGGCGAAATACGCAGTCGATTTTGATCGAGAACTTCTACGATCTCGTAGACATTGGCGTTGGGGTCTCCGCCTTCAACATCTCCAGTCGGGATATCTTTCACTCCGGCATCGGGAGTGCCCCAATGAACATGAAGGTTTGCCAATGTCTTCAATTGATCGGCATCAAAATTCGCCGTCGGATCTTCGAGGATGTCCGATCCTTTCTTGAGAGTTGCTTTGCCAAAGAGGGCTTCGCGGTCATCGTCGACCGGGTTCGCCCAGCCGAGGTAATCAAACCAGGCTTGGATTGCGATATCTCTGAAGATGGCTCTTCGATTGCGGTATCCAGGAGTTCCCGAGCCGAAAACATCATTGAGAAGTTCGTGATCATCGAAGGTGTAGTACGAAGGCACGTAGCGATGCCATTCCGAGAGATTTTTTGCTCGGGCTAGGTACGTTTTGTAATTCTCCCAAACTCCGGTGATGGTGGGAGCGATATCAATAATCTTGGGAGTTTCCTTTTCCCCTACGGAATTTTGTTTCCTCCAACCTTCGGGAGGAAACTCGCGATCTTCCTCGTACAGCCAATCTCCATTGAGGATGGCGAATGAGACATCCTCCCTTACCTTTTCAAGAAGGGTGTCGTAAGTAGGAAGACTCGGCCCTAAACCATGTTTCGGAGACTGATTGTTCCCGCAGGCGAACTCAAAACTGAAGTTGAACAATCCATTAGGATTAAATTTCGGGTCTTTAAGTTTTTCTGGATCAGGAAGGGTTTTAAATGTGCCCTTCAATTCTGGAGTGTCATCAGCTGAGCCGTCGGCACTTTGAATCTTATAAAAATAGGTTTGATCCGGCTCTAGATTGTTCAGGGTCAACAATGAAGTGAGATCATCGTGAAGATTTGAAGGAGTTGAAAGTGCGGTATTTTTAAGATCGTCTTCAGTTTTCCCGTAATGAACTTGAAAGGCGCTTTCCGTTGAGGTTCTCGCCCAAAGGGTCATCGAATCCGAAGTCGGGCGGCCGAGAATGGGGCCGTGGGTGATATGAGATCGCGATTGGGGAACCTGGCAAGCTGATAGGGTCAGAATAAATAAGAGTAAGAAACTCCACTTCATATCGATCTCGATTCTATTCTAAATGGATACATCATGAACTTGAGTGTCCATGGAGTGTAAGACGAAAATGAGGTCCGAAGTATATCATAGAGATTGAAATTGTGGCGGCTTTGTTAGGAGCGAACTGCTCTTCTTTTTCCTGAGAGTTGACAGTCGTTACTGAATTGAGAGAAAATGAATGGCTCCACTTATTAAATGAACTCTTAACATTAAATAAGGAACTTTCACTTTGTTACGTTCAACTACTATCAATTGCCGGATGGGCCTGGGTTTCATTGTTGCCCTGATCGGATTTCTTTCTTTCCTTGAGACTCCAAACGCCCAGGCTAAAACCCAACCCAATGTCATCTTCATTCTTGCGGATGATTTAGGCTATGGAGATCTAGGTTGTTTCGGACAGAAGGTATTGAAAACCCCTCGCCTCGATCAAATGGCGAATGAAGGTCTGAAGTTCACCCAATTTTATGCGGGAAGTACGGTCTGTGCTCCCTCACGGAGTGTCTTGCTCACCGGAAAGCACATGGGGCGAACCGTCGTTCGAGGAAACTCTACCAAGCCCATTATCATTCAACCCAGTCAATTGACCGTAGCTTCACTCTTAAAGAAGGCTGGCTATAAAACAGCTTGTATTGGGAAATGGGGGGTGGGAACACCAGATAATTTTACGAATCCTAACGACGTGGGTTTCGACCATTTTTATGGCTACGTCAATATGTGGCACGCTCATAATTTTTATCCTGAGTTCCTTATTCGCAATGGAAAGGTCGAAGCCTTAAAGAACAAGGCCTTTGCTAAGTGGAAGAGCTTTCAAGATCCCAAAGTTTCACGATCTGGACTGGGAGTCGCTGAGAAAAAAGTGCAATACGCCCCTGATCTTTTCATTGAAGATGCCCTCAAGTTCATTCAGAAAAATCATGAGTCGCCCTTTTTCTTATACTTCGCGATGAATGTGCCGCACGCCAACAATGAAGGCGGTAATAAAGGAATGGAAGTTCCCGATTTAGGAGAGTTCGCCGATAAAGATTGGCCCGAACCTGAAAAGGGATTTGCGGCGATGATCAAAAACATCGATAGAGATGTGGGGCGGATCATCGATCTGGTGAAGAAGCTTGAAATTCATGAGAACACTTTGATCATCTTCACATCAGATAACGGGCCACATCAAGAAGGCGGTCACAAGGCTGATTTCTTCAATTCCAATGGAAAATTCAAAGGCATGAAGCGAGATCTCTACGAGGGGGGGATTCGCGTTCCCACCATCGCTTGGTGGCCTGGCACCGTCAAAGCTAAAACAGAGAACAACCACGCTTGGTATTTTGGTGATCTCATGGCGACAACGGCTGAAATGGTGGGGCAAGAGGTTCCTGAAGATTGTGACAGCGATAGCTTCTTAAGCACTCTTAAGGGCTACCCTCCGAAAAAACAATGGGGGAGGAAGCACGAACTTTACTGGGAGTTTTATGAACGGGGATCTGCGCAGGCCGTGCGCTTTGGCAAATGGAAAGCTATTCGAAAACCCATGTTTACGGGGCCTATTGAACTTTACGACCTCTCCTGGGATCTCGAAGAGAAGCAAGATTATTCCAAGCGTCGCCCAAAGCTGGTCGAGCACGCAAAGAATTTAATGAAGAAGTACCACCAGAATGATCCCAACTGGCAGGTACGCAAGCCAAGGATTCGAAAATAATCCTTAGTTCGAGAATGTCGATCTTAGAGGGTGGTTGTGAAGGTGGTCGTCCTATATTCCACCTGTTGGGGTATATGGGTGACTTTTAAAGCATGAGTTCCATCCATTGTTACGATGGGGTCAAAGGAAACTCCGTGCATCTTCAATTGCTTGAGGATCTCTTCCTTTTCCAATTTAAATTTAGGACTTGAAAGCATTGCGGGAATGGCTTTCCGATCTTGATAGATCCACAAACCCTTTGTCCAATCCGAAGACTGGATGAACTTCGGAGTAAATTTTTTCTCGTTGACGAGGACCGGGATTCCCATGTGAACGGAATACAATTGAATAAGACTTCCCGTAAAGTAGTAATTTTTCTCCGTTCGACCGTGATGGGGATGCGTTAAAGACTTGGGGAGAAAAAGACTCCATGTGGATCCATCGCTATGTTGGTACCGAAACACTCCCTCATGCTCCGAATCTAAACTCTCATAGTCCCGCCAAAATTCATAGCGCTCCTTAAGGGAAGGCTGAGAGGCCAAGGTCACAAAGATCACGACGCTCGCCACGGCTACCAAGATCAAGAGAAGTTTATGGGGTTTCTTTTTACTCACAGCTCACTCTTTTTGTCCTGAATTGCCGAATTTTTGTAACGAATCCTGCCTGAAAGCTCAATTATCTTTGGAAATCGATCTCTTCAGTATTTTCTCAAATTCCGTGACCGGGTACGATAGTAGAAATGTCCTAAATTGTGATTCAACTTAGAGTTTGGTTCTCTTTCTTGCTTACCGTTGGAGAGGGGATTCAAGTTCTTGTTCCTCTGTGCTTCTCGCTGGATAGTAAAAATGAAAATTTGGATTCTCGCCCTTTCTCTCGTCTTCACTTTCCTTAATTCTGCCTCGGCTGAGGGTGGAAAGCATCTATTTATTCTTTCGGGACAATCCAACATGGCTGGATTGAAGCCTGAGGAGTCGTTCACCCCAAAAGTGGAAGCAAAATACGGGAAAGAAAATGTCATCGTCGTTAAAGACGCCCATGGGGGACAACCTATTAGGCGTTGGTACAAAAATTGGAAATCGGCGAAAGGTGAAGCACCTAAGTCTACCGGAGATCTCTACGATCGCCTCATGGGGAAAGTTAAGGCCGCAATCACTGGGCACAAGCTCAAGTCTGTCTCATTCTTTTGGATGCAGGGGGAGCGCGATGCGAGGGAGCAACACGCTCAAGTTTACGGCGAAAGTCTTCAGGGCCTTTTAGATCAGCTTTCTAAAGATCTTAGTCGTCATGATATCAATTTCGTGATCGGACGTCTCAGCGACTTCGACATGGGGAACAAGCGCTACAAACATTGGACGAAAGTACGGGATGTACAAGTGAATTTTGCTTCCTCGTATATCCGAGGGGCGTGGGTTGATACCGACGATCTCAATGACGGGAAAAATCGTCGAGGTAAAGACATCAAAGATGACCTTCATTATTCAGCCAAGGGGTATGTAGAGTTCGGGAATCGACTCGCTGAACGCGGGATCGATCTCATCGAATCTGTTTACTTCTTTGAGAATTTCGAAAAGGGGCGTCAACGTTGGGAGGTGACCGATGAAGGCAGTTGGTTGCATCGAAAGGTCGATGGAAACCATGTCTTTGGGATCAAGCAAAGGGGAAGCAAATACAAACCCAAAGTTCGGAGCCCCCATCACATCGCTTTGATCAAAGATTTAAAGGTTAAAGATTTTGTTCTCATGTTTGATGTGATGAGCACTAAAGACACCGGCGCCCATCGCGATTGCTGTGTTTTCTTTAACTATCAAGATCCCCAGAATTTCTACTACGTCCACCTGGGAGCTCGTCCCGATCCTCACAGCGGTCAAATCATGATCGTTAAGGATGCGCCCCGGAAAGCGATGACTAAAAACAAAAATAGTACTCCCTGGAAAACCGAGACCTGGCACAAAGTAAAAGTCGTACGCAACAGCTCCAGTGGCAAGATCGATATCTACTTCGACGATATGACCCAGCCCCATATGAGTGTCGTCGATAAAACTTTTGGTCTCGGCCGAATCGGAATCGGTAGTTTTGATGATATGAATGATTTCGACAATATTAGGTTGAGAGGTCGATGAGTCGTTACTTCTATGTGGTATTAATTCTTCTGAGTAGCTCGGGAACTTTGAGCTCCAACGAGAGTCGTTATTCAAAAGAGATACGACCTCTCTTAGAGAGTTATTGCATTCAGTGTCACGGTTCGAAGAAGCAAAAAGCGAAGCTTCGCTTAGATACTCTCAGGCCCGATTTTACTGATAACGCCACATTAGAAACGTGGCACGACATTCTCAACAAAGTTCAGCAAGCGGAGATGCCGCCTGAAAAGGAAAAGCAACTCTCTTCGGGAGAACTTCAGGCTTTCACCGACTGGCTGAATGAGGAAATCGAAAAGGCGCTCAAGTCTAAACAAGGTACAGAGGGACGAGCAGTCTTTCGGAGACTCACTCGCTACGAATATCAAAATACATTGGAAGACCTCCTCGGGGTAGAGGGGGATTTCAGTTCTCAGTTACCTCCAGAGTCGAATTCACCGGAAGGATTCAAAAATAACCGTGAATTTCTCGGGATGGCTCCAATCCAATTAGAGGCTTATTTTTCTATCGCTCGTCAAGCCTTGAACAAGGCGATCGTTCGGGGCGAGAAACCCGAAGTGATCGAAAAGAATTTCATCAAGAGCGAAAAACCGAGTCGGCGGACCAAGGTTAACACGGGTAAACAAATCTTCCCCGGTGAGGTGTTCTTGGCCAAACTTCAAAAATTTCCTCGACGAGGTGTGGTTAAGGTTAAAGTGCGAGCGAAAGCTCATTTGATCGAAGGATCACACTTACCTCGAATGGAAGTGACCATCGGATTAAGAAGCGATGTAAAATCCTTCGCCAAAACAATCGGCGTAATCGATTTTTCGTCCCAGAATCAAGAATTCCTAGACTTTGAGTTTACGGGAAGGATCGAAGATTTTCCTCTCCCTGGACATAATCCGAAGTTTCCTGGAGTTTCGATCAACGTTTGGCATGTCGATCCTTTCGGATTGGCTCCCAAGAAGAGGAGAACTAAAAAGAAGAAGGGTGAAGAAGAGCCTCTCCCCAAGATCTCATCGATCATGATCGATTCGGTTACTTTTCAAGGGCCGATCAATGAGTCTTGGCCTCCTATAACTCATCAGAACATTTTCATCGAATCAGAAAACAAAGCTGACGAAGTTCGATACGCCAAAGAAGTTCTCGGGGCATTTATGAAGAGGGCTTTTCGACGAGAGGTGAGACCAGAAGAGCTGAAATCTTACATAGATCAATTTGTTGAACACCGGAAGTCTTTTCCAAGCTTCGAAGAAGCCATACAAGAAACCCTGGTCGGAGTTTTGGTTTCGCCCGATTTTTTATATCTCGTCGAATTCAGGCATCCCTTCGATAAAAAGAACCGAGTTGAAGATCACGAACTAGCCACCCGAATCTCTTACTTCCTGTGGAGTTCCATGCCCGATCTAGAACTCTTCGAGATGGCAGAAAACGGAGCCATTCGGGACACTCAGCAGCTGACTAAAAAAGTGCGATCCATGCTTCAGGATGAACGTATGGAAGAGTTTATTCAGCATTTCACCTCCCAGTGGTTGAATTTAGATGGGCTGGATCGAGTTGCTGTTAATCCGGAGTACTATCCGAATTTTGATGATCAACTCAAAAAGGATATGAAAGAGGAGACGATTCAGTTTTTTAAAGCAGTGCTCAATGAAAATCGGAGTGCCTTAAATTTCATCGATTCTGATTTCACGCTACTTAATAACCGATTAGCTAAACATTACAACTTGGAGGGACCCAAAGGTCTCGGCTTCGAAAAGGTTTTACTTCAACCTGAAGATCGCCGGGGAGGATTGCTCACTCAAGCGAGTGTACTTTTGGTCAATTCCAACGGAGAGGATTCCCACCCCATCAAACGAGCCGTTTGGCTGTTGGATCGTTTGTTAGGTTCACCTCCTGCTCCTCCGCCTCCAGATGTCCCTGAGTTAGCGAGTGAAGAGCCAAATTTCAAAAAGCTACCATTGGCGGAGCAATTAAAATTACACCGTAAAAAAGCAGCTTGTAATAATTGTCACCAAAAGATCGATCCTTGGGGAATTCCCTTTGAAAATTACGATGCCGTGGGAAATTGGCGAGAACTCGTAACCACTAAGTCCGGTAAAAAGCCTAAGAAGAATAATCGTAATAGAAATAATCGAGCGAAGAAGAACAAAAATTCTCAAGGCTCAGTCAAAGTACAAACGGAGAGTCAATTACCATCAGGAAAGCAGATTGCTGATCTTAATGAATTGAAAAAACATCTCTTGGTTGCTGAAAAAGATCGATTCTCGCATTCGTTAGTCGAAAAAGTGCTTTCCTATGCATTAGGACGATCCTTATCATTACGGGATCGAAAAGAAGTGGAAAAGATCCAGGCTCAATTTGCTGAGAAAGATTACCGTCTCAGTGACTTGTTGGTCCTGGTGATTCAGAGTAAAGTCTTTCAATCTAAGTAGTTCCTTTCGGTTCAACAGGAACTCTGTCGAGTTGGAATCAACTCGGCCGTGAATAAAGCCTCTAGGTCTTTATTCCATCAATGCTGCGTGGGCTCGCAGAGCCTAGGTTTAGCGGAGTGGAAGCAAATCAGAGATTTGCTGTAACGGTTGAAACGTGCTCCTATGGAACTTGTTTCAACTTAATCTAATTAGAGAGTATGAACAGTGCGCGCAAAGAAAAGTTTGTCCAATATTCTGGTTAAAAGCCGCTCCTTAAATCGAAGAACGTTTCTTAAAGGTCTCGGAGTTACTCTCGGCTTACCGCTCTTAGACTGTATGGCAAATACGTCGGTTTATGGCAGTACTCTCTCTACGGCTCAGCGCCCAACTCGTTTCTGTGGAGTTTACTTTCCGTTCGGGGTGAGCCTTCCCCCCAAGAATCATGAGGATGCTGAATGGGGTTGGTTTCCCCAAGGAGAAGGGGAAGACTTTAAATTCACTCAACCTCTCAGTTCACTCGAATCTCTTCGAAACCAAGTGACCGTCTTGGGAGGCCTGTCCCATCCTCAATGCCGAAAACTGGGTGGGCACGATACCGGTGACACTTTTTTAACTGGTTCTAATCTCAACGGCGCTCAGTACAAGAATTCGATCTCATTGGATCAGTTGATCGCCCAACAAGTCGGGGAGAAAACTCGATTTTCTTCACTCATCCTCTCGAGCGATGGAGGAGTCGGAGAGCCGACCCGCTCGACGACTTTATCCTTTTCCAAAGAGGGACGCCCGATTCCTGCTTTAGCTAACCCTAAACAAATCTTTAGTCGCCTCTTCGGCAAAGATCTCGTTCAGGAAGAAAAGGTGAAGCGTCGGGAGTTGAAAGCCACGCAAAATTTACTCGACCGCATCCTCGAAGATTCAAAAGATCTCAAAAGGAGGCTCGGGAAGGAAGATCAACGGCGATTGGAAGAGTATCTTGATTCGGTTCGCTCGGTTGAAAAGCGAGTTGAGCGCTTACAAAATTGGTTGAGCATTCCGAAGCCTGAAGTGGATCCAAAATCCTTAAACTTAGAAGCGAGTCCCAAAGCTCCCCAAGAATACATTCGAACGATGTACGATTTGATCTTCTTGGCTTTTCAATCGGATTCAACTCGCGTAGCCACTTACATGCTTGGACAAGTCGCCGGTGCTACGACCATCGCTAATGCCTTCCCGGCAGTGATCGGATTAAAAGGAAACTGGCACGGTTTAGCTCATGGAGCCGGCAAGAAGGGGGGCTTTAAAAACCTCGGTCGATTCGATCAATTCCTCACTGAACAATTCCATTACTTCTTAACTCGTCTCAGCGAAACTAAGGAAGGCGAAGGATCGTTACTGGATCACACTGTTGTTCTCTACGGAAGTAGTAACAGCCGCACTCACAACAATCGTAACTACCCCTTGGTTCTTGCGGGAGGAAATAAGCTCGGGTTCAAACACGGGAAGTATCACAAGTTCAGTGAGAAAGTGCCTCTTGCGAATCTCTTTGTCACAGTTGCTGATCGGGTGGGAGTGCCTTTGAAGACTTTCAGTGACAGCTCAGGTGAGCTTGCTGAAGTCTGTCAAAAGCTCAATTCGAAGCCGAGAAGCCAAGCCCAGGAGTTCTAAAGAGATCACTTTATTTTTTGATCCATGAGGGCCAATTAGGATCTTTTTCGAGAAGATCGAGAAGTGCTTGAGCAAGAGTGGGGCCGTGAAAATTGAAGACTTTCGATTTGACTGAGTTCTTAAAGTGTTGAATCGCATCTTCTCGTTTGGATTGAGAGAGCTTCACCATCCCCAACCAATATTGACTTTCTCCATACTGGGCGCGAGATTTATCCAGGCTTACCATTTGAGTAAGTTCTTCTTCGGATATGGCCTCTGCTAAGTATTCTGTTGTGTGAAGAGGCCAAACCCATTCTCCATTGAGTTTCTTTTTAAGTTTATTTAGGCTTTCAGTTGCCCGCTTCTTCACCTGTTCCTGGTCTCCTAATAGAGTTGGGATGAGTAAAGTCACTGCGATGGATTCGATGGATAAAGTACCGATATCATAGTTGCGGGTTAGGCGTTGATAGATTTCTTCGGCCACCTCTCTTCCTAAGGAAGTGTTCGTGGCGATGGCGGTCAGCGCTCTTACTAATTCAAAATCGTAGTCGATTCTCGACCTGAGCTTGGGTTTTTCTTTGGCCATACATTCTAAAAATCGATGAGATTCACTAAATCTTTGAGAACCGTAGGTTGCCGCGAGGTAAGGCCAAATGAAAAAGCCCATCACGTTTAAATCGCCTTCTGCTGCTCCTTCTATAAACGAAAGAACTTCCCTGTACTTTTTTTTCGCGAGAAAATAATGAACCTGCCAGTGGAGCTTGAGTGGGAGTGTATATATATTTCGTTTCTTCCTGAATAGTAAATCTGCCCTTGATAGATGCACATTGTTCTTTTCGTCACTGAGATGGTGAAGAACTAATAGTGAAAAGAGTTCAGCTCCTTCAATTAAACCATCATCCCGAGACACAAAAGCTTTAGCTGCCTCTACGGTTCTTAAAGCCTGTTGAGCCGTATTGGGTTCTCCTCTTTGTAATGCCAATTGGGCTAAAGCGATAGAATGGAGAACTCGAGGAAGGGGAGAGCTGAATCGTTCTTTAGTTGCTTTCTCTAAGATGGTAGAAGCTTCCTCTGGATCGTTCCAAATTTTCGCCCATCCGTAGTAGAGACGATCTTCAAATGAAACGAGTGATGAGGATTTTAATGCCTTGTCGAGCTCCTCCATTTCCAAGCGATAATCCCACCAATTTCCATTCTGAAAGTGTGCTGTAGCTAGGAGAGCTCGCTCTGAGATCCCATTCCTTGATAATTTTTTGGCGTGTTTAATTTTAACAATCGCATGCTCCACTTTTCCGCTAAAGAGATCGATTTGGCCTCGAGCTTTCTGTATCCAAATTTGTGAGGCCCCGTAAGATATCGCTTTGTTAATCGCTTCTTCTGCTTGATCCAGATCATTATTCCAAGTTGAAAGGCGGGCTTGATCTTGCCACTTCAACAATTGCTCAGATCGATTTTTAAAGAAGAGGCTGAGCCCAATCACCGCTAAAAGGAGAACAAGGAACGAGGTGGTCGCGAGTGCCTTATGTGCTTTAGCCCACCGCCATCCCTTTTCTAAAGGGGTGATACGTCTTGCTTTGACCGGTTGCCGATCCACAAACCGAAATAAATCTTCTGCGAATTCACCGGCCGTTGAATAACGTCGGTCGGGATCTTTTTCCATCGCTTTTAGACAGACGGTTTCTAAATCGAGAGGGATTTGTGATTCGTGTTGGCGCAGAGGGATGGGTTCCTTTTGAATGAGGTTTGCAAGAACCTCGTCTCGAGACATTCCCTGAGCTGGAGGTTGGAAGGTGAGGAGTTGGTAAAGAGTCGCGCCGAGAGAGTAAATATCGGCGCGATGATCGAGGGGAATTCTCCCAGCCGAAATTTGCTCTGGAGCCATGTACATCGGAGATCCTAAAAACTCACCACTTTGAGTGAGGCTCGGTTGTTCCAACGTACGGGCTAAACCAAAGTCATTGATGCAGAGGCGGCCGTCTTGAGCAAGGAGAAGATTGGCGGGCTTGATATCTCTATGGATGATCTTATTTTGGTGAGCGTATTCCAATCCTTGAGCTACAGCTGCGATCAGGCGAGCGATGTTATTAAAGTATTCTTTCTTAGATTTTTTTAAATCATTGGCTCCCAGTTCAGTGAGAACCCACTGGGAGAGCGTGGGTTTCTTACTTATTGGTACCGGAGTTTGAACTATCTCGGGTTCAGCCTGAAGGTCTGTTGTTGCCTCTAGGTCTTCCGCTACAGTTTCAGAGCTGCTGTCAATTGTGGGTTGGATATCCTGTGTTGTTTCGGAGGAAATTTCATCGGTTTGAATTTCAAAATCATCGGATTGAAAGGCCTCAAGAACCGAGTCTAAGGAAGGTCCTTCAACGAGCTCCATCGCATAGTAGTGAAGGTTCATTTCGCTACCGATTGAAAAAATCGGGACGATATTGGGGTGATGGAGCCTCGCCGCAGCTTCAGCTTCCCGTTTGAACCTTTGAATAATGTTTTGGGTTGTACTCAGCCCCTCTTTGATGATCTTCAGGGCAACATATCGATTCAACGACGGTTGATAGGCTTTATAGACGACTCCCATTCCTCCTCGACCCAGTTCACCGAGGAGTTCAAATTCTCCTAATTTTTGAGAGGAGCTGAAATTGGAGGGCTGGTTTTTAGACATCGAGGCGGAACTTATCTCGTTTGGCTTTTCTTATCGATCATCTTATCATTCACAAATACAATGAATGTTAAGATATAAAGAATTAGAAGATCTCTATTCTAAGGATTCTGATAAATTTTTAAACTGAGTATTCTATTCTTCTCTCCTCACTTTTCTTGTATGTCCTGATCCTGGAAACAAAATGACTGAAACCCGCAAAACTTCTTTAGATTCTGAATTGATTCGAGTTCCTACCGGTCGATTTCGAATGGGAGCTTGCGGTAAAGACAGTCCGAGGGGGCGTCACGAACGAGAGATCGATGTTGAATTCAATACTGAGTTCTATTTGGGGCAAACTTTAGTTACGCAAAAGCAATATAAAGAACTGATCGGTAAAAACCCTAGTTTTCATACCCGGTATGGGGAACAAGCTCCTGTCGATAGGGTTAATTGGGGGCTCGCCGTTGAGTTTTGTCAGAAGTTGACGGAGAAAGATCGTGCGCTTGGACTCCTTCCAGAGGATTGGGCGTATCGCTTACCTTCCGAGTCAGAATGGGAATACGCTTGTCTCGCCAATGAAACGTTTCCAACGAACTTTCAGCTCTCTGACTATGCATGGCACGATGATAATGCTGATCGCACTACGCATCCTGTTGGATCAAAAAAAGCGAACTCTTGGGGCTTTCAGGATATGCTGGGGAATCTATTTGAGTGGTGTAGAGAATGGTATCACTCCGAATTCAGCCCGGAGAACACTCAACCTCCGACCCAAATTCCTGAAGATTACAGAACACGAGTGGTTCGAGGGGGCTGCTGGTATAATAGTGGTCTGGCTTGTCAGCCTTCCTTTAGAGAAGCCTTCAATCCAGCGTATAACTCTGCCTATATCGGATTTCGATTAGCTTTGAGTGCTAAAGATTTTTCGATTGAGATTGAGGATACCTCTAAAGGAGATCCGCCACCGAGGCCGACGATTGAACAACAGCTTTATAAATGTGTCGATAAGAATAATCTCACCGAAGCTGAGCGTTTGCTGAGCGATCATTCGGGCTTAGCTGATTATCATGATGAAGTTCCTCCCATTCTTCACTGGGCAGTTATTCATAACAAACGGGATATGGTGGATCTTCTTCTTAAGTACGGAGCCCAGATCGAGCGTTACGATCAAGACGAAAACTCGACGGCGCTGGGTTATGCCGTCGTTTACGCGAGAGCTGAAATTGTGAAGTTGCTCATCGAGCATGGAGCGAACCGAGAGGGCATGTTAGACAGGGCTCTCAAGGGAGCCGAGGGGGGCTTTGAAGTTTACGATTTACCTCGGGAGCAATATCCAGAGATTGTCGAATTATTGAGATCTTACGAAACAACCTGAGTTTAATGCCTTCACTTAAGTTCAATGGGATTAAAACCCCTCTCTTCACCTTTTTGCTGAGTTGGTTAACTTGCTTTTCGCTTTTAAGTGAAGAGAAGCTGGAAGAGTTGCGCCCATTTTTAAATCAATACTGTATCTCTTGTCACGGACCCGATAAACAGAAGAACGATCTGAGGTTCGATACTCTCCCCGTCGATCTCAGTAAAAAGAGCCACCTTCAAGTGTGGCAAATGATTTTAGATCAACTCAACTTGGGAGAGATGCCGCCTAAAAAGAAAGCTCAACCTACCGAGAAAGAATCCCAAGAGTTTATTGAAAAGTTGAGCTTTCATTTAAAAGAAGCATACACTCAGCTTCAAAGTCGAGATCGTAAAACTACACTGAGACGACTCAATCGAATCGAGTTTAGGAACACACTACGAGATCTACTTTATCTTCAAGGCCCGGACTTCACCGGAGGTGTGGCGAAGCTCATCGACAATAACGGTAACGGGAGAGTGGAGAAAACCTCCAACGACCCGATTCGCGATTTCCCTCAAGATGAACAAGATCATGGATTCGACACGATCGGTGAACGCTTGGTGATGTCGGACTTTCTCTTAAAATTGGTGATCACGGCGGCAGAAGAAGCATTAGGTCTCGCGACTCATTTTGAGCCTCAACCCAAAGTTGAAAAACATACCTTCGCGGGGCATATTCGAACTCGAGGCCCCAATGCCGGATTAGAATCGTGGGCTCGTGATCACTTTCCTGATCACGACAGCATCTTCCAGCGCTACCGTGAACCCGGGGCGAGTACAGGGGGATCGGGAAGAGTGTCACCGGATAAGCTTGCCGGTAGAGGAGTCGGAGTGGGGGCTCGTTATCGTATTACGATCGAAGCTTCGGCCCACCACCAAAAACATCCTTGGGGGGATTTACTCAAGAATCGCCAAGACCAAGCCTTTCAACTGGGTCTTCACCTTGCCGATACTCGTAGAGGGGGTTACAGCGAAGGTAACCCTACGAATAAGCTGGTGAAGCAATGGGATATGCCGGGAGATGGAAATCGCCATGTTTACACCTTTGAAACTTGGTTGGATCCTTCATGGACGGCGTGGATGGGTTGGGAGAACGCTCCGTACGAGCGATCGTTGAGAGCCTCCCAATTGGTGAAGAAATATTATCCCGACGCCTGGAAGCCTCAGCCTTCTCGAGATGCTCCGAATGAGGTGAAACGAAACTATGAACCGAGTATGGCGAAGGTTTTATTTGAAAAGGGATACTTAGGACCTCATATTCGAATTCATAAAATGGAATTCGAACCTCTCATCGAGACATGGCCACCTAAGAGTCATGTCTTCCTCTACGGGGAGGAAGATGATCTTTCAATTGAAGATTTGTTACAACGATTTTCTCAGCGGGCGTATCGCCGTGAAGTAAAGAAGGAGGAGATCCTCCCTTACATTGAGTTGGTTAAAAACCAAATCCAGTCAGGGATTTCAAAGCCAGAAGCTTTGAAGCTGGGATACACGGCTCTTTTAGCTTCTCCTCGCTTTTACTACCTCGAAGAGACATCACAAGATCAACTCGGCGCGTACGAGCTCGCTACGCGATTGAGCTACTTCCTTTGGTCTTCGATGCCCGATGATGAGCTTTTTAAGTTAGCTCAAAGTAAAAAAATCCTACAACCGAAAGTTCTTGCTCAGCAAGTCGAGCGTATGTTATCTGATTCTAAGAGTGCATCTTTTTATCGAAGGTTTACTCAGGTTTGGTTGAGGCTCGATAAACTCGGTTCGATGCCTCCCGAACAAGGGGGACCCTTTAGGATTTATTGGGATCGGCAAATGGAGCCGCAGATGGTTTTACAAACCATCGCTTTCTTTAAGGATTTACTTCAAAACAATGGTCCCATTAGGAACTTTATCGATTCCGATTACACATTCCTCAACGAACGAGTCGCCTTTATTCTTTACGATCGTAAGGATGTGTGGGGAGATGGTTTTCGCAAAGTCAAAGTTAAGGATCCTCGACGAGGTGGGATTTTAACTCAACCGAGTGTGATGACCGCTACGGCGAATGGAGTCGATACTTCGCCCATCGTCAGAGGGGTTTGGTTGTTAGAAAACATTTTGGGGACTCCACCTTCACCCCCGCCTCCCGATGTGGAACCCCTCTCGCCCGACCTCAGGGGAGCGAAGACTCTCAAGGAACAATTAGAGCAACACCGTAAGGTCGAAGCTTGTTCGGGATGCCACCAGAAAATCGATCCCTACGGATTTGCCTTCGAAAATTATAATCCGATCGGGAAGTGGCGCACCCATTACTCGAAGCCACGAAAACCGATCGACAGTTCAAGTGAGCTGGGAGATGGCACTCCAATTAATGATATCGTTGCACTCAAGAAGTTGCTGTTAAAGCGAGAAGGCGATGTCGTTCGTTGCTTGACCCAAAAGATGTTAACTTACGCCAGTGGGCGTCGATTAGAAATTCTTGATCGCCCGGAGGTCGAACGCATTGTGAAGAATTTATCGAAGAACGGTAATCGATTGAGAGACCTTGTTCACGAGGTTGTTCAGAGTTCGATTTTTAAGACGAAGTGAATGGAACTAATTCACTTAAGAAATGGCAGCGGACCCTGTAGCGCCACCCCTTGTGGGTGGCCATTCCTATTCGATCCAAAAAAACTATATAAGGTTGGTTCTCAATTTAGGGAGTGGCCTGGGACAGTCATTGGCTTCCGCCAGAGTTGGCCCAGGCGCTACAAGCCATATCGAATCTTGAAATCATCTTGTGTTGCGCGAAGATACACTCCGCTTATTTTTTTATTTTCCTCGGGAATTTTGCATCGATCGAACTCAGCCATGCCTCAAGTTCATTTTTTATGCCTTCTCCGACTTTTGGATGCTTTTTCATGAGGTTCGTTCTCTCGCCCTGATCTGTGGTGAGATCGTAAAGCTCATATCGATTTTGAATATGGAAGTGAAGCAGCTTGTACTTATCTTGGCGAATGGCACTGACGGGTTGAGTCGTTGGATAAAAGTGGGGGTAATGCCAGTAAAGGTTTTTTCGATTGAGAGAAGCTTCCTCACCGTTTAATAAAGGTTTGAGGCTTAAGCCATCGATCTTTTTATTTTTAAAGTGACTTTGAACTCCCAGCAATTCGATGATCGTTGGAAATAAATCGTGACTGGTGACCGGTTCAGGGATGACGGTCCCCTTTTTAAATCGAGATCCCATTCGGATCAATAAAGGAACTCGAATTCCTCCCTCGTAAAGAGAGCCCTTACCTGATCGAAATGGAGAATTGTCGGTCACGACTCCCCAGCGCGTGGTATGAACAACCCCTCCATTATCCGAGGTGAAGATCACTAAGGTGTTATCCTTTAATTTCAACTCATCGAGTTTCTTCAACACTCTACCGACATTCTCATCCAGGCTTTTAACCATCGCCGCGTAGATCGGGTGATCGTGTTGAGCGCCGGGCTTAACTTTTTTCTTAAAGTACTCGACGAGTTCTTTTTTACCTTCGATCGGAGTATGGACGGTATGGAACCAGAGATTGAGATAAAAGGGTTGATCCTTATGCTTTTCAACTAAGCTGAGGGCTTCAGTCGTTAAGCGGTCGGTTAAGTACTCTCCCTTATGACCGCCCACGATTCCAGGAATGTATCTCAATTCAGAACCGAAAGGTCCTCGGTAGGGCCAAAAGAAAGTTGGGGGTGCTCCCCAAAGAGTGCCGCCGAGGTTGATTTCAAAACCTTGAGTCTCAGGATAGTGAGCCGCATCACCCAAGTGCCATTTCCCGACATGAAACGTTTTGTATCCCGCTGACTTTAAGACTTCAGCCAGAGTTCTCTCTTTTCGTTGAAGGTTGGGTTCAGCTTCTGCAGCTAACCATTCCCCTTGTCGATCCGGTCCCCGAGCGGCCCACTCATGCCAAATGGTCATTCCCATTCTGGCAGGATGCTTTCCGGTGAGGATTGCAGCCCGAGTCGGAGAGCAAATGGCAGCCGAAGAATACGCAGAGGTGAACTTCACTCCTTCTTGGCTGAGAAGATCTAAATTAGGGGTTTCGTGAAGAGTGCTTCCGTAGCAAGCTAAATCAGCCCAGCCCAAATCATCCGCGACAATCAAAACGACATTGGGCTTTTTCGGATTGGCCTGCAGTGAATGGAGTGGAATGAAGAGAGAGGTTACGAACGTTAAAACTAATGCGATGGATTGGCTTTTTCTGATCATGGGAGTGATGCGTAGAATTTATATCATCAAGGATTTCAACGGGATGATCGACAAACCACAGTCTTCCTTGCCGATGGAGTAGACGACATAGAGCTTTCCATTATGCTCGTAACCGAAGGGGTAAGACCATTGTTTACTCTTGGCTTTACCGGGAAATCGAGGGGGAATGGATTTACCCGATCGAATTTTCCACATTTTTGATAATGTCGTTTTGCCCGGTTGGCTGACTGAAACGATGAGAGTATGTCGATCGTTGAGGTTGGAGATTAAGAAGAGTTGTTTTGTAGACAAATGACCCAAATAAGCTTTGGCGCGAGGCATGGGTAAATTACTGGGTTGGGCCTGGGCCCAAGTTTTTCCCGAGTTTTTACTTGTAGACACCCAGGCCCGATTGCCTCCTCCTCGAATTACAGCCAGCAATTCTTTACCTTTTCCCCAAATGGAAGTTTCGGCGAAACTCGGTTTGAGTTGAACGGGAAAGGGGATCGGGATGGTGTTCCACTTTAAGATATTCTTACCTTCACTGATCGCTACGACGGGATAGCCATCTTTATTCATTCCCCCCGTGGCAAAGTTTCCATTCGATAAGGGAACTGGTTCATCGAACGGCCAACAGTTTTTCATCACCGGGCCTTTCCAATCCCATTTGTTCGTCTTTTCGTTCAGAACAAAGGCTTCGGAATGTAATCCCGGAAAACGTCGACCGGGGACACCCATCCCGAATTTACTACAGATAACCCAAAGTCGATCTTGGTGAATCATGAAGACCCCATGACTGTGTCGATCTAGGCCTTTGTAGCCCGGGCCGATCATCTCAAGGTCACTCCACGTTTGACCGCCATCTTTTGATCGTCGGCCTTGAAGAGTTTCGTGGGGGCCGTTTTCATTGGTGGGGCTGTTCGCCCAATGAGCGAATAAAGTCCCCTTGTAGGCGATGATCGCTGCCCCATGTAAAAATTTATATCCGTCTTGAGTCGCTCGATGGATCGTTGAATGTTGAACGCCAGCGACGAATGGAATGTTCTTCACGTCCTTGGGGATTTCTTTTCCCGACCACAAGGGAAAGGGAGCAGGCAAGGGTTGAACTTTGCCTGGGGCAGGAAGGGAGTCACCACCGGTAATCTTAAGATCATCGATCAAATACCAAGCCTTAGCCGCAATCCTAGTCCCCGAGACGATGTCGATGGCTCCCAGCGGTAATCCCGTCCTATAAGCATGTCGAGTGATGGCTTGAGTCGGGAAAGTTTCCATATGAGGTTTTGAGATCCAAAAGTCGATTCCCTTACTTTGTGCGTCCACGATAGCCCGAAAGCGATGCCACACTGGTTTTGTAGGATCTCGAGTGGCAACTATATCTTTAGTGATGAGTTCCCAAGTTTTAGTTCTTCCGTCGTATTGTTGAAGAGATCCATTTTGAATACAGATGTTGAACTGACTGGCATCTTTGCCACCGGGTTCATGAGTCCAAAGGTTGAGAGTCCGACCTTTTGAATGACTAAATGCAAAGGAGAATTCAATCGAGATGCGTTTTTGGGGCTCTTTAAATTTTCTCGAAAGAGAGGTCCAACCGCCCGATTTGGAACGCACAATCCTCAAGCATTTTTTAGATCCGAAGGCCCCTCCATGAGCGACATGAACCGAAGGATGAGATGGGGCATGAAAAGGCTTCCATCCCACAGGTAGGCATTTGAGGGGGAGTTCTTCAAAGCCTTTACTATCGAAGACGATGTCTTCAGAGAAAAGATGATTTGTTCCGAGGTGAAAGAGGGCCAAAAGAACAATTGTTGGAAGTGGGGATGAAGAAATCGATTTATACATAGAGTAGTTATGAAAGTAGCCAACCTCCATCGAGATTGGCTACCAAATTTTGCTGTTTTAAGTTAAAGCGAGACGATTAACCACCGCGTTCTCTCCCTCTTCGGGAGCGTTCACGATCTCCGCCCCCTGAGATCATTCGCTTTGCTTCTCGTCTCAGCCAATCATTTTGACTGGTTTCAGAAATCTTTTGGAAGTATTCCTTGGCTTTGGGTTCTCCTCGACCGAGGTACATCAAGCTTCGCATGGCGCTTCCACTTCCCTTCTCTAAAGCTAATGTTCCTAGGCGATCGATTTCAGCATCGATACCCGAGCGATCTCCCAATTGTTTCATCGCCGTGACGATTCGATAACGATGATCGCTATCTCGTCCTGGATTCGATTGATTTTGTGTGGCGTAGAGTTCTCGAAGTTGGGGAAGAGCTTGTTTGGCTCCAACTTCACCGAGTGAAGAGATGGCCTGACCTCGAACGTAGGCATCGGAGTCACCCAGAGCCTGAAGCAAGAGATCAGCTGATGCGGCGTATTTCAATTTACCCATGGAATCAGCGGCCATACGGCGAAGATCTTTGTTTTCACTGTTGATGAACTGAGCGATATCTCCGGCGGCCTCGGTATCTTTTAATCGAGTCAAGGTGTTGATCGCTTCTCGTTGGACGCTCGTACTTTGGTCGTCTAGTAATTGACGAGCATAAGGGATGACTTCCTTGTCGTTGATATCAGTGAGGGTATCCAAGGCAGCTAAGCGAACTCCAGCATCGCCGTCTTTGAGCATATCGTAGATGGCTTGGCGAGCTTCAGGATCATTCTTCGCAAGATTTTCTAAGTTGTAGATTCCTCGTTTGCGTAATTCAGCGTTTTGGGATTCAAGGTAAGTAAAGCCGCGTTGAATCGGATCTTCTTCTAAGCTTCGCACTCGAGTTTCCAGGGCGGCGAGTCGATTGCCGATTCCATTATTCTCAGAAGTTCCTTCCTTCTCTTCGTCAGAATTATTCTCAGCTTCAGAGTCCAAGTCGTCTTCGTTCAAAGAAGTATTAGGTGTCGAGCTTGACATATTAGCTAAGAGGCTCAGTTCTCGATTCTCTTGGGCTAATTTTTTGACCTGATCTTGTAAATCTTCAATTTGACTTTGAAGCGATGAAGGCTGGGATTCACCCAAAGTATCGGGAGCCGCAGCCGGGGGATTGATGATGAGATAGGACACTCCAGCGAGGGCCAGGAGACTGAAGGAAGCAGCGATAGCGGATAGTGCTTTAGTCATGAAACGAACTCTCTCTTTTTAGATCTTTACGCGCCCGAAAATTGGATCACTCCCAATTCTAAACCCCAAACGTATAAGCGGGTTTCTGGGTTTAAAAGTGCCCCTGAATTTTAAAAATTAAAGTTTTGCAGAGATTTGTTAGAGCCTTGTGAGGAAATGGCGAGGAAATTCTCTAAACACCCTTTATAAAACACCTTGGATCGGGTCGTGAGACAGAAGCTGTGTTAATTGCGGGGGAGCTTGGGGGTCTAATCGGAGTTCACTCAGGTTGACCAAAGTGTTGAGGATCGTCGAGATCAAATGCTTCTGGTTAAATGCATCGGAACCGGGTTCTCCGCCTCGGGAGTCGGATCTACCTATGACTTTACCGCCATCGATACCACCCCCGTAGAGAAGGAGAGGAGCCAATCGAGCCCAGTGATCTCGGCCTCCTCGTTTGTTGATCTTGGGGGTTCGCCCCATCTCTCCCGTTGCGACTAAGAGGATCTTGTCTTGCAGTCCTCGGGCTTCGATGTCCTCGATCAGTGCCGCGACGGCGTGATCGAAGGAATAACCTACGGCATCCATCCCGTCGACCATGTTGAGATTGTTTCCATCCGCGTGCATGTCCCACACCCCTTCGTAGCCCGCGTGCACGGTAACAAACCCACAACCCGCTTCACACAATCGACGTGAGAGTAAGAGCAAGTGACCCAGGGTGGCCGCTTGTCCATTGTAATAACCTCTTCGTCCTCGATTCACGATGTTCCAACGTGACGAGTGCATGTAGTTGCGGGTGTCGTACCTTTTAAGAGTTGCTTCATCTTCTAACGCTAAATTTAATGCGCTGGAAACTCCACCACTTAGTAGAAGCTCATAAGCTTGCTTTTGGAGTTTATCTAAACTTTGAAGATTGCCAGTGGCATCGACCGATCGTTCTAATCGATCGAGTTCCACCAGGAGTTGGCGTCGGTCATCTAAGCGATCAGGGGAAAGACGCAGTGTCATATCCGATTGCAGTTTTCCGCCTTTGCCCGGAGTAAAAGGTCTGAAGTCTTTACTGTAGGGTCCGGTCGCAGCTAAATTTCCCCGGCCTCTTCCCTCTGTCACTTCTGAGTTTACCGTTTGCGGGAAGAGCACGGCGTTAGTCGGCATTCCGGTTTGGGGGTCGGTCACTCCGTGGTAGCGAGAGAAGTGAGTTCCCATGTTCGCATCAAAGGAATGGGAGCTCACGATCGGTTGAATATTGTGACCTGCGTTTTGAGTTTGGAATGAACGCACGATCGTGAGTTTATGAGCGATTTTGGCTAAGCGAGGTAGTGCACTTCCAAATCGGAGACCCGGTACGGAAGTGGGAATCGTGCCGTTGACCGATCGCGATTCGGTAGGGCCATCTTCCTTGGGATCGAATGTTTCAAATTGGCTGGGGCCCCCTTGTTGAAACAGAAAGATCACCGACTTGCCAGTAATGGCTGGCTTGGAGGTCTTTTTAGATTGGAGTTCTTTAGCTTGAAGAAGGAGGGGGAGGGAAAGGGCTCCGAGGCTTCCGATCGTGAGGAAACTTCTGCGGTCGAGTTTGGGGACTTTCGATTGGAAGTTACAATTTCCGGCCGAACGCCGTTCACTCTGAAGTGAGTGTTCAGAATTCTCTGGAGAATTGAATGCGGACCCTTCGACAATTCTTAGCATGCCTAAAACTATAATCGCAGTTCGCTTGGGCATGCAAGCCCTTAATTAGTTCCTGTTGAATAAACAGGAACTAATCCGAGTTGGGATCAACTCGGTCGCGAACGTAGGCTCGTAGAGCCTATGTTTAGCGGAGTGGAAGCAAATCGAAGATTTGCTGGAACGGTTGAAGCAGCCTCCGAAGGAGCAAGATTCAACAAAGACGAATTGATATAGGGATAGAATATTGGGGGATTCTTAGCCCTGAGAATAGAGTTTCTGCAGATTCTCTTTAAAAGGAGGCAAAATCAGCCCTTTTTCGGTGATCAGTCCGGCGACTAACTCGTGGGGAGTCACGTCGAATGCGGGGCTTCTGACCTGAATATCTTCGGGGGCGGTCCTTCTCTCTCCGAAGTGAGTGACCTCTTCCCAGGCTCGTTCTTCGATGGGGATGCCATGCCCTTCCTCCATATTGAAATCGATGGTGGAGTAAGGAAGCGCGACGTAGTAAGGAATGCCAAAATGTTTCGCCAAGATAGCGACGCCCAATGTTCCAATTTTATTGGCGACATCTCCATTCGCAGCCACTCGATCCGTTCCGGTGATCACGACATCGATTAAACCCTGTGACATGATGTGGGCCGCCATATTGTCGGTGATCAAAGTGACATCGATTCCTGCTTGTTGAAGTTCCCAACTGGTTAAGCGAGCTCCTTGAAGTAGGGGGCGAGTTTCATCCGCATAGACTTTAAAAGGCACTTGGTTTTGGTGGGCGACGTACATTGGGGAAGTCGCTGTACCAAATTCAGAAGTGGCGAGGGAACCGGCATTACAGTGAGTTAAAACTCCTTGGCCGGGTTGAATCAATTCTGCTCCATGAACTCCGATCATGCGGCAGAGTTCACGGTCTTCTTCGTGGATGCGCTTCGCTTCTGAGAGCATCAGGTCGTAGAGTTCACCGCTTTCAGTGGTTGATTGCTGATTTGCAAATTCCACCATTCGTTTAAGAGCCCATTTGAGATTCACTGCGGTAGGCCGAGCTTCCCCTAACCATTCGGCCTTTGAATGAACTTGTTTTAAAAAATCATCGAGGCCTAATTTTCGATCTTCTTTCAATCCGACTAAGAGGCCGTAGGCACCGGCCACTCCGATGGCCGGAGCTCCCCGAACTTTGAGAGCTTTGATCGAGTCGCTCACGTGCTCAAGGCTGGTTTGAAGTTCACCCACAACGTTGAGGGGAAGTTGAGTTTGATCTAAGAGATAGAGATCACCCTCTTCCCACCATAGAGTTTCGGGAAGATTTAGCCTGTTTTGAGGGATTGCAGGTGAATTCATGGTCTTTTATGGGCTCTTAAGTTGATGATTCAAATCGGAATGTTAACTCCCAATCCGACTGTTCGGTCGGAGCGCACTCATGAAACCAATTTTTATTTCGCATTGCAAGAGAGTGGCAGAACTCGGAGGCAATATCGAGAATCTTCGATCTGAAATGGTCAGAATCGTGAGTGAGGACTGGAATCTGCTCTTTAAAAGGGCTAAGCTCATCTGTTGCGAGTGGATGTACCTTCCACCCCTTAATCATGCTAATTAAATTCTAATGACTTTTGCGGGAGCCTTCGATGAGACCTCACTTGTGTTTACTTCTTTCGTTATTGTTCATTTCTCTTTTTGTTGGTGTTCATTCGAATGCGCAAGAGAAACCCAACATCATCTACATCATGCTCGACGATGCGGGATATGGGGATGTGGGCTGTTACGGCCAAAAGTTCTTTAAAACTCCTCATGTTGATTCTCTCGCTAAAAATGGTTTGAAGTTTACCCAACACTATTCGGGAAGCACCGTGTGTGCTCCAACTCGATGCTCTCTGATGACGGGACTGCACACCGGACACGCTTATGTTCGAGGAAATCGAGAAGTAAAACCCGTGGGTCAAGCCCCGATGCCTAAAGATACTGTAACGGTAGCCAAGCTCCTCAAAAAAGCGGGTTATAAAACGGGTGCGTTCGGTAAGTGGGGTTTGGGTAATCCCGGTTCCGAGGGAGATCCCCTCTATCAAGGCTTCGATGTATTTTATGGTTATAACTGTCAACGAAATGCCCACACTTACTATCCCACTTGGCTCTACGACAATCTTAAGAAAGTCGAACTCGATGGAAAGACTTACGCTCATGATTTGATCATGGAGCGAGCTTTAAAATTCATTCGAGACAATAAAGAAGAAAAGTTCTTCTGTTTCCTGCCGTGGACGATTCCCCACGCATCGATGCACGTGCCCGAAAAGTACACCGCCCCCTTTAGAAAGAAATTCGCAGAGTATGAAAACACTATCGGGAAATACAAAGGCCCAAATGTTCGTAACCCCGTAGCTGCCTTTGCGGGGATGATGGTGAAGATGGATGAAGGAGTGGGGCAAGTGACGGCCTTGTTAAAAGAATTGGGTATTGAAAAAGACACTTTGATTCTTTTCACTTCAGATAACGGTCCCCATAAAGAGGGTGGGCATCGCCCGAATGTTTTTGATTCGAATGGTCCCCTGAGAGGTTTTAAGCGAGATCTCACCGAAGGTGGCATTCGAGTTCCCTTGATCGCCACGTGGCCGGGAAAAATTAAACCGGGCACGGTTACAAAGCACATTTCAGCTCATTGGGATTTTCTGTCTACCGCCTGTGAGTTAGCCGGAGTCGCTGCGCCTAAAAATGTTGATGGCATCAGTTTTGTTCCAACCCTACTTGGGAAAGAACAAAAGCGACATGACTATCTCTATTGGGAGTTTTTTGAACGAGGAGGAAAACGAGCTGCTCGTTGGGGGAAATGGAAGGCGATCCAAGAAAATCTACGTAAAGACATTAATAGTCCCATCCAAATCTATGACTTAGAAAAGGACATCGGTGAAACCAAAAACTTAGCCGATCAATATCCTGAGCACGTGAAGCGAGCGAAAGAAATCTTTAAAGAAGCTCACACCCCTTCCAAGCATTGGGGCGATATGTCGAAACCCTTTCCTAAGCGAGTGAGGAAGAAGAAGTAATCCGCACAAAGTAGTCGGCTCACCCCGTGAGCCGGGACGGCATAGAAATAAGGCCTAACGAGCAACAATACATTGTTCGCCAGGCCTTAATTCTTTTTAAACATAAATCGAATGCGACACCGGCTCACGGGGTGAGCCGACTACTTAAAGACTACTTAAACGACCAAACCGTCAAATCTTCTAATCCTTTGATCATCAATTGATCTTGAATCAAGACTGGTGGCGCCCAGGTTTGACCATCCGCGACTCGATATTTGGCGGCGACTTCGTATTTTTCGCGGTTAGCTTTTAGAAGGCGAACTTCACCGTGATCGATGAGAGCAACGACGTAGCCAGGAATCGACAAAAACATGGCGTTCTGCCCAGTTCTTCCCGGACTCTCCCAAAGGACTTTTCCATCCTTTGGATCTAAACAGAACAAGCGGCCGCGATCGTAGTGTGAAAAACCATAAAGTAAACCATCGTTCATGATAGTTGAGGCCATGTCGAGGGCCAGCTTCTTTTGGTGCCACTGTTTCGTCGCTTTCCACTTGCCATCGATGAGCTGGGGTAAAACTCCCATGATGCCGCGGTTTTCTCCGCCTACTAATATTTGTCCTTTATTAAAGGTGGGAGTGGGCATGTTTTGATCGGTACCGATGTGCGGGAAAGGAAACTCCCATAAGAGTTTCCCTGTTTTACTTTCCACGCCCACTAAGGCTCGGTGGTTACATTCAACAATTTGACGAACACCTTCGATATCGACTAAAAGCGGCGAAGAGTAACAAGTGCCATCTTCTCCTTGAGTCCAAACCTCTTTTCCCGTTTTAACATTCAATGCGATGAGCGCACCCTTTTTACAATTCCCGAAGTGAGCGATCACCCGATCACCATCGACGATGGGAGAGGTCGCCGTACCCCAGTAGGGATGGCCTTTACCGAATTGTTTACTGTAATCTTTTTCCCAAAGTTTATCACCTGATTTTGCATCCCAAGCCCGAAGGATCCCCGTGATGCTCATCGTGAAGATGCGCCCATCCGAATAGATGGGATTCGACTTCGGACCTTTTCCATGGCGTTCGCCGCCGCCTCCCATTTTGAAGGGAGTTTGAATCCCTTTTTTCCAAATGGTACTTCCGGTTTTGAGTTCAAGGCAGTGAAGGATCTCTTCCCCCATCTGACGTGCGTGGACGTAAATGCGATCTTGGTGAATGATCGCCGTTCCATAACCTCCGCCGACTGGAACTTGCCATTTCTTTTGCAGATTCTTCGGCCAAGATTGGGGCACTTGAAATCCTTTAGCAAAACCATCGCGTTTTGATCCGAGGTAACCGTGCCAGTTTGAGCTGTGATGGTCGGCAAGAATGAACGTGGGGAGGAAGGAAAGAAGGAGGGTGAGAGTGCTCAGTTTTAGCATGGATTTTATGATCGGGATTGAGTGTGAAAAGGGTTTTTCAGATTTAATACTCAATTCTTATCATAAGTGGAATGAGGACAAAAATACAAGTTTAGTAGTCGTCCAAAGTAGTCCGCACGCTCCGAGGCTGTGAATTTTTAATCATTTCTGGCAGCCCAAATTAAAAAAAAATGGTCGTGTAATTTATCTTTAATTACACGATCAT
>JANQLS010000190.1 GCA_028280485.1 Planctomycetota bacterium
TCGTCCAATTGGAGTCAACCAATTCACTTAAGGGCAAGTCCTTCTTAAACATCTCTCGGAAGTAAGCGGTGGTCTCCATCACCATACTCTCTTCCAACCAAGGATCGTACTTTGGGTAAAGGCGAGGATCGGGCTGAAACATTCCCACACGATGTAATTGCAACCATTGCTTAGGAAAGGAATGAAGAAAACGTTCGATTTTTGAATCACTCATCATGCGATCCAATTCGGCAGTCAAAACTTGAGACTTATTGAGATTTCCCGTCCGAGCAATATCAAAGAGCTTCTCATCCGGCATCGAACTCCATAGAAAGTAAGAGAGTCGACTCGCCAGTTCAAAGTCATGAACCTTCAATCGATTAAAATCGGGAGATCCTTCTTCAAGATTGAAAAAGCTACGCGTCACCAGCATCGCCGTGAGCGCCGAACGATAAGCATTCGGAAAGGATTCACCCGTCTCTTGCTCTTTAGCAATAAATTGCAAATAAGGCTTTAGTTCTGCCTCAGAAACCGGTCGACGCCAAGCCCGCTCCGAAAAGCGTTTAAGCGCCTTGAGCATTTCTTTAGGATCTTCGACATCCAAAGGAACCGCCAGCTTACGCTTCGCCATGACATCTTCAGGAGTCAATGGCCCCTCAACTTCAACCCAGTCGATCAACAACAAAGGCATCACTGGCCGACCTTGTTCATCGACGACCTTTGTTCGAAAGGAATTGAATCCTCCCTTATAAGTTGCGATGGATTGATCGGCATCGATAAGCTCATTCCGATAGAGCTTGTAAGCTCCGTTGGGATGGTTTTGGGATCGAGCGTGATTACGAATGGCGTAACCACCCGCTGGGAACAATCCTTCGAAAACAATCGTTTCCGGCTTGTCTTCAGATGTTTTAAGGTCGATTCCCGCAAACGATTTTTTATGATGATTGTGCCAAAGCGACAATCGCGGCACTCTCCCTGTGAATGCGGGTAAACCACTCACTTTGATTTTAAATCGATAGTGACCGGGTGTTCTTAAACGAGCGAAATTCCAAATCTCACCCAATTGAAGAAGACGGCGCTTGTTTTTACCCGCCTCAATTCGATCTATTCTTGAGGGAGGATTATGGTCATCAAACGCAAGTTTGATAATGGTATTCGCAGCATCAAAATAACGTTCGATATGAGCCGGAGCTGTCGCTAAGAGAGAACCGATTCGGTCAAAGCCATGCAAGCGCGGATCTTCATTGAATGCACCCGGGGCTTCCACATCGAAAACCACGCCCAATAGATCGTAAACGGTATGAGCATATTCTTGTCGGCTTAGACGGTAATGTTCAACTAAACCTCGTTTAGCCATACGGGCGCGAGAACCTTCACGAATCTTTTTTGTTAAGATTTCAACGGCAGTTCGAATCTCAGCTGCGCTGGGCTGGGGCTCTTTTGGTGGAGGCATCTCTCCAGCATTGATGCGAAAGACGACTTCACCCCACTTCTCGGCGACCTGGGGATCATCGAAATCTCTCGATAGATTATCGAGACGAAACCTCCCCTTCCTTTTCTCACTGTTGTGACAACGCAAACAATGAGTTTTAAAGAAAGCCTCGAGTTCCCCCTTAGAAGAATCTTTTGCAAGTGTTGATGGAGAAACCAAAAACTGCGCCATCATTAACACAGCACTCAGCTTGAACAACAACGCTGGTTTCACCTGTAAAGAAAAGGGCCTAGCTCTCATGGTAGTTTCATCTTCTTTGATTCTTTGAGAGCTTCTTCGTTCATGATCCATTCATCGTGTGCGAGTAAAACATAAGTCCACGGGCCTCTGACACGAATGATGCGACCCGGGCGAAATCCATCGAGCATACGATTAAGACTCAGTCGAAGCTGAATACCGCTGCTTCCCAAGGGAGGATTCTTTGTTTCTTTTAATTCTATGATCCCACTCGGAACGGAATACTCTTGGTGATAGCCCCAAGTTCGAAGAGTAGTTTCAGCGTTGCAAATTTTTAGAGTTCCTCTCTTTTTGGTAATGTCATTATAAAGAGACGAATCCATTCCTCCGAAGAGCGTGACGGTCACTTCTCCCCCACCCGTATCGTTATTCTTCACAGCATCTACCCAGCCAGGAAGAAAGCGTGAGCGCATCTGTTTGATATGGCGCTGTCGTTGAATTTCAGTATGAGCTTTTAAACTTTCTTCATCCAACCAGATATCGGTAGTCGCTTGGCTTTTAAATGGACCCCAAGTGAGATTGACATGAATCTTCTGCCCGGCTTTCACTTGATCCATTTTAACGAGGCTTTTGTTTTTCCAAACGCGAGTGGCGGGATCGATATTAAAACGAATCGGCTTATTGATACCCCCCTCGATCTCAGGACCGATGGGTTCAACTGAAAGCTTTAAGAGCCTCGCTGGTCCGGTGCCTTGTTCGATCCCCACAACTTTCCAAGTTCGTCCTCGTCGCGAATAAAAACTAACGGTGTCTTCAAGTAAGAGGGCGTGGTTGTACTTGGAGAGGGGATAACGCCTCAGCTTTTTGTCATCGAGCCGGGGAATGGTTTCTTCCTCACCCTTGGGTGGTAACAAGAATCGCCCGTGCATGTGAGTCCCCCAGGGGATATCCCGAATATCGGCGGGAGCTCCGTGGTACCAAACCATGCCGTAGGGAAGCATCGCGAAGTAGTGACGTTGTTCATTATTTTCATGACGAAGACCACCACGACGATTGATGGGATCACTGACCACTAGATCCCCGGCGTAGTGAACTCCAACGCCCTTCGGAGGAAAAACGCCCGCCTGAGGGACGTAGTCTCTTAAGGATTTTGCATTTTCCTTGTCGGTCGTTTTTTTAGATTCAGCGGAGAAAACAAAATAATCTTTAGTCGATGTGATATTTGCTAAAAGAATCAAGAAGAGCGAAAAAGATTGAAAGGTCTTAAAGAATCTCATGAAACAATCTCCGAGATCCTTCCATTGGAATCGGCAAACTTCTCGGCCTTAACTCCCATCTGTTGAGCGATCGTCAACAGAAGATTACTAAAATGAGCCTTATCATTCACTGGGCGGTGGTAGACACCTAAGCCCTTGCCGTAACCACTAAAGCTTTTCACATGTTGATTGAAATCAACATGTGCACCATGCTTGAAGCCGAGACCTTTACCTCCAGCTAAAACTAAGGGTAAACTCGTCGTCCCATGACTATTACCGTAGGATAATCCACTACCGTAGAGCGACACTGTGGTGTCGAGCAAGGTCTTATCGCCCTCTTTGATCTTTGATAGGCGTTCCAGGAAGTAAGCGAATTGTTGAATGTTAAAAGTATCGCTTCGAGTGAGTTGCTCAAGCGCTTCTTTGTTTCCGTTGTGATGGGAAAGAGAATGACGATCCCGATTGACCCCAATCTCTGGCACTTTTGGACCCGTCCCTTCATTACCCGTATTGAAAGTGACGACACGAGTCACATCCGTTTGAAACGCTAACACGATAATGTCGTAGACCGTACGTAAGTATTCACCTAAGCGTTCGAGGGGAATGTTACGATTTAATTTTGCTGCTGTCCCCGAATCGATCTTAGGCCTCGGCGTGTCGAGCCAAGCTTCCGCTCTCTTCGTTCGTACCTCGACTTCACGAACCGAAACTAAGTATTGTTCGAGTCGACCGCGATCTTCTCTTCCAAGTTTTTTACTTAACGACTTGGCATCCCCCAACACGAGATCGAGCATGCTTTGTTTACGACGTAAACCTCGACGTTGATTCTCTACTCCGCCTTTCGGCTCCACAAAAAGACTCCTAAAAACAACCGAAGGATTTTTACGAGCGGGAAGGGAAACACCATCGGCGCTCACCGCTAGGGTTTGACCTTGATTACTCAGTTCAAGCGAAGGATAACGTGTTTTGGGCGCGGTGACTTGAGCGATAAATTGATCGACCGAAATGGAGTTGCGGTCGGTGGGGCCGTGCTTAGCCCCAGTTAACCAAGTTTGCGTCGCACTGTGGGCGATTCCAAACGAGTTGGGATGGTAAAGCCCTGATATGGGAGTGATATGAGTGCGATGTTTTTCAAGGGGTGAAAGAATGCGCGATAGCTTGTAATGAGCACCAGCCTCAGTGATCTCGTAGTCGTTGGTGTTCACCCCATTGGGAAGGTAAATAAAAACACTTCGATGAGGTTTAAGATCTTTCGACCTTGCATGAAGAGGCTGCATGCAATCGAGCAAGGGTAAGGCTAATGAAACGCCTAAGCCTCGTAAAAAGTGACGTCGATCGAGAAGCCAATTTTGTGAAAGATATTTTGCCATGTCGAGAATCCTCGAAGTGGATTTTACCTAAATTAAAGGGGTTGATGCGGGAGGCATCGGACGGTTCTATCGTACCGTAAAAAAACATCAAATAGTAGTCATAGTAGTCCGCACGCTCCGAGGCTGTGAATTTTTAATCATTTCTGGCAGCCCAAATTAAAAAAAAATGGTCGTGTAATTTATCTTTAATTACACGATCAT
>JANQLS010000004.1 GCA_028280485.1 Planctomycetota bacterium
GACTTTCAATGGTCGGGGTGACTGGATTCGAACCAACGACCCTCTGCTCCCAAAGCAGATACTCTAGCCAGGCTGAGCTACACCCCGATAAAATACTTATCGAATGAGGACGCGTATTTTAATCATTCATTCCAGAATGTCAAAGCTCACATTCAGGAAGATTATCTTCGGTCGGATCCGCCCCTTCCGTGGGGAAGGGAATCGCTGGAGTTCGGTCCCCCAAGAATTGGAAGGCCAAGATGGCGATGGCGTCACTCAGGTCGACTAACCCGGAATCGTCGTAGTCGGCTGCATCCGGGCATTTTAGCTGAAAATTCCCTAAAAAGAGGTAATCCAGCAGGCTAATCGCGTCTGAAATATCCCGAGAACCATTGAGATCAACATCACTTCGGACGAAGGTGGGCTCTGGGTTGAATATATCTAAAAATTTTATTTGTCCTGAGGTCAATACCGGAAATTGGGAAGCGGTTCCAATGGTGTACGTACAGGAAATTCGAGTGGGACCCACGGTATTAGCCAGACGGATCTGTGCACTTTCCTCGAACGCAGTTTGGGAGTTCAAATCGCAGATTAAGTTGACCAATCGGCGACGGTCGCCTGGAGGCAAGACTCGTCCTTCAAATTCACCATTACCAGCTCCGTCTTCTCCCCCGGTATCCGGAAAATCCACCAGCATCGCCACTGTAAAGAATCCTTCAGCGCCTTCATTCGAAATATTCGTGATAAAGAGCTCTGGGGAAGCCGTCAAGCTGTAGGTACTCGTGAGAGTGATCTCATTGAGAGTGATCAAGTTGGTATCGAAATACCCGGCGATCGAAATCGCCCCCACTGGCTCGACAAAGGATCCGATGACGGGGATCCACACATTTTCCTGCTGAGGGAAAACCTCCATGTCCGGAGTCCACATCAAATTACTGGGATTTTGAACTGTGATGTACTCTTCCATCACCAATTCCGATTGCCCCCCCGGCCCGATGACGCTTAACGATACGGTGTAAGCTCCTGGCGCCTCATAAACATGTTGAGGGTTTTGTTCTTCTGAAGTTGTCCCATCACCAAAATCCCAAAGCCAAACTTCGACTTGACCCTGAGTGGTGTCACTGAACTGAACGTGCAAAGGTTGTTCACCCGTTACATGATCGGCTTCAAAAGAAACTTCAGGCTTAGACGAATTTGTCACGTAGTAGACCTCGCCATCGAGGTAGTAACTCAAGTGAAGATCGCCGTGAATATCCAGACGCATATCGGGACGCGTTTCTACGGAATCTGGGGTATGGGTCACTCGAATCGGCTTGGGAGCCACCAAGTTGGTGAGATCGCTATAGTAAATATCTCCGCTTAGGGTATAAGCCAAAAAGATCTTACCATTACTTTCTTGGAGCAACTGAGGATCTGAGGCTCCTCCCGAAACGAGTTCAAATGGATTCCCAAAACGTCCTTCGTTATTCAAGAGAGAGATAAACAACGAACCTGCACTTTCGAAAGCAACGAGTACTTCACCGGAAGTTCCGAGGCCGATAGAAACGTTATATTCAGAAACATTTGGAGTCGAAACAACCCGAACTTCTTCAGCTTCTTCCAAATTCGTCGAGCGATCATTTTTGTAGTAGAGATCGCGGTCACGAGAATAGATCAGGTGAGTTACTCCATCGATTCCAACGATGGCGCTGGGAAATTGTCCGCCGGCAACGGAGGTGGTTTGCTCAGTCAGAGGGTTAAATCGAATGATCTCGTGGTTAGAGTCTTCAGAACGAGTCCAGAAGATGACGGGTTCACCAAAAGAATCTTTCGTCAAGATCGGAGCGTAGTCATCGGCAGGGTGCTGAGAGAGATTGGAAGAATCACTGAAGGTTTGACCAAAACTCGTGATGAGATGAACCTCACGACCTTCTGATCCATGCACCTCACCTTCTTGAGTGTAGGCGATCTGAACTCCACCCGAGAGTGTCGATTGAACTGAGGGATCTCCTTGTCCTAATCCTTCAGAAGGAAGGGTCGTCTCAAACTCACTCGTACTTGAAAACAAGCGTACCGCGATATTCGAGCCTACCGTACTGATGATATAAACTCGACCAGGAGCGATAGCGATACGAGATTGGCTCGCTCCCCCGGAACCGTCGGTAACTAAGATCGGATCCGTAAAAGTTTCCTGAGAGTTAAGCGACAAAACTGGAAACAATACGAGCCCCACGAGGCTCAGAAATTGAATGCGCCCCAGAATCGACAAAGTTCTGGTAGTTTGCACGGAAAATCCCCTTGTTTGTTCGAATAGCGAAGAAAGAGTTTCAGTCGAGTGAACAAAAACTCGTTAGACCCAATTTGAGCGGGCGGAATACACTTACGAGATTTAAGGATGAAGTAAAGGTGGCTCAACTGGAAATCCTGAAGCCGTGATAGACCACGACCCTCAAAATCCCAAACGCCAACCGTTTACACCTACAAATCAATGGATTTTGAAAACGAGCAATCAAATCTCAAGCATCAACCTGATCCACGGGAACCAGACCCATAAAAACACAAAACGTATGTGCAGTTGATTAATGATTGCAAGCGCGCCCGGATCAACGGGAATTGCTAAGACCCTGAATAAAAGCCGTCCAGAATTGTGAGAGGCAAGTTTAGGGTACAGCCTCAAGAGACGGCCTCATCGAAATGTGGGTAAACTTCCATCCTACCCAAGTCCGATGGGAAGTCAATCTGTGGAAACTGAGGAATAAGCCCTTTTTATAACAGAGTAAAGGGGAGAGAAGAGGATGATGAGGGGTCGACGAGGCAGCGGCGGGCACCTACGTCATAAAGCATTTTAATAAAATCACTTACAGGCATAAGAAGGTCATTCAAAGAGGAGAGCGTTCTCCTCCATAAATTCCCAGGGTTCGCCGCCCGTTCGAATGGCGCGAGGAACGTCCCACATATCTGAAATCCAAGCTGTAAAGAAATAGGTCAATCCTACAGCTCCCACCCCACCTCCGGTCACGTAGAGAGAAATGGGCAAGATATGCTCAGAGCTGTCATCCAAGTAATAAGCCCCTGTGATGAGCCCGCCTCCCACGGCCGTCAACAGATACCCCCATTGGCCGACCTTGTTAATTTTCTTTGCTGTTTGATAGTCACCCGCATAGTAGTGACCGAGCCCATGAACAAAGAGACCGGGAAAGAAGGCTAAAAGCTCACCGAGGATCACGGATTTTCCGCCCGGCTCTCGAACGATTTCCTCACCTTCGTATTTTTCATCGACACGATCCCAAAAACCCTCTTCTTGGAAATTGGCCCCCGAAAGAGAGACCGAAGAGTTCAGGCCTAATAATGCTTCTCGAGCAAAGCCCTGATCGATGGAGTGATGACGACCTAAGCAGCCAGTGCTGAGGAGCGCTAGAGACCCAAACAATATTAATAACCGTAGGGTGGTCATCTTGGAATCTTCTCCAACCAACTCAATAGGAACAAGGAATTCTGAAATTGTATTCGTTCGCTTCGGATCGATTCATTTCACCTAGAGAATCAATGTCGAAACAAAGACGGTATCTTATTGGAACCACTTCGTAAGCTCTTCCAGACAGATTACAACTAGAGCCTAACTCTTGAATCGACCTGCCCTCCGTGCAACTTAATGATAAACATAAAAAAACCGCATACAAACGGACTTTAGCGCCAAAGTCCATTTGTATGCGGCTAAGCTAAACTCTTTAAAAGAGATCAACGCTTATCGACGTTTTTTAGCTTTTTTCTTGGCTTTTTTCTTAGCCTTTTTGGCTGTTTTTTTAGCAGCTTTTTTCTTGGCTTTCTTTTTAGCCTTTTTCTTAGCTACTTTTTTCTTAGCCTTTTTCTTAGCCTTCTTAGCAACTTTTTTCTTGGCTTTCTTTTTAGCCTTTTTCTTAGCTACTTTTTTCTTGGCTTTTTTCTTAGCTTTCTTAGCAGTTTTCTTTGCTGCTTTTTTCTTAGCTTTCTTGGCTACTTTTTTCTTGGCTTTTTTCTTAGCCTTCTTAGCAGTTTTTTTTGCTGCTTTTTTCTTAGCCTTCTTGGCTACTTTTTTCTTGGCTTTTTTCTTTCTAGCGGCCATTCCGTTCTCCTTAATTAATCAGGCCTGGAGAAAGTGACACAGCTCACAGAACTTGAGGTCGACTGAGGGGCGCTCCTCATTGTCAGTTTCAATACTCCATGAACACACGATTCAAATCCGTTGTTCAATGACTTTCCTTTGAAGGAAAATCAAATTGCAAAAGTTGTTCTAAGACCTTTGCAATTTTGTGTAGCTACGTGATCTTCGGCAATTTTTTAAGTTTACTTGAATTTTTGCTCAAGAGAACTATCCGAAAACTGTAACTAAGCTCTTAAAACCCCACTGCGAAACCACTGTTCTTCTAGCCTTGATTCGCCATCTAAACACAATAGATTTGCAAGATGGAGAAGCGAGGGCAAAAAAGATTCATACAATCCACAATGGCACTCGTTCCTGTTCTCGGCCTTTCTTGAATACAGGTAGCTTAATGACAAGCTAGCTGAAGAAAAACTCTGAGAAAGGAATTCTCGAGTCTGTTTTTTCGAGTTTGTTGAATTTGCTTTAGCTGGGGTCTTCGATACCAAGGATAAATTGTGGTAAACGCCCTAAAGAGCTCACAAACGGTAAACTTTATTCCATCATCTATAAAAGTTACCGATAGGGATCTCAATTAGTTGCTTCCTCTTAGAGAAAATCAGTCTCTTTAAGAAATCAGTGAGGAATAATTGAGATCGATTTACCAATCTCCTTCAAAACCCGATTTCGCTTCTTCCGTACTTTCACCTGGATCTAATAGAAACCTGTTTCAGGAATCTATTTCAGGCGTGTGTATTATCGGGTAGGCTTCTCTCTCTTCAGGTACTGAGTTCAGTCATTTTCGGCGAAAGGATTGAAATAGAGCTCCAAGCTCGATTCAGTGTCACAAAGCCGCTTTTTTGAACTCTACGAAGAAGCGAATCTTAAAAAATTACGTTTATCATGAGGCTGGCGAGCTAAGGAATCTCCTTAACTGTGCGCTTCATAACTAACGTTCCAAGATAAGATAGATCATCACAAGTGAATCTTACCCTACTCCTTGAATCTAAGAGATGACCATCTCTTAGATTGAGCCCCCTTAGATCACCGACCTTGAACTGTAATTTTGAATCTTCTGATCACACTGTGAACAAGAAGTAACAGTTACTACGGAATAACTAAGGAAGAATTAAAGAAGAGGAGTGTATTCACAACAATTCTCTAACTTTCTCCAATCGGCAACGATAATATACGGACAGTTTTCTATTGCAATACAAAATAAGAAAAATTTGATTGCGTTTTCTATCACTGTTATCACTTTCAACGCGACTCAAATGCAAATTTAGAAGAGTAAAAGCTTCTCGATAACTCTTTTACTTTTCTAATCAAAGATCATCACGGATGAAGTTACTAAGACCCTTCGCTTAAAAGTATGCATTTAAACAACGAGCATAAAAACACTATAAATACAGACATTTAATGAGTAGTTCATAAAACCACATTCACTGAAGCTTAATTTAAAAAAAGGAAAGGCGAAAGCCATCTGATGACTTTTTAATTCGATAGAAAAAGGAAATGTGAGTTAAAAATGGGTGTTAAAAACGCTCTAAAAAAAGCCCAAACAAATTTTCATTTGTTTGGGCTTTTTTTTAAATTTTTTTAAGAGAATGTAAGATTTCAGAAGTTATTTCGAAGCTTTACGATCATTCCTCTTCACCATCTTCGAGAAGGACATCGATCGTCTCTTCTGTTTCCTCTTCGACAACTTCTTCGATCGCTTCTTCAACCACTTCACTCTCTTCTGAAGTGAATTCTTCAGTCTCTTCACTGCTTTCAACTGGAGTTGAGTCTTCAGTTGCTAACCATTCGATACTTTGAACGGACTTTTCGAGCAAAAGGGCAAGTTCCGGGTCGGTTTGCGCGCTCGAAAAGGAGCAAGACAACCAAAATTGATTTTCAGAGGCCAAAATCACTTGAGTAATCTTAACTTCAAGAGAGTTTTCCCCCTTCTGATAAGATCCCGTTCCACTGAAAAGGTAACCTTCTCGCCCGTCTAAGCTGAGGCTATCTTCCCGAGTAAAAGTAAAGTCCTCTAAATTCCCTTTAAGCACCTTTTGAGTACTTTTTAAAGCTGTCTCAAGGGTAAATCCTTCGATTTGTGAAGTGAGAACGATGACATTGGGTTGAAAGCCATCCGATTGAGTTCCACCCACCCAACGGGAGTAGCCCTCCCCTTGTTCGAATTCCCAATTGGAAGGCCCCTGAAAAGAGATCCCCAAAGCTTCTAATTGAACTCGATCAGCGAGAGAAACGACCACCGGAGGATCGATCTCCGTCACTTCTACGTGACTCGTTTCCTCGTCTCCAGTACTGGGATCGTTGACATCGTCTAAGTTCTCACCCGTGACAATCGTCGTCGTGACATCCTCAGAGTTTTCACTGGGGTCGTTTTCATCGTCAAGATTCAATTTACTCGCACCGGCGAATGGTAGATTCAACTTCTCAACGATTTCATTAAAACTATCCGGAAGTTGCTCGTAACCGTCCTCGCCTTGGAAGACCACTTCTGAATCCTCTAAGGATTCTTGCTCATTTGCGAGCTCTTCTTGACGAATCCTTTCCAGATTAGCTTTCTCTTCCGAGGTTAAAACCACCGTTTGATAGAATCGACGATGGATCGTCATCTTGCCGTGATCCCAGCCAAGGACAATCGAGTCCTCTTCCTGCTTGATCACCGGTCCTTGAATGATGTATCCATTTTTCATGAATACAGTACCGGCTTCAACGGGTGAATGAATCCCCGTAAAGCTGAGAGCCATACCTAAAAAGGCAATAGTGATGGTTGGAGTTTTAAATCGTTTCATGAATCACTTTCACGATCTGGGAAGAGCAAAATAAACTTCCCCTTTAAGTTCATCTAAAAGGTGAGGATCAGCGATCCAAACCAAGATTTAAGACAAATACGAGTTTTTCTTCAAAGGCCTTAGCTGCGAGTCCTTCTTGAGATCCATCGACATCCGGATCGGGAGTTTTTTCTACAACTTCAACTTGTGAATTCGAAGTATCAACCGAATCCCCAGAGGTTTGATCTACTGAGTTCTTGTTCACACCATTAGCTAATGCAACTTTTCCGCTGTTGTCGCCTTCAGATGATTCAGGGAAGTACTGTTCTCGGAGTTTGGGATAGAAAAAGACCCCTGCGAGAGCGATTGCGGCAACCGCGGCTAAACCAACGAAAATTTTAGTGCGAGAACCTGAGCCGGAATGAGCCACCGGGGCTTCAAAGTCAGGTTGGTAAATTTCTTCACCCTCGAGAGTATCTTGAAGCTCGTCCGAATTGAGAATGTCTTGATCGAGTGAAGTCGCCAAAGCTGCGATTTCATCGATGACTCCAACGTTTTCGGCATCTTGGAGCTCAAAGCCATCCTCATCGTGCTCTTCTTCAATTTCAGCATCTTCGTGATGAGGATTCGTCGTCCTCAGGGGAGCATCTTCAACATCGAAGGGAGAGTCATAGGTCTCAGTCGCGATATTATCGAATTGATCGGTAGGAAGATCTTGCGACTCATCATCAGGCAAGAGAACCAAAACTTCTTCATCGTCATCCTCATCGACCAGCTCGGTTCGATATTCGGAACTTTCAAAAGAATCCGTCAAAACAGCATCGTCAGACAAGCCCATCTCTTCAGTTAAACCGACATCTTCGGGAAAGCCCATCTCTTCGGTCAAACCGACGGGTTCATCCGCCTGAGAAGCAAATTCTGAGAAACCGACTCCTTTTTGAAGCTTCGATCCTTCTTTTGGTTCTTCCTCAGGAAAATTCATTTGCTGAGTTTGAGAATCACCAAAATCTGAAGCGGGCTCAAAATCCATTGCGATCTCTTGCGTTCCCCCTACTTCAGACGGAATCTCCTCATCATCTCCAAACGAAAGTGAACCTTCATTTTCAAAATCAGCAGAACCAACTTGTTCAGTCGCAAAGTCATCAAAATTTGCGAGTTCTTCGGTGTCGCCCGAAGTTGCAGTTTCCCTAAAACCAGAACCAGAAGAAGTGAAATCACCTTCCACACTTTCGGTCAGACCTTCGAAAGATTCTGTCTCACCGCCTTGTTGTTCATTCTTTTTTTCTGGAGTCAGTTCGTCTTCGAAGTCGAAATCATTTTGGTCAGTCATTGCACTATTTCTCCAACGGAGCTCTGAGCGAAGTGAACCTACCGAGTGGGTCATGATTTTGGTTCACTCTGCCCCCTTTCCTATTGATATCTTTTGAGGCTCTCCATCTGCCCCGATATCCAACATCACACGGGCGCGTGATTTGTCGAAGAAGAATACCCTGCACACAGCGGGAGTCAAATGAGGTAAAAACAAGCTCATTCACCATTTACGCACAGAACTGTACACACTTGGTGCCACCTTAGAATTTGGACGCTTGAGCCTGATTCTTACCGGAAATCGGGCGAGACCACAGGAAGAGCCCCATTTTTCACAAGTACAAATTTTTTAAAGATTTCGAGCAACGAGAGACATTCAGAAGTCGTCTTTAACTTGCGAGCGTTTAAACTAGATCTAAGAAAAAGATTTAAAATCAGCTCTTCACAGTTCAATTGAAGATCTTTGTGAATTTAAATTCTTGAAAAGATTTTGATAATCTTTGTGATCCACCGCGATTTTAATGAGATTACCAGAACTCTTCTCAGTCTCCTCGAAGTACAAAACTTCTAAAATTCACTTCTGAATTTTTCTGAATTAACCGTCTATGACCTCCAATCCAGAACCTTCACCCCAGATTCAAGACGCGAACTCTTCTGCAACTGAAGATGCCCTTTTGATTGCGAAGATTCTTAGTGAAGAAGACCTTCAAAAGTCTTATTCAGTTCTCGTAGAAAAGTATTGGAAAGTCGTCATCGGTTGGGTTCTTCCTCGCACTCAAAATATTCAGGAAGCCGAAGAAGTGGCTCAGGAATCGTTCGTAAAAGCCTTCCGAGCCTTAAAGAAGTTAGAGAGCCCTAAAAGTTTCCTCGCTTGGTTGTTGAGAATAGCAACGAATCAATCTAAAGATCTTCAACGCAAAAAGAAACCAACCGTTTCGCTCAATGAAATCACCGATCAGGGAATCACTCTTTCTCTTAGTTCTGACGAAACAACTCCCTCGCATAAAACCTTAGAGACTCAAGAAGACATCGAACGCGTCTTCAAAGTGATCTCACAAATCCCTTCGAAGTATCGCATGGTACTGACCCTCAAGTACCAACTTGATTTATCAGCGAAGCAGATTGCTCAAAAGCTTGGAGAACCAGAGGGCACGATCCGTAATCGCATCTTTCGAGCTCTAAACAAAGTCAGAGAGAAATTGAATTCCAACAGTAACTCTCACAGTAACTCTCAAGATAAAGTCCAAAACCCCTCCCCTTCGGAACGCTCAAAAAGTCAACGCACCGAGATTTCACTTTCGGGAGAAGCCAATATTTCAAGAAAAGGAGGGCCCTTAGCCGACCCCTCGCTATTGTCTCCTCCAAACTTGATGAACTGACACCCATAATCATGAACGCGCAAAACAAAAAACCCTCAGATCCAACTTCTTCAAGCCTCTTAGAGCTATTAGTTGAGCCCGATGGCCGAGAACAACTCAAAGAGTTGAAAGAATCAAAGGATCTTTCTCAAGATCAAGAAGACCTAATTAAGAATGCTTTAGAACTCGAGGACTGTCTCGTCCATGCGTTCAAAGTTTTAGAAGACTTACCTGAACGACCGAGTCAAAGCCGTATCGATGCCATCCTGACACAAACCCAGGAAACACCTCCGAGCGTAAAGACATGGAAACGCATCCGTAGGCCCGTCAATACCATGCTTTGGGTTTCTGTCCTTCTGTTATCCACATTGAGCCTCGTAAGCCTTGCGTTTCTGATTTTTCACATCTACAAGCAGCTGAAGTGATACGAGAGTTTCTCCGTAGCCGACACTAAAAAATTTCTGAGCGTCTAAAATAGAAAAAGCTTCTTCAAACGAATGTTTGAAGAAGCTTTTTCTATTTGGTTTAAAATCCTAGACGGAACTTTTGGCTCCACTAAGTCGATTTCGCGGCTTCAATATTTTGGAGCTCGTTCTTGATTTCTTCGCTATCAATTAAGCCCTTTCGGATCAAAACACGAAGGAGTACATCTAAAATGATCGCTGTATGAGAACTCACATCTTCGCTTGAAGTACTCACGGGAAGCTCGTTCGGTGCTTGAAAAGAAGAAGGATCGCTGGCCGGTTCTGCGGTCAGTTGCGGATGGTCCAAGTTTTCTTGGGATTGGGAAATCTCTTTATTTAAATCAGATTCAGTTGTGCAGGAAGAGTCGGAATCAGAGCGGATCTCTTTAATCCCGTGCTTCTCTAAGACTCCCTCCATAATGGCTCTTTTAACAAACTGCAAACTGACAATCACTTCGACCAAAGGCTTTCCTACAGCCTTCTGGAAGTCCAAAGCCGTCTTGAGCTGCGGTTCCGAGATTATTTTTTCGCGAACGAATAAAAACCCAAGCTTCTCTTCCGTCAAAACTTGACCTACTTGGTTTTCACTTTCAGTACTACTCACGGCTCTCTCCCCAATTGGCCTTAATTCAGTTCTAAGATGTTAGAGCTTTCAAAATCAAAATCTTCCAACGGATTATCTCTCACTCCTTGAATCACTCCATCGTGAGTAATCGTATCCAGGAACTTGGGATGAGTGAGCACTTGCCCACACCGTTCACAGCGACACTTCTCCTTCGGAGTACCGGCTTCGATCTTGAAGTAAAGGTCGCAAGGTTTGCAGGCCATGATTCTCAATCCTTCTTCCTCAAGTAGATTTAATGCTACTTCTGAAGTCAGGTGTCCTGCAGAGATCAACACTTCCCAAATCGGAACTTGTATGTTGAGCGACTGTAAGCGTTGCTGCTCTAAGACTGCCGACTCCAGTTGATTCGGAGTCACCGCTTGAACATGGAGAACCTTTTTTCTGAACCTTCGCTCAGCATGCAGGATCTCTTCCGCACTACGCGCTAACCGTCGCATCTTCTTTCTTCGAATATCGACGATCTTTGCGAGTTGCTCTTCATTGAGAAGTCCCTCTTGAAGCAAAAGCTTTCCAATCTTTATCGGTGAACTCGCGCGGAGTTCTCGCTGCTTCAACAAACAAGTCTCTAGCTGCTCTGGAGTAAGATAGCCGTTGAGAACTGCAATCCTCCCAAAGAGGTGTTCTTCAAAATTTGCCATCGGCCTCTCCCCAAGCTGGATAGTTCATAAGTTCCTCTTCCTACTCTTCTCTCGATAGAAAGAATGTTAGTAACGCTCTAAAAACATACGATGAGTGAAATAGAAGAACCAACTCATAGTCCGATAGTATTCATTATTTTTAATTCGAGTTCCCGTAATTCTCAGGGAGACAGAATCGCATGCTAAGAAAGAATTTGTGCTGTAGTCTTTCCTTGAGAGCTTTTGTGCTCAGATAAAAATCTACCCATAAATAAAGACTAACGGTTCCTAATAAAGGATTGTAAAAGTCCTTTTGCAGTTCACCGAATATAGGCAATGCCCAACGATCCCCAATGATCAAAGGTAATTTAGCGAGTTTCAGTCTGGGAGAGATCTTCCAGTCCCTTGCGGTTAACACCCACACGGGCACGATGAAGATCCTGGAAAAAACCGGGGAAGAGAAGTATCTGTACTTCTCTAAGGGAGAGATCTGCCTATTTAGCTCTTCGAGCCATCCGTCATTGAGAATCGGAGAGATTCTTATCCGCAGTGGAGCCTTAGAGCGATCGAAATTAGAAGAAGCTTTAGAACTTCAAAAGACGAGTTCAGAGCGTTTAGGAGGCATTCTCATCAAGCACTTTGGGGTTTCTCAAAGTGATATTGAGATTGCCTTAGAAACAAAGATCTGTGAAGAGATCTACGATCTCTTCCTTCTCAATGAAGCTGAATTCGAATTCTTCGTGGATCACTTCCCTGAAGAAATCTTCGAGTCTTACGAGAAAAACATCCATATCTCCATCAATACGACGAACGTCTTGATGGAGGGTTTGAGGTTAGCCGACGAGTGGAAAGTCATCCAAAGGAAGGTTGGCACCTTTAATGAGATCTTCGCTTTAACCGGCCCTCCTCCAGCTGAGGGGTATTCTTGCGTCGAAGAAGAAGCGGTCTACACTCTCATCGACGGCCAAACTCCGGTCTCTGAGATTTTCGACTACTTCCCAGGAAGTCGATTCGAATGTTGTAAAACTCTCTTCGAATTCTTAGGCGCAGGAAGGATTCGCCCACTCAGCCTCGAGGAATGTCGTCAAAAAGGGAATGAAGCCTCAAAAAAAGGAGATACGCAATCAGCCATCTTCTTTTTGAATTATGCGACTCAACTCGGACCTGACCGTCCCGAGCCTTTTGTTTTAGTAGGAAAACTACTCAAACAAATCGACAAGGAACATGAGGCTCAAGCCGCTCATCTAAAAGCGACTCAACTTTACTTCGAAGCTGGAGATTTCAAAAAAGTTATCGAGGTGGGTGATCCTCTTCTCAAGAGCCATCCTCGAGATGAAGAACTTCTCACCGCTGTTTTCCAAGCAGCGATGGCCGAGAAGAAAAAAGAAATCGCTTCCAACAGTGGAGAGTGCTTAGCTCAGATTCTCTTAGATAAAGGTTCGAGGGCGCACGCCATCGAAATCCTTCAACGACTGATCGGGCTCTTCCCCAGTGATTTGATGAGGAGACTCTACGTCGCGGGATTGTTAAAAGAGGGCAACAATTCCCAAGACCAAGATCGAGCGATCCATCTTTTGGAAGAAGGTTTAGATCTTGTTGGATCCAAAGGCGACATCAACGAGAAAATTAAAGTCAATCGACTGCTCTTCGAAATTTGCCCTGACCGCCAGGATGTCAAGCAGGAGATCAGCAACCTTCTCTCTCTCCAAGAACGGGTCATCAAGCGTAAAAAGGCGAAGGTCACATTATTCGGGATCGTCTGTATCGTCTTGCTTCTATTAGCTCTAATTCCCATTCTTTACGAAATTAAAGCGCGAGAACTCTATTCGCACGCCCAGCGTTTAGAACAGATCTCAAAGGAAACTGGTAACTATCAAGTCGCCGTCGATGCTTACACTCGCCTGATCGATGAATACAGCATGAGTACTCGAGCTTCGATGGCTGAAGCATCGAGAGATAGCTTAGTCCAAAGAGAAAAGACCAAAGCTGAAGTCATCCAAAAGGTTGAGAACACAAAAAAATTCGAGCAAGCTCAAAAATTCAAAAAAGCTAAGCAAAATGTGGTTTCTAAGTTTGAAAGAGCAGCAGAATTTGAATCCAAGGGGAAATTCCCTCAAGCTTTTGCTCTGTACAAAGAACTCCTCAATGCTGATAGAAATCTGTTCCCTCAAGAAGTGGAGACGATCCTCTTACCAGTCATTGTGACTTCGAATCCTCCGGGTTGTAACGTCACTCTCAATAAAAAGGTTGTAGGGAAAACTCCAATCGTCTTGAGAGCAGAAATCGATAAACCTCTTGAACTTCACTTATCACGGGATGGTTGTGAACCTCACAACCTTAAATCTAAATTTGGTGAAAAAGCTAGCTATCATTTTGAAATGAAGCTGCGCCCGATCACTGATTTCAGGCTGAGTAGTGCCATCCACGACCCGATCGACAGTGACGGTGAAGACCTTGTGTTCCCTTCGAGAGATGGCTTTTTCTATTCTTTCAGCCCTAAAAATCAAAAACTCAATTGGCGGCGAGTCATAGGGAGATTTGGCGACAAAGCCTCAACCCCACTTTACCTCCCGACCGAAATTGTCATCGGGAATGTCAATGGTGAAGTTTCTTGCTTCTCCCGCGAAAATGGAAAATCGAGATGGAGATTGTTTTTAGAACACTCGATCTTAGCCCGGCCCAGTGTTTCTGAAGATGCCCGCTATGTGGCAGTCGGCGACACCTCGGGAAAACTTTCGCTGATCGATAACAAAAGTGGGAAGTTGACGGGACAATTTCAAACTGAAAATGAAATCCTCTTTGCTCCTGCGTTCTGGAATTACATGGCGATCGTAGCCAGTGAAGATAACAACCTCTATTTCGTATCACTTCCAAAAGCGAAAAAAGTCATTCACACGGAGAGCTTTCCCGGAGAGATCTCCTGCGACTTACAAGTCTACGGACAGACGATGATCTTCACGACTCGTGATGGTCAACTCCACTCTTATGATCTCAGCCAAAGAAGATTTAAGTGGACCCGTAACTTAGAGGGAGAGCCCGTAGGAAATCCGATTCAATATCAAGATCAGTTCCTGACCTCTCTCGCTTCTGGTGAGATCGTTGCTATCGAAAGTGAGAGCGGGGTTATCAAGTGGAAGCAATCGCTCTGCAAATCTCTGCCCGGTCAAATCACTCTCAACGCTGATAAAATTTACATGGGAACACAGGAAGGTGAAGTCTTTGGATTCGACCTTAAATCGAAAACGAAGATCTGGTCTTATCGCTCCGATTCAGTGATTTCCCAAGCACCCTTAGTCTTTGGTCATCACTTGTTCGTAGTCACCCACGGGGGAAAATTTTTCATTATGGAGCTCTTCAAGGGATAACCATGAATATCCAAATGATCCTTGCCAGCTTCACGATCTTCATCGCGCAAACTCTGCAGGCAAATTCCTGGGTAGAGTTAGCCCCCGATGAATTCGCAGTTAAAAACTTTCCTAAGGATTCACCCTTCAGGTTTGTCGGGAAGTATATGGGATTGGTGCAAAACAATCTTCAGCTCTTTGACTTCCCGATGAAATTAGAGTTAGAGAATCCGAAATTAGCGAGAAGCCTGGCTCAATTTGTCCCTGGTACGACCAATCTCATTATTGAAGGTTATCTCCAAGTCCAACCCAATAATCGGGGAGGGAGTGAAACCATCATTCGAGTTTCTTCATTAACACCGGGTCCAGGCGATTTGATCGTTTTCGAAAAACGCCTGAAAGAACTGCTTAAGGAAAAGAAGAATAACTCTGCTTCTCTCCTCAGGCTCTCTGAGAAGATCTATAAGACCTACAAGAAGTTCAACAACCCGAAGCTCTTACCGACCCTGGGGAGATCGATCAAGCGAGCTTATGTTCTAAGACAAAAGCACGAAGACGCCACCACCTCAGAAAGTCAGATCGCCCTACTCCAAGAAATCTTCAAACGTATTCCGCAAAAAGAATTCGAAGGGCATTTTTATGCGGACCTCTCTAAAAAATATCCCGGTCATCCAGTTATCCGAAACAAACTAAAAAAGCTCGGTTACCGTCAACGCCAAGGCCGCTGGCTCAGCATCGCCCAATTCAAACAAGAGGAAGGCTTTATTTGGAACGGAAGAACTTGGGTCAAAGAGGCGGGACATCATTTTCAATTGGTTCTCAAGACACTCCAAGATGAGAACATTACGAACCTCATTCTTCGTCGACGCACTGAAAGAGAATACAAGCAGTTGTCGGAGAAGGGGAAATTAGAAATTGGAATGAACCACCAAGAGGTCGCGCTCACCATGGGCTTCCCCGATCGAGTCCATCGCCATAGGCTTTCCCGCCAAACCGAACTTGACCAGTGGGACTTTGGGGATAGAAGGATTTATTTCTTCAAGGGTGAACTCATCGCTCAGTGGAAAAAGGAAGACCTTGCTCTCTTTATCAATGAGTTGAGAACTCTAATCCGAAACGGCGGGCAGATGGATTCAGCCCCCAGATAAGCTTAAGGTGAGTCTTCTTCTCGCTCAAAGTTTGGGGAGGATCCCGAGGAGACGGGATGATCTAAGAGCTGTGATCTCTGAGAAGACTTAGAGGTCGTCTTAGGAAGGGTATTTGTGGAATTGGAGGGGTCGGCCTCCTCAGGATCCGTTTGAATCTGGCTTCTCAGTCGCCAGTTCTTATCTTCGAGATCATTGGTGATCTCTTTAACGATCCTATTCCCAGTTAAATCTTGGTAGGTCACCTGAACTTTACCTGAGATCACATCCAGCTCGGTGTATCTCAGATGCCCCGTCTCATAAACGGATAAGCGAAATTCCGTTCCCACCACTTCGATCTCAGCATCCGGGGTAAAGATTTTAAAGGTCCGCGGTGGATCGAGAGGCATGATGAAAAATTCTGCTTCGCCTTCTTTAAAATCCCACGCTAAATGTTGCTGAGTTGAACCCTGTTGGAGCCCCATCTTCCAGGGGCGAGTCAGAATCCGGACTCGACTTCGATCCCACAGTTCTAAATCGACCGGTTGGCTGGGAGATTTTTGCGAGTAGAAAAAACCAGGACGAAATTCGTTCAGGAGAGTTTGTTCAACTTGAATGGGAGTGACGACCACCTCATCGACAGCGTTTTCGAATCGGCCGATACCACTTTGAAGGGAATTCGAATTGGCCTTATTGAAAGGCGTCACCGAATAGTTGTTCTTCCCCCCGGGGTTATCCAGTCCATTTTGGGAGAGAGGACCGGGATCATGGAGGAGAACGCCGAGGAGGATCACACAAATGATTGCTCCGATACTCACCATGACCGCCATTCGACGATGCTTTAACGGAGGGTTAAAGGTAAAGATCTCAGCTTGAGCATCATCGCTTGAAATATTCTCTAAACTGTCAGCAAAATCGACCTCAAATCTACGCGCAAAATCTTCCCCAAAGGGAGATTCTACGAAAGCCATCCGATAGAGCTGAGCTTCACGTGCACGTTGGTTGTAGATTTTATTACAACGCTCGCAGCCCTTCAGATGGACGCTGATCTCAGCCACTTCTTTCGCCGAGAGTTCTCGGTCGATATAGGGCCAGATCTTTCGCTCAATAGATTCAGGACAATTAGAATTCATGACTTTTTAGAATTTAAAGAGAGAGGTCGCAGCTCGAACCTTATCTCCCTAAAAATCTCACTTTAGAATGTGATCGAGTTTCTTCCTCAAGGCGCTACGAGCGCGAAAGAGACGAGACTCGACTGAACTAACCGTGGTACAAGTGATCTCAGCGATCTCTTTGTAGGAGAGGCCTTCCATGTGTTTGAGAGTGATCACCAAACGATCTTCTTCTGGCAAGCCTCGAATGGCCTCTAGAATCTTTGTGCGGAACTCTTCCCGCATAAAGAGGTCTTGAGGAGACTCTTCGGTAAATGCCTCAATTTCGGTACTCGAACCGGAGCTCGAAGAAGGGAATGACCAAAAGCTCTTTCTTTGGCGGACGTGATCGATCGCTCGCGTTCTGACGATACCAGCGAACCAAACTCGAAATTTCCCGGGATCTTTAAGAGTCTCTAGTCCTCGGTAGGCTTTAAAAAAAGCTTCCTGAACGATGTCTTCTGCGGCTTGGAAATCACCACAGATACCGTAGGCGATCGCCCCGGCCATGCGGTTGTACTTTCGAACCAATTGGTTGAAAGCATCCAAGTCCCCCAAAAGGACCATCTGAACTAACTCTCTATCCTCGTTAACCATCGAGGCTCCCGTCGAAAATTCCTCCCTCGTGAGCAGAGTGCTCATGAACGAACTGGCTTACCCTTTAAGATTGGGCACAGCAGAAAAATCCAGCTCGCAAGGGAGTTCCACCTTAAAACAGATACTTATATGACGATTGATAGAGGCAGATTCTTGCCAAAAAGTTGCAAGTTCTCAGCCTAAATTCGTTATCGGTATGGATTTTAAGCCGAAAGAGGTCGGATCTCCCGAACTTCTTTGAATCTTTCTGATTTCGGGGTAAGGCTTAGCCCCCATAAAGCAGCCCAGATAGTATCTGTAAATAATTCTGATATCTAAAGTTAGAAAGATCTCCGTCCTCGACAGCCTCAACAACCCGACATCCGGGCTCATCGAGGTGTAGGCAGTTCTTGAATCGGCAAGATCCCAAAAACGGGCGAAAATCTTTATAACACCGCCCAAGCTCCGCCGGCTCCACGTCGCCCAGGCCAAATTCACGAAATCCAGGGGTATCCACCAAGTAGCCCCCATTGGGGAGGCGCACGAGCTTAGCGAGTGTGGTCGTGTGGCGCCCCTTCCCAGTCGCTCGATTGACGTGCCCCACCGCAAGGTCCATCTCGGGATGGAGGACATTGAGAAGGCTGCTCTTACCCACTCCAGAGTGCCCGCCTAAGAGGCTGGTTTTATCTTTTAACAGTTCACCGAATTCTTCGACCCCCAATCCGGTCGACGCGCTCGTACGGTAGACCGGAATGTCGAGGCTACGGTAGAGCGCCTCGATCTCTTCGACCTCTTCTTCTTCCTCGGGTGAAATCAAATCCCACTTATTGATCACGAGGATCGAGTCGAATCCCTCAAGCTCACCGAGACACAGGAGGCGATCCGCGAGAACCCAGCGAGGAGGGAAGGGTTGAACGGAAAGAACGATCACTAACTGATCGATATTCGCCGCGAGAGTGCGAGCTTGGTTTCTACCCTCTTCTGAAATCCGGGAGAGAACATTCTCTCTCGGCTCGACGGCTACGAGGACTCCCCTTGGACCATCGCGTTGAATCTGTACGTAATCACCGACGACGGGAGATTCAAAACCCGCCAAGCTCCCTTTAATAAAACAGGGAACGATCTCCTCTCCCACCTGAACTTTATACTTCCCTCGGGATCGAGAGATAATTCGGCCCTTCTCCGATTTGTTCTTAGAGCCTCGCTGCGATTTGAGCGCAGCTCGCTTTCTACCACGTTTGCCCCGCGACTGATCGCGAGCGACTTCCTTAGCATGGAACTCGTCGAGATCAGAGTATTTTTCATCGTAATCATTTCCGCCGCTATCGACTGGGGCGGGTGAAGTCATACACGAATCTCCCAATCAGAATCCACTTCCACCGAGTATCGTTCAAGGACTGGATTCACTTCTTCTTCGATGAATTCGACGACTTGCTCAGGTGCTCGACCGTAATAGCGATGGGGTTCGAGCAAGCCTTCCAATTGGCCTTTGACCGAAGCGAAGTTGGGATCCGCCAAGACCCGCTCCAACAAACCTTCGGTCTCTTGATTCAACCGGCGAGCTTGAGCAACTTCCATGGAATGACTTCTTAAACATTCATGAAGAGCTTGACGATCTCCCCCGGCCTTGGTGGCTAACAATAAAATATTTTCAACGGCGATGAAGGGCAATTCTTCCATGACTCGCCTTTCAATCACTTTGGGATAAACCACCAGACCTCGGAAAATATTATTAGCGAGAATGAGGATCGAATCACAAGCTAAAAAGGCATGAGGCATACTGATTCTTCGGTTTGCTGAATCGTCTAAGGTTCGTTCAAACCACTGAGTAGCTCCGACCCAGAATGAATTTTGAGTTTCACTCATCAACAGTTTAGCGAGGGAGCTGATGCGTTCCATGCGAATGGGATTTCGCTTGTAGGGCATCGCAGAAGATCCCACCTGTGACTTTCCGAAAGGCTCCTCGATCTCTCCCACCCCTTGAAGCAGCCTCAGGTCATTCGTGATTTTGTGAAGGGTTAAACCAACTCCACTCAGCGCGTTCATGATGAGGTTGTCGAGTTTACGAGTGTAAGTTTGCCCGGTCACTCGGAAGGAGTCTTTAAAGCCCATCTTCTGAGCAAATTTTTGATCGAGCTCGCGGACCTTATCGCTGTCGTTATCGAAGAGCTTCAAAAAACTAGCCTGAGTACCTGTTGCTCCCTTCGTCCCCCTGAACCTCAATTTACTTAGGATGCGTTCGATCTCTTCGAGATCCATAAGCACGTCTTGAGCCCAAAGGGCGATTCGCTTTCCTAAAGTCGTGAGCTGAGCGGGCTGAAAGTGAGTGTAAGCCAATGTGGGAAGTTCGCGGTGCTCTAAGGCTAAATCTTTTAAGGCTGCTAGCAAGGACGCGAGTTTCTTTTGAACGAGCCCTAATCCTTCTTTGGTGAGAATCAGATCGGCGTTGTCCGTCACAAAACAACTCGTTGCCCCGAGGTGGATAATTCCCCGAGCTGAAGGAGCTTGTTCACCAAAAGCGTGAATGTGAGCCATCACATCGTGACGAAGGTCTTTCTCGAATTCAGCGACGCGATCGTAGGGAATCGTATCGGCGACCGCCTTGAGTGCCTCGATTTGTTCTGGGCGAATGTCTAAGCCAAGTTCAGCCTCAACTTCAGCTAGACCGATCCACAGTGATCTCCAAGTCCGATAACGATGATCGGAAGAAAAGATCTGGGCCATTTCGCGACTGGCGTAACGTTCGATGAGAGGGTTCTGATAAACCGAAGAGGCTGAGTTCGTGACCGAGTCTGACATGAAGGGTCTCGCGTTTTAATCAAAAGAAAACAAGGGTTGTCATAAATTGAGAGCTGAGAATTGAAAGCTAAGGCTCAATTTCCAATCCCAGATCTTAATCCATTTGGGCTCATTTTTACACCCATCGCCCAAATCGCTTTCAGGTTGACTCGAAAGTCTCTTCCGGTCTACGACGATATAAGGAGATACGGCAATCGAACCTAAAATCAACCTCATGAGAATCCACCGATGAACCTCAGTTTTCCCTCAATGTTAAGGACTTCAGGCCTCCGGCGGCCTCTACTCGGAAGCTTCTTTCTGTGCCTTCTTTTGGGGGCGCGGACTCCCCTTCTCGCAGACATCATAATCCTAAAAAATGGTAATCAGATGCAAGGGGAAGTGGTCCACCAAGACAAGCGGTATATCACCATTCAGATCCCGAATGGCTTGATGCGAATCGAACGGCGACAGATTAAAAAGATTCAATCTGAAAGTCGTCAAGATTACTTAATCTCGGAGGGAGAAAAGCACCAACTCCGCCGAGATTTTAGAGGGGCCATCGATCTCTATCGCCAAGTTCTGGCGGAAGAACCCGCCAACAAGGAAGCTCTCGATGGACTGGTTCAAGCTCAAGAGAATTACGCCCATTCACTCTTTAAAAGCAATCAATTCGTTAAAGCGAATAAAGCTTACAATGACATTATCGAGCTTAAGCCAGAACACCATGGAGCTCAAAAAGGGATCCGGAAGATTCAACAAAAGATCGAAGAGCTCGCCGAGCTGGAGTCTCTCGGAAAAGAACAAATTCTTGCGGGTGAAGTGGAAGAAGGCTTAAAAAAATTAAAGAAGATCTACGACAACTATCCCGATCAACGTTCGGGTTTAGAAAAGGATCTCGCGACCGCCTCCATTCGTTTGGGGGCAAAGGCTCAACAAGATAAGGATTGGGACACGGCGGAATCCTACTATTTAGACGCACTCAGTTACGACCCTCTCGTCATTTCAAAAATTTCCAATTATTACGCTGCATTAAAAACACATCAACTGAATGAACTCGCAAGAGATGGGGATTTTAAGAAGCTCGCCGAAAACGCTGAAAAAGCATTAGCGATCGCACCGGAGCATCCGTTTTTACTTTATTTCCAGGGCTTGGGCCTTCAGGGAACAGGACACGCAAAAGACGCGGCTCTTCTCTACTTGAAAGTCAGTGAGCGGGAACGCCCGAGTGATCTCGAAGGATCCGTAAGCGTTCTTAGAAAAGCGGCTGAACTCAAGCTGAGTGGCTTAGATCCGAACCAAGCCGAAGAAGAAGTTCACTCGGAAGTTCTCCCTGGTAAATGGCGTAAGATCACGACGGACCATTTTGTGGTTTACCATCACAACAATAAGGTTGGAAAAGCGGTCGCCACGATGGCAGAGAAAACGTATTGGAAACTCTTTCGAAACTTGGGATGTAAAACCCACTGGCACAAACGATGCCAAATTTACATTCACCCATCTAAACAGTACTTCTTGAAAGCGTCCTCACTGAAAGGCTGGACGGGTGGATCGCACCAGATCATCAAATCTCAGGGGGCTCTCAGTGAGCACCGAATTCAATCCTTTCAAACTCAATCGGGTTTGGTGCAATCGATCATCCCTCATGAAGTCACCCACGCCATGGTCGCCCACCGAACGAGGTACCGAGGAGAGCTCCCTCTGTGGATCAACGAAGGCCTGGCCATGCTCAGTGAGCCGGAAGCAGTTCGAGAGTACTATTCCAGAAAAGTCAGTGAGAATGTCAAACTCAACCAACACTTTAGAATCAATAAGTTCGTAAAAATGGATGAGTACCCAGAAGCGGATCAAGTTCAAAGCTTTTACGCTCAGTGCTATTCGCTGACAAATTTTTTGGTCAAACGCAAAGGCATGAAAAAGTTTCTCTCCTTTGTAGAAGAGCTCCTCTTAGCCCCCGACTCCTTGGATTTACTCTTGAAGAGACACTATCGCATTTCGAGCACAGCGGCCTTGGGGAATCTGTGGAAAAGAGCAAAGAAGTAGCGTTCTCACTCTCGGTCCTCTAAGATGCGCTCATGACCGAAAGCGCCCCCCTTTCCCTTCAATTCAAACACCAATTAGAGCGACTCCTCGACGAGGCAACTCCAGCGGAAGGCTTTCTCGTAGGAGTCTCGGGTGGCTTGGATTCCGTGGCTCTCCTGAGGCTTCTCAAGGAATTCTTAACTTCATCTCCTCCTTCGATCCCCTTGACCGTCATCCACTTTAACCATGGCTTGAGAGGCGAGGAAAGCGATCGAGATCAAGCCTTCGTAGAATCACTTTGCCGCGACCTCAAGGTAGAATGTATTTCAGAATCATTAGCAGTTCAGGATTATGCGAGGGAAACCCGCATCGGGATCGAACAAGCAGCCCGTGAACTCCGATATCAGCGCTTTTTATATTGGGCGAAGAGGCAATCTCGGCGCTTCGTCCTGACCGCACACCACGCTGATGACCAACGCGAAACAATCTTATTTCGTATCCTGAGAGGAACGGGCTTAAAAGGTCTACAAGGCATTCCCGAAGAACGACTCTTAGAGGAAGAATCATTTCAATCAAAAGAGGTGAGGGTCCTTCGCCCTCTACTTTCGTTCGATAAGATTGAATTGAAGACTTACCTCCAAGATCTCCAACAACCTCACCGTGAAGATTCAAGCAATCAGGACCTATCGATTAAACGAAACGCCATCCGGAACAAAATCCTTCCTGAATTGACTTCGAGCGTCCATCCGGGTGCCCAACAGGCCTTAAGCCGCTTAGCTCTTCAAGCCCAACAACTTTACGAGGATTTGGAGTCGATCACGAACGATTACTGGGAGCGCATCTCCATTCGAAACACCTCCTCCCAAAACTTATTAATCTTTAAACTGGAACCGTTTCAAGCCCTCACCCCCACCATCAAGCTCATCTTCCTCAAACGGATTTTTTCTTACCTACAGCCTGAAAAAATAAATTCCTTCACCGAATCTCAATTTTTGGAATACCTGAAAAAACTAAATTCCGTTTCGGATATCAGCGTGATGAATCTCAACTCTACAGTTTCTGTCACCATGAATCTCAAGACTTCTTCCGATGACAAGGAATTGATTTTTCAAAAAGAAAATGAGGTTGGGCTAATCACAACCCCGTGTGATCCCGTTTCATTAGCCATACCAGGCCAAGCTCGATGGGGACGATGGAAATTTGAAGCCACCGTCGTAGAAACCTTCCAACACGAGTCGGACGACCCTCTCTCAGAGATCATCGATTTAGATTTGTTGGAAGGTCCAATCGAAATTTCCCCTCGACGGGAAGGAGATCGATTCTGGCCCTTGGGAGCCGGAGGAAATAAAAAGTTAAAAGAGTTCTTTAGAGAGTGTCGACTCCCCCAACACCTTCGTGACCAGGTGCCCATCTTAAGAAACAAAAACAAGATTCTATGGGTCGTGGGTCAACGATTAGCCGATCCGTTCAAGGTTACGGATAAAACAACGAACTATTTAAAAATCAATGCGGTTGATTTAGAGACTCTTAAGCCTGTTATTGAAAATTAAGACTCATATAAAAACTCTATGTATAATCATTTTTAAAGAAAATAAGTTGGAAGCAGTAATTAGAATTAACTCTGATATTAAGGGATTAGCTAAATCAATTCTAAAGTCCTATGAAGAGATTGAACTTGCTCACTCCACAGGTTCGGAGCTCGCTGAACGCTCGCGTGAGGAACCAGCGACTCGCCGCAGTTTCCTCACACACCTCCTTAGCGAGCCCGCCCTGCCTGGTATTGGTGTT
>JANQLS010000018.1 GCA_028280485.1 Planctomycetota bacterium
CTAAAAATAGGCTAAAAGCCTATTGCAGTGCTAATGGAAGAAAGACCATAGGTCTTTCTTCGTGATTTGCGTGATCCCACGCAAATATAATTAATTCCTGTTATTCAACAGGAACTAATTAAAAAGATCGACGGTCCTTCGAGCGAGGATGATCAACCGTTTTTCCGCTTTGTAGCTCACCTTGGATGCTTTTTTTTCGGTAGGGTTTGCTCGCATCGTAATACCGTCTATTCACATCCACTTCGTTGAGCATCACTCCCGCCTTGTCCGTCTTTAATCGCTTTCCGATCAAGCCATCCGGAGTGACGAACAAACTTTCCCAACTGTGTTTGGCGCTCGAATTATTGACCGACAAAAACATATTGTTCGTTGCGGCACGGGCTTGGGCCGTGGGCGGCATGATTTTGGGATGGATGGAGCCGGGGCGTTGTCTCGCGTTGTAGAAGGAATGAAAGATCAAGCGCGTGCCCTTTAAATGATGCTGCCGAAAAAGTTCGGGGAAACGAATGTCGTAGCAAATCAATGCCCCACAGGAAACACCATTGATCTTAAAATGAACGAAGTGGTCTCCCGAGGAGTAATGTCTCAAGTCACCCGAAGTACAAAAGCGTTTATCATAACGATCGATCACACCTTCAGAAGGGCTGATGATATAGAGAGAGTTATGGGGTTTCACACCATCCCCCAAGCGATGGGTACTTCCCAGGAGGACCCAGAGGTCGAGTTCTTTGCTTAATGCGATGATCTTTTCTGTTTCTTTCCTAAGTAAGCCCCAATCGAGCTGGTTCAAGTTTTTATGATCGACTCCCGCATAGCCCGATAGGGCACACTCTGAAAAATGAACAACATTCGCGTAGAGATGACGGGCTTCTCGCATCTGTTTTTGAATCCATTTCGAATTCTCTTTGATGTCTTTTGAGACTGGGAATTGGCAAGTCGCCACCCAAAGCTTCCCGGGAGCCCGTTTCACCGTACGGGCTAACTTTTTAGGGTCGAGTTCCTTTTTGACCTGATTCGTCCAGAGTTGATAGCCTTTGGGACTCAGGTGAAGTCCATCTTGAATGAAGAGATCTCCTGCGGGTTTTCCAGTAGCATCGATCATGGGTGTGTCGATATCGATGTAAGCCAATAAGGGATGTTTCTCTGAGTAATTCCGAATGAGTTTATTCGCCTTTCGCATTTCCCCGACGAGTTGCCATCGAGCGAGGCTCGGTTTGATCGCGATAAAGAGAACCGGAGTCAGAGGTAGTTTTTGACGAATCTTGGAGATCAGTTTTTTATAGTCGGAAAAAACTCGCTCAGCGGATTTGCCCTTAGCGATATCGTTATCTCCCTCGTATAAAACGATCGAACTGGGCTGGTGAGGTGGAATGAGGCTATCGAAGTGATACAGTACATCGGAAAATTGAGAACCACCGAATCCTCGATTGAGAACTGTGCGATCACTGAAGTACTTCTCTAAATCCCATCCCCGAATACTCGATGATCCCACGAATAAGGTGACGCCGGGCTTAGAAGGATCTTCCTTATCCTGTTGCCGAAATTTCTCCATCGTCTTGTTCCAGCGCAGGGCGGGGTCTTTGTCTTGGGTGAAGACAAAGGGAGAGATTAAGAGAAATGCAAATAGAAGGTTTAAGATCGTTCGGCGAGGGTGGGGCATGGATTCAATCTCGAAGTTAAAAATGGAACATTGAAGAGCTTTTATCTTAGGCTTTTATTTGAATTGATTGCAAGTCTGGGGAGAACAATTGGTTCGATGTTTTGGCATATCATAGCCCTGTAGCGCCTGGGCTTGCCCCAGGCCTTTCCCTAATATGACTAATAAATTTTAAGGTTGATTTGAACCACTTAAGAGTGGCCACCCACAAGATTGTCCGTTTAGAAACGTATCAGATTGTCCGTTTAGAAACGTATCAGATTGTCCGTTTAGAAACGTATCTGGGGTGGCGCTACAGAATGGATTCCAATTTTAATAATTTGAGTACTGAACAAAAAAAAGCTGCGCCCTGAAATGAGCGCAGCTTTTAATATTAAAAATCGTTTCGGGGAGACTCAATCAACCGAGTTTGATCGTATCGCCGCCAGGATTCCAGTTGACGGGGCAAACTTCTTTTCCACCGGCGGAATCTACGTGTTGTAAAGCTTGGAGGGTTCGAATGCTTTCGTCGACGTTTCGTCCTACTGGAGCATCGCAGATCGTGATCGAGCGAATTTTTCCTTTGGGATCGATGATGAAGGTTCCACGAAGTGAGAAGCCGAGGTCTTCGTTGAGAACACCGTAATCTCTTCCGATGTTTTTGGTGACATCACCGACGATGGGATGATTGAGAGATTTACTTTCGGTCATGCCTCCACTCTCTAACCAACCGAGGTGGCTAAAGTGACTGTCGATCGAGCAACCGATGACTTGAGCGCCGAGTTCGGAGAACTTGCCGGCCAAGTTATCGTAGGCGCGGATTTCGGTGGGGCAGACGAATGTGAAGTCGAGGGGGTAGAAGTAGAGTACTACCCATTTTCCATCTTTGGCGTAATCGCTGAGGGTTACGTCGACAAAATCACCACTACCGGCGACGGCTTTGGCGGTGAAGTCAGGGGCATCTTGTCCGATTTGAACTCCCATGGGAATCTCCTGGTAAGGGGGCAAAAGAAACTTTAGATCGAGGATTCGGTACTTAACGTTGACGATTTCCTGAATCGGTGTTGAGTCCGCCTCAGCTTAAAATCGAAGTCGTCTTTTTGACTCATTCTTAAGGATAGAACAAGTTCAGGGCTTGCGATTTCATGGAGCCATCTGTGAAGATGGAGGGCTGAGAATCATTTGACTCATTCAGAAACTCCCTATGTATAACCGTTCTGAAGAGTCTGTCAACAGCATGCTCTGGGATTCAGGTCTTATGTCATTTAATGAAAGTCGGTTAACCAGGTTTTTCTTTACATTAATAACGGTTTTTTTCTCGGCTTGGGTGAATTCAGAGGAAGAGTCAATTTGGTATCCCCTTCAAGTACCTGGAGTTTGGGAAGAACAGGCAGAAGGCTTGTTCAAGGATCACGACGGGATTGCCTGGTACCGTTGCCGGGTCAAGCTGCCGGCTTCTTGGAAGCAGGGATCGTTACGATTGGCAGTTGAGGCCATCGACAACGCCCATGAGGCTTACTTTAATGGAGAGCTCATCGGAGGAGCCGGGTTGCTACCTCCGGGATACCGCAACGGTCTCGATCAAGCAAATCGTTACGCCGTGGGGCCCGATCTCCTGGAGGGGAAAGAGATTCACTGGATCGCGCTTCGAGTTTACGACCACGAAGGTCGGGGAGGATTTAAGGGAGGGGCTCCCGTGTTGTATGCGGGAGGAGAAGCGATCGAGCTCAAGGGAAAATGGGAGTTTCGAGCGGGTGATGACAAGAAATGGGTCCAAGGATCTCCCCGGGAGAAGCCCTTAGAGGGCACCTTGTATCACCGGGTCGTTCCCTCTTCCGAGATTCAAGGAGAGAGTCGAAAACTCAAGCCGGGTGACTTTCCAACTCCGCCCGCCCAATCCCATCAAATGCTTCAGATTTACGACGATTTAGAAGCTGATCTCCTTCTTCATGAACCCACTGTAGCTCAGCCCGTTTTTATCACCTTCGATGAACGCGGCCGGCTTTGGGTAGTGAATTACCAACAGTACCCCCATCCAGCGGGAGTGGAGATGGTGAGTCGCGATATTTACTGGAGGGCGGTTTACGATAAAGTTCCTCCGCCACCTCCCCATCACTTTAAGGGGCGGGATCGCATTACGATCCATGAAGACAAAGATGGCGATGGCGTCTACGAATCGCACAAGACGTTCGTTGATGGATTGAATATCGCCACCTCCGTGACCTTCGGCAGAGGAGGAGTATGGGTGTTGAATCCTCCGTATTTACTTTTCTACCGAGATACTGATCGAAACGATGTCCCCGATAGCGCACCCGAAGTACATCTGAGTGGCTTTGGACTAGAGGACACTCATTCGGTCGTCAACAGTTTACGTTGGGGACCGGATGGTTGGTTGTACGCCGCTCAAGGGAGTACCGTTACCGCTAAAGTGACTTTGCCTGGGCATAACGAAATTCCGGTCCACACCATGGGGCAACAAATTTGGCGCTATCATCCTGAGCTCAGGAAATTTGAAGTTTTCGCTGAGGGCGGTGGAAATACCTTCGGGGTGGAAGTCGATTCTAAAGGCCGCATCTTCAGTGGTCACAACGGTGGAGATACGCGAGGTTTTCACTATGTTCAGGGAGGGTATTCTCGAAAGGGATTCAGTAAGCACGGGCCACTATCCAATCCTTACGCTTACGGTTACTTTCGGGCGATGCGTCACCATAAGGTCGAACGCTTCACGCATACCTTCTTGATCTACGAGGGAGATCAATTCCCTAAAAAATACCACGGTGCTTTGTTTGGAGTGGAACCACTTCAAGGGCGTGTCGTTCACAGTTCGTTCAATCCTTTGGGTTCTACCTTTCAGACGAAAGATTTGGGGCGTGCGATCACCAGTAAGGATTCCTGGTTTCGACCCGTCGACATCAAGCACGGCCCCGACGGTGCTCTCTACGTTGCAGACTGGTACGATCGCAATGTGAACCACTACCGAAATCATGAAGGAAGGATAGATCGTTCCAACGGAAGGATCTATCGTTTAAAAAAGAAGGGCGTTAAGCCTCGCATCGTTTCAGATCTAGCCAAAAAGAGCTCTGAAGAGTTGGTTCAACTTTTAGCTCACCCCAACCGTTGGCACCGACAAACGGCGCTTCGTCTGATCGGGGATCGTAAAGATCAAAGTTTAATACCCATACTGAAAAAGAATCTTGAGGGCGATGACCAGCAGCTCGCCTTGGAGTCTCTGTGGGCCCTTCAACTCAGCGGAGGTTACAGCGAAGAAACAGTGGGAGTATCGGGATTGAAACACGCCAATCCTTTTGTTCGCTATTGGGTCATTCGGTTCGCCGGCGACGATGGTCGTTTGCGACCGAAGTTTTTACGAGCTTTGATTGAACAAGCTCAAGGGGAAAGTCATCCAGAGGTTCGCAGCCAGATCGCTTCGACCGCCAAACGACTGCAGGTCAAAGATAGCTTAGCTCTGCTTCGCCCTCTTCTTCTTAGAGAAGTTGATCTCAGTGATCTTCACATTCCGTTGCTGATTTGGTGGGGGATCGAAGTCCACCTTCAGAATCATTCCTCTGAAGTTTTGAAGTTCTTCGAAGATCCTCAGCTCTGGAATTCGAAGCTCGTTCAAGATCAAATCATCGATAAATTGGGAAGACGTTTCGCGCAAGCAGGAACGTTAAAGGATTTACAAGATTTAGCTCGCCTGTTTCGAAGCTCTCCCTCCAAATTAACTTCGAAGAAAATTCTCTCTGGAGTTGAAAAAGCATTTCAGGGGAGGAATTTGATCGGGCTTCCTCAGGAACTTCTCGTTGAACTCAAGAAACTTGAAACTCGCTCAGACGCTCTTTCGATTCGCTTAAAAGAAAAATCAGCGATCGAAGCAGCCCTTAACAAAATCCAAGACGCGAAGGTCCCAACCGCGAAAAAGGTGGAGTTGGCTCGCCTGTTTGGCGAGGTTCAAATCACCGACAGCGTTCCGATATTTTTAAAGATCTTGGCCGAGACTGCGCCAGCCGAATTGAAAGTTCAAATCTTGATGGCCTTAGAAAGCTATCCCGATTCTTCCATCGGCACGGGAGTCTTGAATATTCTCGATAAATTGAATTCGCGGGAACGCGAGAGCGCTTTCAATTTACTCTCAGCGAGGGGAGTTTGGGCGCAGGCTTTGATTCGTTCGGTAGAGGCCGGCAAGATTTCTTCAGGCGATGTTCCTTTAGGAATCGTCCGACGAATCCGAGCCCTGAAAATCAGCCGTTTTCAAGAGATTATCGAAGAACTATGGGGAGATACAGCAGGATTCACAACCCAGCAGATGGAGGCCGATATCCAGCGGTTTAAGGCTGTGGTCGAAGCCAAAAAGGGCGATCCCTACAAGGGGAAAAAGCTTTATTTGAGTCACTGCGGCCGCTGTCATAAGCTCTTCGATGGGGGGGCGGATGTCGGGCCCGATTTAACGGTCTATCAGAGAACGGATCTAGAGGGGATCTTGCTCAATATTGTGAATCCAAGTGCCGATATTCGAGAAGGGTATGAAAACTATTCCATCGTGACCTCGGATGGTTTACGAATGGAGGGATTCATCTCCGACCAAAACGACAAAGTTGTCGTTCTCAAAGGAGAAGATGGTCAAGCTCGAGTCATCGAGAAAAAAAGAATTCTCTCGACCGAAAGTGCGGGACGATCTTTAATGCCCGAGGGTCTTCTTAATAGTCTGAAGGATCAAGAGATTCGAGATCTCTTCGCCTATTTGAGAAGTACTCAGCCCTTGAATAACTGAGGTATACCTTTGAATCCGAATTGAATAGATTTCTAGGTTTGGCCACCCACAAGATTGTCCGTTTAGAAACGTATCAGATTGTCCGTTTAGAAACGTATCTGGGGTGGCGCTACAGGGCTTATTTGAATTATAAATCAAATACCCCCCTGTAGCGCCTGGGCTTGTCCCAGGCCAATTTTGGAAATGTTAGCGATTTGATTATAAAATTCATCCCAATCAAAGATTACGAAACCACATTCCATGAGTAAGAACCATCCTTGGCCCAGTTGGGTCTGTTTTCTTCTTTGTCTTGTCGCGATCGCACTCAGTTCCTCGCTTTACCAGGTTTCCGTGAGTGGGAACTCAGAGGTGGGCTTGGCAGGTTCTATCTGCGGTGAAGGTGGAGGCTGTGATAAGGTCGCCGAAAGCCCGTGGAGTCAGTTTCCTCCAGCTAAGGAGGATGGTACGGGTGGAGGCGTATCCGTCTCATTATTGGGATTAATCTATTTCTGTGCTATCGGCAGCTTCTTCGGCATCATCGGCTGGCCGGCTAAAGGACATCCCCTCTTGAAGAAGCTTTTGATCTCCATTCTTGGGCTCGGAGCGTTGGGATCTATCGCCTTCATCGGCCTGATGGCATTCGTTGTTAAAGCGTTTTGTATTCTTTGTACAGGCGTTCACATCTGCAACTTGCTGATCTTGGTCTTGGTATTGTTCTTCCTTAGAAAACACGGTTTGGATCCAGTCGCTACCGATGAAAAAGGAAAGGTGAAACTTTCTGAACGGGCTCAATACATTCAAGAAGTTGAAAATCAATATCCCCAAAAAGGTTGGATGGTCGTCACTCTATTGACGTTTATCTTATCGAGCATGAGTGCCTGGGGAGTTTCTAAGTCGATTGGTATGGGACACCTCGTCACGAAGTTAGAAGGTGTTTTATCTTCGGGTTATGCAGTGGAAGCGGCTTATGCTAAGGCTCCCAAATTGATCACTTCGAAAAACGAAAAGCAGTTTATTCGACCGGATGATCCCATCCTTCAAGCCAAGCCCTTCCTTCGTAACACCGTCGTTCTTTACAGTGATCTTCAGTGCCCTTCTTGCGCTCGATTCGACAGCTTCTTCTTTAATGAGGTCGTTCCTTTGTTTGAAGGTCACCTAAGAGTTGTTTATAAGCACTATCCTTTGAACATGCACGAGTATGCTATCCCCGCAGCGCGGGCGGCAGAAGCAGGCCGGCTGCAAGGAAAGTTTTGGGAAGTTCAACATGAGATACGCAAAAGTCGCAACGAGCTTGCCAACTACGATTACGGGGCGATGGCGGAGTCGATGGGTTTAGATAAAACGAAATTCTTGAAGGATATGAATAGCGTCGCGGTCGGAAAAAGAGTGCTCGAAGATAAAAATCTGGGTCGTAGTAAACTTGGAATTTCCAGTACACCTACAGTTTTACTCAACGGCCGCCTCATCGAGCGTTCCGTTCGCGATATCAAAGCTTTCTGGGAAAAGCGCGCGGAGGCCCTCAAGAGGATGCGCTTAGATGCAGGTCAGGGATGGGGGGCCGATGCTAAAAAAAGAGAGCCTGATAAGCCAAAGTCACTTTTAGGCCCGAAGAAATAATTAGAAGAGTGATTGCTGTAGGGGCGTCCCTTGTGGTTGGCTTTTTGAGTTTCCGGTTAGTCAAAAATCCACCATAACTATCCAATCACCAAAATTAACTAGCCCGGAGCGTAAGCGACGGGACAGAGTTAAAGTGTTCTGTGGGTGGAAACAATGTCTAAGTTATCCAAAAAAACATGTGATCGGGGAGTTCTGGACCGAGACACATCCCGTCGCTTACGCTCCGGGCTAGTTAATGAACTGCGGAAATAAATCACAACCACCCTTTACGCAATTATCTCGTCGATCACCCTTCCTCCCACATCGGTCAAACGGAAATCTCTTCCCTGATAGCGGTAGGTGAGTTCTTCGTGATCGACTCCTAAAAGATGTAAGATCGTCGCGTGAAGGTCGTTGGTGTGGGTTTTATTTTCAGTGGGATAGTAACCCATGTCATCGGTCTTACCGAAAACCGTCCCTCCTCGCACTCCTCCCCCCGCTAACCAGGTAGTGAAGGCTTCCTTGTGGTGATCACGGCCGGCATTGTTTTTTAATTCGCCTTGTAGCATCGGAGTGCGGCCAAATTCAGCTCCGCAGACGACAAGAGTGTCGTCGAGTAAACCTCGTTGCATGAGGTCCTTTAGCAATGCGGCGATAGGACGATCGATGAGTTTGGCTTTATTCTGAATGCCATTTTTTAAGTTAGAGTGATGATCCCAGCCACTGTCACAGACTTGAACGAAGCGGACTCCACTTTCTACCAATCGCCGGGCGAGTAAACAGTTGTTAGCGAAGTGCTCTTTACCGGGCTGAGTTCCGTAGAGTTGATGCGTTGCGGGGGACTCTTGGCCGATGTCCATCAACTCAGGCAGCGCTTTTTGCATTTTAAAGGCGAGTTCGTACTGCCGGATGCGTGTCATGATTTCTGGATCTTGAACGCGGTCGAATCGGTGTTGATTCAACTTGCCGATATCTTCGACTAAACGTTTTCGATCGTCTCTTTTTACCCCTTTTGGGTTACTCAAAAAGAGTACGGGATCTCCCTTTGAGCGAAAGCGCACTCCTTGATGGGAAGTCGGTAAGAATCCACTTCCCCACATGCTATTCCCTGCACCGGCGGTGCCGCCGGTTAAAAGAACGACGAAGGCGGGGAGATCTGTATTCTCAGTGCCTAATCCGTATGAAATCCAACTTCCTAAACTGGGGCGGCCGAATTGAGCAAATCCCGTTTGGTGGAAAAGTTGGGCTGGGGCGTGATTGAATTCTTCGGTATGAAGAGTTTCGATTCTCGCAATTGAGTCTGCGTGCCTTCCTAGATGGGGTAACAGCTTAGAGAATGGCATGCCGCTCTCACCGTGTCGCTCAAATTTAAACGGCGAACCCAAGAGTTTGGGGTGCCCTCTTAAAAAAGCGAATCTTTTACCTTCGATAAATTCTTTGGGGGCGAGCTGACCGTGGTGTTTTTTTAGTAAGGGCTTGTCGACATAGAGATCCAGCTGACTGGGAGCCCCTACCAGGTGGATGTAAATGATGTTTTTAGCCCGAGCCGGGTATTGGAATTGTTGCTTAGATTTTGAGGTGGCGAGAGTTTCTCCACTGAGAAGGGCTCCGAGGGCGATTGAAGCTAATCCTGAACTCACTCCATTGAAGAGTTCTCGGCGGGAACACCACCACTGTCGAAAGGAGTGGGGGTCTGTTTCAACCCTTGAATCAGGGTGGATGGAAGGAGGAATTGAATTCATGATTACCCCTTACTGATCGTTTCATCGAGGTTCAGGAGAAGGCTCGCCAGGTGACAATAAGCAAACCAAGTCGTTAGCTTGGGGCGGATGAGAGCTTGTAGATCTTTTGACCTCAACATCTGCAATGCTTCGTTGGCCTCTTGGATTCGTGATTTTCGAAGGGTGAGTTCTCGATTTAAAATCTCATTTAGAATTTTAAATTCGTGTGCATTTGGGCGCCGAGATGCGGCCGTTCGGAAGGCCCAATGAATTCTTTCTTCTTGAGTTTGTAGAGAATCGTTTAAAAGGATTCGGGCTGCAAACTCTCTCGCCATCTCAACGAACGCAGAATCATTCATGAGAGTGAGAGCTTGAAGTGGAGTATTCGTTCGAGGGCGAGATACCGCACACGAAGAACGATCGGGCGCATCGAAATTGACAAAGCTAGGATAAGGGCTCGAACGTCTCCAGACGACGTAGATTCCTCTGCGATAGAGATCTTCACCTGAAGATATTCGATAAGTGTTGTCGACGTTCCCGATGACTCGCCAGATATCTGGGGGTTGGACGGGCTTTGTGGGAGGGCCACCTTGTTTCAAACTGATCAAGCCACTGATGGCGAGGGCATTGTCTCTCAAAATCTCAGCTGGAAGTCGGTAGCGAGGGCCACGGGAAAGCCAAACATTCTCAGGATCTTGGGCTTTCGATTCGGCATCAAAAACGGAGCTTTGCTTGTAGGTCGCGCTCGTTACGATCAATCGTAAAAGGTGTTTTCGAGATCGGCCTGAATTTAAAAATTCATTGGCTAACCAATCGAGTAATTGAGGATGGCTTGGGGGAGATGCTTGAGTGCCAAAATCTTCTGGAGAGGTGACGATACCTCGTCCGAAGATCTCTTTCCACCAGCGATTGACGACCACTCGGGGAGTGATGGGATTCTTCGGTGAATTGATCCATTCGGCTAAGCCTCTCCGATCCAGTTGAGTCTCGGGAGGGAAGGCGTGAAGAGCTTGAGGGACTTGCGCTTCAACCGTTTCTCCGGTTTGAAGAAAATCACCCCGAATGAAGATTTGAGTTTTTCGCTTTTTCTCCATTTCTCGCATCACCAAAGTTTTGGGAGGGAGAGCTTGGGCGATTTTCTTTTCTAAAGCGTTTTGCTCTTTGATGAGCTTTTTGCTATCCGGATGATGGGATTTAAAAAAGTTCTCAATTTTTTTGTGATGTTGGGGCTTACGTTTTTTCTTTTCAATTTGAAATGCGGCTTGGGTTGCTTTGTCGACCTTCTTCTTGCCTTTTAATTTTTTGAACAGGTCTTGGAGTTCGGGTTCAGCTTGGCTCTGGATTTTTTTGAGTTGAGCTTGAAGAGCGTTTTTATTCTTTTGAAGTTGAGCTCTGAGGGCGGAGAGCTTATTGCTTTCATTCTCAGTGGGCATGAGTTCAAAGAATGGGCCAGCAAATTCTCGAGCGGCGCCTCCCTTCGCTCGAGTTTCAATCTCCGTATTATTGAAGAAGGCAAAGAGCTGATAGTATTCTTTCTGAGTGAAGGGGTCGTACTTGTGATCGTGGCACTGGGCACATTCTAAGGTTGTTCCTAACCATGTGATTCCGGTGGTGTTGACTCGATCGATGACTTGAAGGACGCGATCTTCTTCGCGGTCGACTCCGGCTTCAAGGTTGACCGTTGTACAACGATGGAATCCAGTGGCGATCAATTGATCTTCATCGGCGGAGGGGAGAAGGTCTCCGGCTAATTGATAGCTTGTAAAATCATCGAAGCCTTGGTCGCGATTGATGCTATCGATCACCCAATCTCGAAATGGCCAAATGACACGGTGTCCGTCTCGTTGATAGCCATTTGAATCGGCATAACGAGCTAAATCTAACCACGGGCTTGCCCAGCGTTCTCCGAAGGCCGCAGAACTGAGCAAGCGGTCGACAACACGTTCATAGGCTTCGGGTGAGGGGTCGTTGAGGAAGCTTTCTAATTCGTCATGAGTTGGGGGAAGTCCCGTTAAATCGAGAAAGACCCGTCGTAATAGCTTCTCTGGGCGAGCTTCGTTTGCTGGCTGAAGATGCTTAGCTCTCAGCTTTTTATAGATAAATAAATCGATCGGGGATTGGGCCCAACGGACAGCTTCGGAGCTCATCGGAACTTCAGCTGATTCCAAAGGTTGATAAGCCCAGTGCTGGGATTTTAGCGTCGAGTCTGTGAAGCCGAGACTCGGATTTAAACTGAGTGTGAGAGTCAGGAGTAAAATCATACTCCCGATTATACCTAGATCACATTCAAGGATCTATCTACTCAGTGAGATTGAGAGAGAGAATTAGGGAAGTGAACAAGCACAGCTTAGGCTGGAACTTCCGACGGGGTGTATTGAGTGAGGATTTTAATGAGTTCGGGGCGCTTAATGGGTTTCGAGGCGTAGGCGTCACAGCCAGCAGAAAGACATTTATCTTGCTCGCCACTCATAGCATTTGCGGTGAGGGCGACGATCGTTCCCTTGTAGCCCCTTTCCCTGAGTTTTGAGGTGGCTTGGTAGCCATCGAGGACGGGCATTCTCATGTCCATGAAAATGATATCAAAGGGAGTTCCTTCAGCCTCTTCTTCGAGAGCTCGTTCAAAAGCTAGTTGGCCATTTTCAACGAGTTCTACATCGGTACCCATTTTTGTCAGAATTCGTTGGACGAGTTTCTGGTTCACCAGATTATCTTCAGCCACCAAGATCTTGGCTGGGAAGGTATTCTTAGATTCAGAATTACCTTTAGAGGATACTTCCTCCTCTTTTATCTTCTGTATTGTGGAATCCCAATCAGAGATCCACTTGGCATCAACTGCTGGGAAATTAGGTAAGATGATTTTAAAAGTACTTCCGATTTCTTGGGCACTCTCGACTTCGATCTTCCCTTCCATCAACTCTGCATACAGCTTGCAAATGGTTAATCCAAGACCGGTTCCACCGAATTTCCTACTGATGGAGGCATCGGCTTGAGTGAAAGGCTTGAACAGTCGATCCATCTGTTCTTTATCCATTCCGATGCCGGTATCTTGAACCCTAAAGATGATCTTCGATCGATCCATCGAAGTTTTGAGGACGAGCTTGACTTCACCTTCGTGAGTAAACTTGATTGCGTTGCCGATGAAATTAATCAAAATTTGACGGAGACGGGTGGGATCACTGACGATTCGATCTGGGATATCGCTGTCGATGACAATTTTTAGCTCGATACCCTTCTGAGTGGCCCGACCTTCCATCAATTGATAGACACTTTGACAAACCGAAGGCAGATCGCATTCGATGCGCTCAATTTCGAGCTTACCGGATTCGACTTTCGATAGATCTAAAATATCGTTCATCAATTCCAAGAGATATTGGCCATTGTTGAGGATCGTCGCGACCATCTCTTGTTGCTCGCCTTGAGCCAATTGTTCTAAGACCTCTTCGGAATACCCGATGATAGCGGTCATCGGGGTTCTCAGCTCGTGACTCATATTGGCTAAAAAATCGCTCTTTAGGCGATTCGATTCTTCAGCCATTTTCCTGGCTTCTTCTAACTTAATCTCAGAGTCATGAATATCAGTTAAATCGGTCATCAAACAGAAGAAGCCTTCGGTTGCTCCCTCTGAATTAAATTTAGGAATCAAATTACCCCGGACAAACATTGGATTGTCCGGATCGAAGGGAAGGCTACTCTCAAATTGACATCTCACTCCTTCTAAAGCTTGATCAATTTCGGGCTCAATCAGTTTGTAGGCGTGAGTCCCTAACAATTCCTGCAGTGGGTGTCCGATGATCTCTTCTTGCTCTTTACCAAACCATTGGGTATGAGTGGCATTCGCAAAGACGATTCTTTCATCATCATTTACCAGTGATATCAGCACAGGAACACTGTTGGTAATATTGATAAGAGATTCTTCATTGGCCCGTTCCCCAAGAAAAGCCATTTTACGTTGAATCCCTAATGCAATTGAATTGTTGAGAGAGTGAAGAGTTTCAACGAACTCCGATTTAAAAGGTTGAGTATTAAAGAGGGTGATGACTCCCAAAACTCTTCCCTCGAGCACTAGGGGAGTTGCTGCAAGAGCGTTGATATTTTCTTTTTTAACTAAGTCTTTTTTCGCTAAGAAATTGTCATTTAAGAGATCATTGGTGATGTAATGACGTTGTTCCTGAATGATGAAGCCGAGATTAAATATCCAAGAATTTTTCCCATCGAGTTCATTCAGGGGGATCGAGCTCCCAGCGCTCGCTTTCAATTCGATCATTTCCGTGTTTTCATTTCTGATCCAAATTTGAGCGAGGGAAACATTGCAGTGTTTGATCAATACGCGAGTGACTCGTTTGAGTAAGCTCTGAAGCTCACCCTGATCAGCGATGATTCGATTGATCTCAGCGGTGAGTTGTAAGAGATCCGAGTGGTGGGAAAGCTCCTTCGTCTGGGCTTCGACCAGTTGATTGACTTTGATCTGTTGAACTAAGAGCGAACAAATCAATACGCCATGACTGAAGATCACTAACGCTCTGCCGGTTACAATTTGGTGGGGGACATTTAAGTGAAGAGCTAAGTAATCACACAGCCCGGCTCCGATAAGAGGAATCAAGCTATAGAAAAAGGCATTGAACAGCGGTTCAGGCTGCCCTTTTTTGTTTTGGGTATTCAGAAGGGTGGCCGTCAGTAGTAAGCTCAGTGTTCCTCCCAAATGAGGACCGAGCGAAGGAGTGGATCTCGATTGGAGTTGACTGAGATCTAAGGCCGTGAGGAAAATGGCTAGGCTTAAACCGAGCCCTGTTATAAGCGTTAGTCGGTAACCCACCTTTCCGAAAGCATTCTTATTCTCTGCTAAACATGCTGCTACCGAAATAACCGTCAATAATCCTAAGGCTAGGGCGACTGCGCCCCATGATTGACTGATTTGTAAACTGCTGGAGGAAGAAGTTGAAGCTGTAGACAACAGAATCCACGCTTCGAAGGTAGCGCTCGCTAAAAGGATGACTGTCAACATTAAGTTCGCTGGCTTTTTTTCTCGCGTAGCGTGAACTCTCAATAAGATCAATGAAAAGAGTGAGAAGAGGATCGCTACAACCGTCATGACTCTCAGGGGAGAATCGCTGCCGACTAATACCTTCCACAGCTCGGATTGGCTTTCTTGTTGGTGGTCAAGAAAGAACCCGGAGAAAGCACTTAGCGTTATAACTGTTACCCAAAAGCTTGGGTTTGAGAGTCGTCGAGCTTTAGCCATAGACGGAAAAAAATCGCCGTTATAATTTGCTGTATTTGAAGGTTTTCGTTGAGAATCAAGCGATGAAAATCATTAGCTTACCGGTACTTCTCTTGTTCCAATTGATGAGACCATCGATCGAAAACAGAGGTGGTTAGTTAGATGATCGGGTCCTCAATGTTTAAAAATGAAGACGACTTTTGATATCAGAATTAAAGAAAGGTTCTTAAATATAGTTGCTGAAGAACCGTCATTAAAATGTGCAGCGTAGGGTGTGATAAACTTAGCGTTCGCGTTTTCGAATACGGTAATACTTTAGACCTGGTAAGAAGAAGCTCGTAGCGCTGACGAGTCCAAATAAGATGATGTCGATGTCTTTAAATCGAGTCATTAAAAAGGCCGTGAGAAACATTGCTAATGACGTTATATAGAATTGTCCCGTTAGGATCCCAGCCTTGGCAAAAAATACGATACCTCCGATAACAGCGAGAATGGGGGATAAAGTTAAGGCGGGAAGATCCATCGCTATTTCAACAAAGAACAAGCAAGAGCTGCCAAGAATACTTGCGCCCCAGACGTGAGCAATCTGTTTTTCGACGAAAGTGATCGGGCCAGCCCTTCTTCTCAAAGACCAAAACAAGGCCGCCCAGGCGCCGAATCCTACGGACCAAATCATCAAGCAATTAAAAGGATTCGCATGTCCCCAGTGTTTTAGTAGATTCGTAAGACCACAAAGAACGATGAGAACAGCACTGTGAAGCATCCATAGAAGTCCCCAGTTTTCCATGACTTCCGCGTGGTGGGTGCTTCTAAACATCCGGCTGATGAGTTCCTTGATGTGGAGACTTTTAACCGAGAGAGAATCGCCATTGATATAAGCCTCTAAATCTTGAGCTAAGTCATGGGCTGATTGATAACGGAGTTCACTCGGTTTTTGTAAGCACCTCATGATGATCATTTCGAAGTCGCGATCGATATTCGGGTTGACCAAGCGGGGGAGTGGAGGATCTTGTTCTAATACAGAAAGAACGGTATCTAATGGCGTTTGGGCTTGAAATGGAGGCCGCCCAGTAACCAAATAATAAAGAACCGCTCCTAAGCTGAAGACATCGCTTTGGGGGCTGAGTTGGCCGCGGTTTCCCTGAGCTTGTTCGGGAGCCATGAAGGAGGGTGTTCCTAAGATGGCTCCACTTTGAGTAAGCGTCGCTCCTGCTTCCATTCGTTTGGCTAAACCAAAATCAGTGACATAAGGGGTGCCTTGATCATCGAGAAGAATATTGGAAGGCTTGAGATCTCGATGGAGAACTCCTTTAGAATGAGCGTAGTGAATGGCGGAGCAAATGGGAGCAAGTAACTGGGCTGCTTCTCTTGGGCTCAAAGGGCCGTCGCGAGTAATTTTAGTTGCTAAGTTCTCTCCTTCGATAAGCCTTAAGGTGAAGTAAGGAATATTTTCGTGGGATCCTACTTCAAATAAGGCAACGATATTATTGTGGTCGAGCTGGGCGACAGCTTGGGCTTCGGCTTGGAATCGAATGAAATCCGTCTCGGGTGCAAGCTGACCCTGAAGGAGCATTTTCAGAGCAACCTTTCGATGGGGATTTTGCTGCTCCGCTTCGTAAACCACTCCCATGCCTCCCCGACCGATTTCACGGATGATTTTAAAATCCCCAATCTCTGACGGGGTTTGCCAGACGGGCCTGGTTGATTCTAAGAGGGAGTCGGTGAGGATTTGGGTTGGGGAATCCTCCGAAACTTTTTTAGCTTCTCGTGCTACTCCTTCGGTGATGAGGATCGCTCCCCATAGCTCTCGGAGGTCTTCTTCGAATTCTGGATGGGCTTGAACTACTTCGTCTAAGCTTGGACTTTCCCCTGCGTGAAGCTTTTGGGTTAACTGCTCGATAAGTTGGACGAGGCGTTCTTCTCTCGAAGGCGAGTTCGATTCCATCATCTCACTCACGAGATCTCTCCACTCTCATCGATGGGAGTTAATTTTTTTCGAAGCTTTTTGAGGGCCCTTAAATAGCGCATGCTCGCAGCCGGTTCGGTGATGTTGAAGGCCTTCGCGAGATCTTGGTTTGACAATTGTTCGAAGTGTCGCATTAAAATGATTTCGCGATCTTCATCCGAGAGTTCTGCCATCGCCAGTTGGAAACGTTGCTCTAATTCCGCTTGAATCAGTTGGGCTTGGGGAGTCGCGCCATCGGCAACTAACTGGTAAGCAAGGTTTACCGAAGAAGCATCGGAGAAGATGGGGCTGTTGATCGGTTTTTCTTTATCGACGCTTCTCTTGGCGGCTTTTCGATGTTTTCGATGGGCATCAATAATGTGATCTTTAGCTAAATGTCGAAGCCAAAGGTGGAACGGCATCGAGGGATTTTTTAAGTAGTTTTCTAAGCGGCGATGGGCTTCCACGAGAACGTCTTGAACGATATCGCTCGCATCCAGTCGACGTTGGAGCATAGGGTCTAAGCGCATGCTGATCATTCTGCGAACCGATTCGCGGTGACGAGCCAGTAGGCGCTCGACGGCATCTTCATCCCCAGTTTGAACCTGGGTGATGATCTCTTGAGTTTTTTCGGATTCTGGCCACATTCGTTCAGTATAGCGAAACTTCTTACATTCTCAGCCTGAAATCGAAGGGATCTTTTCTTCTTTATTGCAGGTTCCGAGGAGGGTTTTTGGGATTGTCGATGGAGAGCGACTGGAAGAGGAGTTATACTCCTGGCGGTCATTGGGGTTCATTTCATTTTAAATGAAATTTCGCCTGTAGGGGCAGGGCTCGCCCCTGCCCGCATCCCGAGCTAACGTGTCGGATTTTAAAGTTCACGTTAATCAGGACTACGAGGGACGCCCCTAAGGGAAGAATGAGACGTGAAGAGATAAGTAGAGGAACGTGAGAGAGAACGGTTCTCCCTTCGGAGAAGATTTTTTACATAAAACAGAATCTGCCCTCAGCGAAGTTTTTGGCTTTGAGTCTTTTCGCAAGGGGCAGACAGAAGTCCTCGAGTCCTTGGCCCAGGGTGACGACGTGGTCGTTATCATGCCGACGGGAAGTGGAAAATCGCTCTGCTATCAAGTTCCTGCGATCGCCGGCTCGGGTGTCACCATCGTTGTCTCTCCCCTCATCGCCCTGATGAAGGATCAGGTCGACAACCTCTCACTGAGAGGCGTTCCCGTTACCTGTATCAACAGCTCGATTCCTTTAGAAGAACAATGGGAACGATTAGATGCTCTCAAAAATGGCGTTTACAAATTGGTTTACGTCGCTCCAGAGCGATTTCGAAACTCAGCTTTCAAGCGCGCCTTAAGCCAAGTCGATGTCTCTTTGCTCGCTATCGACGAAGCACACTGTATCTCTCAATGGGGGCATGACTTTAGGCCTGACTACCGACGCTTGAAGCAAGTTCGGGCTCAGTTTGAGGGCGTACCTGTCATCGCCTTGACCGCGACGGCCACCCCGCAAGTTCGCGAAGACATCATCGCGGAACTGGCGATGGAAGATCCGAAGGTGATCGTCACGGGCTTCGATCGGCCGAATTTAACTTACTCCGTTAAAAGAGTGCGTGGAGATACCCAAAAGCGAGACTTCTTAGCCGAATTTATTTCTAAGCAATTGGGTTCTCACGAGGAAGACTCAGATTCACTTCCCTCAGGTCTCGTCTACGTGGGAACGCGGAAGCACGCTGAAGAAGTGGCCGATTTCCTCAGCAGTGTAATTCCCAGTTCAAATTCACAGCCTTCGGTAAAAGCCTATCACGCTGGCTTAGAAAACTTTGAGCGACGGGAAGTTCAAGAAGATTTTATGTCGGGGAAGTTGCCCTGGGTGGTGGCGACCAATGCCTTTGGGATGGGAGTGGATAAAGCAGATATCCGTTTCGTGATTCATTACGATCTCCCAGGGAGCGTCGAGGCGTATTACCAAGAGGTTGGACGCGCGGGTCGTGACGATCTACCTTCTGAATGCCTTCTTCTTTTTTCTTCGGGTGATCGCTATTTACAAGAATTCTTCATCGATGGATCGAATCCCTCCCGAGAAACGATCGAATCCGTTTACAGTTTTCTCTGGCAGCAAGATCAAAATCCCTTGTTCTTAAGTCTTTCTGGATTACACGATGAGTTTAAAGTGAGTGGATTGCCTTCGGCTGACCGATCGAGTCAAATGTCTTTTCGTTCGGCGGTGGTTTTGTGTGAGCATGCCGGAGCGTTAGAGCGTTTGAACCATTCTGAAAATTTAGCTGAGATTCGTCCCCAAAGCGAAAACAAATGGGGGATGAATCCCTATCGAAATGCGCCGGTCAAAAAAGTCATCTGGGAAGCTCTCAGAGTGGTCTTCGAGCAGACCGATCGAGAACCCGCTCGATTTCAATTGGAAGGTTGGGCGGAAAGTCTTCAACTTCAGGCTGATTCATTGAAGCGAGCCCTCGCTCAACTCGTTCAGGATGGCTGGATCGATTACCTCCCTCCCTTTCGCGGAAAAGCCATTCGTTTGCCAACAAAGTTTCAAAGCTTAGAAGCTCATGGGCTCGATTTTAATTTGCTTCGCAAGCGTAGGCAGCGGGAGGAAGAGCGCCTAGATAACATGTTGCGCTTCGCTCGAACGTGGGAATGCCGACGCAATTTAGTTCTTCGTCACTTCGGAGAATCGGACCCACAAGATTCCTGCGGGCGTTGTGATGTATGTCAAGCGCCGAAGAAGTCTGAAGTCGATCATCGAGCCTTGCGAGACTTAACTGATGAAGAGTTGTTAGTGGTTAAAAAGATCCTGAGTGGAGTCGCTCGCGCTCGAGGACGTTGTGGTCGCGGACGGGTCATCGGCATGCTCTTGGGGTCCAAAGCAAAAAGTGTTTTAGAGCATGGCTTTGACCGATTGAGTACCTACGGTATCTTGCGTCATTTTAAGCGAGATACTCTGAAAGAGCTTTTAGATCAACTGGAACTCGCCGGCTGTGTTCAGAATACTAGTGATCGATTTCCTACAGTTCATCTCACTGAATTGGGATTGGATGTGATGAAGGGCAATGAGAAGGTGGCTATTGCATTCCCTCCCTTTGCGATGGGGGTTTCAAATTCAATTAGTGCTTACGATGAGGGGATCGACGATGGTGAATACGATGAGGAACTCTTTCGTAAACTTAGAACTCTAAGGCATGATATCGCTTCTGAACAAAACGTACCTGCTTATCGCGTGTTCAATGATCGAACCCTGAAGGCGATGGCGAGATTTAAGCCGAAAAATGAAATCGCCTTACTCGGAGTCCCCGGGGTGGGTAAGCGAACTTTGAAGCTATTCGGGCATGACTTCCTTCAAGAGATTGTGAATTACGAGAACTGAGGATAAGTAGTCGACTTAGGGTAGTCAGCATGCTCAAAGGCTGTGAACTTTTAGGACTAATAAATTTTTAAGTCAATTGGCACTTTATTATCCCTCGCTAAAGCTTCGGGCTTGGGAGGTTGGTGATTTCATTCGTATTGATAGGTAGAGTTCGTGAAATCCCTAGTTACAAATTAAACATTGAAAACGATGGGTGCCCCTCAAGCCCGAAGCTTTAGCGAGGGATAAAAGAAGCTTCATTGGTTTTGGGCTAAAAACTCTCAACCTCTCAGCGTGCGGACTACCCTGAGCCGACCCCTTATGAAGTTTCTTAAAGATTTTTAGAAAATCCTTTTGGGATCTGGTTGCTTCCGATGCTTACAATAGGATTTTCCCTTGTTGTGGTAGAACTTTTTTGGCGCGCCTATCATTTCCTACTATGAGCAAAGAATCCGATCTTCAATTTTGTAAGCATGCCGTGCAGATGGAATTACTCTCACGGAACCATGCTAAGAATCGATTGCTCGATATACGTGAGATTGTTCAGCAAGGAAATGATCGTCCTCCCATCGAAGTGGTCTTGCTTAAGAAGGGGGACCTCACTCTTCCTCAAGTCGAGAGAGTTCACGCGCGTATGGTTTTCGAGGGTGAATCCCCCGATGCACTGGCCTTAAAGTGGGTGGCGAAAAATCGCCCCCAAAGAAGTGAGCTCGATTTATCGAGCCCTCCTCCCCGCCCCGATAAGAAAACTTCAAATTCAAAGTCTAAACCTTCGGCTTCGACTCCAGCACAAAAAAGCGCCCCAAAAAAGACGAGTCCTCAAGCAAGGACTGCCGATCCTGAAATGGATCTCGTTGAAGATCGACCGAGGAAGAAAAAATCGAACAAGCAAAGCTCACCTCGTAGAAGTCCAGCTGCCAATCCCCCTCTTTCTCCCCGAGAACAACAAAATTACGTTATCAAATCGAAATCGAAAGCGCCTCTCATCGCGGTTACGCTTTTGCTTTCTTCGATCATCGTGATTTGTGTGGCGATGGGGTATTACGTGTTTTCAGATAAAGATGGCAAAGGCGCTGGTGGCTATCGGTTTGTTCTGAGCTCTACACAAGAGAGAGATACCGTTGCCGCGGCTTTGCTTTCGGCTGCGAAAGAAGGCAGTGTTGATAAGGTTCACGAATTATACAATTGGAAAGAGTTTGCTCGCTTATCTGTAGACGATCCACGTATCACTGATAAAGAGGTCTTCTATAATGGCATGATCAAGCAATTTGATACAAACAAACAGTTCTCTGAAGAACTCATCGTTGATATTCAAAAGGGGCACGCTTACACCTACCTTCGAAGTCGAAAAATTAAGGGGCAAGATTTAGCGCTGTTTAGAGTCATCAACAACAATGGAGATTTAGAATATTTGGGTTTACTTGTTGGGAAAACTTCAGAAGAGAGTAAGCCGCAAGTCATGGATGTTTTTATCGCCAGTAGAGGCGAGTATTTATCTGACATTAGTGAACGATTTTTCGTCGGATCTCAAGGTGCGATCGACGTAGGTAGAAAAGATCCTGATAAAATATCTGAAGGAACTAAAAAACAATCCGCCGAGTTGTTTCAAGAAGCTAGCATGCAGACGGCTCTCAAGACAAATAATCCTCAGAGGGGCTTGGAGATTTATAATTCGTTGCCTGGGGATGTTAAGGTAAAAAAAATATTTAGTAGGACGAGATTGCTACTTGAGGTCGCTGCAAAATCAAAGGACGCTTTTAGGTTAGTAACGGACCACAGAGAGTCCTATCCCGATGATCCGTGGTTAGAGTTATCTCTAATAAACATATATGTTCAACAGGGGAAAATATTCGAGGCTCTGGATGGGGTTGACCGCTTAGAAAAGATTGTCGGTGGAGATCCTTACCTCGATGTGTTGCGAGCCAATTTAAACGTTCAACGAGAAAATTACCCTGAGGTTGTGCAAATTCTAACTCGATTAGAGGGCAAGGAAGAATTTGCGAAAGCCGTTCTCAAGATACGATTTGACCTGGCAATCGTTAAAGAAGATTACAATGAAGTCGTTTCAATTCTTAAAAACTTGAAAGCTCAGTACAACGTTTCCTTGGAGAGCGCAATAAAGTCTGATTCTAAATATCAATCGTTTCGAGAATCAGATGAGTTTAAAGCGTATTCAAAATAGAAAATACTAAGCTTTTAAGCGCCCACCTTCCGCATCGCATCTCGAACTTGCCGAATCGCCTGATAAGATTCTTCTAATCTCGAAGTCATTCTAAAAAATCCATGGACGTGTCCTTCGTAGCGAGTCAGTTCCACTTCGTTTCCAGCATCCTCTAACGCCTTCGCGTAGAGTTCTCCTTCAGTACATAAAGGATCGTATTCCGCTGTGAGAACAATGGCGGGGGGCAGTCCGCTCAAATCTTCGGCTCTCAGAGGAGAAGCGTAAGGTTCTTTGGCTTGTTTTAGTCCGGGGGTGTAGAGCTCCCAGAACCAGATCATCAGGTCTCGAGTTAGAAGGTATCCTTCTTTATTGTCGATATAAGATTGAAGTTCAAAATCGCAATCCGTGATGGGGTAGACCAAGACTTGTAATTGAATCTCCGGTCCTTTTCGGTCACGAGCCATCAAGGAAACGACAGCTGCTAAGTTTCCCCCAGCACTGTCTCCGCACACCACTAATTTATTGGGGTCGCCGTTGATCTCTTCGGCGTTTTCACTCACCCAGACGGTCGCTTCATAGCAATCTTCACAAGCCGCTGGATAGACGTGTTCAGGAGCGAGACGGTAATCGACGGCGACTACGAGAGATTCCGTGATATGAGCGATCGCATTGCAGAGTGCGTTATGGGTCTCTAAGTCTCCTAGTACCCAACCTCCGCCGTGGTAGTACACCACGATGGGGAAGGGCCCTTCTCCTTCGGGGTAATAGAGTCGCACCGGGATGTCTCCTCGAGAACCTAAAATCGATTTATCCACCAGCTTCTTGGCGGAGTAGTCCAAATCCAGTGGAGGAGACAAACGTCGCATCTGTTCTCGAGCCAGGGGCGGGGGGAGGTCGTTGGGTTTGGGAAGGTCGGCAGCTTCCGCCTCGGCGATAATTTTAGCGACTTCGGGATGGAGGGGCATGGGATTCAGAGGGATTTAAGAGTTGAAGTTTGCGGTTAGGTCTCCGTTTGCGGTTCGTAACTTACCAAGAGTCCTCTTGAACCACAACCATTGGGGTGCACGGGGAGGCTGTGAGTTTTTAGAAAAAATCAAAATTTAAACCCAATAACGCTTCATTATCCCTAACTAAAGCTTCGGGCTTGAGGGGTACGAATCGCATTCAGTGTTTAATTTGTAGCTAGGGATTTCACGTAATTCATCTATAAATTAGTATTGAAATGACCCACTTCCCAAGCCCGAAGCTTTAGCGAGGGATAGAAGAGCTTCATCGGTTTTGGCGAAAAATTCACAACCCCAGGGTGAAGGTTAGAAAGATTTTTCGTGAAGGAAGTTCCACTTAGGCTCGTCAAAGTTATGGACGAAATCGCTTGAGATGAGGGATTTCGCCGTGGATTCTCGATCTCAGCTCTGATCCCCCTCTGATCTTTGGCCTTATCTATTGTTATCCAGGCTGATTGCCGATAGACTCGCCGGATTCTGAGCTTCACGTTTTGTTTTTGTAGAAACAATTTACAATAAAGGAGCTTTTTTTCGGCTGAGATCAGCTCCAGCGTTAAAACGAGCAGACATCTGCTTTAATAGAGCTAATCGAGTTCTTTTTGAGTTGATGCGAATAGTAGAGGCTCACTTCCATTCGCTTCTAAGAAGCCCTTGGAAGTGAGCGTTTAATGAATCTTTTAGGTTAAATCTCATGAGTGTTTGGACCCCCGATTCCTGGCAAAAAAAACAGGTACTCCAACAACCCAACTACCCTGACCAAGAACATTTACAGAAAGTCTTGGGCCAGTTGAGCTCCTTGCCTCCGCTGGTGACCAGTTGGGAGATCGAAAACTTGAAAAAGCAACTGGCAGAGGCCAGTCGCGGCGAAAAGTTCGTGCTTCAAGGGGGAGATTGCTCAGAGAGTTTTAGCGAGTGTGATTCGAATACCATCGCGAACAAGCTCAAGATCTTACTTCAGATGAGCCTCGTGTTAGTTCATGGAAGTAAAAAGAGGGTCATCCGCATGGGCCGCATGGCGGGGCAATATGCCAAGCCTCGGTCGTCCGATATGGAGAGCCGGGATGGAATCAGTCTTCCCAGTTACCGGGGAGACATGATCAACGGTATGGAATTTACGGAGGAAGCTCGAATTCCCAATCCAGACCTTCTGCTCCGTGGTTACGAGCGCTCGGCTTTGACTCTCAATTTTGTTCGTTCCTTGATCGATGGTGGATTTGCAGATCTCCATCACCCGGAATACTGGAATTTAGATTTCGTGGGGCACTCTCCCCTCGCTCAAGAATATCAACAGATGGCAGACTCCATCGGAGAATCCCTTCGATATATGGAGACGATCGTAGGAGTACCCGCTGGAATCATCAATCGGGTTGATTTTTTCGCTTGTCATGAAGGCCTTCATCTTCATTACGAGCAAGCTCAAACTCGAAAAGTTCCTCGTCGCTCGGGTTACTACAACCTTTCGACTCACTTCCCTTGGATTGGAGATCGCACTCGTCAAATCGACGGTGCTCACATCGAATTTTTCCGGGGATTGGCGAACCCCATCGGAATCAAAGTAGGTCCCAGTATCGCTCCTGAAGAATTGGTGGATCTGTTAAAAGTCCTCAATTCGGATAATGAACCGGGGCATGTCACCTTGATCCATCGATTTGGTTCGAAAAAGATTGCTGATCATCTTCCCAACTTAGTTGAAGCCGTTAACAACGCTGGCTTAGAAGCACTTTGGGTTTGTGATCCCATGCATGGAAATACGGAATCGACCGCCAGTGGTTACAAGACCAGAAACTTCGATAACATTCTCGATGAACTCGAAAAAGCGTTTGAGATTCACACCGAGATGGGAGGTCATTTAGCGGGTGTTCACTTTGAACTGACCGGTGATGATGTAACGGAGTGTACCGGAGGAGCCCGTGGATTATCCGAAAAAGACCTCGAAGCCGCTTACCGAAGTCAAGTCGACCCACGATTAAACTACGAGCAGTCTTTAGAGATGGCGATGCGCATCGCACAGCGAATGACGAAGATGAATAAGTAATTCTTCAAACGGATTTTTCTCTGCTCATCTAAAATAAAAGTAAAAGCTTCAGTTCTTAATGGGATTAAGGACTGAAGCTTTTTTCGTGGGTCCTCGTTTCGGTATGATAAAAGGAGTTCAACGAGAGCTGGATTCAACTCATACTCAATCGAATTTTGGAGTTTAACGGTGTTATTACGATTCGCCCTAGTGCTTGTTTTGTCGCTTTTCAATTTAGGAAGTTCAATCTCAGCTGTTGAGACCAAGCCTAAGCCTCCCAATATCCTTTTGATCTTAGTCGACGACTTAGGCTATGGAGATCTCAGTTCGTTCGGCGCTTCCGATCTCTCGACTCCCGCTATTGATAGTTTGGTTCGGGATGGCACTCGGATGGATCAATTCTATGCGAATTGCCCGGTGTGTTCTCCGACCCGAGCGGCCTTACTGACGGGAAGGTTTCAGGATTTGGTGGGTGTACCGGGAGTCATCCGAACTCACGCTAACAACAGCTGGGGTTACTTGCATCCAAAAGCGAAGTTACTTTCAAGTGTGCTCAAGAAGGGTGGTTACCAAACGGCCATCATCGGGAAGTGGCATTTAGGATTAGAATCTCCCAACACCCCGACTGAGCGAGGATTCGATTTCTTTCATGGTTTCCTCGGTGACATGATGGATGATTACTACCATCACCGTCGCCACGGTCGTAACTATATGCGTAAGAATCGAGAGGTCATTCAGCCTAAAGGTCACGCCACGGACCTTTTTTCTGAATGGGCTGTCGACTACCTAAAGGCGTATTCAAGTGATAAGCCGTTCTTCTTGTACCTGTCTTACAATGCTCCCCATACTCCGATTCAGCCACCCAAGGATTGGCTTCAGAAGTACCGTATCAAGCGTCCTCAAGTGACTCCGAAAAGAGCAAGGTTAGCTTCCTTCATCGAGCACATGGATCACGGCATCGGAAAGGTTTTAAAAACTCTCAAGGAAAGTGGGTACGCAAAAAATACCTTGGTGGTTTTCACGAGTGATAATGGAGGCCAGGTGAATGTCGGCGCTCGCAACGGTGCCGTTCGAGATGGTAAGGGCAGCCTCTATGAAGGGGGCCTGAAAGTGCCGATGGTCGTCCGGTGGCCGGGGAACATTCCCAAAGGGAATATTCTTCAACAAGTAGCCTTGTCGATGGATCTCTTTCCGACCCTCGCTGAGGCGGCTGGAGTTTCATTTGAACATTCCATCGAAGGGCGGAGTTTATTAAAGCTTCTAAAGGGGAAGCAACACCCTTGGCCCGACCGTGATCTGTTTTTCGGTCGACGGGAAGGGGGGCGTAAATATCAAGGTAAGGCTTATTACTGCTACCGTCGAGGTTCGTGGAAGTTGTTACAGCCAGAGCCGGGGGCTAAGTATGAGCTTTATGATTTGAGTCGAGACCCTCTGGAGCAAAACGACCTCGCCGTCAAGGAGAAGGATCGTTTCATTAAAATGATGGCGAGGATGGAAAAGCAGTTGGAGGCTTACGCGAAGGTACCTTGGCGGAAGCCGACAGAGTAGTAGGCACACGCTGTGTGCCGTACCCATTTCAAGCCCGAAGCGTCAGCGAGGGTTCGGCGTATTGTCGTCTAAAAGTGTCAGGGAGTTTTAGGTGTAGCGTCAGCGTTGGGTTCGTTTTAGTTTACAGAAGATGTTGTCGTCAGAAGCGTCCATCGATATTTAACCTGATGAAATCCTCGCTAACGCTTCGGGCTTGAAATGGGTTAATTAGCCAAAATGATTAAAAATCAAATACGGGTAAGGTTAGTCAGGAGCCGCCCCCCGTAGGGGGACAACTACTTGGCGGACTACACCCCCTTCGAAAACGCTGCAAAGCCTAGCACCATAGCCTCAAGCCGTTCCATTAAACCTGGATCCGTTAACTCTCCTTCGGTATTCATCTGCTCATAGATTTTTTTGATGAAAACTCGTCGGCCGTAGATATGAGCACTTCGGTACTGAAATACTAATTCGATTTGCTCAACGGGTCTCAGCCCTCCCCATTCACCCGCAGCTAAGCCAATAAATCCGGCGGGGATTTCCTTAAGGCTCTCGGGGAACTTGAGCATATCGATAAAGTACTTTAAAACTCCTGGGAACGAGCCGTTGTATTCCGGAGTGATCGTTAAAATTCCTTTGGCATCGAAGATCGCTTGTTGGAAGGGAGCGAAGGCTTCTGGCTTTTCACCGTAACTTTTACCTTCAAAAAGATCGAGAGGAAGTTCTTGTAGATTCAAGAGCGTACATTCTTCGCCGTTTTGTTTTAGAATACCCTCAACGATTTGCGCCACTTTTAACGTTTTACAATCCGGTCGATTCGTACCTGAGATAATTGTGATCATCAGAACTCCCTTGGGTTAGAGATGAGGAATCTCAAAAAATGCCATCAACGATTGAAGAGATCTCTCTTTTTTTACTTCAAAATTCACCTGAATCAACCCGCTTATGGGGAATTGTGGGTTGGGTGATTGCGGGATTGTTGTGGCTGCAAGTTTTACCTTTAGGGATTTCGATGCTCTTTCCTCGTCGATTGCTCTCCGAAAAATCGAAAGAGAGCGAGGAAGAATTCCCATCTTTGGCGGTGGTCGTTGCGGCTCGAGATGAACAAGAGGGTATCGGGAGTTGCGTTCAATCGCTTCTTGAACAAGATTATCCTCAATTGACCATCGTCGCAGTGAATGATCGCTCGACCGACCGAACTCCACAAATTTTAGATGAGTTGGCCCGGTCGGACTCGCGCCTTCAGGTCATCCATATCGAAGAATTACCGAGCGGATGGTTGGGCAAAAACCATGCGAATTGGGTGGGGGCCATGGCAACACCGGCCCAGTGGTTGCTCTTTACCGATGGAGATGTTTCGTTCCGGCCACAGGCCTTAAAGCGAGCTATTCAGCACGCCCGAATCACTCAGAGTGATCATTTGACAGCTTTTCCGCAGATGGATTCAGGGGGGCTCTGGGAGAGTTTGATGATCTGCACCTTCACGATGTTCTTCTTTTTTAAGTTCCAGCCGTGGTTGGTAAGAACAAAGGTGAAATGGGCTTACATGGGGATCGGAGCCTTTAATTTAATTTCACGTGAGGCTTATGAGCGCATCGGAACTCACGAGGAGCTCAAAATGGAGGTTGCGGATGACATCAAACTCGGTAAGCGAATCAAGCAGTTTGAGCTTCAACAGGATGTCGTCGACGGCACGGAGCTCTGTAGTGTCCGCTGGCAAGTAGGTTTAAAAGGGTTTATCCACGGTCTCACGAAAAATGCCTTCGCGGGCTTAGAATACTCACTTTTCTTAGCCACATTCACTACCCTTGCGTTTATAGGAATCTACTGCTCTCCCTATTTTGCTGTCATCTTCTTTTCCGGAGCCGACAGTTGGGGGTATTGGGCTTCTATCGGAAGTGTGCATCTGGCATTTTTATTGGTACTTATTCAAGCCCGTCAGCCGATATATTTAGTAGTTCTTCTCCCTATCGCCGAGTGGATCTTCCTATATACGATTTGGAGATCTGTGGTGATTACTTTAAAGCAAGGGGGAGTCCGTTGGCGAGATACCTTCTATCCTCTGGATGAATTGAAGAGAGGTCTCAAGTGAATGAAGATGGAAATATGATGCAATCCGATCCGAAGAACACGGAATTAAAGAATCCGAACAATGGGTGGCGGCACCGGCTTCATGAAATCATCTTTGAAGCCGAGACGTTCTACGGCAAGTTGTTTGATGTCGTTCTGTTGGTTTGTATCGTCTTCAGTGTCTTGGTGATCGTTTTAGAATCGGTTAAGGATTATCAATCTCAATACGGTGATCTCTATAATCAATTAGAATGGGTTTTTACCATTCTCTTCACGATCGAATATTTCTTACGTATTGTCACGGTTCAGAAACCTTCGAAGTACATCTTTAGTTTTTTTGGACTCGTCGATCTTTTTGCCATCGTCCCCGCGTACCTCGCTCTCTTATGGGCGGATGCCGAGTCTTTCGCCGTCATTCGATCCTTGAGATTGTTGAGGGTCTTCCGTGTTCTTAAGCTCGCTCAGTTTGTGGGGGAATCTAAACTCTTGATGACAGCAATGCGTCAAAGCATGCGGAAAATCACCGTTTTCTTGGGAGCGGTCTTAACTCTCGCTTTGATCATTGGAGCCGCGATGTATACGATCGAAGGCGAGCAAAACGGATTCACCAGCATCCCTCAAAGCATCTACTGGACGATCGTCACTCTCACCACCGTGGGCTATGGAGACATCGCGCCGGGGACCACTTTGGGCAAGTTTTTAGCATCGGTTGTGATGATCATGGGCTACGGGATCCTGGCCGTCCCCACTGGAATCGTGACGGTAGAGTTAGCCGGACTGGGAAAGCGGCCAGTTAGCACTCATGCCTGTGAGGCTTGTTCCAAGGAGGGGCACGATGTCGATGCGGTTCACTGTAAGTATTGTGGGGGAAAGCTTTAGGGCAATATTGAGCTCTATTTAGGAACGTTGTGATCTGCGCTGGCCTCTTCCGCTACAGGGGATTTTAAGAGCTTGAAATGTATTAAAAACTAGGGATTAGAGAGGCACTTTTCTTTATTTAAAGTACTTAACAAGACAAGCTTGCGTGAATCGGGCAAGCCTGGTTACAATTGACGTTTATTATTGAAATAAATTGGGTTTAGAGTCTTGGGTCTGTTCCGCCACTTCCCGAGTGGTGCCTAGTATTGATTTTTTCTCCATAGATTGTGTTTAGGGCGCGCTGGAGTCTGAATCTAGATTGAACATCTTCAATCCTCACCCCAATTGGGTCTAAGCAATCACCCTTCAGTTCTTTCATAGAATCTCGTTCCATCGAATGCCTGTGAATTCTTGATTGTGTGATTGAGGTTTAATTTTACTCAACAACTTCACTTTGAGTGCGATTCTACGCACCTAACAATCCAACGGTGTTGAATGTTGAGTCATCCACACTCCAATCAACGGAGGAACTTTGAAAATGCGTACATTTTCTTGGGTTTTAGCGCTAGCTCTTTTAGCACTGACATTCAATGTTCGTGCTCAAGAGGAAGTACTTAATCTGGATTTCGATAATGCCGAAATCTTATCACCCGATTTGCTCATCGATGGGGATCCCCTCGGGCAAATCATCGGAACAACCATTGTCGCTCCCACCCCCGACCCTAATGATGAGGGAAGTGTCATTTCGCTCACTCAGGGAGTGAATAGTCAAGGTGGTTTTGTCTGGATTGACGAGCCTTTCAATCTGCAAGACAACAAGGTCATCATCGAATTCGATTACTGGATTCGTTCGAGTACCAGTAACGTTCCTGCTGACGGTATGAGCGTCATCTTCCAATTCGGTGACAATCTCCAAGCCCAGGGTGGTTTGGGTGGTGGTCTCGGTACCGCTAACTTCCCCACGGATTACGTCAGTGTCGCTTACGACATCTGGGATAACGATACTGGGGGCGAACGCGTAGATCCAAGTTCTTGTGGGGGTGGTCCCAACAGTCCTGCCGCTGATCAACTTTCCTGTCACATCGAAGTGAATCAAAACAATAATAATCCAGGTGGAAATCCTGCTCTGACTCACAATTGGGATCAGGGAAATCCCATTCCGAGTTTCACTGAAGTGGGTGATCTTGGAATTCCTACTCGTACGATCATTGAGTTCGATAACGGATTTATCTCTGTAAGTATCCAAATTGAAGACGAAGCTTATCCAGACTTTAACGACCCTGTCACGGTTATCGAAGTGAAATTGGATGATTTCCCAGATCCTGCAGACGTGATCATCGGTTTTGGAGCCTCGACGGGTGGTGCTAACGCTCACCACGAAATCGACAACCTCTCGATCTTGATCGATGAGCCTACCGAACGTATCGACGTTGAAGTAGACCTCGGAGATACCGGTGGAATCAACTGTGGTGGAACGTCTGAAGTCACCGGTACTGTCAATGGAAACGAAATCACCTTCGTGCCGGATTCCGCTACCTATGGTGGATTCATTGCTACCGTCCAGGGTGATGGAGTTGTTGAAGATCAATTTGCTGGATACGGTCGAATCGGAAACTTCAATACTTTTGAAGATTCTGACCTCGTTATCGCCAACAGCGGAGACCTCCAAGGTATTTACAATAGTGCTGCATTCATCAATGGTGCTATGCAGTATGCCTTCAACGTTTCTAACGGTCGCTATGAAGTGAATCTTCACTCTGCTGAGTTAGATCCCGCATTGGCGGATGGTCAACGCCGCAACAGTGCGTTTATCGAAGGGGTTCAAGCCCTTTCTCATTACAGTGCAGCTGCTGATGCTGGTGGAGCACTTAGCGCAATCGTTAATACTTTTGAAGTCGATGTCACCGACGGTCGTCTCGATGTGACGATCAGTGACCTCAGTCTCTTGACGACTCCTCCTTCCGACGCCGGAATCAACGCTATCAGTTATCGTCGCCTTGGCGATACGACCGGCGCAGATTTAAGCGGTGCCAAAGATGATGCTCCTGAGGCTCTTCCTACGATCGAAGAGATCAACATTATCGAAGAGTCTTTCGATGATTTCGAAGCGGGTGAATGCCCTGAGGGATGGCGTTGTAATGGAACCATGGCTCCTCAAACCCTTGATGGACTTAACAATGGTCCTCAAGTCGTCGACTTCAGTGACGTCTTTGGAATCGAAATCGATCCTCGGATGCGTTTAACCGATGTTGGTGGTGGAATCGTGGCTAACTTGTGGTACGAAGAGCAAGTCGACCTTACTAAGAATGGTTTTGAAGCTGAGTTTGATGTCATCGTAACTCGTGCGCCTGAAGTAGGGATCGCAGACGGAATGACCTTCTGTTTCGTTCCTGGCGGTGAAGAAATTCTCGAACTATCTGGAGATTCTGGTGGTGCCATCGGATACAGCGGTTTGGGTGTTCCTGGTGGATTCGCCGTAGAGTTTGATTCTTGGTCTGGAAGTGCTGGCGATGCCAGTGGTTTCAATGCAGGGTCCCAAGGCCATGTCGGTTTGGTCGTCGATAGTAACGTCGGCCGGCACATTCAACACAATGTGAGCTTCCGAGGATTCGAAGATAACTTTCCCTTTGCTACTATCACGGATTCCGATGATCCCGACGTAGGACAATACCGCACTGGTACTTCCACTCTTGAAACTGATAATAGTGCTGGTATGCACGCTCGAGTGCGGTTGAATAACCAACGTTTACAAGTCTGGCTTTCCACGGTGAACCAAGACGATACGATTGGTTACGTCTATCCTGAAACTCTCGTAGTCGACACTCTTGTGAGTTACGGCTCCGCGGGACTCGGTCAAGGGTATTTCGGATTTACTGCTGCTAATGGTGGCGCGGTTACCGTTCACGAGGTCGATAACATCAGCATCACTCTCTTGAGGAACCAAGTTTTGGAAGCCTCACGTACGGTTGATACTCAAACTTATACTCAAGATACCGACGGTATCGGAGTCAGCGTTCTCGTCGACCTCGATGACGATGCTGGAACCGTTGATGTTGAAATCAAAGAAACCATTCCTGCTGGTTGGTCGGCCGATGGCATCTCCAATAGTGGATCACTCGCTGATGGAGTTATCACCTGGGATCTGAATCAGATTTCAGAGGATGTGACTCTCACCTACAACCTGATTCCTGCTGATGGAGCCAATCGCGACGTCTCGATCAGTGGTACAGTGAACACCAATGATTCGGTGGCTCTCGATTACAATACCTCGCTCATTCTTTACCAACCCTTACCCTTCGGTAGAGGCGAGCCCGTTGAAATCATTAGCGATGACTATCTCCTCCTCCTTCCTGGTGACTGTCCTGAAGGAATGGATTGTCAAGGGGTCAACTACACCCCGACTGCGGATGATTTCCTCGGTCGATTCCGCTTGGCTCAAGACGGCACGAACAGTATCGGTGCTAGTGCTTTCTTCACTGATCCTATCGATCTCTCAAATCAATCTTTAACGGTTGAATTCGATTTCTATGTCTTTGGTACACCTGATCCCGCTGACGGATTCACGTTAGCTTTCCTCGATCCAGCCCAGAACGTTTCAACCGATGTCGGTACGGGTGGTGGTGGAATGGGATACCAAGGCTTAAGCGGTTTCGCCGTTGAAGTGGATCTCTGGGGTGGCCCTGGTGATCCCAGTGGCTTAAATCCTGGTAACCCAAATCCATTTACTCACCTTGGTGTCATCAAAGATGGTATTGTTGCGAGTCACGTTCAACACCATCTCGATTTCAACCCCGGTGCTCGCCCTCTCGCTAATGATGGCGATGGTTGGCCCAGTATCTTCCAAAACAGTATCGATTCTCCTGAGGGTGTTGAGATGCACTTACGCGTCGAATACAACAACGGTACAGTCGAGGTTTACCTCTCAGCTCCCGAAACCGTTGGTGGTCCTGCGATCGACGATGAGCTGATCCTCAGTACGGTCGTCACCTTCCCCGGTGCGGCTCCTGAAGATTTGGATCCCGTCCTTCCTTCTACTATCCTCGGTTTCACCGCCGGTACTGGTGGTGCTAACTGTACCTTCGATATCGATAACCTCGTCGTCACCACGTATGAAAAAACCGACGGTCCTGTCGGTGATGAATTCCGTCGTGGAGATACCGATGGTAACGGTGCCTTAGAGATCACTGATCCTATTAACAACCTCTCCTTCCAGTTCCTCGGAACCTTCACTCCTCCTTGTTTGGATGCAGCTGACTTCGATGACAATGGTAAGGTTGAGATTACTGATCCTATCGCTAACCTGTCTCACCAATTCTTGGGAACAGCACCTCCTGCTCCTCCCGGGAAAGACACTTGTGGTTTAGACCCAACCGAGGATGATGCTTCGGTGGGTGGAGATCTCGGCTGTGCGAATCCGCCGACGAACTGTTAACAGATCTCGATTCGTTAACAGTCCATGAGTGAAAAAACGCCGCCAGGTACCTGGCGGCGTTTTTTTTTGAGTTTCAATATCATTAAATAATCGCCAATTAACTAGCCCGAAGCGTTAGCGAGGGAAGAAATCCCCTCGCTAACGCTTCGGGCTAGTTAAATACATTTTGAATTCGTTCTGACCTTTAAGTGCTTGAAATTCCGTGCTTCTAGGGAGGTTCATAATCCCTCACTGGCACCTGAATCCCTAAGGGTGTATTCTTATGGGATGAGTTTTGTAAATGATTTAACCCTCATACCCCGTAAGCACATGATTCGGCACTCCGTCAGCTTCCTCCTGATACTGATTCTCAGTTCAGGTTGTGGGAAGGATGATTCACGGCAAGTGCCTCCCGCTCCGCCCCAAAATACAGCTCCTCAAAATCCTGTCACTGAAACCAACCCGGATATCCTCCTTCGCGATGGGCATTACGAGTTAGCAGAAAATAGACTGCGGCTGTTATTTAAGGTGACTCCACCAGAAAAACAAGCCAAGCTTCACTACCAGTTGGCGAGCGCTCTTCACGGCCAAGGGAAAATTCCTGAAGCCTTAGTGGAAGCTAAAAAAGCTTCTACTCTTCAACCGCGAAATCCAGAGGTCTTTCGTCTCTTAGCCCTGATAACTTTCGATTCTAAAGATTATCAAGAATCCGTTCGTTTGTTTCGCCAGGCGATTCAAATGGCGATCGATTTTCAAAAGGCCACTCAAAAGCCTGTTATCGGGCTCCATTTTTGGCGGTATCAACTGGCTCAAGCTTTGATTCGATTGGGAAAAAAAGAGGAAGCGAATAAAGAGCTTGAGCTGTATCGAGAACATCAAGAAGTGATTCAATCCATCGATCGCCTCGAGCGCACCACCGCCTACAGACCTAAAGATGCGACCGCATGGGCCGAGTACGCTCAAGCTCTTTGGCGAGGACAGAAGCTACCGGAGGCGATGGCTGCCTGTAGAACCTGTTTGAAATTAGACCCGATGAACAAGCTGGCACATGCTGTCGTCGTTTTGTGTTCATTGGATCGAGGATTGGATGCCATACCCCAAAGCCAACATGAGGCTTTAAAGAGAAATTTGGCTCTCCATGCCAATCAAGCCTTGGCGGATTTAGATGAACCTTTAGGTTTGTTAGCCGCAGGTCGGTTAGCTCTCTTGTTGAACGATCGAGAACGCGCTCTCAAGTATTTTGAGAAGGGGCAAGACTTAGACCCCAAGAATTCATTATTTGCTGAATGGCAAGATCGCGCGGGGGGCCAAAATCCATGAGAGCCTCTGGTCTTCGATGTTTTCAAGCCCTCTTGTTGTTCCTGTTGAGCTGGAGTCTCATCTCCTGCGATAAAGACAAAGAGATCAAGTCAACACCCGCTAAAGGGTCTCAGCCGGGAATCGCTTTTAAAGAAGTCGCGAAGATCAAGGGGCTCGACTTCAATCACGATCGCGGAGCCACCGGTAAGTACCATCTCTTTGAAACAATGGGTGGAGGGATGGCTTGGTTGGATGGCGATGGGGATGGAGACTACGATCTTTTTTTACCGCAGGGTCAACCTCTCGATGATACATTCAAATTTCCTCGTGCAGGATTAAATCGATACTTTCGTAATGACGGCGGAGTATTTACCGATCAAACGACTTCTTCCGGTCTGGGGGGAAGCGGGTATGGACTCGGAGCTACGGTCGGTGATGTCGACAACGATGGGGATTCCGATCTCTACGTCATTCGCTTTGGCAAGAATGCCCTCTATCTCAATGACGGAAAAGGAAAGTTCACGCAAGTCTTGGATTCTGGTCTCGAAGGAAGCGCTCCCTTCAGTGGATCCGCAGCTTTCGGTGATTTTGATGGCGATGGTTGGGTCGATCTCTTTTTAACTCAGTATGTCGAGTACGACCTCCGTCAGGCTCCAAAGTGTCAACAGGCACCTGCGGGAGGAGGTCAAGCTGTTCCCATTTACTGTGGTCCCATCACCTTCAAGGGAGCACGGGATCAGATCTTCCTAAACAACAGAGATGGCACGTTCAGAGATTTTACCGAAGAATCCGGTATGGTTTTGGGGGGAGGATCTTCGTCAAAGAGTTTAGGGGTTCTGCTGGGAGACTTCGATCACGATCAAGACCTCGATGCCTACGTCGCCTGTGACACTACTCCCAACCTACTCTACCTCAATCAGGGAACGGCTATATTTAAAGAAGTCGCTTTGGAGTCGGGAGTCGCCGCCAGCGGAGGTGGACTTTACGAAGGAGGGATGGGAATCGCCAGTGGGGATATCGATTTTGATCAACGCCTCGATTTTTACGTCACCAACTTTGCAGATGAGTCGAATCGTCTTTACCGTTCACTCACTCCAGATATTTTTGAAGATGCCTCTCTTCGCTTAGGTATGGTCTCGGGAACAAAGACCATGGTCGGTTGGGGCACGGGTTTCGTCGATGCGGACCTCGATCGCGATCTCGATCTTTACGTTGCCAACGGGCATATCTACGACAATGTCGGTAGTTGGGAAGAACGACAAAAATACGAGCAAAGGAACCTCTTCTTTCGTGCCGATATTCAGGGTGGAGGAGAGAATCTATCGGTTAAATACTCAGAGGTGAGCGCGTCCTTGGGAGCAGAATATCGACGTCCTGCTTCTTACCGGGGAGCCACCGATGTCGATTTCGATAACGACGGTGATCGAGATCTTTGCTTTATTCCTCTGGATCAAGAGATTCGCCTCTTTGAAAACGTATCCGATCGCTCAGGGCGTCATTTTCTTCAAATCCTTTTAGTGGGTGAAGGGCGAGGAGGAAAAGATGCTGTCGGGGCTCGGGTTGAGCTAAAGACCCAAGGTGGAACTCAGATGCGGTGGCGAACTTCAGGCGGAGGGTATCTCAGTCAATCCGATCCCCGAATTCATTTTGGATTAGGTGCAGATCAGAAAGTCGATTCGCTTAAAATCTATTGGTTGGATGGAACGGTTGAAGAAGTTACGGGAGTTCCAGTCGATTCTACGATCAAGGTTCAAAAGGGCCGCGGTATTCTCAATCATTGAAAATAAGAACAGCTATGACTCCATACTTACTAAAATCAATTAGATCGGCTCGACTTTTTGGCTTGGGAATCATCGTGTTCACCTTGGGGATTTCTATTGAGTGGGTTTCCGCTCAAGAAGAAAAAGACGTCGTAGGGCCTCCTGTTCCGAAGTCGATCCTAGAGAAGAATAAGAAAAAAGCAGAACCTAAGTCTGATGTGAGTGAAGTTCAAAATACTGAATTCAGAAACATTGAGACTTTGTGGAAATCTGAAGGTTTAAAAGCACTTCAAGCGATTGCCGAATTTTATGGAAAGGCTCAGCTTAAAGATCTGCCCGCTCAAGAAGCCTTTGAACTCGCTCGCGAAGTTGCGATTAAAGCACCCCAAAATCCTCTCGGTGGGGCCGCGATGAGGAAACTCATCAAAGGCTATTTAACCCTACCTAAATCAACCAGTGTGACTTTGCCGGGTGAATCGTTTCGAGCGCCGTGGCATGTGCAATTGCGCCTCGTATTGGGTTTACGTTCGGCACAAGAAGTCGGCCCGCTTTTAGTTCAGGTAGCGAAGCAAGAGCGAGAATCCTTTGAAAAAGATCCTTCCAAAGGTGTTTCTGACTCCTGGCGGAATGCGATTTACATGTTGGGCTTTTATCGCTACGAAATTGGCTTAGAAGAGCTGATCGCCTTTTCGAAAATCGAGGATGGCCGCGACCTGGGAGCCCAAATGCTGGGGCAGTTGCGCCATCTCGAAGGGGGAAAACGCTTAGAAGAAATTTTGAACTCCCCTCTCAAGCCGCAATCGATCGCGGTTGTGAGCGCGGCTATCGTTTTGTGTTGGGGGCAAGAGGCGACTCCCTCCATCCTCGATCTTCTCAAGGTTGAAGATGAGGGTCGCTATCGAGCTCTGGTGACTCCGCTGATTCAATTAGCTAATCCTGAAAGTCTCCAGGCTTTAATAAAGATGAATGAGAAATCCGATTTAAAGCGTTTGCAAAAAGCCCTTAACTTTCAACTGGGGCGTTACGCTAAAGGAGTTGGCTTAACCAAAGCTCAATTGATCCAGCTGATCGACACGGAGCCCCAAAAAGCTTCGGATCTGATTTCTCCCCTCGCGCATCTTTTAGATAAGTCTCGCCCTGATGATCAAGAGCTCTCAGCCAAAGATTTGATTTCAGTGATTAAGGATTGGACTCATGCGAAAACCCTATACGTTGAAAAATGGAAATGGGTACGAGATCGACATATTATCGCGGCGGCAAAGAAAGCTAAAAACTTCACTCAGGTGGTTCAAGGATTGGGGCAAGCGAGAATTGCGTTTTTAAGTGAATACCGAAAAACTTGCGTCAATGAAGCTGAAGTCGTTCAAAGAATTTTAGCTTCGGTTCAAAGGCAAGGGTGGTTGGCTACTGCTTCAGCTGAAGGTACGAAATAACCGCATAGAAGCGAGAGCTTGATCACACAGCAATCTCAACCAGAGATTTTGCTCAACGCTCGATCTAAAATGGAAACAGCTCGTTCTAAGTCTTGTTCTTCGATCGTCAGGGGGGGCACCCACGTCAAAACATTTCCCCGACTAATTTTAAAGCTCAGTCCACTCGATAAGCATTGGTAGAGAAGTTGCTCTGAAAGGTCTTCGTGATCTTGGCGCTCTCCCCCGGGTACCTCGATTTCAATTCCGATCAATAATCCTAGTCCCCGAACGTCTTTAATCGAGAGATGCTTTTGTTTCAATGAATTTAATTTTTTGACGGTTGTTTCTCCTAAATGGCTGGAGCGCTCGAGTAAGCCTTCTTGTTCGATCACTTCGATGGTTGCTAATCCACATCGACTAGCCAGAGGGCTTTTTTCATGGGTGTAATGCCCTAAAGCTCCTTCATGGGCGATGTCGAATTCTTCCTTGGTGATCATGGCGGCTAAGGGGAATAAACCTCCTCCCAATCCCTTCCCGATGACAAGAATATCAGGGACGATTCCGTAATGTTCAACGGTGAAGAATTTACCCGTTCGACCGAGGGCGTGTGGGATTTCATCTAAGATCAACAAAGCACCGTGTCGATCACAGGCTTCTCTTACGATTTGCCAGTACTCTTTTTTGGGGATATACGGGATGCTCCGAACGGTCTCGGCGATGACGGCCCCAACATCTCCTTCCTTCTCTAAGACATAGTCGATGTAGCGGGCACACTGTAAGGTGCAGTCTCCCTGGCAATCCCAAACGCACCTCTGAGAGTCAGGAGGCGGCACGTGTTCCGTTCCCGGAAGTAAAGGTCCGATTCCCTGTCGAAAAATGGATTCGCCTCCAATCGAAATGGCATCTAATGAAGCACCGTGAAAAGAATCCCACATCGAAATTGTTTTAAACTTTTTAGTGACGAGACGAGCGAGCTTGAGGGCCATGCCGATTGCGGAGGTGCCGCCGGGAGCAAAGAGAACTTTATTCAAGTTGCCTGGAGCTAATTCGCTTAACTTTTTAGCGAGATCGACTGCAGGCTGATTGGTGTAACGCCTCGGGCTAAATGGTAGGGATTGCAGTTGTTCCTGGAGAGCTTGGATCACGTGCGGATGGCCATAACCCACTTGGTGCACGCTGTTGCCGTGAAAATCAAGGATGGCCCTTCCTTGAAGGTCGATGATCTCACTTCCATTAGCTTCTTTAAGAGCGTTTAGACACGGAGTCGATAGAGATTGTTTTAAGAAGTATTTTTCATCTTCAGCTAAAAGTGCTCGTGTTTCTTCGTCGAGGTTTTCTTTCTTCCACTCCTCGCGCCGAGGTGAAAGATTGAGATCGCCTTCGGTCTTTAACGACGAAGGATCAGGTTTTCGTTTGGTCATGGTAGTAGGCTCGCTCCGCGAGTCGTACGAAGCAAAAGAGTTTAATTGATCCAGTAAACTTAAAGAATAATTAGTTCCTGTTGAATAACAGGAGCTAATTATATTTGCGTGGCATCACGCAAATCACAAAAATAGGCTTTTAACCTATTTTTAGTGGAGCGACGCAGTTCGAAGAACTGCTTGGAGCTTTTGAAAGTGGGTCAGAACGACCTATTTTCAACAGAAACTAATTAAGTTTCGCTGAGCGTTTCTTCTTCGATAGCGTTTTCGGTTAAGTGAGATCTTACTTTCAAGAATAAATCCATTATAACCGTAATTGCTCAGGGCTGTAAGCCCGACACTTTATAGCCCAGGGCAGAGCGAAGCGTCGCCCTGGGTAGGGAGGGGAGGGTTCATGAAATAAAAACGGGCGATTTGAAGATCGCCCGTTTAGCTCTGATTTTGATGTGATTTATAGCTGTAGTAAAACGGTTTGTGAGTTTAAAAGCGATGAAGCATTTATCTCCGGTTCACTCCGTGAACCGAATACTATCCGCACACGGAGTGTGCGGACTACTACTTCACCTTAAAAATCGGGCCGTGGACGGGTAATTGAGGAACATTGATCAGGACAAATGATTGATCTCCTCTCAAGTGTACTTCACTTAAGTTGAGTCGCACCTCTCCCACTTGTGGAGCTACGGGAGCCGGCTGTGAACTTGGAGGGGGTGCTCCTCCTCCACCGCCGCCACTACTACAAGAGATTGGAATTAAAAATATAAACAGAACAGTTAGGCTTAGAAGAAACTGAGCCCGTTGTTGGCCAATCGGTTTCACCTGAGAGAGTGCGATGATCATCGAGCCGAGGGCTAAAATAAGTATCAAGCCGAAGAAGGGAAATTCGGCTTGAGCTACTTGTTCGGGATCGGGAATCGGGACCTCAAAGATTACAAAGAATTTCTTGTTCAACTTCGCTGGCATGAGCTCATGGATATTGAACTCGATCGAGTCGGAGGAATTGTCGAATTGGGGATGAAAACTGAGGAGAGTATCCGACGCATTCCACTCGCCATTAAAATTACTATCGAAGTAAAGGGCGGGAGAGGAAAGTTGAGCCCGATCCTCAGGAAGCCCCTCGATGGCAAAAACTAATCCATCCAACCTTCCCGGTTCATAGATAGAGTCCCAGGTAAGATCGGTTTCAAATACGATTAGCCGTTGGTCTTCTGCGGGTCTGGAGGTGGTTTGGTTTTGGGGTAAGGCTATACTTAATTTTCGGGACTCTAAGTCGATGACTTCGACTTGAACCAAATCGATTAATGTACCGAAGCCATCATCGACTTCTAATTTGAAGGTAAAGGTCGTGTCGGTAACGACGGGAGGAACATCAATCGTCGTGACGGGTTGATCGGGTGAGTGGATCACCAACGGGATATCGGGTGAGATTTGAGACCAATTGTAAGTCAAGGGGCGTTGGTTCTCAGAAAAGGTTTGAGAGCCGTCTAAGGTCATCGTCGAAGATTCGGGAGTCACACCATCGGGACCCGCGTCGACGGACAAACCTCGTTGTCCTACTGACAGCGATCCAGGAGTCAGGTTATTGACTCTTTCAGATTCGGTATCTTGACCTTCTACTCTGACTGAGACGGAATTTAATTTTTCCGCTATCGCAATTTCCTCTGAGGGGGAATTCACAAACTCGATGAGAATATTCGTACCTTCAGGGGCTAAGACATCAAAATTGAGTTTTACAATCGGATGATCGATTTCGGGGTGAAGGACGAAATCTAAAGGGGAGGCGATGTCAAAAACCGCAGCGTAGTCGATCGTTCCTCTCTGTTCATCGTGTTTCCCGTCAAAGAAAGAACTTCCTTCACTTCGTGTTCCGACATCGGTAATCGAGTTGATTTTGAGATGATCCGGGTTGTATTTGAGATGAATCTCAAAGCCGACCATCGGTTTATCCGTGAAGGCGTGGATAAAGACCTCATTTTGTTTAGAAAATTCTAAGACATGGGAATTCGGGATATAAAAGTGATTCTCCGCTCGCAAAAGAGGTTGAGCGATGACGAAGCTTAAGAGAAGAGTTCGCAGGAGATGGAGAAGGCGCACACTTAGATTCATCGAATTATTCTTTCTCTTCTGATAGGTTTCCCCTGAAACGTATCGATAAACTCACAAAATTTTTTTTAAAGCTGAATCGACTCATACATTGACCGCCATTTTTAGGGCAGGCGATCTAAGACGATCCTAAAGCCAAAATTTGCACCCTTAATCGTTGAGAGTGACTTTCCTCTCGCTGCGGATCTCGCGCTTTGAAGTTGATCGGTAAACCAACTTCCACCTCGAATCACTTTAAGAATTCCCTCTGAAGGACCCGTTGGGTCATCCACCTCTGAAGCGGAATAGCTTCCGTAATTATCCTGACACCATTCGGCTACATTTCCGTGAACACCGTAGAAACCCCAGGCGTTCACTGGTTTGGATTTCACCGGTGCGGGGCTGTTGTTTGAGTTCGCGCACCAAAGGAGATAAGAGTCTGCAGGTGGGCAAGGGGAGCATTCGAAAAGTGAGCAAGAGGATGCTTCTCCAAAGAAAAAGGAAGATGTTGTTCCTGCTCGAGCCATGCACTCCCATTCTGCTTCAGTGGGAAGTCTAAAGAATTCGTCGGAGCGAATCGTTCCCGCTTGACGTTCCCGCGCCGTTAAGGACTCACAGAAGAGAACCGCATCATCCCAACTGACTCCCTCTACGGGAAAGCTATCGCTCGAGGGATCTGCGGTAAAAAATGAAGGATTGCTCCCGAGGACTTCACGGTAATCTTTTTGAGTGACTTCGGTCGCACCCATAAAAAAGCCACGAGTTAGATTGACTTGGTGGCGGATTTCATCGGGGCGATGTCCCGGTTCAGAGGCGGAGGAACCCATCAGAAAACTCGTGGGGGGGATATACAGGAGTTTGTACCCTCCGCGTGTTGTTCTCGAGCCGACTCCTAAACCGAGATGATCTTGAAGTTCACTGGCGTTTCTTCCTTGGCCGTGCCAACTTCCCGCAAGAATCGTTTCTTTGGGGGAGATCGTACTGAGGTCAAACCAGAATTCACTGGCGGCTCCTTTCCTTCTCAGTTGAGAGGCTAAGGGGACGATACCGTCAGACTCAGAGAAGGGATGGCGATTGAACTCATCTTGATAGTGAGATAAGAAATTCTCTAACAGGCGATGGGATAGAGGGGCAGCGGGGGATTCTTGTAGATCGGATCCTACCGCAAAGAGGGAGGCATCTAAGCGGTCGTTACTCAATTTCAACCAAGATTGATCAAAGCTCCAAACTTCAGCGGCGGAGGAATGAGTTCTAAAGAATAAAGCGGCGTGAGTAAACGAGGTTAAGACTTCGATAGGAAAAACCCTTCTTTCGGCGTATCCCAAGGATCGCCAATAGGGACTTAAGGTCGAACGCGCGTAGTGATGGTTTTCGGCTAACCATAATTGTTGGAAGGAAGGACTCGCGTAGGGAGTGCCACGAAAAGGAGTCTCTAAGGCGATGATACGAAGGGATTCAGGAAGGTTTTGACCCGCAGGAAAGGTGTGGTCGATGGCATCGACCGCGAGTAAGGTTCCATTGGAGTGAGTTAATAAAGTTAATGGCTCAGTTCTTTGACTCCAATTGAAGTGGGATTCCAATACAGAACTCAATTTCTGAGCGTTTTCCTCTAAGCTCGAATAAGGATTGAACGCATAGAGGTAGATCCCTTCTGCCCCGGGAAAGTAAATTTCATCTAGAAGATGAGCCCAGTAATTTTCTAGGTGTTGACGGGCTTCGGCTTCGTTTTGCCAAACGTCAAAAGCTTGAAATTGAACTTGGGTTCCGTCGATTTGAAACAAATCCTTGAAGGGATCATTGAAGTCCCAACCGTGAATGAGAACCACGGGGGAAGATTCACCTAAGTCGAATCCAGGGACGGGGAGAAATTCTTCCGGAGTTTCAAGCGTTCTATCGATAGGGGAGGCGCGATAGAGTTGCCCGGTGGGCCAAACCGCTTCGAAGGCAGCTCGGGAGGCTTGATACTGATGTTCTACCCAAGCCAATTGAATTTTCAAAGTGACCGGTGTTTGAGGAATATCTAAGGTGAACTCTCGAAGAACGCTGTTCAGTACAGTTCTTATTCGCAGTTGGTCGGGGCTTAAATACTCCACTTGTCCAAGGACTTGCTCACCGTCTCTTGAAAGCAAGACCTCTTGACCCTCTAAGAACTCTTCCACAAAAATCGGTCGCCCATCGATACTTCCCTCTCGGCCGACCAATCCCCATTCACGAATGTTAGCGAAGAGAGAAGCGGGGATTTGGGCCTGCCATTTCTCTTCATCATTTTCAGTAAGAATTTTGGTCGCCTCGATCGGCCAGAAGTAAACCTGACCCGATACTTCGAAGAACAGGCTGAAGTCTGCTAAGAATTCAGGAGCTTGAGGAAAGAGCTGACCGTCATCCGTCAACTGGAGAGAGAGTGTTCCACCAGGATCCAGCGAGTTGAGATCTCGGGCATCCAGGGAGAGTTCAAATGTCGGTAGCGTGGTGTCCGTATCGAGATGGTGACGAACCAGCTCCTCACTTAACTTAAATGAGATGGAGGAAGAAAATTGGAAGATTCCTTCTCCAATCTCAAACTGAAGTTCTTGATTGTTCGGACCTCGAACGACAAACGATGCCCCGGAGGCATCGATGGCCTCCCCGTCTCCCGATTGGCAGATGGAGTAGTCCCGGCAAGTGAGGAGATCTTCGGTAGGATCGAGTCCACACACGGGGAAGGGGGAGGGAGGGAGTGAGCCGTCTAAGAAGAGAAGATGGAGTAGGAATATGCCGTCGGTAAGGTCCAATTGGCCGGAATCGTCCGCGTCGGCTGAAGATTCACAGGGAATTCGATCCCCCAAAATGACGTGATGGAGGACTTTGATGGGGTCCGCTAGGTGCAATGAGCCATCGGCTGTCACATCACCCCGTATGAAGAATGTGTTCGCGTTTAGCGGCCTTCCGAGACTCACTACGAGTAGGAGCAGAACGATTAAATATACCGATAAAGCTTGGTAAGGTCTTGATATATATGACCTTAAGGATTTCGATGGTGCCATGGGTCCCTCTCAAATCTCGAAATCGACAGCCGTAGTTCCATTTCCATTCCAGCTGGAAAGTACGACATATTCTCTTTCGGTTATCGGGATATCCCACCAGGGCCTTTACCGGAATCCTAGGGAGATTTTAGGGTTCTTAATCGGAAAGAAACTTCGCCCAATTTCGGCCTGGGGCATTTACTTTTTTCGCCCGTCTACCTATGATGTCCTTCAGTTTCACAAAGTTATTAAGTCCTTTAAATTTAACCACTTCAGTTCCCAATTATAGCAGCCCGAAAAGTGGCAAGGAACATTGAGCAGGTTTCTTCTTCCTGCCTCCTGAGATTCAGTGTGGTTGATTGAAGAAGGGCTGAGTGAAGCTCCTATCATTCCTCGATCATAAAACTCTATCGGTATTCAAAGCTGTTAACGCAATCCAAGCAGATCCCATTGGGTCTGCTCAGGGCTTTATTCCGGCCTAAATTCCGAGTTTGTTCCGAGTTTTATTTTGGGGAGAGAGGGGGGAGCTTTTTATATGAATTTATCGGTTTTCTGAGGAACTGCTGGATCCGGTTGAACGTTGTAAACTCCGGTGTATAGCAGTTGTTTCTGTTCGGGCTTCTATCATTCTTAAATAGATTTGATACAAGTCAGAACAATCTGGACTCTAGTTAGAATTAAACAGGTCATTATCCGCGTAGAGATCTAAGGTTTATGGGTCTTAGGAACTCAGGATAAGCCAAAAACTAACAACCTTCTTTATATTGGAGGATCCATGCGAAGGTTCAAAATTCTTGCCGTTGCTCTAGTAGCAACAATGTTTCATGTTTCAGTAGTTACTGCTGAAGACTGTCCAATTAGTAAAAAAGTTGATTCGGCTCAGGAAAAGGTCAATCAACTTCTTGCCAATTGGAAAGATGCCAGCGCCAAGCTGGGTAAGACTTGTCCTGACCTTAAGAAGCAACTCGATACTCAATTCGCTTCGTTAGCTTCAGGTTGCCCCCTCGGTTCTCGCATGGACGAGACCGTCTCTTACGTTGAGAAGTCTCTTTCTCAAGCCTTAGCTTCAGCTAAACAATGTGCAGCTGAATGTAATGGTAAGGACGTTCCGGCTGAGATCGCCAAGATGAAGCCCGTCTTCGAAAAGAGATTGGCTCTTCTCAAAGGTCTCCACGCCCTTGCAAAAGAACTGAAAGGAACGATTCCTGCTACTGGATCGAAAGCTAAGCTCGTCGTTGCTGACAAAGCAAAAGGTCTCTGCGAAGGTTCAGCCGCTAAGTTGATCGCTTCTGTTCGCGCCAGCAAGTGCGACAAAAGCTCAGCTAAAGCTTTGATCAACGGTAT
>JANQLS010000094.1 GCA_028280485.1 Planctomycetota bacterium
GTTATTAGATGCTGGACCTAAACAAACCAACATTTCTCCTGATTCATGGGTAAACTCAAACGATCGGTTAAATACAATTTCATCGTCTTCTCGAATCTCCGTAATAATCATAAACTCTTCATTTGGGAACCCTGGATTCACTACCACCCGATCCCCAACTGAAAAGAAGTCACCCGAAGTATTGAGCTCACCTTGAGTCGTTATATGAATCAAGTCATCTCCAAGTTCAGCTCCGTTGGGACAAGAAGTCATCGGAGCTAAATCTAAAACCAAAGGATCCCCGGCTTCTAAAACTTCCGACACCGTTGCGTTTTGCCAACCTTCTGCTTCAGTCCAGACACGGAGTTGACTGGAGTCTCTTATGACTTCACCATTTTCCACTCTTCCGGGTTGGGCTATGGGTCCGCTCAAACTAAATTCTACGTCCTCTTCGTCGAGGCCCCCTCCTCCGCCGACTCCTTGATTATCTTCTAATGTAGCAAATACAAGCTCCCTCGCTATGAAGGCTGGGAAGTAATAAGGAATACGCTTGTAAAAATCGCTGATAAACTCTTTCCAGAGGAACGGAGAATAAATTCTGACAATATCGAGGGCCACGTTTGACAGGGGCGCACTCCCATTGATTAATACAAATTCACCATTAGGATTTTCACGACGAATTTCAATTTGTTTAGGATTACCATTTTCGTCGAAAACTATTTTCCCTGCGTCTTCCGCGGTCTCTTTGGTGCGAGGAGGAAGGAATCTTTGATTCGGTCCACCTTTTAAAATGGAGACGCTATCAACAAAGTACCCTGCTGTCGGGATTCGGTGACGACCAGGTCCGATGGTGACCATGGCTTCACTTCCATCAGCACCCGCAACACAACATCGGAGATACTTGAGACGCGCCTTTTGAAACCTTAAGGTGTAACTTTCCCCGTGTTGCATATCTACGAGTTGGACCAGTTCAGCATAAATGGCTTTACGTTTATTATTGTCAGTAATCAATCGACCATTGCGATCAAAGATGCCAAGGAAATCGATATCCCCAGCAACAAAGAGATCTCCATCAGCTCCGGACATACGAATCTCCCACACCCGTCGAACCGTGTCTTCAGCAACGGGGTCGGGGATACTTCCTGCTGGAGTTTGAGTCACCGTTCGTTGTTCAACGACACCCACCTCCTCTGCTACGTCTCGCTTAGGTGCTGACTGTTGTTCGGCATAACCAAAATTTGTCTCAATTTTAGTCTGGGTGGTTCTCCCCCCAAGAGGATCTAAATCGAGCATTGGCACGAGCTCTTCCCACTCTTCAGTCCGCGTTTTAAGTCGAGACTTAACTTCAAACGCGAGGACTTCATTGGTTTGGAGTTCGGGATGCTTAGCTTTAAGACGATCCATGTAAGCATCCAAAGCAGCGTCGAGCTCTGGCCCTGATTTACCGGTGAGGCCTGCGGGAGGCTCAACAATTTCAATTCGGGCGAGAGCATCTCTTCGATAACCGAGATACATCACATCGATATCATTGACACATTTAAACTTTAAGGCCATCGGCTTGGGATAAGCGAGTTTGGGATTGCCGTCAATGAGTTCCGTTGCCCTCGGATGACGAGATCGAAAGGCGACGATGATGTCTAACTCTTCGCATAAATTTTGAAGCCTACGAGTAATATATTCGGGAATACCAAAAACATTTCTCAAGACATCCGCATCGAGCACATCTCCTGCTTTCATTACAGTCGCGGGATCGACTTGATTGAGACGAGCCTCTGCGATACGGTCGGGAAGAGTTCTTTCTAATCGTGCGGCTTCTTCTAATAATGCTGCTTGAACCACATTTTCACCCACATCCCCAGCGGTGCTGTAAAGCTGCTTCCCCAGCTTCATCAGACTTCTTCCGGCGATAAAAGGCTCGATGAGAAGATCTGGATTACTTCCGAAGAATTTTCCCAAGAGAATTTGTACCTGATCGAGATCTTGTTCGTGAACGGCATGAATAAACCTTCCTAAAGCTCCTACCGTTGCTTCAGAAAAAGCAGGGAACGACATGATGACCGTTTCACCCCCCATGACCCCCAACTGATAAAAGTAAACATAGTCGTCGTAAATCGTTCTTAAAAATGTTCCAAGGGCCTCTCCATCTCCAATTAGAGCTTGGGCGGCTGTCGCCAAGAGAAAAACCTTGTGAGCCATAAGTTGGGTATTTTTTTCTCCTGCGAACTCCAGCAATCCGTACATGGCGGGAGCAAAATCAAAAACAAATCCATCGACTAATCCACACACCCATAACCATTGGCCTTGCTCGATGCAATCTTGAAGGTAAGAATCCGGGACGGGCTCGTTAGCGCTGAAGCTCACCGAATACTGATCAATCCAACCATCTTCAAGTTGCGCCTGATCATCCGCCTCGGTTAGCGAACCATCATCTTCGACCACCCAAAGCCTCACTCCATATTCAACTTGACCCAATGAAATTGAAGTCAGGGCTATCGAACGAAAGACACCTGCAATATCGAGTCGACTGTTCACTCCTTCAGGTGGAAGATCAAAGTACTCGTAAAATTCAGTCGTTTCCCCAGCTTCCACCCGGTTCATAAATCCCCCACCCAAATTCCCTCGTTGCTTTGGATAGACCAAAACTCTGAGATTTTTACCTTCTTCCCCTGCACTTTCATCCTTACTTACATTTTCAATGAATCCCTCCACCCGTACGGGTTGCCCCGCAATGAATTGTGTACGAACTCCTTCTTGGATACCCCATTTAAGAAGAACTTTATCTAAAATATTGATCTCTTGTACTTCAATGCCACGAACTTGCCTTCCATCGATACTTCCTATTGCTAAGGCTTCGAACTCCAAGGTGGCGGGTGCATCGTAGGCATTTAAATTCCAGGTAAAGGTTGCCATCTCACCCGGGTCAAGATCGACAGGTAAGGGTTGGCGCTCCGTACCCGCAGGAGGTGAGTACCTTAAGGGAGTAAGAGGCACACCGGGATTATCAGCATCGATACTTGTGATTAACTTAAGAATGTCCGTGTCAAAAGGAATCGTGATCCCCTGGACTTGTTGCTGAGAAGTATTTTTAACAGTGACCGTTAACTCAATACAATTCGCCACATCCGGAGAGGTTTCTAGATTTATACATGAATCACTTTTTTTGTCGTCTTCCGTTTTATTGAGAACGAGTTGTCGAGGCGTTTGGTGGATCTCTACTTCTAAGGGAGAAATTACAACGCTTTCAGTCTCATCAAGGGTTTCCATGAAACCAAAAGAATCGCTGACTTCGATCGTTGTTTTAAGTGCCGTTAATCCCCCTTCAAGAACTCTAAAGGGAACATAAAAACTTTCGGAAGGATTTTCAGGAGTGAGTTCAAAGGGTTCAGGTAAATCTTCTTCACTCAGTTGCAACAATCCGTTATGCGGAAATCCATCGACTTCTTCTTCCAAGAGTGTTCCCAAAAAAGATATTTTTCGTGGTTCATTCTCATAGGAGGTGACATGAATCGTAGCTCCCCCAAGATCCTCAATATTGAGGCGCTCGGGAGTCACTTCGATTTCGATCTCGATGCCCTCGCGACTGAGCTCAATCCAATCGAGGATATGCAAACGTTTATCACTAATTTTTTCACTACTTCCATCTTCTCTTGACCAGATGAACGTACCCTCGTCTTCGGTTGTAAATTTCCAGTAAAGCATTTTAGATCCATCGGGAGACCAAGTTAGCTGCCTAATAGAACTGCGTTCAGAATGAGGCCCCCAATACTCAAGAATATTGTCACCGCCGACAAAGGCATTACCAACGGTTATTAGAGGTTCAAATTCCCCCCCGGACTCTGGAATTCTTCCCATGCTAACTGAGACATCCGGACCACTCTGAGGAAAAATCGCTGGTAAATCTCTAATTCTAGGATCTGTAGAAAAACGATAATCAATACTCCTGGAAGCGTAGATTTCAGAACCATCAGGAGACCAAACGGGGCCACCGAATCCTTCAAATTTGAGTCTAACAATATGCCAATGTCGACCCTCGGTGGCGACAATTTCAAATAGGCCATCAACTGCTGGGATCAGGGGCCCTGCATCCTTTGTCTCAAGGTCGATGATATATATAGTATGAGTATTTTCTCCAAACCCACAGGGTAAATGAGGCGGACTACAATTGCAGGCTTCACAACCGATATTTTGCACTTGAACGTCTCGATTATATGCGAGTTTTCTTCCATCCGGAGACCAGGCAAGGTTATTAGGAATTTTATTAAATCGTTCCTCCAAATAAGGTTCACCTTTAAATTCTTCTAAAATATTACCCTGAAGATCAACGATCAGAATCGATGTTAAAAATTCCTGAACTCGTCGATGAAAAAAAGCAATGCGATCACTATCAGGAGACCAAACCGCACCATAACTAAAGTATGGAGCATTTAATGGACGCGTGTTTTCTCCCTCAATATCTGAGATAAAAAGACCTGACTCTGTCGTAGACTCATGAACAACCCATTGACCATCGGGTGAAACTCGAGCGCTTTTCACACCAACTTTCCAAAGTTCACTCGTACCGTCCTCAGGATTCAAGTAGCACACACCCTCACTACAGGTATAAAACATGAGCTCTTGAGCCTCAAAATGCCGGGCCCCAAGAATAAAAAAAGTGAATGCGATTAATATCCTCAAGTAGCCAGAACTTAAGTTTTGGAAATTCTCAACAAAGAAAGGTAAATGGAATTTTCGAAAAGCATTCATTGATAAGCCCAAACAATTAATAAAGTAAAAATATCTGAAACGTAATAAGCTCAACTTTAACCTAAATACTTAAAACAAAAAGCAAAGTTTGACTGAAATTTCAACCGAACTCTACGTCGCATTCTCTAGTAGAAAATGGGACGAGAACATTTCAGACTAGACTGTTTTTCATCGGTTAAGTTTTAATTCTATTTGGCCTTTGAGTTCGATAATTAATTCAGAAGCTTAAAATCAAAATAGACTCAAATACACAGTAGATCAGTAGTGGTTTATTACATAAAAAATCAAATCCTGAAATCTAAGCGACTTAAACAGAGATTGATGACTCGAAAAGAATAAATTCCGGCATCGAAAGCTCTCCTTCGAACTGAGATCCTGGTTCGAACTCAACAACCATTCCAGGGAGCCACAGTATTCCAAACAGCCAGCCCAAGGCCCACCAGCTTTGGGCATGTTTTATTATGGGGTGATGGGGAAAGGGCGATTGGAGGCTATACGCTTTGAATGTAGAGCTTTGGTGCGTGTAGTTAATTTATTCATCCGACCCCCTTCTCTTGTTGTATCCAGTTATCCCTGACGAAAACCAAGCAGTCTCAAGTTACATGTGAATCCTAAATCCACAAGATCTATTACTCATCCTCACTGGAATCTACCTTGGAATCCAATGCGATGCTAGGTGATTCAATGTTTGCGCTGGTATCCGTTCGGAAAACCGCTCGGGCAACGGCATGTGCGGCTACCGGTGAGGTAATCGTTATAAAAATAGCTACTGCTGCTGCCTGTAAAGAAAAGCTGACTTCACCCACAACGAGAACCGTTCCTGCGAGGATCAATCCAACTCCGAAGGGTGCCGCCTTTGATGTTGCAGAGAGTCTGCAATAAAGATCAGGCATTCTGACGATGCCAATAGCTGCAAGCAGTGTGAACACGGATCCGAGCACCATCAGGGAAATGGCTACAAGCTCAAGAATTGTCATTTCTTTTTCTCCAGGAAACGGGCGTAGGCAAGCGTAGCAATGAACGCAACCAGAGCGAGCACGAGACTGACGTCAAGCAGTGCCGGTTGATCGGCGACCACTGCCGAACAGGCGGCAATCGCAATCCCACTCGTCGTGATAAGTTCAAGCCCAACGACTCGATCAGCCAATGTAGGCCCACGCAGGATTCGCCATCCATTCAGCAATACGGCGACTCCTAAAATCGGCATCACCACCCAGCGAACAATATTTAAGGCTTCTTCACTCATTCGAAAAGCCTCCTCACTCGACGAGCGAGACCTTGCCGAATACTCTGGCGAACCTCGCGAGGATCTTCGGTGGATAGAACATGAACGTAGAGCGTACGTCCATCATCCGTTACATCAAGCGTGAGTGTTCCCGGTGTGAGGGTGACAAGATCTGACAGAAGTGCAAGCTCCTCCTCCGATTCAACCTCGACCGGAATTTCAATAACAGTTGACTTTACCTTGATCATGGGATTCACAATCATGAGAGCCATACGCACATTCGAAAGAACCAATTCGTAAAGGAAAAAGGCCGTAAGGTCGAGTGCACGAATGGGGCGCAAGAAAATTCTCACCCCTGCAGTCACCCTTCGACTTACCTTTTGATCCTTTCGAACGAGAATGGAGTTTTGCTCTCGGTCACTATCTCCCATCACTCGTAGAAGTAGCATCGAAAGCCCAAGGCCTAACAAGATGTTAAGGATCGTCAACTCTCGAGTGAGAACGCACCAAACGGAGACGAGAAGGGTGATTCTAACGATGCTCATGGTATGGACCTCCTTAGAGCATCGATGTAAGCGGTGGGATCGAGAAGTTCAGAAGCCGCCCGCAGTGAAATGTCGATTGCAGGCGCCGCAAAACAGCCTAATAAAATCGTAATAAGTGCGAGAAGTGCAACTGGCGCCAGCTCGATAAATCGGGAAGCCAAAGAACTTTCCCTTTTTAATCCAGACTCCTCACCCCAAAAGGCTGTTGTCCAAATCTTTGCCATCGAGGTCAAGGTAAGAATCCCTACTGAGGCTGCGACCGCTAGAATGATCCAAGCCTCACTTTCCAAAGAAGCCTGAAGCACCAGGAGTTTCGCCCAAAAGCCTGAAAGCGGTGGGATACCCGCTAGGGCGAGTGCTGCTACTAAAAACAGCCCCGCAAGCCAAGGATCACTCTTTACTATTCCCCCGAGATCACGCAATCGATCAGTACCGTATCTAACTCGCACAACTCCAGTGGCCAATAGGAGGCATGCCTTGGCCACACTATTGTGGAATATATAGAAAACCAAACTAGCGAGTGCCGTTGCTGTACCCAATGCAAATCCAACAATAAGATAGCCCACCTGACTCACAACATGGAACGTCAACAACCGCTGCATCTCCCACTGGGCGAGCGCCCCGAGAACGCCGACAATCATCGTAGCCGCAGCCACAAATAACATCAGTGGCCCGAGCCAACTCATCTCTTCGGGAAATATAAGGGTGAAGACTCGCACGAGAGCGTAAACTCCGACCTTCGTAAGTAGACCAGAAAACAAGGCCGCCATGGCACTGTTGGCTGCGAGGTAGGAAGCGGGCAACCAAGCGAAAACTGGAAACAAAGCCGCCTTAAGCGAAAAGGCCAAAGCAAATAAACCCGCCACGGCGCTGATGGCCGTCGACGGCCCAAGTTCAGAAATACGGATTCCGACTTCAGGCATGAATAGCGTGCCAGTTATACCGTAGGTAAGTCCGACAGCGGCCAGTAACAACATCGACGACAGAACGCTGGGTAAAAGGTAACGCACCGAAGCGACACGTTCTTTGCTTCCCGCTTTCCCGACAAGCAACACAAAAGATGAGAAGAGCAGCAGTTCGAATGCCACATAAAGGTGAAACAAGTCGGTTGTAAGAAAGGCTGCATCCACACCCGCAAGTAGGAAAAAGAAAAGGGAAGGGGTAGCGGCGTTCGAAGGTTCCTTCGATCTAGATTGAATGGCCTGGGGAGCAACAGCCAATCCCAGGAGGCCTGTCAGTAGAACTAACACCGCACTGAATGAATCTGCCGCAAATGCGATGCCTAGTGGAGCGGCCCACCCTCCGAGATGGTACGCCTGCACACCATCCCTAAAAATCCACAAGAAGAGAGCAACGCAAACCACAAAATGAATGAAAGCGCCTCCGAAGAAGATGCTCTTTTGAGCACGCTGATTAAAAAGAAGAGCTACTGTACCTGCGAGAAGCGCCACCAGTAAGGGGGAGATGACGAGCACGCTCATTGTTCCTCCCCGGCTTCCTGCTCTGCATCATCCACAGGACCCGTCAAGGTGATCAGCACTAGCGCAAAGGCTTGAAGAGCGAATCCAATAACGATAGCAGTCAACACTAAAGCCTGAGGAAGAGGGTCGGTGAATGGAGCGCGCGGAACCTCCTGACCCGGGGCGACTAATGGAGCACGAGAATGTTCGGCTCCCGTCATCGCGAAGACAAGAAGGTTAATTGCAATCCCGAAAAGGATGATCCCCACCGCACGACGACTTGGATTTTTACACAATAATAAATAAGTGGCGCAGGCCGCTAACACACCCACACCAATTCCGAGCCAATCACTCATGATAGATCTCCTTCTCGTTCAAGGAGACCGAAAAGGACTTTCGTGCTCACCCCAAGGACAACTAAATAGACACCAGCATCGAAGAGCAAAGGTGTGCCGAGTTTACCGACCGCCGGAACTTTACCCGAGAGCCACATTCCCTCAAGAAACGTTCCACCTGCAAGTAATCCGATTGCTCCTGAAGTGAGCACAACCGCAAGTCCAATGGCAATTATCTTCCCAGAGATAATGCGCGCACCAGCCCCCTTATAACCGAAAGCAAAGGAGTGAAGGAGGACTGCAGCAGAGGCAACGAGCCCTCCGACAAAACCACCTCCAGGTTCGTGGTGGCCGCGTACAAGAAGAACGAGAGAGATGAGGCCGAGGAGTGGTACTATCGTACGGGCTGCAGCTCGCAAAATCGGAGATCGGATAAGGGTTTTCTGAGACGCGGAAGACGAAGAATCTGAATTTTTTTTAGTCACTCCGCCCAGAAGAAGGGTCACGCCAATAGCAGCAATTGCTAATACAAAAACCTCCCCCATCGTATCTAACGCTCGGAAGTCGACAAGAGTCACGTTAACTACATTGCGCCCGTAACCTTCAGGTACACTCTTCTGAGCAAGTTCACTGGCAAGTTGAGACAAATTCCCATCAGGCGCCGCCGACCATATGAGCAGGGTGAAAGTCATACCAACCGTGACCGCAATCAAGATTCTTCCTATGCGCATCGGCAGGCGACTGGCCTCAGGTTGAATGGGTTTACGACCCAGCACCAAGAGTAACAACAAAACAGCGAGCGTCTCGACGGCAACTTGAGTCTTGGCTAAATCTGGCCCACCAAGAACTAAGAACAGCATACCCACACCAAAACCGGTGATGCCGAGCGCAGTCACCGCAGTGTAAGTAGATTTCGCGCAAACCGTGCCTAAAGCTCCCGCGACCACAAGCAGCAACAAAAGCGCCCTTAAAGGATTGAGGTCCAATTCAGGAAAATTCCAGTTCTCCGTTCCACTCATCAATAACACTGCACCAATTGCAGACACGAGGAGGAGCGGCCAAATGAGAGACTGACGGATTCCATCTCGGGAAAAAATATTAGAGAGGAAGCTGCCTGTGCCCAGGATGCCATTAAGCGCGTAGTCATGAAGAGCCGTTGGACCGAGTCGATCCAAGACCTTAACTGGAGCCAATAATTGCAACAACTTTAACCTGAAGGCGAATGCAAGTAGACCTGCAAGGATGGTCAACTTTCCTAACCAAGAAACTAACTGAGGGGAAGCATCGAGGGTGAATTCTACTGTGACTGGCTCACTCACAACGGAAGTAAGGGCTGCGTCTAGAATAGGTGCAGCCGTAGTATCGTGAAGGATTCCCAAAAGCATACCCAATGCCGCAAGAATCAGCGGCCCCAATAAAAGCCGCACTGCCGGCACTTGGCGTAGCTGGGGAGGCTTATGGCGTCGAAAAAAGGGTGAGAGGCCCACCATAATCGCGCAACAGATAACCAAGGCGTTTCCAAGGGAACCTACAATGGTGAGTAAGATCGGCGCTTCCGGCGCTCCAAGTTTCGCCTCGTAAACTAACTCTTTAGATATTGCACCGAGAAGTGGAGGCAAACCCGACATCGAAAGTGCAGCGAGTATGGCGGCCACAAATGCTATAGGTGTTCGAGAGAGGAGGCCTCCGAGTTGGGTCACGTCCCGAGTACCGGTTCGTTTTTCGAGGTATCCCACAATGAGAAACAGGCTCGCCTTATAAAGAGCATGGACCGTTACAAAAAGTAAAGCCGCCTTAAGGGCTGGTTCGGTCCCAATTCCTAAGAGGAGAACCAGAGTCCCCAGCCCAGCCAAGGTGGTGTAAGCAAGCATGCGTTTGAGGTCATTCTGCGCAAACGCCAAGGTGGCTCCAACAATCAGTGTTATCGCACCCACATGACCGAGCAAAACATTCCACTCAGGACGGAACCCAAGCACTGGGTGCAGACGTGCTAACAGGAACACACCCGCTTTTACCAGCGTTGCAGAATGAAGAAATGCACTGATCGGCCCTGGTGCTGCCATCGCACCGGGCAACCAATAGTGGAAAGGAGCTTGGGCTGATTTCGTAAAGGCCGCAAAAGCAATTAAGCCTAAGACGAACAGATAAGCGGACGAGCTGCGGACATCATCTCCACGCTCAAGTAGAGTACTGATCGAGGTCGTTCCCGCAATGTCGGCTAAAAGTAAGAGACCCACCAATAAGGCCACCCCACCGGCACCTGTGACCAAAAGTGCCCGCATCGCACCTGAACGTGCATTGGAATCATCATGTTTGAGTCCAATTAGAAGGAAGGAGCAAACACTCGTAAGCTCCCAACTGATGAAGAGCGTCAATAAATCGTCTGCCACTACCAGGCCAATCATCGCGGCAGCGAACAAGTACGCAAACGAAGAAAATCGCGCGAGGACGGAGGGCTTGTCCGAGAAGTACCCTCCAGCATAGATCAATACCAAGGCTCCGATCACACAAACTAATAAACTGAACAAGAGCCCAAGTCCGTCAAGCCGAAACGCGATCTCAGCCGAAAGAAGTGGAAGGTTAGCGAAGACTTCACGCTCTATTTTTCCAGCGAGAACATCTGGCATTTCGTTCAGCAGAAATCCAACCACAACCATCATCGGTATTGCGAGAATCGTGGCCCCAAACGCCTTCAAGCGATGGATGACCGGCGCTGCGAGCACGGCTGAAGCAAGCAATATCGCTAAAATGATGGTCATGTTGTTCGTGGGATCAAAATACTGTTGAGCAGACGGTTAAAGATTGGGGAAGCACCCATGAGCACTAATTCTTCGAGCTGACTTCTCTGGGAGTCTCTCGTCTAGACAGCCAGTTGCTTGCCGGACGAAGCACAAAGAGAACAAAGATGGCAACGCAACCTGCCGCTGCCGCCAGTGCGAGTTCTCCTAAACCTGCGGCAGCTCCTAACGCAGCAGAAACCCAAATCGATGAAGCGGTTGTGATTCCCCGGACTCTCTCCGCACCTCCTGCTCTAAGAATGGCTCCTGCCCCAATGAATCCAACTCCTGATGCAATTCCTTGCACAACTCGAGTTACTTGTCCGTCGCCGAATGTTGACAATCCAATCAGGGTAAAAACAGCAGCTCCCATGGCTACCATCACGTGCGTTCGCAAACCCGCAGACTGACCCGATATTTGCCTTTCAGCGCCAATAAGGCCCCCTAAGATTAAGGCGAGGCTGAGGCATATGAGATCGTCGAAGAAAACTTCAATTTCAAAGGGCCGTAATAAATTTTTTGAAAGTTTTACTTCTTCTACGGGCGCAGGCTTCGAAACCAAGGGCTGATTGAGGTCAACTTGCTCCTGAGCCCTAAGCGAAGATAGGGTTTTTAATTCCGCGAGCCCAATAAGCAAAAGAACGCAAAGTAGAGTGACTTTCTTCATTGGGAGATCTTCGTTTTTGCCTCAGAACCATTTCTTAACGGAAGGGATTTTACGCATCCCAGCTATCGACTGCTTTTAAAACCAATACCTTACAGAGACTCAGTATGTTTTTAAAAAAGTTTCAAAATCTTAACAATTAATTGAATCCTTATTTATATTTCTGATCTCAGAATAAACTCTTTAAGCTGGAGCAATACCTTTTGAAAATCAGGGGCGAAATTCCGGGAACTCCAACCTCATCGGGGTACTTAACAACCACCCAGACCAAAAGCATAAGAAATCGATAGAATTAACCAGCTCGTATCCTTTTTATTCGTTAATAGATGGAAAAAATTACGTATCTCTTGGTAAGAAAATAAAAAAACTTTTCAACACCCCCTACCTGGTAAGGCATGAACCAAATAAAGAAGATTTCAAAGGGGTTGAAAATATCTGCCTTGATCCAAATTTCAGGCCCGACAATCCCTATATGGACTCAGAAATGGATCCAAGAATCGCCTGCAAAGACAAAGAGAGAAGGATAGAACTAATCGAAAGAATGATTCAATTTTGGAAAGAACATGAAGAATCAAGGCAAAGGGCACTTGAAGGGGTGAAGGATATTCGATTTCCGTACGGTACTAACTGTTGGTGTAAATACGGAGGGATGAAGGGCTCTCCGAAACCAACGAGATTAGGCTAACAACCACTCTCATTCAAGCTACAAATCTTAATCTAGGACATTGAGTAGCCACCGGTATACCCACATTTTTTAAGTATCAGTTTATTGTTGATAATTATTCCACGTACAATTGGAAAACTACAAATTAAACATTACCCATTGAACGATTAAGAATCGTTTTTTCTTATACTCCCCTTCCTACATCGTCGAGAAATCATTTTTTCCTTTGCCTTTACTAGGTAGTGTTTATTTAGCGTTATTCTATCTATTGGTGAAGTAGTTCGACGACACGATGGCCAAGAGGATGTCGCGCAGTCTGAAGTCACTATTAGCGGACTGCTTGTGGAGCCGTTTAAGATTCTCGCGATCGAGGTAATTGAGTTGGCGCGCCATCGCGTAGGACAACATGTTCTCGACGAACGCTTTGGAAAACTTTCTTTTGTCTTCCATCAGGATTTTCTTCAGGCCTTGCGGACCTTCGAAGGCTCGGCCATCCATATGAACAGTTCTCGTGTCCACGGGAAAGCGTTCTTTGTTTCTGCCCTTCTTCTTGCTGGTGGCGTAATTGCTGACGTCTGTGTATTGGTCTCGCCAACGTCCTAAGACGTCGAAGTTCTCCAGGGCGATTCCAAGGGGATCCATCTTATTGTGGCAGCCACTGCAACTGGGATTCTCTCGATGCGCATCGATCGTTTCTTTGATGGTTTCCGTTTTCGTCGGCGGACTGAGCGCGGAGATTTCCAGGTCTGGTGGAGTTTCCAAATGGTCTCCATAAAAACTGTTCAATACCCATGCACCACGATAAAACGGGTTGGTGTATTCCCCGTTGTTTGTCGTCATCAGCATGATGCCCGCCTGAGTAAGCAGGCCCCCGCGATATCGATCTTTCTCGCCCAGCATCACTTTGGAGAATTTTGAAGTAATCTTTTTGGGCTTGTAATCTGCCGGTGAGATTTTACTTGCCCCCGGTCTCTCGCTCGGCTTGGCAACCGGGTGACCTTCGATCTTATAGATGTAATTGAGCTCCGGCGTAATCATCACGAAATCGGAATCAATAAAATTCATCAAGCTCAGGTTGTTCGAAAGGACTTCTTTAAAAAACTCAATCGGTTCTTTTTTGATTTGATCTCGGACAAGATCAAATTCATCGACACTGAAGATGTTGAGGTCCGGTTCAACGATCTTGAGCTTTTCAAGACCGAGCCATTGATAAACATAGTTTTGGGCAAACCGATCAGCTCTTGAATCTTGCAGCAAACGGAGCGTTTGCTCGCGTCGGACTTTGGGATCTTTCAGCTTTCCCTGCCTTGCCAATTCGAAAAGCGTCTCGTCGGGCAAGGAATTCCACAGGAAATAGGACATGCGAGTAGCGATCGCGTACTCATCCAGAGGCCCCGATTCGCCTTCCTGCTTATACAGGAAATTCGGGGAGCATAACATTCCGCGAATGGCTGCTTGCAGACTAGAGTAGATGCCGCGGCCCAGGGCGAACTCTTTCTTCGCATGCCCATAGAATGGCTGCATCTCAGAGTCGGTAACGGGTCGGCGAAACAGTTTCTGTGCAAGTCTCTTAAGAATGGGCGGGCATGCTTCATAGCCGGCAGATGCATCGATATCTTTACAGTAAGTATTATAGAAGTACGTCTTCGGAGGCCAGGACTCGTACACGGGTCCCGTGATGGTCGCCTTCTCAATACAGAACATCCGCTGAGGCCCGTCCCTATTGACCGAATTGCATCTGAGAACGATCGTGTCATCGGACGATAGTCGTGCTGTGAATCCTTTACTAGGATCGAATTCTTTCCAAGCAGCATTTCTTGGAATCACCGTAACAATGCTTTGTC
>JANQLS010000105.1 GCA_028280485.1 Planctomycetota bacterium
CGTGAGCCTCTTCGTGCTCATTTTTACCAGTTTCTCGTATTCACAAGAACGCAAGAAAGTTCCCTTTCTCACTCCCCCTCAAGCGATTAAAAAAATGACCATGCCCGAAGGCTTTTCAGTAAAAGCTTTCGCCGCCGAACCGAATGTCTCTCAACCCTTCGCATTTTGCTTCGACAGCCGAGGCCGGGTTTGGGTCGCTGAAAACTTGAACTATCTCACTCGTGGATCCGACTCCTTCAACGATGGCCCCAAAGGACGTATTGCAATTTTGGAAGATACCGATGGAGACGGAATCTTCGATAAGAGAAAAGTCTTCATCGATAAGATCTTCTTCCCGAGTGGACTCGCAGTCGGTTTCGATGGCGTTTGGGTAGGTTCACCACCGAACTTGCTCTTTATCCCTGATGCGAATCAAGATGACAAACCCGATGGGAAGCCCGAAATCGTCTTGGATGGTTGGGGGAGACACGACCGCCATGAAACTCTCAACAGCTTTACCTGGGGACCCGATGGCTGGCTTTACGGCTGTCACGGCGTGTTCACTCATTCCAATGTAGGTAAGCCAGGAGCTCCCGACTCGGAACGCCATCGCATCAATGCCGGAGTTTGGCGTTACCACCCTACCAAAGAAAAATTTGAAGTCTTCGCCTGGGGAACCAGCAATCCCTGGGGCTTAGATTTTAATGAAAAGGGTCAAGTGTTTATCACAGCCTGTGTGATCCCCCACCTCTGGCACATGATTCAGGGCGGACGCTACCATCGTCAAGCGGGGCGACACTTCAATCCATACGTATACGACGACATAAAAACGATCGCCATCCATCGTAATAAGTCAGCCCACGGAGGTGCTCGATTTTATCTGGCGGATAAATTTCCTAAGAGGTATCACAAGAAAATTTTTATGTGCAACATTCACCAGCACGATATCCTCGCAGAGAAAACAGAGCGCAAGGGATCGGGTTACGTAGGCATGCCCGAACAACACTTCCTACAATCGAATGATCCTCAATGGCTCGGGTTCAACATGGAACTTGGTCCCGATGGTGCGATCTACGTTATCGATTGGCACGATCAAGATATTTGTGGCCGAAAAGTTCACCACGAAGAAACGGGCCGAATATGGAGAGTTGCCTATAAAGGCACTCGAGGGGTCTTGGGTTTAAACTTAGATAAGAAGAGTGATGACGAACTCATCAATGAGCAAAAAAATCCGAATTACTGGCACCGAAGAACGGCTCAGCGCATTCTTCAAAAACGCGCCTCTCAAGGCAAATTGAAAGACGGAACCAGAAATAATCTCTGGGCTAAGTTTAATTCGGAAACAAATAGCGATGATAAACTTTGCTACCTGTGGTGCTTATATGTCACTGAAAGTCTGAAAGAAACTCAACTTTTAGATCTGATCAAAAACAATAACTCAGATGAGTACGTCAAAGCTTGGTGTATTCAATTTCTCTGTGAAGATAAGGCTCCTTCGAAAGATGCCATCGAACTCTTCACTCAGCTCGCCAAAGAAGGTTCCTCAGCTTTTGTTCGTCTTTACCTCGCCTCAGCTTGCCAAAGGATGCCCGTCGAAAGCCGCTGGGGTATCTTAGAGGGCTTAGTACAACATGCTGAAGATAAAGACGATCACAATCTACCTTTGATGCTTTGGTATGCCTTAGAGCCCACTGTCCCCGTCGATGGAAAACGTGCTTTAGCGATCGCCAGAAAGGGCAAAATCCCTCTATTGGTTCGCTACACGGCCCAAAGGATCGCCGCCGAAGCCCTGAAGAAAAAAAATAAACCCAAATCGGCCA
>JANQLS010000114.1 GCA_028280485.1 Planctomycetota bacterium
TTTTCATCGTAGATTTTAACGACGAAATTTTTCATCCCCGAGACTTCGATTGTCTTTAAATACCCGTGAGCTTCGCGACCGAAATTGCTTTGCTGAGCGATCGTTCGCGGCCAACCTTTGTATTGCTGATTACGTTGATCCTTAATCTTGGGATTCGCGTAGCGCGGCCAACACTCAATGATGTAAGTTCTCGAAGCTTTGTCGATCTTCACGATGCCATAACCCGGCATATTGTCATGGAGCTCTTTAGGAAATCTGCCTGTGGGCACACCGGGATTGGTGGCAGCATAAACCGTTACGCGATTCATGAGTCCATCCCAATGACGCCCCAAATGAGCGGATTGATCTTGCTCTCGATTTTCTCCCGGAGCCGGTGGATTCCACTTTCGGGGATAAAAGTTTGCTACCGAGGGCACTGCAAAGGACCAGATGGAATCTTCCCAGTTGTCAAGGCCGTGATGGACAAGAGTCGAGAGATGCTGATCCCCGGCGAGATGAAAAACGAAACCCTTTTGAAGGGCTTCGAGCGCACGACGCCGACCAGACTGCGGCCAACCATTGGAATCTAAGTCGGCTCGCAGATACTGCAATCGGGGTCCATGGTGAGTGGCAAGCCCGGCGAATACCGTTTGACTCAAAGCCAGCTTCATGTCGTGTCCTTGCCAATCTTCTACCCAAGTATTCAAAAAACGAACTTGGCGATCACCGAGTAACTTAGCTCCCGGGATATCGGCTTTTAAAACATCAAAATGAGGATTAGTGATGTGATCTGCACGCTTACTTCCACTCGGAGGGACTCGGCCGTTACAACCCGTTTTAAATTTTCGATCTTCGAGAATTGCAAAGCTCACTCGACCATAAACCATCGATGTGTAGTAAACGCCGATACCTTGAGCAATCTTCGTCGGGTCAAAAGGATCGGGAAGGTTGTGCGTTTGGGTCCGTTCCACCATCTTCACAAAATCTGCGGGATAAACGTATCCCCCTTTGTCATCCTTATCCGTGGCTCTTCCCCCTTCTCCCCATAGATTCCCCTGATAAACATCGTGGTCGTCGGGGATGATAACCGAAGGAATATCGCGAGTGAGATCTCGGTAGGCGAGACACCAAAGGTACCACTTGTAGAGATAATCGAGCTTGATTTTAGGACGGTCGACGCCAGTGGGACTCAGACCTTCGTAGATTTGATCTCCACTGAAGAATAGAACATCGACACTGTGAGCCTTCACATTCTGAACTAAGTCTTGGTGGGGATACCAGAGACCGACCAACCAATTAAAACCAGGGCGTTCCGGGTTCGTTCGACTGTTGTTGTGGTTGCCCGTGAATCCTGCGACGGAGATCGTTGATTTTTTAACGGGATCCTTGCGAATCGTCCCGCCCCAAAAATCTTGACCGACTCTTAAACGGTAGGGAACATCTCGATCTGAGGTCCAATTTGGGATTCTGAAGTGAGCTGTATACCCCGGTACGATCACTTTTGAAGTTTGAAGAGATTTCCAGCCCTCCTCGGTACTGATTTCTAAGTGAACTTCTTGAGGATCAGAAGCACCGATGGGCATCAACTGACCGGTCAGTTTTAAAACATTTTCGCTCAGGGTGTGTTGAGCCGAAACGATGGGGCCAACCTTTTCAGATGGCTTAGATTCTATTTTGTCACCCGCCAAATTGAGGTCTTGAAACCAGTAACTTCCTCCCGGACGCCCGCGAGGCCCCGGATGAGAGTAGAGAGCGATGCCACCAGTAAGCTTTTCGATGGGAACTTGAACTTCCAATCGTTCGATAGCGCTGCCCGCAAAATCGGAAACAGCGTGGAGACGAACGAGATAATGATTCCCCTGGGGAACGGCTTCTAAATGAAGGTATTGAGATCCCGCAGCGATTGCATTTTTAGAACGTACCACCTTCGACTTGGGATCATTAAAACTTCTGAAGATCAAAAACCCTTTTCCATCAATACCGAACAAATATCCCCCACCAGGCCCGGGGCTGTTATGAATTAATGCGCGAGCTTTGGGGGAGAGTTTTCCCACCCCAGAACCGAGAAGAAAACCCGCGTGAGAGTTTTGAGCTGACTTTGAAAAGGGTTTGAGAAATCCAAATTTAACGGAAATCTCAAAGGGGTCACGAGCATCTGAGAGTTCACGAGTTAAAAGGTGAACGGTCCGAAAAGGTTTATTGCCACGATTTTCGATACACTCCAAGCGCGAATTTTGAATGCGCCAATCTTGAAGACGGTTAGCCCAAAAATTGGAACCCACCCAAACCCGATCTTGAGATTTAGGTATGGAGTTAAAAAACGACTCAACCGCTTGACCTGAAATGGGCAGCAACAGAAGGCTGAGGAGACTCTTGAGAAAATAATTCAATATCGGTTTCATGAGGGATCTCAACGGAACTCTTGGATATAAATGTAAACACAAGCCCCATATCATATAAAAAATCATCGTGAATTTTGAGGCCTTCCCCCTCACAATCTCATGAATTCGTCATCCTTCACTTTATTACTCTATATCGAAATTGGAGTTTTCAATGAAACTCGAGATCTTAAAACTTAGCCATATTGGGCTGGTTCTATTATTGGCAAGCTTCCTGTTCAGCTGCCAGGCCCCCTCTAAAGACGATGATCCAACTCCAACTTCTACCACAGAGACTCAATTAACGGATCAAGCCCATAAAGAAGAGCTTGAAAAGGAATCAGCGCCTAAGACTTCCGAAGCGGACCAATCCAAACCGAAAGAATCTAAAAAGGAATCAGAACCTAAGACTTCGGATCCCAAACAAGCCAAGGTGACGGAGCCCAAAAAGCCTCCCTTCCTAAGCGATGAAAAGTTCGCCAGAGTCAGTCATCTATTTCAGTCCCTCATCGACGACGAACTGATAGCTGGTTCAGTAGTACTGATTGCTCAAAACGGGAAAACCGTCTACGAAAGGGGCCTCGGGTACCAAGACGTCGAAAAGAAAACTGCGATGACCCCCGATACGATCTTCCGAATCTGCTCGATGACGAAACCCATCACGAGTGTCGCTGCGATGATTCTGTACGATCGAGGCCAATATGCCTTAGAAACCCCTGTCAGCCAGTTCATTCCGTATTTTTCCCAGATGAGAGTGGCTAAAGTTTACCCCGATGGGAAGCGCATCGAGTATCAAGGCTTAACGAAGCCAATTAACATTCGACACTTGCTGAGTCACACCTCCGGTATTACCTACGGTTTTTGGGGTAAAGAGCCTCAATACAAGATCATGAGAGGCAAAGGAGTCTCTGATGGCCTCATCGAGACTCCCGGTTCCCAAATGGATAATGCCAATCGTTTAATCGAGGTTCCCTTACGTTTTCAACCGGGAACGGCTTGGGAATACGGACTCAATACGGATGTATTGGGAGCGGTGATAGAGAAAGTGAGTGGTCAGAATTTAGAAGCCTTCTTCAAAAGGGAAATTCTTGATCCCCTCGAAATGAAAGATACTCACTTCAGATTGCCTGAAGATAAACACGCTCGCCTCGCAACGGTTTATCAACCCCGAAACGAAGATAATAAAATTGAACCCATTCCCGATGGAAAGGTCGTTCGAGATAAAGCGATCTACTCGACAACTTACCCCATGAAGCAAACCGGGGATTTTTACTCCGGTGGAGCAGGCTTAGTGACGACGGCTCGGGATTACGCGAAGTTTTTAAATCTTCTCGTTCGCGGAGGTGTCAGTGAATCGGGAAAAAGAATCCTTCAAGAAACAACGATTAAAACTATGCTGACGGACCATACGCGCTTCATGGAAATGAGTATCACCTCTCATGGAGATGGCTTTGGCCTCGGCTTTGGATTGGTGACGAGGCACAATAAAGATCAAAGTCTCGGTTCGACCGGATCCTACTCATGGGGAGGCTTTTACCACACTTACTTCTGGGTTGATCCCGCGGAAAAGGTATACGGAATCTACCTCACCCAGCTCTACCCCTGGGGCCATCTCGACCTTCCTGCGAAGTTTAGGAAGGCAGTTTACGAATCGCTTTAATCTTCTCTACCCCAAATACAAATTATCCGATACCCATCCCAAATCCTCCGTAGCCAAATTCGCCAGAATTTGGGCGTCTGTCGTTTTAAAGTTCAATGCCCCAATCTCTAGCGAGATGGCTACAGGTGATATGAATAATAAAATTCAGATTAATCGAGAGGCTTGCGCTTGAGCTCCCTCACCCAAATATTCCTGTAACTGACCTTCGAACCGTGATCTTGAAGGAAAAAGGGAAGCTTGTAGTGGGGTGGCGATGGACGTCCACTGTTGGTAACCCCCTGAATTTCAGCCACTTCGTGAACAAGAATTCCATTGTGAAATACGGTGAAAGTCCCTTTCTTTATGACCTTCTTATTCTTATCAAAGTAAGGGGATCTAAAGATGATGTCGTAGGTTTGCCATTCCCCTGGAGCGCGGCATGCATTCACTAACGGCGGATGTTGCTTGTATACAGCAGCCGCTTGTCCCATGGGATTGGATTGATTCTTGTAGGAATTGAGGACCTGGATCTCATAGGCATTGTGAAACTTAATTCCACTGTTACCGCTCCCCTCACCGCCTTTTTTAGCGGCTGAAGCAGGAGTTCTCCATTCCATGTGAAGTTGGATATCCCCGAATTTTCTTTTCGTGGTCAGGCTACCGGCACCGGGATTGACCGTTAAAACACCATCCTCGACCTTCCAGCCTTCTTTTTCCTTTTTGTTTTCAGGCTGTATTTTCCAGCTCCATTCCTTCGATAAATCCTCCTGACCATTAAACAGAATGATCGCATCTGAAGGGGCTTCGGTGTTAGAACCGGGTTTAATGACGACGGGAGGAGTGACTTTCTTCTTTTTCGTCAAGGCGGCTTGGATCCCAAGGCCACCAGCAAGCCCCAGAATAAGAGTGATAAGTAATGTAAGTTTTTGACGTAGTGACTGAGAGATTTTCATGCTTAGAAAGCTCCTAATTGGCCCGCTTTGAAGGTGTCGTTCTGGAAATTCGATCCTTATTAAAGAGAGGATGGATTTTCAAATCTCAATGACTCCGAAGGAACGATATCCCTGATTCTGATGGTAGGTGGGATGATGATGTGGGGGTATTTCCGTCAAAAATCACCTTTTACATCACCCGAGAAACCCCTATTTTGACACGATCCTGCCTTCAGATTCACTTAGAAATACGGGCTTTTCCTTAGTTTTATCTACATTTTGAGTGAAAAAAGCGCCGTAGTTTCACCCGTAAAAAAGGCATCAAGGGAAACGGAAGAGTGATTTAATAAAAAAATATCCTTATTTTTTTAGGGGCTTAAAAGGCGGTTTCACCCCTATTTTTTAGGCACCAAAGTACTCTAGGAGCCCTTAACAAAAAACACCTCCTTCGATCATCAATCCTTCAACCTTAAATCACAGAAAGTGCGTTTCACACTATAATAATAGAGTAAAACGCACATAAAAAAATCGCACGTCGCATTAAATCAAGAATGACGGTTGAGTTAAAAACTACAATTGAGCCTACTATTTCAGCCTCAAACGAACATCGGGCCATCGATAGGCAAGAAACATTGAGAACAGAAAAAATGATTAAAAAGGCTTGAATTCCCCCATGAACAACGTAAATTTTGCCGCATAAGCAACACGAATCCGATTTCGACAGGAATCTCACTGAAAACCAAACTGAGAGTTCCGCCCGATTCAAACCCATGTTTGAGGTCGAGAAGACTTAGAGAAGAGAGAGAAGAACAAACGACAATTGGAGTCTCAAGAGTGTTCGTTGTTCTTGTTGCTTAAGAATTAGTGAAGTGTAGTCTCAAATATAAACAGACCTAAGATGTGTATTCTCAGGTCATAAAATTCTTATGTTTTAATTGGGACATTGTTGTGAATACCCCTCCCCTTTTTATTCACAACTTTCTCCTGAAGTTTCGAAGGGAAGAAGAAAGGAGCCAATCATGGCAGCCAAGAAAAAGAAAAAAGCCAGTGGCGATGTAAAACCCCGTACCAAAAGTCAACTCTACACTGACCTCGCTGAAGCTACTGACCTCAGCAAAAAACAAGTTAGTGCAGTTTTTGAAAACTTAGCCGCCTGTATCAAAAAAGATCTCGGTCGTCGCGGTCCTGGAGTTTTCAATGTTCCTGGTCTTATGAAAATCAAACTCGTTCGCAAGCCTGCTACCAAGGCTCGTAAAGGAACCAATCCTTTCACCGGCGAAGAGATGATGTTCAAAGCTAAGCCAGCTCGTAACGTCGTTAAAGTACTGGCACTCAAAGGCCTCAAGGACATGGTCTGAGTTCGATGGCGCCTCTATCGGAGGCGCTATCGCGAATGTCTCATTTCTTCGAAATGCGACTCGCTCGCACAGCTGCATAATTCTATGAATTACTTGCTGTGAGGTTGCGTTGACTTGGGCTTTACATAGCCTTAAGTATTAACAGCATGCATGAGATGGTTACTCATCTGGCATGCTGTTTTTTTACCTTCTCCTCGAAGGCGCCTCTATCGGAGGCGCTATCGCGAATGTCTCATTTCTTCGAAATGCGACTCGCTCCCACAGCTACATAATTCTTTGAATTACTTGCTGTGAGGATGCGTTAACTAAGGGAATTATTTTCCTTCAGTTTAAACAGCATGCAATCGTTGATTACTCAACGGGGTCATGCTGTTTTTTTATGCTATATATTTCAACCCACATTTCAAGCGCGAAGCGTTAGCGAGTGCCGACACTCAGCTTTAAAAGAATTTTGATCTGAGCCGAAAAAACCCGACCTTGCATGCCAAAATTCAACTCCAAACCTAAAAACTCAGTTACGCTTGAAAGTGTCACCACACTCGACCCTCGTTGACACTTCGGGCTTGAAATTCAGTTTCTGTTGTAGCTGGCCGCACTCAGAGAGGCTGTGAATTTTTTAAAATCCTCGCCTCTTCCCCGTAATTTTTCAATCCTAAACTATTAGCTCTTTTTTCCTGTGGTCATAAAGTGATGCGGCACGATGACTTGCGTTAATTGCTGTCAATCT
>JANQLS010000115.1 GCA_028280485.1 Planctomycetota bacterium
TGACCGCTAAAAAAAGGAGCCAGCAATTTAAAATTGAAAAATTACGGGGAAGGGGCGAGGATTATAAAAAATTCACAGCCTCGGAGCGTGCGGACTACAATAAGACGACTACTAAAAAAGCCGTTGCCCTTCGAAGAAGAGCAACGGCTTTTTTGTTACTTAAAATTTTCGGTCTTAAGCCTGTTTGATCAAGCCCAGCTTAGTGAATCCTAAAGGATCGGCAGCCGCTAAGGCGGCGCGATCTGGAATCACCTTATCGAGGACACTGGCGTTATCACCGAAGTGATCCTCAAAGATTTCCGTGAGGATCGATCGGAAATCCGTTCGGTGAGCTAAGTATCTTCCGTTTGAAGTCGAGAAGATATCACCGTCACTCCAAGTGGTTTCGTCGCAGTTGTAAACACCACCGTTGACGTTTCCACCGGCGATGAACATGACCGTCGCTTCGGCGTGATCCGTTCCAAAACTTCCATTCTCTTTAGAGGTACGACCGAATTCTGTCATCGAGATGACCAAGGTGTCGTCCCACATGTCTTGGAGGTCGGTCGCCATCGCTTGGAAGGCTCGTCCCATGTCATAGAGAAGGCCGTTATGGGCTCGTCCTTGGTTGGTGTGGGTATCCCATCCACCTTTATTGATTCCAAGGATTTGAACGTCGGTCGATTTGAAGATTTGAGCGGCTTGTTTCAGTTTATCACCGAAGCTACCGGAGGGGTAAAGCGCATCGGGGTGGGGGACGTAAGTCTCGGGGTCGATACCTTCGTCTTTGATGACTTTCATCGCATCGGCGAGAGCAACACCCGTGCGATACATTTGACCGCGGTAAGGTTTGGTGGCGTCATCGGCTTCTCCGGTATAGATACCTAAGAGTCCTCTTCCAGTGATGCCTTCATCTCGTTTTCTCCCTAAGTACTTAGCCACTTGTGAATCCGTTCCACGCAGCTTAAAGTCTGGAGCGTTGGAGAAGTTGGGTACCGGGGCCAAGCCTCTAAAGGCTACCGGTAGGCTCGAAGAGAGGGCGATTGCCGGTAATGAGTTCTCTTGGAAGGTGCTCGACTCTTGGATCAAGCGGTTGAAGATTCCCACTTCGAGATTACGGTCTCTCGTACCATTTTCGTAGTACTGTTGACTGTCAAAGTGAGAACGAGACTGGCCGCGATAACCCACGCGATGAACGACCGCCATGTGACCAGCGCGGAAAACGTCGATCATACGGTACATTCGGGGGTGAAGTTGGGCGAAGTTGTTCCCCAGGTCTAAACTTCCGTAGGGAGTGTTTTCGACTTCACCTTCTGAAACGTAAAGCGTGGGACGGTTGTCGGTGTTGTACTCGGCATCTCCACGGGGGATGACCGCATTGATTCCATCCATTCCTCCACGTTGGAAGATGAAGAGGAGTCTCTTAGGGCCACCGGCGGGACCAGCGAGGAGTCGTCTCTTGAAGACCGGAGGAGCCCAAGCGTTCAAGCCGAGGCTTAAAGCGGTAAGTCCTCCAGCGGTTTGTAAAAAGCTTCTTCTTTTGATGGTCATGATATCCATCCTTGAGTTTGTTTTAGTTTTGTTTTTTGTTCTTAGACACTTTCAACGATCGATCGACCTCAAATTAATTGAGGGATCACTGGAAGTTCCATTGGGGTAAGCTCAGCATGAGCGAAACTCCCGTTTGGACTCGAGGAATGTAATCTCCTTGAGCGGGTGAAAGTGCTCGATTGTTATAGTTATTATCCGTAGTTAAAAACTCGTTGAGGATGTCTATCTCATCCGTTCGAAGAGTCGATTGGTAAAGAGAAGCATCTAAGAAGTTCACAATTTCTTCAGACGTTTCGATCTCGTTATCGCTTAAGAACAGTTGAGTTTCCCATGAGAAATCTTCAGTGTTCGCAGTGAAATCTTGAACGAACTTGATTCGGTTTAGGATTCCACCCGTACTGATCCAGTCGACTCCCGTTTCGGGCCAACCATCCGGTTCGTCGCGAGTGAAGATATGCATTCCCATGTCTTCCATGTAATCAGGAAGGTCGCGACCATCGGTATCGCCTTCCAGAGCCCGAACGGTACTGTTGATGAACTCGAGGGGATCTTTGACCTTCGCTCGATAGTTCTCTTCCGCCCAGAACTCTTCTGAAGTCAGGATGGTTCTCATGACTTCTTTGATATTTCCCTTGGGAGTGGAGGAGTTCCAAGTGGCGATACATTCGGCCAGGAGGGAAGGAGGAATTTCGTCGTTGACGAATTTTTGAATGAGCTTTCCGCAGATAAATTCAGCCGTGGGGGGAGAGTCGACGAGAATGTCGATCAAGTCTGTCGCACTGGCGTAACCCATCTGAGGATTGCCTTCAGGTTTGGTGGGGATGTTCAATTGGTAAGGTCGACCATCAAACAAACGTTTTGAACCGTAGTCGTGAAGATCGGGGAAGAAGTGGATGCTCCACTGACCATTGGGATCACCATTTTCAACACTACCTTCGAGGATCTCTCGGTCGATCAATCTTGGTAAGCAAGAAAGATCTGAGCTACCTAACGAGCCATTGTGAACTTGGATCGCCAAGACATTAGTTCCAGGCTGCATGATTCCGAGGTAACGATTTAAGTTGAAGTATTCGATTCCTTCATCGACTTCGTGGTTATCGTCGGCATCGGTATCAAAGGCTGGAGGTTCGCCTTCGTCTTCCATCGTTTCACTACGGGCAACTTCAACTCCATTGATGTAGGCGACGAAACCATCGTCGTACTGCATCTCTAAGAGCAAGTTTTTGAAAGCAAAAGGATCAGGGATCTCAATTTCTCTTCGGAGGTAAACGGTGTAGTAATTGTTGCGCATGTCGCTCAAGACCGTAGCGTCATCGCCGTCACCGTATCCGATACCCGTCGAACCATCGAGCCAGGTGCTATCGTCGAAATCAGGATCAGCCCATTGAGTTGTAGGAACGGGCTCTTCACCTGAATTATCCGGAGTGGGTTCCTCCGTACCTTTGAAGTATTTCCAACCGGCACCCAAATCTAAGATCGTGGTATCGGAGTACTGAACTCCACAAGATGCATGAGGGTCACCTTGGTCTTCAGGAAGAACTTTGCAGACGTTCCAGCCGGTGAAGACTTCAGCGGCTTCTTCAATGTCATCTTGAATGTATCCTCTATCGACTCCAAAGGAATGGAGCTCAAGAATTTCACGAGCGTAGTTTTCGTTCGCGTTACCCTTGAAGTTGAGGACGTTATCCAAGTAGATCAACATGGTGGGGCTTTCAGCGCTGAAGCGGAGAAGGTCTCCGAAGTTGCCGAGAGCATTATCTAAAAAGAACTCATATTCGCGTGCTTCCATGTTGGCGGCTTCACGTTCAGCTTGGTCGCTTCCCATGGCATCGTTGGCGTCAGAGTTTTGGAGTTCATCTAAGTACTCCATAACTTTCTCACCATCAGTGGTGAAGTGATTTTCCCAGAAGTCAGCCAAGACGACTTGGAGCTGACGATCAGAGTAAATTCCTCGCACGTGAACCATCGCCTTGATGGCATCGAGATCTTCATACTCGATAATAGGTTCACCGGGAAGGATTTCACGGCTGATCAAGCTTGGATTGATCGTGAAGTCACTACTTCCTAATGAAGTGTTATGACCTTGAAGGGCCAAGACATTAGCTCCATTGACCAGGAGGTTTTTCCTATTCGTAACATCAAAATCTTCAGCTTCTCCGGCCTCATGATTTCCGCCTGAAGTGGCGTTATAAGCAGGAGGAGTTCCGCTGATGTTGTTAGATCTCGTAATTTCAGTTCCATTGAGGTAGGCGACGAAAGAATCGTCGTAATCGATGGAAAGAATCAACCTATCGATCGTGTTGATATCAGCGATTTGAAATTCTTTTCGAATGTAGACACTGGTGTAGGTGTCTTCCATGTCTTCTAAGACCGTAATATCGTCGCCGTCACCGTAACCGATACTGGTGGCACCCATTTCCCAAGCGGAGTCGTCGAACTCGGGCTCATCCCAATTTGAAGGAGGAGGAGTTGTTCCTCGGTGGAATCTCCAAATGGAAGAAGGAGGAAGGATCGTTCGGTCGATCGAGGGCTGTCGTTCATTATGAAGATCGGCCAAGCGAGTTAAAAGATCGGTGTTTTCGCTTTCATCGATCGTTTCGGGATTTAATTGTTCTTCGATATATGCATCGATCCCAATTTCAGTCACGTAGTCAACGGCACTCAAAGTGGGCCCGTAGGCAATACGGTTGAGGAGGTGACCGATTTTCGTGAGATCGGTAGGTTCCGGAGGTTCTTGGGGACAGTGCTCATAGCTGACACAATCCAGTGGGTCGTCGGTTTCGTCCGGTCCACATTCGGAAACCCCGGGTGCGGGGATGATGACCCCACCAGTGAAGAGATAGCCGAGTGCGGTCAATGGATCTGAAATATCCACTTGGCCGTCATCGTTAGCGTCAGCTGCATCAAAGCAAGTAATCTCAGCGTTACCGATGAACAGGTAGCTGAGAGAGAAGATCGCGTCGGTGATATCTACCGCGTCATCGACGTTGGAGTCTCCCCGTTTAAAGTTGATATCTGCAGTAGCAGTACTCGAGAACAAAGTGACCGCCAAGGCTGCTCCTAATAATGATCTCATCAGGAGTCTTAATGGCGGAATCGTCGTACGCCCTTTTCCGGCATTTGGATTCATGGATATACCTTTTCCCAACTCACGTATGGAACGTTTCGTGATGGTGAAACCAATGATAACCAACAAGAGATTACCGTAATCTCTTCCAATGAAAGTTCGACTGTTCCAGTGAACAACCATCCCACTTTCAACCTACCCAAAATCTCAGCCCAATGAAGCTGGGATTTTTACTGCAAACTTGAGGGAGGATTCCTAAGCCGAGAGAGCTCGATGGCTCAGTGCTTGGAATTCGGTGGAGTCACTTTACTCGAATACTGAGTGGGAGCTAAACGCCCATTCGATTGGAGTAAAAGTTGTAGATGAGAAGGAGACCCGATTTCCCTAAAGTCCAAATATCTTCCCATCTTAAGGAGGTTTTACAAATGTGGCAAGAGATAGATTTCGCAATGTTTGAAATGCTAAAACTTTCTAATATATAAAGATCGAGTTCATCCCGATCACAGGCATTTTTTAGATATGTTAACTATCTTCTGAACAGTTTTTGCCCATTAATTCCTACATGGTAGGATGGGTTCTAATTCTCCTACTCTTTATTCAAGTTTATAAAATTAAACAGTTTACGAACTAATCTTAGGGTTTCACAAATCGCTTCTTGATTCGAGAACTCAGGGGCTGGGCTCCGTTGGTTTCTCGTCGTTCCACCTTGAGGTGAGAAATGATTCAATTTAGAGCGATATTCAATGTCGATTGAGGCTGCGAGATTTGCCCATAAACGTCAGTAAATTTTTATATTCTTGAGTTCATAATTGAGAGCTGTATCCGTTGGTCAGTTCTCATTGAGTTTTTTTATACGGTGAGCACCGTTTCCGGTTTGGGGATTCAGCTCCTCATGGGTTTGGAATAAACCGGGAATGATCGGGGTAATTTGCGGGACTGTTGGTCTCTGGACAATACTATTGTTGGGTTCAATAGAAAGGTAATTGGATGAACTGTTCTCGATGGAGCTGTATCCAAAAGGATTCTATTTCTTTTATGACTAAGCTATCTATTAAGCGTCGTGTGCTCATCGTCGCCTTGTTCCTCTTTGGTCTTCTTTCTCACTCTGGCTTTGCCCAGGATGATCCTTGTGAGCTTGACGGAAAGGTGACGGATGCGCCGGCCACCTTGGTCGCTACGACTTCCGCGCTTGAGGTCGGCCTCTCGGGGAGCTTTGGGAGTGGGATCACCGACATCGGTTTTGGAAGCCTGGGGGGAGAAGATCGGATCATGGTCTTGGATCCTCTCGAATTTGGAATCTGGAGTATCTTCGAACCTGATCTTCAAACTAAAGAAGATCCTCTTTTTCAGGGATTGCAAGAATTCGTCATGGCCTTTGCACCTATTCCGGATGGCCATGAGCATGCGGGAAGCTTCTACGTGGTGGACGCTGGCCTCGGTCCTCTAGTGAGTGCTCCTCAAATCGGAGTTATGGCTGAGGATGGAGTGATGGATGTTCCTTTTACTCCGATCACATCGGATGGTGAACTCGACGATAACTTACTCGTCGTAGGGATCGATGTCAGTCCGGATGGGTCTGAGATCGTCATCGTAGGAAGTAATCGATTTAATACCCGCGATGATGTCGAGATATACTTCTTAGATTTAGATTTCAAGGTGACTCGTGGTCCCTTCAGGCTCTTAGGTCGACCTGTAATGAATCTAAGAACGGGGGTTTGTTACAACTCTTGCGGTACGGTTCTCGCATTGAGCGCTTTGAAAAACAATTTCGAACTCGATGCTGCATTAGAATACGATGCTCAATCGGGAGAATTTACTGGCCGGGGAATTTCCTTAGTCGACCTCACTTTAGGTACGACAAAGCCTGTTGCCATCGGTTTGGATACCGGTGAATTTGAAGGGCGGGATGTGCTTTACACCTACGGGGCTCATGATGATGCTGTCTACGCTCTCGAGCTGGAATACTCTACTTTTCCAGGCTTAGTCTCCAATTTTGATTGTGCGTTTAGAGCGGATTCAACTCTTCCTACCGACTTATCCTGGACGCCTAACCTGATTGCCAACTTCGATTCGATTGCGATTCTACAAGACGGAGTTCTCATCGACAGTCTCGCCCCCAATGCAACCAGTTTAACGTTGCCTCCCTTCAAATCGTTTGGTCATTCCGAGTTTGCGATCGAATTGAGATTGGGGGATGTGCCTAGCGAAGTTCGAAGTTACTGTAAAGATATCAGTTCGGGGATTCCTCAGTACGCAGGGGGATTTACAGGAGTCCAACTCGTCGTTGAGCCCCGTCAAGATCCGTTTAATCCTAATTTAGAGAACGATCTTTACTTGCCCGAAGTTCAGCCGGCGATTTTAGGTATCGATACCCCGGCGCTAATTCAAGGCCTTGAAAACTTCCGGTTGTTTTATTTAGACACGTTTGAAGCGTCCCAAATTCAAGCCTTCGACTCGGAGCTCGAAGACCTTCCCCCTATCGTCATCGCTGATGGGGATGTTAATCGATTTACTGGCTTAGCTTTGATCGAAGAGGGGGAGACTCCTCAGTTCGCTCTTCTCGGTCGTAACGATCAGGGTGATTTCTCGGCAGCCATCATCGACGATCAAGGGCAACGAGTTCAGGAGATCAATCCCATCGATCTTTCAGGAGTTCTTTCCCCTGATGATGCCGATTCCTTCTTAAATGATTGGGATAGAGATGAAAAAGGTAATTTTGTTGCTGTCGATTACCAAAATGCTCGCCTGTACTATATCGAATACGACTCTGAACAAGGAACGATGGTCGCAACGGATCAAGCACCGATTCCAGTTTGTGCTTTAGGTGCTTGTGAAGATCAACTGCCCTTGATTGGTGGAGTCACCGTCTTACCCAGTGGTCAATATTTAGTCGCGAGTGGAGGTGCCTTTGATCTTACGATCAATCGAGCTTTCCTCACTACGCCTTTCTCTTCCAACTCCGATGATTCCGTGAAGTTTACTGGCTTCACTTTAGGCTTGTGGGACTACTCCGATTTCCAGGCTCCAAAGTTTGTCGGACGAGGAATTGGCCCTAATATCAGCTTCGGATTGACGGCCACTCAGCTCGAGTACGAAAATCCCGATACTATGGAAACAATCACCGAAGATATCCTCTTCTTTTCACTTCCTCATCTACCGACATCCCTCCGTCCGCCGGGAACTCCACCGTTGCCGACCATCGATCCCGATTCTCCATTCAGAACTTACGTTGTGAATATCATGGAAGAGATGGTGGATCCCAATTACCAAGCCGAGCAACTCGTCGACATGAGGTTTAATGATGATGGTGCGACTGCCAATCTCGAACCGAGTTTCAACAGTCAGTCGACCGAGCGGGATTTCCTCTACAACATCGTCAATCGCGGAGATTCCGCGGTGAGCTTCAATGTGATCATCCACTTGAACGATCAGGTGGATTCTGAATTTTCAGAAAAACTTGAAGTACCGCCGGGGAGATTTGTTAACCGCGCGCTTCTAGGTCGCAGCGAGACTTCGATCAAAGTTGAGCTCAAAAATATCGATAGTGAATCCCCTGACATTCAAGTTTTAGTCGGTTCACGGGCCATCGCTGAAGGGCCTCCGCCCGTTGTCTTCCTGAGGGGAGATGTGGATGGCAATGGAAGCATCGAGATCAGTGATCCTATCAATAATCTTGTCTATCAATTCTTAGGACAAGGAGAGGGAGGCTTTAGCCCCGTTTGTTTAGATGCGCATGATTTTAACGATGATGGTCTTGCCAATATCAGCGATCCCATCGCTAATCTTTCATTCCAATTCTTAGGTACGACTCCTCCAGCGGCTCCCGGAGGTGAAGCCTGTGGAGTGGATCCTACGGATGATTCTCCAGAGGTGGATGGCGAATTGGGCTGTGAGGCCTATCCAGCGGATCTTTGTCCGTAGTCATGATGGTCGCCGCACAGTAATAATGGTCGCGGCTGCTGACCGCTCGTTGTGGCTCCATCGTGCAAGTTCGCTGCGCACACTCACTTCCTAAAGATTCAATCAAGATTTAAAAATCAAATTAACTAGCCCGAAGCGCTAGCGAGGGAAGAGACCCCTCGCTAGCGCTTCGGGCTAGTTAAGGATTCTTCCAAGTAGCCGAATTTGTAAAAATTTGGCTGGTTACGCATTTCGCCAAACTCTTACGAGTTCGGCTACGAAGATAAATTAGCTTCTATCAAAGACGTCCGCGATGGCAGAAACGACATCGTGGACGTCTTTTTCGTTCATGTCAGGGAAGAAGGGCAGCGAGACCGTCGAGTCGGAAACCCATTCGGAGTGGGGGAGATTACCGAGGTACTGCGGATATTTTTTCTTGAAGTAACTCAAGGTGTGAACGGCTCTGAAATGAAATCCCGTGCCGATGTTGCGTTGTCGTAATTCTTCTCTGAAGGTATCTCGATCGATTCTCGCCGTTTTTTGATCGACCATCACTTGAAAGAGATGCCAGCCGTGTCGATGGGGATAGCTCACTCTCTGGGGGAGGATTAATTCGCTTACATTTTGTAATTGTTCAATATAGAGATGAGCAAGGTGTTCACGTTGAGCTTGAATTTCTTTCAGGCGTTCTAATTGCCCGAGACCGATCGCGGCTTGAATATCGGTGAGATTTGATTTCCATCCTGGCTGCTCAATATCGTAGCCCCCGGGTTTGCCTCCATGTCGCTTCCAAGCATCTCGATCTAAGCCATGAAAGCGGATGCTTTTCAATTTTTTTACTAATTCAAGATCATGAGTTGTGACCATCCCCCCTTCAGCGGTCGTGATGTTTTTGGCAGCATGAAAACTGAACACGGCCGGATTTTCACTGGAGCCCACTTGAGCATCGCCGTACTGAGTGTGGATCGCATGAGCTGCATCTTCGATTAAGGTGAGGTTGTGTTTTTGCGCTAATACTCTGAAACCATCGAGCTCAACGGGTTGCCCCGCAAAGTGAACCACAACGATGGCTTTTGTTTTTGGAGTGATACTTTTACGAGTGGCTTCTACATCCATTTGAAGTGTCGCACGGTCGACGTCGACCATCACGGCCTCACCCTGCATGTTCTCGAGAACGTTTAGGGGTGAAGGCCAAGTGAGAGAAGGAAAGATAATTTCATCCCCAGGTCCGTACCCTAAGGCGAAATAGAGAGCGTGGAAGGCACTCGTCGCCGAGCCAAAGCTCACGGCGTAAGCGGCATCCACCAATTCAGCGAAGGCTTTCTCAAATTCTTCGATCTTGGGTCCGGTCGTGATCCAGCCCGACTCTAAGACCTCGGTCACTTTTTCAATTTCTAAGGCCGTAATCGAAGGTCGGGAAAAGGGTAAGAATGAATCTCTCAAGGGATGGTCCTGTGGTAGTAGGCTAGTGGTAGGCTCGACCCTCGAGCCGTACGAAGCGAGAACGCAATTCTGATTCGAGTTAACTTGAAGAACAAATAGATTTTTCTGATCGATTCATCTCCTCTTTATAGTTTCGGGCTAGAGTCAATTGAATATCACGCCAATGATTCTGCGAATTTGAACTAACCAAGGGCTGTAAGCCCGTAAGTTTATAGCCCAGGGCAGAGCGATAGCGTCGCCCTGGTTCGCTTTAGGCTATGAATAATTATTAAGGGAGGGAAATTATGGCTCGCCTTAAACCCTGAGTTCGAATTTACGAGGAAGTTTTTACTCGTACGCCTCGCGGAGCGAGACGACAACCATAAATTCTCTTGAATTAAGTTACGTCTGGAAACCCCAAAATGTTATTTTAATACGGTCTTTTTCAAAGCCCCTTCATTAGAACTAAAATGCGCCCGACCGAAGAATTCTCTCAACTTCTAAAACGCGATCTGTCGATCGTCATCCCATTCTATAATGAGCAAGGCAATGTTGCTCGTTTGATGGAGAGATTATTCAAGGTCTTGGATGGCATGCCTGAGAGTAAAGAGGTCATCGCTGTCGATGATGGGTCGAGTGATGGCACTTTAGATTTACTCCGCTGGGAAGCGACGTCTCGACCGGATCTAAGAATTGTGAGTCTGGATCCCAATCGAGGTCAACATCGAGCCATCCTCGAAGGGTTCAGAAAGTGTCGCGGGCAGTGGGTGATCACTTTGGACGCTGACCTTCAAAATCCTCCTGAAGAAATCCCTCGGGTATTAAATGCTTTGATTGAAGGGCACGACAAAGTGGGAACGTTCCGCCAAAATCGAAGGGACCCGCTATTTAGAAAAGTCTCTTCAAGGGCGGTTAACCTGGTCGCTCGAAGGATCAGTGGCATTCGAATCAAAGATTTCGGGTGTATGCTCAGGGGGTATTCCCAGGAAGTGATTCAAAAAATTATCGCCGAGGATGATCGCTTTCAGAGTGAGAATCCCAATGCTAACCCGGGTACACCTCGAAGACTCTACCTTCCCGCCCGCGGCTATCGACACGCCGAGAATCCCGTCGAGCTTCCCGTCCAGCACGAAGCCCGAACCGATGGTGAATCTAAATACAACCTGCCTAGACTGATCGATTTGTCATTGGATTTGATGGCGTCGTCGAAGAAAAAGTAGTAATAATGGTCGCCACTATTGGTGGCTCCAACGTGCAAGTTCGCTACGCTCACGCACTCCCTCAGTATTCCATACAAATGGTATTGCTGAGATCTCTCTAGTAGTCGTCTCGACAACGCATCTGCGCTTCTGAGTCTTGACTGACCACTCGATTGGGACAAACTCAACCGAATTGAATACCTTGCCGTAGTTAGTCGCCGCCCCGCGGAGCGGGACGACCACTTTCGCTACTCCAAACTCTTCAAGATAGCTAAAACGGCTTGAAGCTGATTCTTCGCATCTTCGACGCGCTTTTTAGTGCCTTCGACGACTTGTGCAGGGGCGCGTTCGACGAACGAAGGATTCTCGAGTTTCTTACTTTCACGTTGAATGTACGACTCCAATTCTTCCTTCTGCTTCTTCGCGGCTTCGATCTCTTTTGAACGATCACCTTCAGGAACGGGAAGCGAAACTTCAAATTCCTTTAAGACCTCGGTTGCCGAGTTATCGGGGCGATCTAAATCGACTCCTAATTGAACGTTGTCCAAGTTTCCTAAGTTTTTCAAGATTTCGAGGTGAGGCTCGAGTTCCTTCTGAACGGTTTCCGCAGTCGCTGAGATCTGAAGATCTTTTGTTGCCTTCGGAGCAAGATTACGTTCTTGGCGCAATTTACGAACGACTTGAATCGTTTCTTTCAGTTTATCGAAAGTGGATTCCGTTTGAGGATCTTTGAGATCAGGAGTCTCGGATGGCCAAGCACTCTCTAAAATGAGTTCTGAAAGCTCGCCTTTTAAAGGACCTGAATCGCGTTGGGGTAAAACTTTCCCTAAGAGATTCCACAGCTCTTCCGTGATAAAGGGACAGATGGGATGTAAGAGTCTTAGCGTGGTGTCGAAGACGCGAGCTAAAATCCGCCGACAAATTTCGGCATCCCCGGCCTCGGCATCGCGCAGGCGAAACTTAACGAGTTCCAAATACCAGTCACAGAAATCATTCCAGACAAAATCGCGAACGATCTGGGAAGCCGTACAGTAATGGAAGTCTTCTAAAGCATTTGTTGATTCTTCGATGGCTTGAGCTAAGCGAGAAAGAATCCAACGATCTTCGAACTGAAGTTTGCTCTCATCCAAGTTCTCGGCGGTGTCGATCGGCCCACCTTCGAGTTGCATCAAAGCGAACCTACCAGCGTTCCAAACTTTGTTGAGGAAGCGACTACCATCTTCAAAGCGTTCGGGCCAAAGTTTTAAATCTTGGCCTTCCATCGATAGGGTCGTTAATGAAAAGCGAACGGCATCCGCCCCGAGGGGTTGTTCGTAAACGATTCCCGTATTTTCATCTTTTCCACCATCGATCAAGGCGACTGGATCGATTCCATTCTTGAGGGACTTCGACATTTTTCGCCCCTCCTTATCCATGATGGTTCCGTGGATATAGACATCACTGAAGGGTTGTTTTCCTAAAGCATACTCGCTGAGCATGACCATTCGCGCGACCCAGAAGAAGATGATGCCACGGTCGGTGACCAGGGTGTTCGTTGGAAAGAACTTCTCTAAATCTTGAGTTTCATCGGGCCAACCTAAAGTTGAAAAGGGCCAGAGACCGGATGAGAACCAGGTGTCTAAAACGTCTTCATCTTGATTGAGTTCAACGCCTTCTCCGAATTGTTTTTCAGCTTCAGCTCGTGCTTCAGCTTCATCGGCACCCGCGAAAGGAGTGCCATCGGGGGCGTACCAGATGGGGATACGATGTCCCCACCAGATTTGGCGACTGATACACCAATCACGAACATCTTTGAGCCAAGATAAATAGAAGTTGGTCCAACGATCGGGATGGAATTTTACGCGGCCGTCCTCAGTGGCTTTGATCGCCATATCAGCGAGAGGTCGCATTTTGACAAACCATTGAAGCGAGAGATAAGGCTCGATGACATCACCCGTACGGTAACAGTGACCGACGTTGTGGGTGTGATCTTCGATCTTTTCTAAGAGGCCTAGTTTATCCAAAGCTTCGACGACGGCTTTCCGAACGTCAAAACGATCGAGGCCTTCGAACCGCCCGGCATTTTCATTGTACGTACCATCTTCGTTGAGAAGATTGATCTTCTCTAAGTTGTGACGTTCACCGATTTCAAAGTCATTGGGATCATGAGCCGGTGTGACTTTGACAGCTCCCGTACCGAAATCCATTTCGACATGCTTGTCGGCGACGATGGGAATCTCTCGCTCCATCAACGGTAGCGTAACCGTCTTGCCGATGATGTCTTTATAGCGTTCATCATCAGGGTGAACGGCAACTCCGGTATCTCCGAGCATCGTTTCGGGACGAGTGGTCGCAACCGTAATTTTTCGGGAGGGATCTTCCGTCAAGGGATACTGAAAGTGCCACAGATGACTTTGAACTTCCTTGGGCTCGACTTCATCGTCCGCTAAGGCCGTTCTCAGAGTGGGGCACCAGTTGACTAAGTAACGCCCGCGATAGATTAAGCCGTCGTTATAAAGTTTGACGAAGATTTTGCGAACCGCATGAGACAAGCCCTCATCCATGGTGAAACGAGTTCTCGACCAATCGCAGGATGAACCGATCTTTCTCAGTTGGTGAAGGATTCTCTCGCCGTACTCTTCTTTCCAATCCCAAATGCGGGCTAGCAGTTTCTCGCGACCGATGTCGTGTCGTTTTTTCTTTTCGGTTTTGTAGATGATTTTTTCGACGACACTCTGAGTGGCAATTCCCGCATGATCCGTACCCGGCATCCACAGGGCTTCGAATCCCTGCATGCGTCTCCAGCGGATCAAAATATCCTGGAGGGTATTATTTAGGGCGTGACCCATATGCAGGGCCCCGGTGACATTCGGAGGTGGGATCACGATCGTGTAGGGTTTTCGATCCGAGCTGGAATCGGCTTCGAAAGCGTTTTTATCTAACCATTGTTGATACCATTTGTTTTCAATGGGACCGGGATCGTAACGAGTTGGGAGATCTGTGATCAGGCTCATGACTGAAAAGGATTGAATTATCTGCTTGGTTTATTCTGCTTAAGTCTTTATACATATAAACTTAAGGCTTTGATCGACAGCGGGAAATGACCGTTCTCTCGAGTGATGGTGATAAATGACCTCGCCCGATAAGAAAGTGGGTCATCATACCTTGATGATCGGCAGATGACCTCGCTTTCTCAGGCTTTTTTATTGGTACTTAAAGGATCTAATCTGAATCCATGTCGGCAGCAGACTCCGAAACCAGGATCATCGAACCCTGGCCCACCCTCAAAGACTTCCTCGATGCCTACCGGGAGATGGGGCCACCGGCTTGGGAGGAGTCGATTCTCCGATTTTTTGAGGTCCTCATCCAAGCCAATCAAGAAGTGAATCTCACCCGAATTGAATCTTGGGAAGACTTCACCTTGAAGCATATCGCCGACAGCTTGCTGTTGAGAGAGGCATGGCCTCAAATCGAAGAGTCCTCGTGGAGAGTGCTCGACTTGGGTTGTGGAGGAGGGATTCCATCGATCCCACTGGCGATTACATTTCCTCACCTCGAAATGTGGGCCGTGGATTCAGTCGAAAAGAAAGTGAATAAGGTTCAGTCGATGGGCGAGAGTTTAAAGCTTAAATCATTTCAAACAATAACTGGGAGAGGCCGGGAGCTTGCACGAAAAAGTGGATTCACCCAATCCTATGACCTCGTCGTCGCTCGTGCAGTTGCCGAAGCTCCCCGCCTCATCCCTGAAATTCGTCAATTTTTAAAACCAGGGGGGACATTTATCGCCTATAAAACTCCCGAGCAGATGGCTCAAGAACGTGAATCCGTCGCCCGCGAAGCAGAAAAAGCGAAAATGATCCCCTTTGAGTCTCCTATCTTCCAGCTTCCCGAAGGAAAAGGATTAAGAAGGTTTTGGATTATGAGTAAGCAAGAAGCTTGAGGGGGATTTCAAACTTCTTGCCTACTGAGTTCTTGTTGACTCAACAGGAACTTAGTGGAGCGACGCAGTTCGGAGAACTGCTTGGAGCGTTTGAGAAACCCTGGCAGGGTTTAGATTCGAGTGACTTGAGCGATCCTTTTGACGATATCGGTTGTCGTAATGATGCCCACAATCTTTTTATTCTCTACGACGAAGACGCGGTGGATGCTCTCATCGGAGAGCAAGGCGCAGATATCTTGGAAAGCCGCATCGGGCTCGACCGCAACAAGTCGCGTAGTCATGTAATCACCGACGGTATCCGAATTGAGATTCTCGTAGATCGATTCATCGATCTCTTCATCTTCCTGATCGAGGTCGACCGAGATGCGGGATTTGGGAGGAGCGCTGGGCCCTCTACCTCGTACGGAATCTCTTCTGAGAATATCGGTTTCACTGATGACCCCGACAGGTTCCCCTGCTCCATCCACAACGGCAGCTCCAGAAATGTGGTAATCTTCGAAGAGGTCGATGGCTTCCTGAATCGGTGCATCAGCTTGAAGCAAGACCATGTCTTTTTGCATGAAGTCTCGGGCGGTAGCGTAAGGAATGTGGAGCATGTTACACCTCCTTAAGTGTAGGTCGTCAAAGGTCTCAACGTGAGCCTTCTCGCGTGAGCCCTCTCGGTTGGGGCGAATCCTTTATGTTCACTGGTGAGGTGACGAGCAAGCCTTGTTCCAATTACGAAGTTTCGAGGATTAAAGTCACTTTTATCTGTTACTCAGCGGGGAGTGATCGAGAGGAACTTATGTAAGTTCTTACGTATTCAATGATTTTAAAAGTGAATTTCAATTTAACGGGCTGAGGAGCACATTGTCCCACTCGTTGGAACTAATGAATAAAGATACGAGCCTTAATGAGTGGGCTTTTTATGGGGAATAATGCGGGAAAATATTCCCCTTAATCGTTCTTTTCTTCTTCCGACTCCGAAGACGGATTACCGGTAACGGGAAGTGAATTTAAAAGATCTTTGATACTGGGCGTCGCTTCTGAAATGGAGAGGATTAAGCGATAAAACTGTTTTTGCTGAATCGTATAAATCGTCGCTTGAGGTGCTTGGAGGAAGGCTCTCGCAAGTTCGTTTTTAACGGGTTGAATATTGAAGGCTTCTTTGATGTCGCGGGGGCGCAGCATCACGATCGAATTGGCACCGACGGGGATATGAAAAGTTTTTAGGCTGCTTTTCTTTCCTTGAAGCTTGATGAATTGGTTGATTCCCTCCTCTGACATGAAGACCCAAGCTCTTGTCTTATCAAATAGATAATAAGCTGAAAGACTCGGAGTGAGTTCTAAGCGCTGAGCTTTGATGGAATGATCGAGGCTCGAATGAGGGTCGAGGGTGAAAGGCTTGAACTTTGAATGGAGTTGAGTGCTCAGCGCGGTTTCAGTAATCCCCAAGAATACACCCGACAGAAAATCTTGGATCGCCGTGTGATCGAGTGAATTCTTTTTTCCGGCGTCCATCTTCAAGAAGCTTTTTAAAAAGGCCTTCCATAAAAGTTCATTACGTTCAAGGCCCGTCGGGTCATCGCTCACTTGAGGAAGAACCCAAGCGAGTTGCTGAACGGATTGGAGTCGATCATCAAACTCAAATCGCTTTTCTTTTAAGTTCACTAAGTCGCGTTGGGCGAGCTTGTGAACGAGAGGAGTAAAATCTTTCGGATTGAGATGAAATAACTTTGAGAGCAGGTTTTCTAAACGTGCTTCTACATCCTCTCCACTCATCGCAGCGATCGAGAGAACTTCAGAAGATAGGGGAGTCAGGAAGCTTGAATTCAAGAGTTGAGTCGGTGGAGTGCTCTCCTTAGTTTTTCCCTGAATATTTAACCTTAAATCATTCCCTGATCGGGACAAGGTAAGTGAGCTGTGAGTCAGACCTTTTAAACCTAAGAAGCTTAAGGCCGCATTTAAATTCCTTTTCTCGACTTCACTGTTTTTGGAAAACAGGGCTTGAGTTACGGCTTGAGGTTTGAGGTAAGTGAATATGAGACTGCTGGATCGTGCTTGAAGGGCGGATCGAAAATCCGCTTGATGATCGAGACCGGGATGTTGGTCTGGATTTTTGTACCGCCGAATGGCGTTTTCCACCGAGCTCAAGGGACTTCCTAAGAACACGATGTCTCTCTCTTGGGTCGTCGCAATATAAAAAGGCTTCTCATCTTCTTTATCGCCGATCGTTTTGAAGATAGAGACTCCCTCCACTTTCGAAGCCGCTTCCACAATGATAAAGCTCATCAGCATCGTGATGACACCGCGTGAAAGGATGCTCGTTCCCGGCTGAAAGACGGCGAGCAAATCGGGTTGCTCGTTTTCTAATTTTTTTAGGGAGACTCCCAGTCCTTCGATTTGTTTGAGCTGATTTAAAAATTCGATATTGAGAAGGGCTCTCAACGAATTGAATTGGTCTTCTCGGGGGCGAGGGGCGATCGAGCCGGGTTTGTCTTTTTGATTGGAGATTTTTAGGTAATTATCGATCGGGTTTTCTAATGGAGTACCTTGAATAAGCGTTCTGAGGAAATCCACTTGCTGGCCGGGCTCGACTAATTCGATAAATGTATCCGCATCGGGTGGCATATACTTCGCGATGCGGCTGACATAGCGTCGAGCAAAATTTTGAGCTTCAACTTGTTCTTTAAAGTTACTCAGCGCATTTCTGAATTCACTTTCAGCTTCTAACCACTTGTCAAGTAAAGTCAGGCAATGCGCCTTACGGACAGTCGCATGAGCGCGAAAAGAATCTGAGAGCCCTTCAACCTTTAACACTTGAGTGTAGATCTTAAGGGCCCCCTTCACATCCGAACGTACGCTCTGTAAATGGTGAGCTTCGCGCAGAAGTTCTAATACCTCTTGTTCAGAGGTTTGGCCCTTCGCAGTCTTGGGTTCTGGGGTGTCTTGAGCCAAAGAAGGGGTAGCGATCAGCCAAAGAATGAAAACAAGTAAAGTCCAACGCATCAGCGTCAAGATCCTCCTGTGACTAATTTATACCCAAAGCCATGAACGGTGATGATGTGCTCTGGTTTGGTCGGATCTTCTTCTAATTTTCTTCTCAAGCTGACGATGTGATTGTCGACCGAGCGGTTCATCGGTTCATTCTCAAGACCCCAAATCTCTTTTAAAAGAGTTCCACGATCGATGACGTCACCTTTTTGATCGAGCATCATCTTGAGAATCTCACCCTCGTAATGTCCCATCGGGTGTTTTTCTTTACCACGCGTGATCATATTGTTTTCGAATGAAACGATCGCTGTACCAATCTGCAGTTCGGAGGTTACAGCCTCTTGAGATTGACTCATCTCGTTTCTTCTCAACGCCGCTTTAATTCGGGCTAAGAGTTCGCGCACACCGAAGGGCTTGGTGATGTAGTCATCAGCGCCGAGTTCAAGGCCTCTAACTTTATCGATTTCTTGACCTCTGGCGGTCAGCATGAGGATGGGAGAGCGAAATAAATTCTCTCGAAGCAATCGGCAAACTTCAAAACCATCCAACTTTGGCATCATGACATCTAAGAGAACGAGGACGGGTTTTTCCTTGAGGGCTAAGTCGAGACCCGCTTCACCGTCGTGAGCCATGATGACATCATAACCTTCAAATTGGAGGTTATCCCTTAAGCCCATCGCCATGTCGGGTTCATCTTCGACCACTAAAATTTTTGGATTATCGTTCATGGGTGTTGGGTTCTTTCAATTCATAATTAAACAGGAACTAATGCCGTTCAGTTTCACCCACTTGGGGTTCTTCGACCAAGGGGAAAATTAAGGAGAATGTACTTCCAGTGCCTAACTGACTTTCCAGTTCGATACGACCACTGTGGGATTCCATGATGTGGTTCACCAGAGCCAGACCGAGCCCTGTACCGCGGGCTCCCTTTGAAATGGCTTGCTTCGATCGAAAGAAGCCTTCAAAGATTTTAGCTTGGTCCTTTCGAGGAATACCGACTCCGTGGTCGCGCACGTGAATTTCGATGGTCTCTCCGTTTTGTTTCACGCTGACTTGTAAGCGCTTTGTATCTCGCGAATATTTGATGGCATTGTTGATCAAATTGATGATCGCTTGAGAGACTGCATCGGGATCTGCTTGAGTTATCAAGGGAGCTTCAGGAGCTTGAAGGCTCACTTCGAAGCCCTTTTGGTCTAATTGAAACTTGTAAGCTTTCAGGGTTTCTTTGACGACTCGAGTGAGGTCGGTCGTTTGGAGTTCGTACTGTTTTTTACCAGCTTCGATGCTCGCAAAATCTAAGACATTGTTGATGAGATGAGTGAGGCGTTCGCTCTCACGGGTGATGATCTCATAGTATTCAAGCTTCTTAGATTCTTCTCGAATTCGACCCAGTTGCAAAGTCTCACCGAACATTCGAATCAAGGCTAATGGAGTCTTGAGTTCATGTGAAACATTCGCCACAAAATCGGTTTTTAATTGTGAGATCGCATTGAGCCGAGCGAAGGATCGATGCAAGAGGTAGAGGGCTAAAAGCATCCCTAAACCTAAAATAGGGATGAGAACTTGGGCGAATCTTAAAGGGCGTTTTTGATCTTTTAATTTTCTACGCCACGTTCTGCCGTCGACTTTTAGACTGAGGTGATTCAGGGGAGAAGGCAATGCCAGTGAAGGTAAATCATCCTCTGAAGGAGTACTGAGCAGGGGCTGTGTAGGGATAAGATTAAATCTGAATCCATGAAATTTTTGCTCAAGGACATGTTTCATTTTGGCTTCGAGGGCTTGCCAGGACCACACGAAGCCGAATCCCTTGATGCCTTGCGGGTTGAGTTGAGTGAGGAGCGAACTCGATGCCTGCCAAGAGATGAGGTACGACTGACCGCGTTGATTAAATTTAACCCGTTGAGTCGAGCTTCGATCTTCGGCCTCCTGAGCTTCCAAGATCGCTTCTTGAATTTTAGAGCCAATCTTGTTTCCCACTTCAAAGTGCTGAAGACGAGTTTTGTGTCGTTGGAACAGGGCTCGAAACTCTGCACTCTTGGTCGGTGCTTCGGGAGATTTTTCCATTTCCTGGGGTAAACGATGAGAAAGTACCTTAGAGAATAATGCTTCTCCCGCATAGTCACTCTGGGGATTGGTCGATCTCAGTAAGTTCTTTAGAACTTGATTGAGCAATTTGGTCGCGAGGTTCTTTTGCCCAGTTTTTTCTAATGCTTCCGAATAAACCAAAGCTAGATCGAGGTAGCTCGTAGGGTCGGTGCTTTGAATCTCTTCTTCAAAGTTTTCGAAGAGCCTTCGGTAAGCTTCTACGGCCTTTTGCTCTTGTTGATTTTTAAGGTAGTAACCTCCGAGCAGGCTTAAGGCTCGCCAACGCCATTTAGATTCGAGGTGTTCTTGTCGGTAGAGATTTTCAAAAGCATCGACGATGAGGGAAGCATCTTGGCTTCCCCAGAGAAATTTTTGAGCTTGCTGAAAATCGTCGGGAGGGATATCGGGAAACAGTGGAGGAAGTGTAGGGACACCTAAGAAGGGAGGTGGGTAGAGAAGGGCTCCACCGGAACCATAAAAGAAGGGGCTTGCGATTTCAGATTGTTCTTCGTGGAGTCGCGTTAATCTCTCTAAGCGCTCGGGGAGAACTTCGAAGGCGAGATCTTCCAATCGATTTAATGCTTTATCCTCAGATTGCTCGTAACTTTTGAGGATCGCCGGGATCACTAATTCTCGGCCACTCTCAAGTGCCGCTTCTCGGTTGGAGTTTTCGATTTGTCGTACTTGTCGGCCTGCCAAATAGCTCCCGAAGCCCGTTAAGCCGATCACGGCAAACATGGCGAGCAAAATTCCACTATGGGGAAGTGAAGGGCGGGGGGAAGTTCGGAGCATGACGGACAGATTGTAACGCTTCGTCGGGTAGAGGTTAATCGCCTTTATTGATGCCTTTACCCGTGTTGTGGAAGAGGGCCATTCGAGTTCAAGTTTGAAAGCGATGGAATCCGAACTCGACCCACTCGATGGTAAAGGGCGTACCTTGAGATTGACAACCTCCTAAATGCTCCGTTCGACATCTATCGACAAGAGTAGGGATTTTGCTTTTTATTGTAAATTTGACGCTAAAAAACCGGGGAAATCCCAATGAACTACGAGGTTGTGAGTTTTTAGGGCATTTAATTTAACTAGCCCGAAGCGCTAGCGAGGGAAGCTCCCCTCGCTAGCGCTTCGGGCTAGTTAAGTTGGATAGACTAAAAAATTCACGTCCTCTCAGCGATTCTCACACTTGTCATTATCATTATTATCGGGCCAATCATCCCAGCCTTCATCATTGTCGAAGGGATCATGTTCAGGGCGATGGCGAGCCCAGCAGGGGCATTCTCTGGTGCAGATGCAGTGGGAGTGCTCGCAATTGGCGAAGATGGCACAGGGGCCTTGCGTGATTTGCCGGTCATCGAAATACCCCCGACGGCTGTGATCGAAGCAAGTATAGCGTTGGTCGGATTCGGCTAAATAATGGCGGTTAGGTCCCCATGCACGACGAGGATTGCAACCTAAAGTTGGTAAGATGAAGAGTGAGCAGAAGGATAGAACGAAAACAATTTTCAGGACCGAATTCATCGTATTGCCCTAGGTTAAACTTTTCGGGAAATAGAGTTAGAGAAAATGAGCTCAGTTTGAAGAAGTTTCTAAATTGTCTCAAGCTAAGGTTGAACCCAGGAAACCCAATGGTTCTAATTTCATGTGACGCTCTCCCAGCGTGCCTTATTCACGCACGAAGCCAAATTCGCGAGAATTTGGGGGAGGGAACTTTAAGGCGATTTATCTCTAAATTCTGGCGAATTTGGCTACGTTTAAACTCCTCTGGTGACAGCGATGACCCAACCTGCTGATACGGCCTATATCGTTTTTGATGTCGAATCCATCGTCGATGGGGCGCTTCTGTCTCGGGTTCAGTATCCGGGTGAAGGGCTTTCTCCCCAAGAAGCCATCGAGCGCCAAAAAGAAGAGCGCATCGAAAAGACAGGGAGTGATTTTATTCCCGTCACTTTTCATGTGCCGGTTTCCATCGCGGTCGCTCGAGTGAGTCGTTCGTTTGAACTTTTAGATTTACTGGCTCTCGATGCACCTGATTACGATCCTCGCGAGATGGTGCGCTTGTTTTGGAAGGGGATCGAGGTATATCGAAAAGCGAGTTTAGTCGACTTCAATGGAAGAGGGTTCGATCTTCCTCTTCTCAGTTTGAGTGCCTTTCGCTTTGGCATTTCGTGTTCGACTTATTTCAAAGATCCCGATAAGTTTGGGCACCGCTATCGCTTCACTTCTAAGCATATCGATCTGCAAGAATGGATGACGGAATACGGAGCCTTTCGACTTGTCGGTGGATTAAATCTCTGCGCTAAAATGTTGGGAAAGCCGGGGAAGATGGAGGTCTCGGGGGGCATGGTCGATGAGTTGTACGCTGAGGGCAAAATTCAAGAGATCAACGACTACTGCTTAAACGATGTCTTAGATACTTACTTCATCTTTTTGAGAACGCGAGTACTCACCGGTGAGATCAGTCTTGAACAGGAACAAGATCTCGTTCTCAAGACCAAGGAATGGATCGAGGAGCGTTCTCAAGTCCAACCCGCATTGGCCGAATACTTAGAGAATTTTGGGGAATGGAGCCCAGAGCCGTTTGTTTGAACTCTGAGGGCTGAAAATTACGCTAAAAGTCGCTTTATTCTGTTATTTGAGCCGTTTTTCGGTTTAATAGGTCGGTTTGAGCATCGCTTGCTACGAACGACGTTTTGGGGTTCCTCCCCCAGAATTGAGACCTTCTGAAGATGCCGAGGACCTCCGTTTTCAAGATCACCCGGTCTCTGCCTCTTAGCCAGGCGACCCTAATTAGTTTAATTCAGCTCTGCCCCGAGCCATCAACATTTAACCCCTTCAGTAAGAATTGCCATGTCTAGCGATCAAGTTCCCAACAAGCTCTTTATCGAAGATCTCCAAGTTCAAGGGAAGCGCGTTCTCGTACGCGTCGATTTCAATGTGCCATTAAAGAATGGTGAAATCTCGGATGATCGAAGAATTCAGTCGAGTTTGCCCACGATCAAAAGATTATTAGATAATGGTGGCCGCGTCATCTTGATGTCTCACATGGGAAGGCCCAAAGGGGAACGTAAAGAAGAGTTCAGTTTGAAGCCCGTCGCTCAACGACTTTCAGAGCTTTTAGGCCAAGAAGTTCCACTCGCTTCCGATTGTGTTGGGGACGAAGTTAAAGCGCAAGCAGATGCTTTGCAGGATGGTCAGGTCCTCCTTCTTGAAAACTTACGTTTTCACAAAGAAGAAACCGGAAACGATGAAAACTTTAGTCAGCAGTTAGCCTCTTTGGCTGACCTCTACGTCAATGATGCCTTCGGGACGGCTCACCGCGCTCACGCTTCCACTGCTGGAGTCACCGCCTTCATCGATCAATGCGCTTGTGGCTACTTGCTCAGAAAAGAAATCGACTTCCTCGGTAGTGCGCTCGCTGATCCCAAACGTCCTTTCGTCGCGATTGTGGGTGGGGCGAAAGTCTCCACAAAAATCGTAGTGATGGAAAAGCTTTTAGAGAAGGTCGATACCCTTATCGTCGGTGGAGGAATGGCCTACACCTTCTTCAAGACGATGGGGAAAGAAATCGGTAAGTCGCTCTTTGAAGCTGGCCAAGAAGATGAAGTGAACCGCATCTTGAAGAAAGCCAAAGAGACCGACGGAGTACAACTCATGTTGCCTTCCGATTGTGTCGTCGCGGATGATTTTTCCGAAAATGCCAACACTCAAGTGGTTTCCATCGATGATATTCCTGCTGAATTAGAAGCCCTCGATATCGGTCCCAAAACGGCGAAGCGATACCAAGAAGTCATCGGAAAAGCCGGTACCGTCGTTTGGAATGGTCCCATGGGTGTCTTCGAGCTCAAGCCCTTCTCGAATGGGACGAATGCGATCGCTCAAGGTTTAGCCGATTCAACAGCAGCGGGGGGAGTCACTGTCGTTGGTGGTGGTGATTCTGCACTCGCCGTTCAGGTGGGCGGATACCAAGATAAGGTCAGCCATGTCTCAACCGGTGGTGGAGCTTCATTGGAGTTCCTCGAAGGAAAAGTCTTACCCGGATTGGCCGCGTTGACTGACGCTTAATGTCTATAAATACATGGTTCCATCGATTGAACGACTCTTTGAAATCGGGCTCAATGAGCTTCGAAAGCAGCGCTATACCTTTGCGTACGATGCTTTTCTAGAGGCGATGGAGCTCGGCCCCAACCTCCCTGAAGTTTATTACAACTTGGGAGTCGTTGCGGGGCATCTCTTTCGATGGGAAGAAGCGGAGGGCTATTTTAAAATGGCTCTCCGCACCTACCTTAATCCTAATCCCGATTGTTACATCCACCTCGCCCTCATCTATCTTCGTCAAAGAGAGTGGGCCGATGCTCGTGAAGCATTAGTTAAAACACTCAAGCTCGATGCAGCGGACGAGTTAGCTCGACTTCACTTAGAAGATTTAGATCGATTTCTCGCTCTCTCGGCAGAGGAACAGAATCAAGCTCATCCTCGCCTCTGTGAGGGTTGGTACGACGAGCGTTTAAAAGACTACGCTGGTATCGATCCTGATATCGTTATCAAGAAAGAGCGCGAACCCTTGAGGGAGTTTATCTTCGAAGCGATGGGGAAGCCCGAGCAACCCCAAGAAGAATGCGACGGGAGTCACGAACTCGTCGAGGAATGGGCGCTACGGCAAGGCCGCGATCCCTTGGGAGTCAGTCGCTTTCTCTTTGAGCGCGGCATGAAGTGTGACTGTCAAGTCCTGCGTGAGCCTCTCCTCAAGATGGGGCAGCAAGAGTTAATCGTGCCGGAGTTGCCGAAAGCGAGTGAGTTGTAGTAGTAGGCTCGCTCCGCGAGTCGTACGAAGCGAAGACGCTCATTTGAGTCGATTTAACTTGAAGAATAATATCTCTAATTCAGGCGATTCCGTCCCTCGCTTACGCTTCGGGCTTGGAATGGGTTACGAAGCGAAAACGTGGTTTAGAGTCGATTGTGTTGAAAAGAGCAATGTCGTTAGTTGGAGCGAATTAATCCCTCGCTTACGCTTCGGGCTTGGAATGGGGTACGAAGCGAAAATGTGGTTTAGAGTCGATTGAGCTGAAAAGAGCAATGTCGTTAGTTAGAGCGAATTAGTCCCTCGCTAACGCTTCGGGCTTGGAATGGGTTACAAAGCGAATACATGGTTTAGAGTCGATTGAGCTGAAAAGAACAATGCCGTTAGTTAGGGCGAATTAATCCCTCGCTACGCTTCGGGCCTGGGATGGAGTACGAAGCGAATTCGTTAGACTCCATTTTCTCGACACCCAAAATAGATTAGGTTGCTAAGGAGGCCCTCACCCGGAGAGGCTGTGAATTTTTTAAAATCCTCGCCTCTTCCCCGTAATTTTTCAATCCTAAACTATTAGCTCTTTTTTCCTGTGGTCATAAAGTGATGCGGC
>JANQLS010000129.1 GCA_028280485.1 Planctomycetota bacterium
CTCTAATTAGTTCCTGTTGATTAAACAGGAACTAAGCCGAGTTGGGATCAACTCGGCCGGTAAACATAGGCTCGTAGAGCCTATGTTTTGCGGAGTGCAGACAATTCGAAGAATTGTCGAAACGGTTGAAACGCACTCCGAAGGAGTTTGTTTCAACGGAAACTAATTAGAGGAGCAATTTTCCTTCCAAGTACTCAATTAAAATCTATATATCTCAGTCTGGTTCTTTTAATTAAGATTAAGTTTAGAATGGGGAAATAATGGTATAAAAAAGAGAATATTTAAAGCTTTTAAGAGCGAAATAAGTCGCAGTATTTTTTCGCATAGGGGAATTATTCGAATTGAATTCAAGAGGACCTTCACTAAAGTGCCCTCTGAATTTGAATTTATTTCGTGTACGAATTTTTGAGTGCAATGGAGATGTGGGTATCGAAATGCTTTTTAGTTTTTAAGCTCTCTTCATCAAGGCCGAAAAGTTTTCAGTGCTTCAAGAAGCTCTTAATTAGAATCCTACCAAGAACACGTCCATGGCATGAAATGTGCTGTTTTTAGATGTGATCGTATTGGCTAAATAAGCAAGTTTCGTGGGTGACATTTTATGCCTTAGTGAATATGTCACGTGTTCTTATCGTTGAGGTTGGACCTTTGAATTCAATTCGAATTGGCTACCTCTATCATAAATGTCCGATACTTGAAGAAGCTTTTACGTACTCAAAATGCTTTACGAATTTCCGACTTCTCGCAACTCATGATTGATAATCACCGTGTCTCCTTCGCAAGCCAACCTGACCCTGATCGGGGTGATTTATTTGGCCTTCGTATTTCAAAGATTGGGGCGCATAGCTAAAGAGGTCTACGGTTCAGTTTTGGCAGGTAAAGTCTTAAACGGTATTTAGGAGATCTGAGATGGCTGATGAACATCCCAATATCACCCTGCTTAAACGACTTGATTTAAAAAACATCCCAGCTGCAAAGGAATTCTTCACTGAAGATTTTGTTTGGCACTACTTCAATTCGCGACTTCCTGAACTCCAGGGTGATTTTGTAGGTTTGGAGGGGCTCGGTTCATTCTTTGAGAAGCTGCACCATAAGACAGGGGGAACTTTCAGGGTGGAGCCAGTATCCATTTCGGCTGCAGGAGATGCTCTGGTGGTCACTCACTCTAAGAATAGTATGACCATCGGGGGTAAAGAGATCGTCGTCGATGCGGTAGTCGTCTGGCGTTTTGCCGAAGGCCGAATCGCCGAAGCCTGGGACATTCCGGCTGTCGATGCAGGGTAACGTTTTTAGTTGATGATGGTTCTCCTCAAGAAGGGAGATAGAGATGAGACGTAGGACGACAGCAAACGCACGAACCTGTGGTCGCCTCGAGGACAATACGAAGATCTTCAAAACTTCTTGGAGATTGTCTTTCCGGTTGTTTTTATGCACTTCCCTAGTATGGGTCTCACTCTTAGCTCTTTTTGTTGCCCCTGTTAATGCGCAACAAGAAGCGGAAACCCTTGTACTCGGAAAGGATCACTTCCTTGCGGGTGGCACCGTGACCTTCAACAAGGATAACGTCGACGACCTGTTTATGGCTGGTGAGACTGTACATGCGAAATCCGACATATCTGGATCAGCTCATTTAGCCGGTCGCAGCGTAGAAGTAATGGGTACCGTCGGGGGAGATGCCTATCTGGCGGGAATGAATCTTGTGTTAGGCGGAAAGGTAGTCGGTGATGCGACCTTGGCTGGTTACGATGCCCGTGTTGGGGAGGTGGGGGGAGACCTTCGTCTTGCCGGAAGCGTACTGGTCGTTCAAGGGCCAGTCGCGGGGTGCGCATTAATTGATGGCGACGAAGTTAGGATCGAGGGACCGATATTAGGAGATGTCCTACTAAAAAGTCGGACGTTGAGTTTCTCAGACGAAGCTCGAATTGAAGGACAACTGATCCTCTTTGAGGAAGAACTGGGAATGCAATCCATTCCCACCCGTGTCGCACCCGAGGACCGAATCGAGCGACGTGAGATCTGGGAGTGGGAGGATTCGACTTCTGACTCAAAGCTAACAAGCTGGTCGCAAGTGGTCATCGCATATTGTATTCAAGTCCTCGTGATTTCTTTGTTAGCAATTCTGGCGGCGGGCGTAGCCCCGCAAAAGATCGCGGGACTACGACGGACAGTATTCGATCATCCGATTCGAGCTCTGATGCGTGGATTCTTCGTGGAGTCTGCGGTTATGGGTTCTTGTATTCTCTTTGCAATGACCTTGATCGGTATCGTGCTTATCCCAATATCCCTGCTCGTTACCTTGGTTCTGGGGGGCATAGGTTACGTAGTAGCCGTGTACTGTCTTGGTGTCGGCCTGCTACTTGTCTTTGGGCGGCCAGAACCTGACGGATTTGGAACAAGAGCGCTTGCCGCGGTTCTTGGTGCAGTAGTCGCTCGGTCCCTCGCGCTAATTCCTTTTCTCGGCTGGTTTACATTCCTCGCGCTTACGCTGGTTGGAGTGGGGGCCTTCACGTTCAATTGGTGCCAAGCTAAACCCGTTCTCGCAAATGGAAGCTAAACGTTCTTCATGTCGAGGCTCTCTACGTTATACGAATCGTTGAATTATCGATTCTGTTCGGTCGATAAGGTTATCGTCGAATTTGGACACTGCTTCGATAAAGAGACTGAAAAATCATCAGTATTAATGAACGGATTCCGGTGACGATGCACTTTGATATCATACTCTGTCAGATTTAGGTCCAATCAATGAATTAGGTTACCAATGAGAATTCTTTTCTTTGGCGCAGGACCTTTGGGATCCTTTTATGCGCACCTTTTTTATCGATCAGGGGAAGATGTAACAATTCTTGCCCGCGGTAAAAGGTATGAATGGCTTACCCTTAATGGTTTGGTTTTAGTGAATGAAATCACGGGTGAGAAGGAGGAGTCGCCGGTCAAAGTAGTGAAGGAGCTGAAGCCGGACGACGATTATGACCTCGTTATCGTTCTCATCAGGAAGAACAAATTGCAGCCTGTTCTTGAGACTCTTGCGTCTAACTCGAAGATTAAAAACATCCTCTTCATGGGTAACAACGCGCTAGGTTTCGATGAGTACTTGAAGTATTTACCAGAAGGAAAACTCCTTTTTGGATTCCCCAGTGCGGGAGGTGGGCTTTGTAATCAAGTTGTTCACTATGCAGATCGGGAGAAGCCGAATGGTCGTCGTAGAGCAGTGACAATCGGAGAGCTGCTTCACACTTCAAACGGCAACATCTCAAAGGTAAAATCTCTCTTTGAATCTGCTGGAATTCCGATTGAAGTGACTAACGATATCGATGGTTGGCTCAAATTTCATGTGGCTCTGGTGGCTCCGCTTGTCTGTGCACTTTACAAACACGATTGCAATAACTATCAGCTAGCGAAGGACAAAGAAACCCTTCGAACGATGATCCGTGCGGTAAAGGAAGGGGGGCGCGTTCTCGAAAACCTTGGATTTAAAAAACGTCAGCCCTTCCGATTCAATCTCTTTTACTGGCTTCCGGAATTCATAATGATATTTGGAGTAAGAAAGCTTCTTATGAGTAAGTTCGCGGAGATAGCTTTTGCTTCGCACGCTAAGGCAGCTCGGGATGAGATGAAATGTCTCGTACTTGAGTTTCAGGAGTTGATTAAGAGAACAAAAGTTAAAACGCCAAATATCGATGTTCTGAGTAAATTTATCACCGTTTAAAATGGGATGCTTTCTTCGATGGGCTTCCATTTAAATCTAAACTTGAAGTTTGGAACTCAATATTAATTTAGAATCCATCTTCTACGAGCACCAAAAGAGCCGAGCCGTCCAGTTGGGTGATTGGAAGTTTGTTAATCGAGGCAAGTCCAACAAATGGGAGCTGTACAATCAAACTACTGACCGTACCGAGCAACAGGACCTCGTGGTAAGCGAAGCGATGCACCTAAAATGGCTCAAAGAGCTTTGGCTGGAATGGGCGACCCGTAATCATGTGAAGCCGAGTAAATGACAATTGAGGATGGGGATCTATTTGGATGAGTATTCGGAATCTTAACTATTTATTTCAACCAAAGTCTATCGCTGTAATTGGAGCATCAATTCATCCCAATAAAATTGGCTGGGTGGTTACGAAAAATTTACTCAGCGCTGAATTTACAGGCCCAATCATGCCTGTCAATCCGAAATACACCTCAGTTGCAGGAGTACTCTGTTACTCTGAGATTTCAAAATTACCTCTTTGTCCAGAGCTTGCTGTCATTTGTACTCCAGCCCAAACGGTTCCTCAGATCATTCAAGAATTAGAAAGAAAAGGTACTAAAGCTGCCATCGTCTTAACTGCTGGGGTCTCTGATGTATTTGGAAAGTTGGATAAGGTTGAAAGCAAGGAATTCACTGAGGAAGTGGCTAAATACAATATTCGGATTCTTGGACCGAATTGTCTCGGTTTGATAGCTCCGAGATCTGGATTGAACGCGAGTTTTTCGCACATACCTGCTCTCCCTGGGTCCATCGCATTCATTTCTCAGTCTGGTGCACTTTGTACTGCTGTGCTCGACTGGGCTTATGAGCGTTCTATTGGTTTCTCGCATTTAGTGTCCTTGGGGGATTGCGCTGATGTCGATTTTGCAGACATGTTGGACTATCTTTCAGGGGACCCCAATACAAATTCAATTTTACTCTATATTGAAGCCATTACGGATGCTCGTAAATTTATGTCGGCTGCCCGTGCTGTTGCTCGGCATAAAATTGTTATTGTCGTTAAATCAGGAAGGGTGGAAGAAGGGGCTCGGGCGGCAGCATCTCATACGGGTGCGTTGGCAGGGAAAGATGAAGTCTACGATGCTGCCATTGAAAGATGTGGCATGCTCAGGGTTTTCTCAATCGAAGAGTTGTTTGATGCTGTAGAAACGCTCTCTAAAATGCAGCCCGATCAGGTCATTGAGGAAGACCTTACCATCCTTACTAATGGTGGTGGTCCTGGGGTAATAGCTACAGATTCATTAATAAAATCTGGGGGACTCCTTACTGAGTTAGCCGAACCGACGATTCAAAAATTAGATGCTCTTTTGCCTGCAACTTGGTCTAAATCGAATCCCATCGACATCATTGGAGATGCTGATGGACAGAGGTACGAAAAAGCATTGGAACTCCTATTAGAAGCAAAGGAAGTAAATTCAGTCCTGATTTTACATGTTCCAACGGCTGTTTCTTCACGAGATAACACTGCAAAGAAGGTTTGCCGAATTGCAAAAGCGAGTAAGAAAAATGTCTTAACAAGTTGGCTGGGTGAGGCCACTGCAGAATCTGCAAGGAAACTCTTTAGTGCTGAAGGGCTTCCCTCCTATGACACACCTGAGAGTGCTGTTGCTGGCTTCTTACACATTGTTAGGTATCAGAAAAATCAGGTGGCTCTTAGAGAAGTTCCCCCTTCAATCCTTGAGGATTTTGAGCCCGATTTTGATCTCGTTAAAAATGTTATCCAGAATGTTCTCGCCGAAGGGAGAGAGAGTTTAACTGAGATTGAAGCCAAACAAGTTATATCCGCCTATGGAATTCCAACTGTTAAAACCGATTACGTCGCCACTCCAGAAGAAGCTTATAGGTTGGCTGAGGAAATTCGAGGTCCATATGTCCTTAAGATTGCTTCAACAGAAATTTCCCATAAATCTGATGTGGGCGGAGTTGCTCTCGATCTCAATACCTCTTTGGAGGTTAAAAATCGAGCTGTCGAGATGTTGTCTCACATTTCAGCTCTAAATCCCTCAGTAAATATTTCGGGTTTCACATTACAACAGATGATTCGACGACCCGATGCGTATGAACTTATCATTGGAGTCACAATCGACCCAACCTTCGGCCCCGTTCTGTTATTTGGTCATGGAGGAATTGCAACGGAAGTTATCAACGACAAAGCATTAGGAATTCCACCTCTCAATTTTAATCTTGCGCGCGACTTGGTTTCTCGGACTCGTGTTTATCAGTTACTTCGTGGTTTTCGAAATCGGCAACCGGTCAATTTTGAAGAAATATATAAGACATTGATAGGCCTGTCTCAACTGGCTACTGATTTTCCGCAAATTCAGGAACTGGATATCAACCCATTACTGTGCGATGAAGATGGTGTGTTAGCGTTAGATGCAAGGATTCGTGTTTGTTCAAACGAAGAGAGTCAATTGTCCATTTCTCCTTACCCAAGAGAGCTTGAGGAGAAGGCCGTTCTCTCTTCTGGAGTGAAGGTCATTCTTAGGCCTATTCGTCCCGAAGATGAGCATGAGCATTTTAGTTTTTTTTCTCGCCTTTCAGACGACGATGTTCGGTTCCGTTTCTTTGGTTTAATTCGTTCTTTTCCTCACCAAGAAATGGTTCGCTACACTCAAATCGACTATGATCGAGAAATGGCGTTTATTGCTCAAGAAGAGTTAGGTTCTTCCAAAACATTAGGCGTCGTTAGAGCTATATTTGTTGGTCTAAGTGGTGATGTTGAGTTTGCAATGATTGTCGCATCTCACCTTAAGGGTTTAGGGCTGGGACCGTTACTCCTTAAGAAGCTTATTAAGTACTGTAAATCAAGGAATGCTAAAAGAATCATCGGTCAAGTCCAGACGTCCAATAAAGACATGCTAAAGTTAGCGACTAATTTAGGATTTTCTTCGAAAGCTGTGGGGGATGGAATGCTTGAAATTGTGTTAAAGCTGAAGGATTAAAACTTATTTTTTTCGTAATTCTTAAAGTGAATCCATTACCTCAATTTCCACCTGCGATTTTTTTAGTTCACGGATAGATATCAACGACAACCCAATTTAGATAAATGAACCTCTTAATTCGAATTCATCTTAGACTCGATGGATACATTGCGAGGTAAAGATTCATATTTGATTCTGAGCAACTTGAGGGCGAAAAAAATCGCTATTATATTTCCGCGCGAGGAGAATTCCCCAGTGTGCTGGAGTGAGATAGTAGATCTGGGAACACTGTTTCTATCACTTAGGAGTATTTTGGCCTTAATACGAATTAATGAGAGTCTGGAACGCCCTTTGCAAAAATTAATCAGATAATAAAATTTGTTGTTTATGAGGAACTCGCCATGAGCACTTTAATGACGCAAAACTTTAAGTATATACGTTTTTTTAAAGATCTCTCTATTACAGACATTCCTTTGGTCGGGGGAAAAAATGCTTCCCTTGGAGAGCTTTATCGTGAGCTTCGCCCTCATGGTATTTTAGTTCCAAATGGCTTTGCTATTACTTCTGAGGGGTATCAATACCACATAAACCGATCGGGATGTTTGGGGGAACTTAAACAGATCATCGAAGGTTTAAATCCTAATGATGTTGAAGATTTAGCTCGAAGAGGGGAAGCCGCTCGTGAGCTTATTATCCGTTCTCCAATTCCCGATGATCTCCTCCAAGAAATCTCCTCAGCCTATAAATACTTCCAGAGTGAAGAGGGTGAAGGAATCTCAGTAGCCGTTCGAAGTTCAGCAACCGCAGAGGATTTACCTCATGCCAGTTTTGCTGGTCAGCAAGATACTTATTTAAATATTAAAAGTGAAGCTGATCTGATCAGTTCTTGTCGAAGATGCTTCGCGAGTCTTTTTACCGATAGAGCTATCTGTTACCGGATAGATAATGGATTTGACCATTTCAAGGTAGCCTTATCTGTTGGTGTTCAAAAAATGGTGCGAAGTGATCTCGCAACCAGTGGAGTGATGTTTTCCCTCGATACTGAATCTGGATTCCGCGATGTTGTTTTTATAACGAGCAGTTATGGATTGGGAGAAAATATCGTCCAAGGAACTGTAGATCCCGATGAGTTTTATGTTCACAAGCCGACCTTCCAGGAAGGATACCGCAAAGTTCTAAAGCGTCATCTGGGTGAAAAGAAAATCAAAATGGTTTATGCCGAGGGACGAACTCGCGAACCTACTCGAAATATTCCAACAGCAAATTATGAAAGAGATCAATATTCAATTACAGATGACGAAGTACTTAAGTTAGCTGAGTATGCAATAAAGATCGAACGTCATTATAGTGATAAGGCAGGTGTCGATCGTCCAATGGATATAGAATGGGCGAAAGATGGTATCGATGGTTCTTTGTATATTGTTCAGGCCCGCCCAGAAACGGTTGTTTCTCAGAGAAAATCACATTCTCTGCAAGAATATTATCTTGAAGCATCAGGTGCGGTCATGACCCAAGGTCGGGCGGTTGGAAATAAAATTGCAGCTGGAACGGTTAGAAAAATTCTATCCTTTGAAGACCTTTCTAACTTTGTTGAAGGTGAGGTGTTGGTTGCGGATACCACCACTCCCGATTGGGAGCCGGTAATGAGAACTGCCGCTGCCCTCGTAACGAATCGAGGGGGCCGAACCTGTCATGCTGCAATTATCGCGCGCGAGCTTGGAATTCCCGCAGTTGTCGGGACTCGTAACGGTACTGAAATTCTTTCTGAAGGTCAGTGGGTCACGATCAGTTGTTCTGAAGGTGAAGTAGCAAAAGTCTATGATGGTAAGATTCCATTTAAAGTTGAAGAAATTGATTTAAGTGATCTCAAAAAACCTAAAACAGAAATCTACTTAAATCTAGGTAACCCTGGTTTGGCATTTCAGTTGAGTCATCTGCCTGTTGATGGAGTTGGGCTCGCGAGGCTTGAATTTATCATCAGTGAATCGATCGGGATTCATCCAATGGCGCTCGTCCAACCCGAGAAGGTTCAGGAAACTCGTGAACTCAGGAAAATTGAAACGATGACCGTTGGCTATGAAGATCCTAAAGAATTCTTCATCGAAAAGCTTTCTGAAGGGGTTAGCACTATCGCCAGTGCTTTTTATCCAAAGCCTGTTATTGTTCGAATGTCTGATTTTAAGACGAATGAGTATGCGAGCCTGATCGGCGGACGATTTTTTGAGCCATCAGAGAGTAACCCGATGATTGGCTTCAGGGGTGCTTCTCGATATTCCCATCCGGCTTACCAGGAGGGATTTGCTTTAGAGTGTGAAGCACTCAATCGAGCACGCTTAAAGATGGGTTTTAAAAATATTAAGCTAATGATTCCGTTCTGCCGTAATGTTGAGGAGGGGCGCAGAGTTTTAGAAACTTTAGCTGAATACGGACTTGTTCGGGGTAAAGATGATCTTGAAATTTATGTGATGTGTGAAATCCCGAATAACGTTATCCAAATTGATGAATTTAGCGATCTGTTCGATGGGTTTTCAATTGGGTCCAATGACTTGACACAACTGGTTCTCGGGGTAGATCGAGATTCTGAATTGGTGGCATTTGATTTTGATGAACGGGATCCGGGAGTTCTCCGCTTCCTTAAGCAGGCCATCGAAGGTGCAAAAAGAAACAAGCGTCATTCTGGGATTTGCGGGCAAGCTCCCTCGGACTACCCTGAAGTCGCCGAGTTCCTCGTTCGTTGTGGGATTGACTCGATGAGTTTAACTCCGGACAGTGTACTTAAAACCATTCAACAGGTTGTAGAATTGGAAAAGAAATTAAGCCAAGAAACTGTTTCACAGCATTCCGATGATGTTGTTTGAGAGGGTCTCAATGTATGAAATTTTAGATGACAGGTATTTATCTCCAAATGTTAAGCAATTCGAGGTTTTAGCAAATCGAATTGCCCGTAAACAGCAGCCCGGTCAATTTGTAATTATCCGGTTACATGATCGTGGGGAGAGGATTCCTCTTACTATCGCAGATTCAGATAGAGAACGAGGAACGATTCAGCTTATTGTGAAGGCTGTCGGAAAAACCACTCAGGAGATGATGAATCTGTCTCGTGGAGATGCCATTCTCAATGTCGTAGGTCCCTTAGGAATACCTTCCCATATTGATCTTTTTGGGACTGCGGTAGCCATTGGGGGAGGGGTGGGTGCAGCAATTACTTATCCCATTGCAAGGGCTCTCAAAGAAAAGGGGAATCGTTTGATTACCATATTAGGAGCGAGTCAAGAAAATCAGTTGATTCTTCTAGACAAATTCTCTGAATTAAGTGATCAGATTTATGTAACTACCGATGATGGTAGTCTTGGGGAGAAAGGCAAGGTTACTGATGTCTTGATGCGACTGATCGAAGAAGAGCCTGCTATCGACTATGTACATGCAGTAGGTCCATTGCAAATGATGGAAGAGGTAAGTCGCCTTACCAAAAAGTCAAATATTCAAACGGTAGTTAGCCTCAACCCCATAATGGTTGATGGGACTGGAATGTGTGGTGGTTGTCGTGTTCGAATTGGTGGAGAAACGCGATTTGCCTGTGTCGATGGGCCGGAGTTTAATGCCCATGAAGTCGATTTTAAAACTCTAAATCAGAGAAATGAAATGTATCTGGATCAAGAGAGAGAATCTCTCGATAGATTCAATCTTGAGCAAGGATCTGAGAAATCCACCTCAAGTCCTTTTGATCCCGATTGTAAGCTTAAAAAAATATTACCCAGTAATTTTTAACTACGGTATTTTTCTGTGACTTCCCCGAGCAAGAAAGACAAATTGAAGATTCCTCGGCAACAGATGCCACAACAAGATCCGCTTATTCGTAAATACAATTTCGAAGAGGTGAATCAAGGATTATTGGTAGAGCTCGCGACATTGGAAGCAGAGCGATGCTTGGACTGCTCCTCTTCGCCCTGCATCCAAGGATGCCCCGTTGGCGTTAAAATTTCTGAATTTATTGACCTTGTTCGAAAAAAAGAATTCTTAAAAGCAGCGCAAAAAATTCGAGAAGACAATGTTCTGCCAGCCATTACCGGGAGAGTTTGCCCACAGGAAATTCAATGTGAAGCATCTTGTGTTCTCGGAAAAAACTTTGAGCCTGTCGCCATTGGATACTTAGAGAGATTTGTTGCTGACTATGAAAAGAATCATGGTGGAGTTGTTTTACCCCAATTAGAAGAACCCACTGGAAAGAAAGTTGCGATTATAGGTAGCGGTCCTGCAGGTTTAAGTGCGGCTGGAGATTTAGCTCTAAAAGGCCATTCTGTCACTGTCTATGAAGCTCTTCATGAGCTGGGTGGGGTCCTCATTTACGGTATCCCAGAATTTCGGCTCCCTAAATCCATCGTTGAAGATGAAATCAATAATTTGCGGAGATTAGGAATTCAATTTGAAACTGACATTGTTGTCGGGAAAACCGTTTGTATTTCTGAGTTGATGGGTGAAGAAGGTTTCGATGCTGTTTTTATTGCTACCGGTGCTGGTCTTCCTAAGTTTCTAAATATTCCTGGTGAAGATTTAAAAGGGGTTTATTCAGCTAACGAATTTTTAACTCGAGTGAATCTGTTGAAGGCTTATCTATTTCCTGATTACGATGAGCCTGTTTATGAAACAGAAGGAAAGGTTGTTGCTGTTATCGGTGGGGGAAATACAGCCTTGGATGCTATTAGAACTGCAGTACGACTTAAGGCTTCAAAGTCAATTCTCATTTATCGTCGAACGATGACAGAGATGCCTGCCAGAAAAGAGGAGATAGAGCATGCGGAAGAAGAAGGAGTGCTATTTCAGTTTTTGACTCAGCCATTAGAGTTTTTAGGAGATCATAATGGCGTTCTTAAGGCCATTCGTTGCCAAAGAATGTCGCTGGGTCCTCCAGATTCAATGGGACGAAAATCGCCTGTACCAATCCCCGATTCTGAGTTTATTCAAGAAATCGATCTTTGTATTGTCGCATTAGGAAATGGTGCAAATCCTATGGTTCAATCTTCGGACTCGAAGTTAAAGGTGGACCCTCGTGGATATATAAAAGTTAATGAAGATAGTCTACAAACATCGATCCCAGGTGTGTTTGCCGGGGGAGATGTGGTTACGGGTGGAGCTACAGTCATTCTTGCTATGGGAGCAGGGCGAAGGGCTGCGCGGTCGATTGATAAATATTTAAGATCCCCAACCCCCACCAGGTAAACCCAACCCCTACCAGGTAAAGAACCCCCACAACCCCTACCAGGTAAGGTATTGGGTGGATGGGATTTTCTTAAGGGCATTTAGATGAAAATTGTCCTCAATTGTTCAATTTGTCAATCGTGGATGATGGTGTTGAGCCAGCCCGTTGGATAAATATCAATTTTCAACTTCAACATGAAAAATCTGGACATACTGGTGCCTGACTATATTTTTAATTGTTCAATTTATAGTTTAGAGAACTAAAATTTTATCTAAGACCATACGGTTTCGGGTGACAACTCATCCCTCCGTACCTACACCACCAGTTCGTGCCGTATGGGAAGCGTACATCCTTTACGCCTTGGAGCACTCTCTGTCGAGAATCCTCATGCTCTTTCCAAAATTGAATCATTCCATCGATGAGTTCTTTTCTTCGCTCTTTATCTTTACAAGCAATTCTAGGATCGATCTCTGAATCAATATAGGGATTGTCAGGTTTGAAATTCAGATCTAAGCATATATTTTTGATTCCCTTAAAATCCTCATCGTTTTGCTTCATTTCTTCAGCAATTTCCCCACACCGTACTTTAATCATAGATTCTAATTCATTAATAAAGGCTTCTTTATCTTCAAACATCGGGGGAATGGTGAGTTTCAGCGAGGCGGATTCCGGAACTGTAGGGCTATTATCTTTAAAAAATTTAGGGCGTTGAGCTTTAAACTCAAAATCATTTCTATAATGCTCTGGAAGTGAAATTCCCCCGATCCATTCTGAAGGTTGAGATACAGCCTTAGCCTGAGTGGGGTTGCAAATGGTATAGACAAGCTTATCTAAAATATCTTCTGGGTAATGTAATTCTTGTGAGCTGAATGATCCAGGAGCCCATATAAGACCTTTTCTACCAAGATAAAAGTTGATGCACTTAGCAGAATGCAGATTCAGCCATCTTAGGAAATCACTGAGTAGTTGATGAGGGTCAGAGACAATGAGATGAAAGTGATTACTCATAAAACAAAATCCATGAATCTTGATCTTGAATTTGTTTGCGGGATGGATCAGGCAAAAGAGCATAATTTGAGTAATTTCTTCAAGTGGGGCACAACGATAAATACCTTCATAAGTTCTTCTTGTGATGAAATGAGTGCCACCTGGAAGTAAGCGTCTAGGCTTCATATGTATCTCCGCAATGAATTTTTAAAAATTGAATTCAGTCGAGACACGCCATTCCTAAACCATTGCTAATGGATCGATAGAATGATGATGGATTGGATGGGAGAGGCTTCAGTGGCAGGGAGTAAAAGGGATAACGGTGGAATGGGACCCTAAAGGGCTGAATTGAGTTTAACTCTATTCGATAGTTCTGCCATTAACTTGGTTGATAAATTATTCAGGTTTAATGTTGTCGAGTTTATTATCTCAAAACCGAACACTTTATTTTAAAAAACGTACCTGGTATGGGATTGGGGGGGCACCCTACCTGGTAGGGGTATTCTCGTGCTACCTGGTAGGGGTATTCTATTCTATTCGGGGGGGGATTCGTGTACCTGGTAGGGGTATTCGGGGTAGTCTATTGTGCTTCTTGTGAGTTTGTAAAGTAGGGATATAATGTTTGGATAGGGTTAAGCTTTGACGTTTGAAGTGATTTAAATCAGTAACAAATCTTGCTTCAAATCCGATTTCAGGCTCGTGGTATAAATCATGAGTCTCATTGGGTCCAAAAATTGGGATAGATTATGATCATCATTCAGAGGCTTCATGGATGGCTCTGTCCAAAGGCTGCTTGGTTAAAATCAATTGGGATTTTGGGGGTTCTTGTAGGGGGATTGTTTCACGCTTCATCTCTCAAGGCCCAACTGAAGATCAACGAGATACTCGCATCCAATGTCAAAAACCTTTTAGATGAAGATGGCGATAGTTCTGACTGGGTCGAATTAATAAATACCGGTGCCTCTCCTCTTGATACGGCTGGTTACTTTATTAGCGATGATGATGAACATCTTAAACGTTGGGCACTACCTCAGATTATTATTCCTCCCGGAGAATACCTTCTACTTTGGTGTTCGGGAAAGGATAAGAGTGGAGCTCCCGTTGATCCTCCGCCCCCGCCGGTAAGTGGCGGGGCAAGTTCTCACTGGCCCTTAGCCGAAGGAGCGGGAGAGAGCTTCGAAAATCTTGTCGACGGTGAACTCGACGGTTTTCTTGAAGGGGCTACGGTCAATTGGGTTGATGTGACTCCCGATCAAGGAGATTCTGTTCCACCTCAAGATTCCGCCGTTGAATTTTCTGGGGCAGGTTCTCGAATTCAAACAAATTACGAAGGTGTATCCGGATCGAAAGCTCGAACCATCACCTGTTGGATTCGAACCACGACGATAGGTACCGGGGGATTTGTTTCTTGGGGGAACAGTGCCGTCAATGGGGCGAAATGGCATTTCCGATTAAATCCAACTGCTGCGAATGGAACCGTTGGAGCCTTAAGGACAGAAGTTCAGGGGGGGCAAAATGTAGCTACAACGGTTCTCACAGATGGTCAGTGGCATCATGTCGCTTGTGTTTTTCCTGAAGGAGCTTCTGGAGTTTCTGATGTTCTCCACTTTGTTGATGGTGAGCTCGATCCCCGAAGTGGGGGAACCAATGTAGCGATCGATACTCAAGTGGGGGGAGTCAATAACCAAGTATTGATCGGTTCACGCAATCAGGGAGGAGTTCTTCATGACTACGCCGGTTCGATTGCCGATGTAAGAATTTATGATCGCGAATTGAGCTTAGAAGACATTCAAGCGATCTTTAATGGAGGTGACCCTGAAGATCCTCCTGAAGGCCCGGAAGTTGCTGAAGGTTTCCACACGAACTTCCAGCTCTCGGCGGGTGGCGAAACTTTATTCTTAGTTCATCCCAATGGACAGATCGAGGACGAGATTGAATATCCTAATCAAGTTTCAGACCAGTCTTATGGTCGTTCACCCGATGGTTCTGGGAATTTTCTATTTCATTTAAACCCAAGCCCCTTAAAAGAAAATACAGGAACGACGAGCCCTGGTCCTTTAGTCGTTGCCGATACCAATTTTGAGCCGAATCGAGGGTTCTTTTCAGACCCTATTCAAGTGGCAATCACCACCGAGACTCAAGATGCAACGATTCGTTATACCTTAGATGGTACTTTACCTAGCGAAACTCACGGGGAAGTTTATACCGGACCTCTTTCAGTTAGCGATACTACGGTGATTCGAGCTGCTGCATTTAAAGATGGTCTTCGTTCGACCAATGCCGATGCTCACACTTATATTTATCTAGAAACTCCGGAGGGGGGAGGCATTTTAAACCAATCAGCCCGTCCATCGGGATGGCCGCTTTCTTGGGGCACCAGATCGGCTGATTACGCTATGGATCAACGAGTGGTTAGCGATGAAGGCTCACCCTACTTCGACAAAAATGTTCGAGATGGCCTATTGGCTCATCCAAGCATCTCAATAGCGATGCCATTGGATGATCTTTTTCATCCTACTACCGGAATCTATACCAACTCACTAGCGCATGGTGATCAATGGGAGCGCGCTTGCTCTTTTGAAATCATTCATCCTGATGGTGAAGATGGAGTTCAGGTCAACGCCGGATTACGTTTGATGGGGAATGCGAGTCGGCAGCCCACCCGTCCCAAGCACAATATGCGCGTTGCCTTTAGACGCAGTTACGGACCTTCGCGATTGAGGTACCAAGTCTTCAAGGATACCGATGTAGATGAATTCGACACCATCGTCTTGCGAGGGGGCAATGGAGATTCTTGGTTCCATCCCAATGCCACCCAGCGTCAACGAGCGCAGTACATTCGAGATCAATGGCATCGAGATGTTGAAAAGGCTATGAAGCGTCCTACCACTCATCAAGCTTACTACCATCTCTATATTAACGGCCTTTACTGGGGTTTGTACCACGTGTTTGAACGACCCAACGGTGAGTTTTTATCGTCTCACTTTGGTGGCGATGAAGATGATTGGGATGCGATCAATGGTGGAGATGTGATCGATGGAAATTTAACAGCTTACAATCGACTCTTATCTTTAGCTCAAAGAGGTGTTTCTACACCCGAAGCCTATCAAGGAATTCAAGAGTTTTTGGATGTCGACAATCTCATCGATTTCTTACTGATCAATTTTTATAGCGGAAACGTCGATTGGGATACCAAAAATTGGTACGGAGGCAGGCGCCGAGTCGATGGCGCAGGGTACATGTTTTTCTGTTGGGACGCTGAGCGTACGTTTTGGAATATCGGTGAAAATCGAACCGGTTTAAATATTGCCGGTAAGCCCTCCAGTATTCATCAACGACTACGAGCCAATGAAGAATACCGCATGCGGTTTGCGGATCGCACTCAGCGACATCTCTTTAATCAAGGGTCGCTATCCCCTGAAGGCGCAGCAAAACTATGGCAAGATCGAGCGGATGAAATTCGAGTTGATTTAGCGGCCGAGTCTGCTCGATGGGGCGATGATGATCGCTTTCAACCCTACAGTGTCGATACGGAATGGACGAATGAGCTCAACTTTATTATGAACTCTTGGTTTCCTCGCCGGGGAGGAATCTTGCTGACTCAATTAAAGTCTCAACGTCTCTACCCCAATGTAGAAGCCCCTCAATTCAACCAGCATGGAGGTTTTATCGATGAGGGCTTCCGGTTGAAGATCACCGCCCCGTTAGGTGACATATATTACACTCTCAATGGGGAAGACCCTCGTTTGGAGGGAGGAGCAATCTCTGAAGATGCCATCGTCATTGGGGGGATCGATGAAACCATTCTTCTTCCTGAAGATTCTGATCTTCGTTACTTGGTACCTACAAGTGATGCCGAGGGTCTATCTTGGATTCAACCCAACTTTGATGATGCCCCCTGGGCACAAGGAAAAAATGGGATTGGGTTAGAAGCGAGTTCGGGTTATCAGAGTCTAATTCAAACCGATGTGCTTGAAGAGATGCACGATAAGAACGCTTCTGTTTACATGCGATATCGATTTGATGTGAAGGACCCCAAATTAATATCCACGCTCAATCTTCGCATGAAGTATGACGACGGTTTTGTTGCTTATCTCAACGGGGAGTTGATCGCAGCGAAAAATGCTCCTGAAGAGTTGACCTGGAATGCCAGTGCCACTGCAGGTCATTCCGATTCCTTAGCTAAGATTTTTGAGAAAATCGAGATCACCGAACATCTTCCCAAGTTAGTCGCTGGAGAAAATGTTTTAGCTATCCACGGGATGAACGTCACTCAAGGTTCTAACGATGCTCTCTTTGTCGCTTTGCTCTCAGGTGCTGAGGGTATCGATGACAATTCGATTCCCTTGAACTCAACCACTCATGTTCAGGCTCGAGCTTTTCACGATGGAGAGTGGAGCGCGCTCGTTGAAACGACGTTTATTCATTTTCCGTTAAGGGTCACCGAGCTTCATTACCATCCGGCATCGGAAGGGGAAGGTAATGAATTTGATTCTGAAGATTTCGAATTTATTGAGATCGCCAATGTGGGTCCGAAGGCATTAGATCTTTCGGATGTTCAAATCAGCGGAGATATCCGGTTTGATTTTTCCTCGAGTGATATTAAAAGCTTACTTCCAAATCAACGCCTCATCGTGGTTGAAGACAAAGATGCTTTCGAGCTTCGTTACGGTTTAGAAGGAAGAAACGTAGCGGGGCAATACCGTGGAAATTTGAGCAATGGTGGAGGTGAAATTTTAATTACGGGAAAATTTCAGGAAACCATTCAACAGTTCAGCTATTCCGACGATTGGTATGAGTCCACCGATGGCCCCGGTCATTCGCTTGAAATTAAAGATCCCTTGGGCGACTTAGCGCTTTGGAGTACCAAAGAGGGGTGGAAAGCAAGTGAAGAACTTCACGGAACTCCGGGCATCAGTGAAGGAAGTGAAGGTGGTTTAAGAATTCCGGGAGATGGAAATTCAAGCGGAGTGCTCGAGCTTGGGGATGCCATCAAGCTATTAACCCTCCTCTTCATCGGGCAGGGGGAGCTACCCCCTTGTGAGGGACTCGTGAGCTCTGAAGCTAATGTGGCTCTTCTTGATACCAATGGGGATCAACGCTTAGATACAAGCGATGCTATTCACACCTTAGTCTACTTGTTCATTGGTGGGGAGCCGCCTGCATTAGGTACAGAGTGCAGGCCATTTATCGGCTGCCCTGAAATTTGTAACCGGTAGCTTTTTTCTCCAGCCTCAAGCAATCTTCGCTAAATGCTTTGCCGAAGTCCGGATGGTGGGGAGGGTAAAAAGATCGACTAAAGAGAATTTGATTCCCAGTCGATCCTGTATTTCACAGTGCATTTTTACGATTAAGAGTGAATGACCACCGGCGTCGAAAAAATTCGTGTCGAGGTTGATATCTCTTATTTGAAGAACTTCCATCCATATTTCTTGGAGGATCCGTTCCACTTCAGATACCGTACGCGGTCGATTGAGTTTTGGTATCGACTTGAATTCAGCTTCGGGGGCCGTTTCAGTCTTAGGGCCCTTTAGGTTTTTTAGTCGATTTGGGCAATTGGCTTCAATGCGTAAACCATTGAGTGATTTCAAGGATTCGAGCACGATTTCCGTGTCGACTCCGAAGTCGACTAAACAGGCTACCTCGTTGACTCCGATGGATCGTAACTTATCCACCGTTTTGAGGCAGCGCTCAGGAGTACCTAACAAACTTGCAGTTTGGTAATATTTTTCGAATGAGAACTCGAGTATTTGATCGATATCGGAAGGAGTTAAATCACTGACATCGATATCTTGTTTACTTTTAAAGATGGGCAGTGAGTTCACATAATTCTTCACCAAATTAATCGAACTACCCAAGTATTTTTTCATCGGTTCACGAACGATATCGCGAACTTCCTCTTCAGATTCACCGACAAAAGTATGTAGCATCAATGAGATCTTGCCTTCACCCGGATGGCCGGCTGCTTTCCAGGCATCACGGTAAACTTCAATTTTTTCAGCGAGTTCTTCGATGCGTTGTCCCAGAAGGTGGGTCAAGGTATTAGCACCGATTTCACCGGCCCTTCGAAACGTTTCTGGATTCCTGGCTGAGGTCACCCAAATTTCTAGATCATCTTGAATGGGGCGGGGCATGCTTTGGATTTCGATAGTATCCCCCAAGGGATTTGTTGATCGAAACGTGCCACCCTTCCACAAATTTTTGATGGTTTCGATGTCATCAAAAAGTTCTTCACTTCGGCGGTGATAGCATTGGGGATCGGCCGCAAGGATGAAATCATTTGGGAACCAACCCGAAGCTACTCCCAATCCAACTCGACCCTTAGAGAGGTTATCAACTAAGGCCCATTCTTCGGCTACTCGAACGGGATTATGTAGGCCGAGGACTACACTACCCGATCTGATTTGGACGTTTTGAGTCGATACGGCTAAGGCTGCTCCGGTCACCGAAGGATTAGGTGATAAACCACCAAAGGCATGAAAATGGCGTTCTGGAGTCCAAACGGCTACGAAGTCATTCGCATCGGCAAACTTTGCCGACTCTAGCATCAATTGATACTTATCTTGCGAGGGATCCGTGCTTTCGTGACTCGCAAAAAAGTACAGACTAAATTGAACTTCACTGACATTGTCGATATTAGAAGCGTGCTGACTAACTTCAGCATTCAATGTTCCCAAGACCATTTTATTGCCTCACTGGATGAAGAATAGGAGAGAGAAGACCCTCTATAAAAATACAAATCTGTCTTTTTATAGTCAAGAACTATTCCAATCACGGGAGAATGCTTGATTGAATTTTTGGGCGAGCAGGTAAGAGATTAGAGTATAAGGATTTAGGGTGGTCCGGGGAGAGGGTTGAAGATGGGCTTTACTGGTTCTAAAAGAGATATTTTGTACTTAAAGTAATACGCTCGTCATCAATCTGGAGCTACACATCCATCTTTCTTCTTGTAGTGAAGTCATAAACGTTCGAGCTTTGTTTTCAGCGATTTCGCCATTTCTTCGAGAGTTGTATGGTTGAGATGATGGTGAATTTCTTTACGAATGGGTTTCCAATGATCGTGCTGAGGGCAAGGTTTCGTGTCATCGCACTCACCAATTCCTAAAATACACCGTTCGTAGCCTTCAGTTCCGTCAATGGTTTTGTAGATATCCCATAGTGTTATTTCTTCAGGAGTATAAGCAAGGCTAAATCCTCCTCCCCGACCTTTATTACTTTTTAGGATGCCTCCCTTCACTAAAAGTTGAAAGACCTTGGCTACATAATGTCGAGGTAGGCCTGAAGATTCACAGAAATCATCGATCCGAATAAATTCGTCGGGGCTGAGAATCGTTAAATGAGAGAGTGCACGGATTGCGAGAGCACAGGCATTGGAATAAATCATGCCGAAAGTGTACTCCAAGCCCGTGATTCAAGCCAGAAGCGAATGAAAGACGTTTGCTAGGGTTTTATCGGTGTGCGTTTGGTCTCGTCTATGAATATCTGATCTCTTGGTGTTCAGGAAGGTAAAAGAGAAGGGCGATCGTATCAGCTCTCAAGAGTCCTTCTCGAGTGAGGTGGACTTCATCATCATCAATTTCTACTAAACCAGCCTGAGATAAGCTTAAAAGTTCATTCCAAAATTCTTTAAGAACATCAATCCCAAAGCGATTCAGGAAACTCAATTTAGAAATCTTGCCAAACTTTAATGCCAAGATGAACTCTCTGATCAGCAATTCGGAGGAGAGAAGGCTGCGAGCCCTTTTAATCGGCTGTCGACCGAGAGCAACCTTCTCTTGATAATCCGTAAATGATGTCGAATTTTGAAAATGAATGCCCTTCAAATAAGAATAAGAAGATAAGCCAAGCCCCAACATGTCTCCTCCATTCCACACATGATGTTGATATTTAAATTGATGTTTTACTGGATCTTTAAGAGCTGAGTAAGCGGTCGCCACGGTATATCCCTGTTCTTCCAGCTGTTTGAATGCGTGTTTCACTCGGTCTCGTTTTTCGATCCAAGAAGTGGGCTTGACTCGCTCGTTCTCAAGGCTGAGATCTTTATACTGTTTTGTGTTTGCCGGATGCTCTGTTGGGTACACAGTGATGCTGTCGGGCTGGAGCTTGATGGCTTGTTGGACGGTGGAGTTCCAAGATTCCCATTTCTCAGTTAACATCCCAGCCATCAAATCAATATTCATACACTTGAAGGACCCATTTTTAATTTTCTCGTAAGCTTTTAAAACATCTTCAACTTTGTGGACTCGTCCATTCTTAAGAAGAATTTCATTATCAAAGCTTTGAACTCCCATGCTCACTCGAGTCACCCCGATGCTCTTCAAGGAATCTATTTTTTCATCCGTTACCGTTTTGGGGGAACATTCAAAACTGATTTCAGTCTCAGAATTGGTAGGGAAGAGTTCTTTTAAACCCAGACCCAGTCTTTTGATTTCATTCGGCTTGAGAAGGGAAGGAGTTCCTCCTCCGAAGTAAATAAATGAGATCTTACGTCCAGAAAGATAGGTTTTTTGTGCATAGATCTCAGCCTCGGACAAGAGAGTGTCGACATATCGGCTCTGGTCTTCTGCTGATTTACCCGTCACTGAGAGGTAGTAGCAGAAGTCACATTTTTTGAGGCAAAAAGGTATATGGATATACAGCCCTAGTGGTTCTTCGGTGGGGGCAGAATCCACGGTAGGCTTCACAAAATGATTTTGAGATTCGCTCCAGGTAGAAAAGGGGGGATAGGTAGAAATAAAGTAATTCCCCGTTGAAGGTTGAATAGAGTCAAAATCATCTAATGGATTGAGATTCATGGTTGGATGCCTTTTCCAATCGTATTGCCTTGAGGTCATTCTTTCCTTGACTCACGGGAGCTACCCCCAGCCACCCTTCGATAAATGGGCTAGCTGATAAGAGGTATTTTATCTCAACCTTATGGTGGAGTTTGTGACTCTGGTCACAGCCCTCAAGAATAAATAGGGTTAGAAAGATGATGGGTCCAAGGACCTCAAGTGAACTTTTTGGCCAACATTCCGTTGTTCAAAGGAAAGGTCTTCATTATGAATGAGCGTATTCATTGTCGCGAGTCATTTGACGTGGTCATCATCGGTGGAGGCCCCGCAGGGGCAACCTTAGCTACTTTTCTCCAAAGAAAGGGTCATTCCTGCTTAATCTTAGAGTCTTCTAAGTTTCCTCGTTACCACATAGGGGAATCTTTGATCCCCAATACTTACGGAACATTGGATCGTTTAGGGTTGTTACCTTTACTTAGAAAGTCTCAGTTTCCAAAAAAACACAGTGTCAGGTTTGTATCGGAATCGGGAAAAAGTTCAGATCCTTTTTACTTCTTTGAATCGATAGAGGGTGAGCGAGCACAAACATGGCAGGTGGAACGGGAAGAGTTCGATACCATGTGTCTTACGCTTGCACAGGACAGTGGTGTTGATGTTCGAATGGAGACTCGAGTCGAACGAGTCTTATTTGAAGATGGTCAGGCGGTAGGAGTCAGTTTGTGTCCGGTTAATGGTGAGCCCTACAGGGTGGCTTCACGGGTCGTGGTCGATGCCTCCGGAAGAAAAACCGTCATCGGATCTCAATTGGGACTGAAGGAAGGGGTACCCGGATTAGAAAAGGCTTCACTTTGGACCTACTTTAAGGGTGGAAAGAGGTTGCCAGGGATCGATGAAGGAGAGACAACAATCTTCATGATTCCAGACCGAGGATGGTTTTGGTATATACCTCTGCCTGATGACCGGGTGAGTGTGGGAATTGTGACTTCTCCGGATTTCCTTCTTTCAGCCTCTTCGAAGAAACTCAAGCCACTGTTCTTTGAAGAAGTCGAGAAGTGCTTGCCGCTTAAGGAGCGTCTTAAAGATGCTGTTTGCATCGATGATGTTCGGGGCTTGCCCAAGCTCGCCTACCGCAATCGAAAGGTGGTCGGCAACGGCTGGTTGATGGTGGGGGATGCCGCTGCTTTTTTAGATCCCATTTACTCTTCCGGTCTTTACCTGGCATTGGGTTCGGCAGAGTTAGCTGCGAATTCAGTTCACCGATCTCTCGTTTTAGATGATCTTAGTCCTGAAGTCCTCGGAGCTCACTTAGGACCACTTCAAGAAGCGATCGATACGATCAAGCGATTGATCTTTGCTTTTTATAACCCCAATTTTAATTTCGGAGACTTTTCGCGAAAATTTCCCGAGTATCGCTCTCAACTCATCGATTGTTTAGTTGGAGACGTTCTTAACAAAGACATGGATGCCTTCAAAGCGGCTTTAGATGAAGCGTGCGCGGTCTAAGTGGCTTACTTAGATCCTGTGTTGAATCAACTCGGCCGCGGACGTAGGGTCGAAGACCCTATGTTTGGCGGAGTGAAGGCATTCGAAGAATGGCCGAAACGGGCTCCAAAGGAGCTTGTTTCCACATAAACTACTTAGAATCTAATGCCTTAATAATCGTCAGCTTCCGTTGTGCAATTCGGATATGTTGACTATCGACTAAGCGTGATAGGCGGCGAGAAACGACTTCTCGAACAGTGCCGATGCTCGATGCGATGTGTTCGCGTTTTGGAATTGGATCGATCATACGTGGAAACTCGTCACCGTCATGGAGTGCTGTCGAATTTTCGATGAGGTAGGTCCACAGGCGTTGTTCGACGCTATCAAAGGAGATTTGCTCGATAAGGGATGAAAGAAAAGCCATGCGTTCAACTAAAGATCCCAATATCGAAAGGGTGAGGGAGGGCTCTCCAGAAAGAATACTTAGAAATTTATCTCGGGAAAAGCTTAGGACTAGACAGGGAGTTTCTGCTGAAAAGGTCGCCGGGTAGTTACCGCCCTGAAAGAAAGGTATGCAGCCCACCATATCTCCTGGATTGGAAGCATGTAAGATCCGTTCTCTCCCATCGGGTGCAACCTTGATCAACAACCCACGGCCCTCGACAACGAAATGAAGGGCGTCACAGGGTTGTCCCATCAAAAACAAATTTCGAGACTCTTCCACTCTTTCCTGAATTGCAATTCGACTTAATTCTTGAAGCGCTTCTTCCGATGCGCAGCCAAGGATCGTATCAGACTTAAGAAATTCTAAGATATCTGATTGGGATAAGCTTTGCATAGGGAAGCCAGTCACCGAGGGAGAGGATGAGGTATTCATTTTAAAAATCTAAGAAAGAAATCCGTTCCGGTGAAATGATACCAGCTTTCAATGAACCAAATACACGGTCTTTGGAAGTTTTAAATTTTAAGTTTCGCTAAGTAAGGGTTGGGGATTATTTACTTTTGATCGTTATGTCGGTGAAATAGTTCACTTTTAGTTGATCTCTTGTCCTCGTCGCTCTAAATTCCATAGACCAGGAAGCTTTAAATCCAATTGGTATAAAACGAACCGGAATTAAAAATGGCTTTGTTTCGAAAAAAGAAAACGCTTTTAAACATTTCCAGCACTTGTGGGTGAGCGGCCAAAATTGATCCGGCGGTCCTGTCGGATGCACTAAAAGATTTACCGGCTCCGATTCATCCAGATCTTCTCGTCGGATTTGAAACTCAAGATGACGCAGCCGTCTTTCGTTTAAGTTCTGAGATTGCAGTCATTTCAACTGCAGATTACATCACGCCAGTAGTGGACGATCCCAGGTGGTACGGACGTATAGCAGCCGCAAATTCTCTTTCGGATGTCTGGGCGATGGGGGGGAAGCCAGTCATGGCGATCAACCTCGTTAATTTCCCCTCGAAGATTTTAGATCCTGGAATCCTTCGAGAACTGCTGGAAGGGGGAATGGAGAAAGTCACCGAGGCAGGAGCCGTTCTGGCTGGGGGGCATTCGGTTGAAGATAACGAACCCAAGTATGGATTAGCCGTGACGGGGGTTGTACATCCCGATCAAGTCTTAACTAATGCTGGAGCCCGGCCGGGTGACGTACTGATTTTGACAAAACCGATTGGGAGTGGCGTGATTTTTAATGCAAATCGCGCTAATAAATTTAGCTCTTCCTTATTGAATGAAATCTTGCCGATTATCGCGGCATTAAATGGACCAGCCCTCAGGATTGCTCAAAACTTCAACATTCATGGATTAACCGACATTACTGGTTTTGGATTTGCAGGACATGCATTAGAGATGGCGGTACACTCGCAGGTAAAAATGCGAATATCTTTTGGCTCTCTGCCTTTCTACCCTGGGGCTGAAGATATGTATGCATCAGGAATCAATACTGGATCGAATGCTGGGAACCGAAAGAACTGTGCTGGAAAGATTGAAATTGGAACTTCACTTTCCTCTAAAAAAGAGGAGCTCCTTTTTGATCCTCAAACTTCTGGTGGATTACTACTCTCTTTGCCCAAAAGCGAAGGGATTGAACTCCTTGATGAATTAAAAGAGGCCGGAATCCCTTGGGCTTCTCTAGTAGGGGAGATCGAAGAGGGGAGTCCCTCTCTGGTCATCGAAGAGTGATAGGTGGTCGGAGCTCCATTCCTCAGGCCTTCGCTCTCAAGATTTCTTCATGGGAGTTACTTTCTCAGCTTCTAAATGGAAATGATCTTGACCTTTTCAGCAAATATCCATATAAATATGGACAAATGGTTTGTTTGGCCAGTGGAGGCATTCAAAAATGCCTAAAAATACTGGGAAAATCAGTTAAAACGTCGAGTTCAACAGCAACCGAAGGCATGTAATATGCGATGATCAGTCGAACTAGTGAGTATGCCTTAAGGGCATTGATCTATCTAGCTCAGGAGTCTGATCGCTGGCCTATCGCAGGAAAAGAAATCGCTGAGGTTACTGAAATACCTCCAAAGTATTTGTCGACGATTCTAAGTGCGTTAGTAAGAACCGGAGTTTTAGAGTCTTCCCGGGGGAAAAGTGGTGGATTCTGGTTGGCGAGGTCGTCCAAGGAGATCTATCTCGCTGACGTTTTGCTCCCTTTTGAACAAGCGACTTCAAAAATGTGTCCTTTCGGAAATAGAACCTGTAGCGACGTCAATCCCTGTTCGGCTCATCACGAATGGAAGCAGGTGAAAGATACATTTCACAAGTTTATAGAAAATACAAGTTTATACGATGTGGAGATGAACGAACATCGTAAGCCTAAGAAGCGTTAAGTTTCTCGTCACCTTTTAAAAAGGTGTTTTTTTTAAGACAATAAACTATATAAACATGGATATATAGTAATTAGAGGTGTGGAAATGCCTTTAGACCCGATCCAAGTCGAAATCCCTGACGATGGATACTGGCACCGCCAAATTAAGTGCCAGTATGCCTGTCCCGTTGGAACGGATGCGAGGGGATATATTCGGGCAATTGCGAACGGCGATTTTGAATCGGCTTACCTTATCGCCAGAGGTCCTAATCCACTTGCAAGTATTTGCGGTCGAGTTTGTGGTGCACCCTGTGAAGCAGCTTGCCGTCGAGGTGCAATCGATCAACCGGTTTCCATCAGAGCTTTAAAACGATTTGTCACTGAAAAATTCGGCCCGGAATCTTTTACAGATCAAACATTAAAACCCATCGAGTTACTCAAGCTTGTTCTTGGGATAAGTTCAAAGCGTGAATGTAATAGCCAAGAAGAGTTGTCTTCATTCACTCAGTTCTTAAATGGTTTCGAGGGCCTTTCCAATCACAAGGGGAAAGTAGCCATCATTGGCTCCGGGCCGGCGGGACTAGCTGCCGCTCACGATTTGGCATTGTTGGGGATCGCACCAACTGTTTATGAAATGGAACCCGTTCCCGCCGGAATGCTGGCCGTGGGAATTCCGGAGTATCGTCTACCTCGAAAACTCATTGAAGCTGAAGTCGAGGTTATCAAATCGTTAGGTGTAGAGTTCATCTGTAACACCCAGGTGGGGGTGGACATTACTCTTGAAGAAATTCGGCAGAAGCACGATGCCACGATCATCGCTATCGGAGCTAAGCGTTCTCGAAAGATTCCAGTCGAAGGGGGAGAAGGACCTGGGGTTATCGGCGGTGTTGAATTTTTGCGAGACATCGCACTCAAGAACTTTGATGACAGTTCAACATTAAAGCAGCTCGGTGAGCGAGTCATCGTCATCGGTGGGGGTAATGTTGCCTATGACGTTTCACGTACGGTTATCCGGCAAGTGGGCTTCGATGTGTCAAGAAGTGTTTTACGGCAAGCTGGTGTACGCGAAGTGCACATGTGTTGCTTAGAAAGTGTCGATGAGATGCCGGCCGATGATATTGAAATCATCGAAGGTCATGAAGAGGGTGTGACCTTACATACTTCCCTGGGGCCCATCGGTATTGAAAGAAACGAAGATCAGTCGGTTAGCGGGGTTCGTTTTAAGCGCGTCGAGAGCGTTTTTGATGAATCTGGAAATTTCAGTCCTCAGTTTTCAGAGGAACAAGTGGTCGTTGAGGGCGATACCGTTATTTGGGCTATTGGGCAACAGGCAGACCTTTCCCTCATTCAAGAAAATTCCAATATCGACTTCAACGAACGGGGTGCGATTCAAAACAATCCTGAAACATTGGCGACGACTGCAGAAGATGTCTTTGTCGCTGGGGATATCGCCTACGGAACTCGATTGCTCATCGACGCGGTCGCGAGTGGAAAGAAGTGTGCTCGTTCAGTCTATCACTTCCTCACCGGTGAAACGCTAACTCGAAAGGTCGAGAGAGAGCAAGTCCATCTCCTCGATTTCACTCGAGAGCAAGATTACGAAAAAATTCCTCGTATCGAAGTACCCACCTTAAGTCCAACGGAAAGAACTCAAGATCAATCAACGGTAGTAGAAACCGGTTTCAATAGCATCGATGCGGTGACGGAGTCGCAACGTTGTTTGGATTGTGGTGTGAACACTATTTTTGATTCAGAGAAATGCATTCTATGTGGGGGGTGTGCCGATGTTTGCCCAGAGCTTTGTTTACGTTTGGTTTCTTGTGATCGATTAGAAGGTAGTCAAGATCTAAAAGAGCTATTGGGGACGCGGTATGAATCGGAAAATCTTTCGGAGATGTCAGCGATTGTAAAAGATGAAGAGCGTTGCATTCGCTGTGCTCTTTGTGCTGAACGTTGTCCGGTAGATGCCATATCGATGGAACGGTTTTGTTTTTCTGGACTGTGGAATTCATCTTCACAGAGATGAATTATAGGAGAGCCAAGAATGCCAGATAATATTTATTCGAGTGAGCGCTTTAAGCCTGAAAAAACAAGAAGAGATTTCCTCGGATTGGCTGCGGTGTGGTCGGCTATTACGGCATTTGTGGTGGCTCTTCTGGGGGCGATGCGTCTTCCCATGCCCTCCGTATTTCCTGAATCCAATTCGCAAATTAAGTTAGGAAGTCCAAAAGATTTCATCGTTGGGTCAAGCACCTATTTCCCTCAGCAACGGCTTTGGGTTTACAGAACTGAAGAAGGCTTTTTTGCCTTATCTTCAGTTTGTACTCACTTAGGGTGTATTGCGGAGAGACAGACTGACAATACTTTTTTCTGTCCCTGCCATGGCTCCGCGTTTAGTGAGCTGGGGGATGTTGTTGGTGGGCCTGCTCCAAAGGGACTTACTTGGGTTGCGCTTTCTATCTCTCCTGAGGGTCAGCTTGTCGCTGATACTTTAAAAGAGGTTGATACTGGAGCCATCTTTAAGGTTTGAGGGAATAAGATAATGACGAATCCAAATGAAACCTTAAATAAAAAGTCGGATTCAAATTCGGATGGCGTTGATCAGTCAAGCTCAGAATCAAATGCAATTAAAGACTTTATTTCAAATTTAAAATCTTCTCCTAAAGAGTTTAAAGATTCTGTTGTTCGGCACGGAAAGCCCACTTCTTCCCGAGCAAAATCCCAAGCGGTCTTTACAAATTTCTTCCTTCACATCCTTCCGGTAAGGATGCATGTACGATCCATTAAAGCCACGACAACCTTAGGTCTCGGGGTAGTGACATTCGTGCTCTTTATCATACTTTGTTTTACGGGTGTGTTGTTGATGGTCTATTACAAGCCATCGGTAGATCAAGCTTATGATTCGATGTTAGACATCTCCAATGTCGTTCCTACTGGTCGCTGGATGCGCAACGTGCATCGCTGGGCGGCTCATGGAATGGTGGCTTGTGTCATTTTGCATATGGCTCGAGCGTTCTACACCTCAGCTTATAAAAAGCCACGGCAGTTCAACTGGGTCGTGGGAATGATATTGTTCTGCTTAACTCTTGGTCTCAGTTTTACAGGTTACTTATTACCTTGGGATCAATTGGCATTTTGGGCGGTAACGATCGGGGCAAACATCGCTCAATCTCCTCGAGAGCTCACCGATGCATTAGGGGTAACTCAATGGTTCGATATCGGTGGTATGCAAAAAGAAGTACTCTTAGGAGCTCACTATGTGGGACAAGAAGCACTGACTCGATTCTACGTTTTACATGTCATGGTGCTGCCCGTCCTCACCGCGATATTTATTGCAATTCACTTTTGGCGAATTCGAAAGGATGGGGGTTTAGCTCGACCTGCCAGTGCCGATGAAGTCACGACCTCAGTTCCCAGTGTCCCATCGGATGATCCTCCACCTCTAAAAACTTGGGGGTTGATGGGATTGATGAAAGGTAAGACTCCCGCAGTCAATCTCGAACTTAAGAATACTGTGACGACCTGGCCTAATGCTGTCTACGTCATCGGTGCTGCCAGTATGATCACGGTGCTTTGTGTCGTTCTGCTGGGAGTTTTCTTTGATGCTCCATTGTCAGAGAAAGCTAATCCCGCTGTCCCCGAGAATCCTGCAAAGGCACCTTGGTATTTTTTGGGACTTCAGGAACTTGTTTCTTACTCTGCTTTGATGGGAGGGGTGGGAATTCCCATTATCGTCATGTTGGGTTTAGCCCTCGTACCTTATCTCGATCGTGAGAAAGAAGAGACGGGTATTTGGTTTAGCGGTAAAAGGGGAAGACGAGTCGCACTCTATAGCGCGTTGTTTACCGCTGGAGTCGTTCTTTTCATGCTTTGGTTTACGGTGAGTTTTGGGTGGCTCAGGAATTGGGAAGCTACCGCTGATGTTCCTCAGATGGTCATATCGATTTTCAATCCAGGGACGATCTATGTTGTTCTTTTTGCTGCTTGGTCCATAGGGGTTGTTAAAAAAACGAATTCAACTCGAATGGGAGCTATTGCTCTATTCACTTGTTTCCTTGTGAGTTTTTTAATCCTTACTTATTTCGCCACAGTTCATCGGGGACCCAATTGGGATTTTTATTGGTCTGAATCCGATTGGCCGGTTCATTGATTAGGGTTCATTGAAATGGCAATAGATACGATCAAGAACACGAAAATTATGCTGCTTTTCGCTTCATTGGCAACCCTTTGCTTAATGATCGGAGTCGCTTACTACGAAAACTTTCAGGGAGAATGGAGATCCCATCAAGAGAACTATAAGGCTCAGCTTGTAGCTTCGGCATCGGATGTGAATGCCAAAAATTCTGCACTGAGCTTTGTGGTGAATCACAAACAAATCTATTTAACGGAACTAGGAAAGATCGATCGCTGTACCACCTGTCATTTAGGGGTTGAAAATCCAAACTTAGTTCAAGCGGAGCAACCCCTCACGAAGCATCCGGGTACATACCTCGATTATCATCCAGTATCAAAGTTTGGCTGTACCATCTGCCATCAAGGTCAAGGAAGGGCCGTTACTAAGCATCAAGCTCATGGTTGGGATTCCGATGGCCATCGGGTGAAGCATGCTGAAGAACCCATACTCAGAGGTAAGAGAGTCTATGCCAGTTGTGGTCAGTGCCACGATCAAGGCGATCTCTATGGAGGTCTCCAAGATCTTTATGTCACAGCTGAAAACCATTCCAAAGTTCCCATCGATGCAAAGCTTCTCGCCAGCTCGCTTCCCGGAGCCGACAACATTCGAAGGGGTAAGAAACTTACAATCGAGAAGGGATGCTTGGGATGCCATATCTATAGAGGGCGAGGAGGGACTCTCGGTCCTGACATCACTTATGTGGGAGAGAAAACCATTCATGACTTCGATTTCTCTCATGTCAAAGGTGAGCATACCGTGGATCGTTGGCTTTATGAGCATTTCATGTTTCCTGACGAAATCTCTCCAGGGACTTCGATGCCTGACATGGGCTTCGGTGATCAGGAAGCCAAAGACCTAACCGATTATATGATGAGTCTTCGCCGGAAATCGGCTCCGGCAAGTCTTCGACCTCGGCCTCGAGAATCTCTTCAGCAATCGATTGAACCCGTGCGAGGGGATACTCTCTACGCTATGTTTTGTTCAGCTTGTCACGGGGCTGAAGGTATCGGTTCTACCATGAGAACGGGCTTATGGCCCAAAGATGCCGACCCTTGGGGGCACACTTGGGATTCACGAAAAGTGGTGTCTGAAACTCGAAATGATTTAGAAGTCATCGTCCCTTCGATCAATCACGAGGATACCTTGGCAATCGCCAGTGATGACTTTCTTCGTCACGTCATCTCTAAAGGTCGCCCCGGAACAAAAATGATCGCGTGGGGAAGTGAGGGCGGGCTCACTGAAAATGAAATCACTTTACTTGTAGATCATATTCGAGGTTGGAGTCGACCCAACATCGAACTGAGTGATGTAGCAGCCGATAGGGGGAACCCTAAGATTGGACAGGCGCTTTACCGGGCTAATTGTTCGGTCTGTCATGGTGTCGATGGGGAAGGCGCGATCGGGGCTTCTCTGAGGTCTCCCACTTTCCTCGCCATCGCTTCAGATGCTTATCTCCGAGATTCCATTATCCATGGTCGACCCAATACGGCGATGCCCGCATGGCGATCTTTTGATGCCCAAGAACTCAGTGACTTAATTGCCTTTATGCGTCAGTGGCAACCAAAAGTGGCCTCGGTGAAAGAATCAGAAGCCCTTGTTAATCAAGGGGAAACTCAAGAAGTGTCGACGAAGATCGGAAAGATTCTTTACGATTCTAATTGCGCTATTTGCCATGGGTATGAAGGCCGAGGAGACTTGGCTCCAACTTTAAATACTCCAGAATTTTTATCGATTGCCAATAACCGATTTTTAATCACCACCCTGATAAAAGGGCGTCCAAGTACTTCGATGCCCTCCTGGCGCCACTTTAAAAACGAAGACATCGCTTCGTTGACTCTTTACTTAAGAAGCTTGCAAACCCGACCCAGTGTACCCGAGTCGTGGTATGAGGAAGAAACTCTCCGAGGTGAGCCTGAGTCTGGTCAAGTTCTTTACGTTCAAATGTGCTCTGGATGCCACGGGGAAAGTGGTGAAGGAGCGACGGGGCCTCAACTCAACAACCCCGTTTTTCTAGAACAAGCAAACGATCGTATGCTGACGGAATGGATTAAAAACGGGAAGAGTGGCACAGAAATGCGGGCGTTTAGGAAAGGGGGGCAAGGGGTTGCTGAATTAAGTGATCGTCAAATCTCTGACATTGTCTCATTCCTTAGATCGTTAGAGCACGTGAAGGATTCTTCCATCAATCGAGTTGCGAAATCTCCTCATGGGCGCCCTGAAAAAGGAGCTCCTCTCTACGAGAAGAATTGTTCCGGTTGTCATGGGAGTTTTGGAGAGGGTTCGAGTGGGCCGGCTCTTTCGAATCCTGAATTTCTTCGTGTCGCATCCGATGGATTTTTAATCGCGACGATGGCTCTCGGTCGATCGGGAACCGAGATGAGACCGGTAAAATCAGGGCCTCAATCGATTCTCGAACTCACTAGTGACGAAGTGAATGATGTCGTTGCATTTATCCGCTCGTGGGAACAAGACCCTCCCTTTAAGTCGAAGGATAACATTCCTCATCGCTTCGTTATCCCTTGGGACTTAAATCGGGGAAAGGAACTCTACGATTCCAATTGTGCTGGTTGTCACGGGGTTGAAGGTAAAGGAGCTTGGGCTCCCGAGCTTAACAACGAAGGATTCTTAACGGGGGCTACCGATGGTTTTTTACAAGCTACGATTGTGCTTGGAAGGAAGGGAACCGCGATGCGGGCCTTCGGGAAAGGGCACCACGGAGTCTCGGAGCTGAGTTCCGAGTCTATCGACGACATCGTTGCTTATATTCGTTCTTGGTCTCGTGAGACCCCTTCTCCGATGACGGTCCCTGCGGACACTTCGATAAAAAAAACGACGAGTTCAGTGCTCTCACCTACTGAAGCCGGAAGTCATCTCAACCACCAAGAAAATTCAAATCCACATCATCTTCAAAAGGAGAGTTAATGATGAAGGACTCTAAGAAGCCTTACGACTATCCACTCACGATTCACCGAAAGGTGAAGAATAGTGGTAATTTTAACCGTAGAGAGTTCATGAAGATGGCTGCTGGAACTGGAGCTGCAGTAGCGGCGACCAACTTTTTGCCTCTCGAATACGTTCAAGCGATGCGGGCACCCGGAAAATCTGATTTAGCTTCCGGAACGAAGCTTCTTCAAGCCGCATGTCCCTACTGTGGGGTGGGCTGTGGAACGTTGATTAAAGTTGAACGCGATAAGGTTGTGGGCATGGTCCCCGACAAGAAGCATCCCACCAATCGCGGTATTCAATGCATCAAGGGCCTCAATGCTCATGAACCCATCTATCGAGATCGACTAACAAAAGTTCTCGTTAGGAAAGATATGAGCGATCCCCTTCGAGGTCATATCTCATCCACTAAGGGACGGTTTGACAAGGATGTTTTTCGCGAAGTTCCCTTTGAGGAAGCTGAAGAAATCGTCGCTGACCGAATTGCTGAAATTGTCAAAGCCAAGGGGCCGAATCACATCGGATTAAACGGCTCAGGTCAATTGACGATGGAAGCTCAATGGATCGAGAATCTCTTGATGAAAGGAGTCATCGGGAGCAATTCCATCGAAGCGAATGCTCGGATGTGTATGACTTCAGCCGTGACTGGATATTTCCATTCCTATGGATCGGATGCGCCACCCACAACTTATGAAGACATCGAAGAAGCCGACTTCATCACCTTTTGGGGGCACAATGCCCGTGAAGCTCATCCCATCTTGTTTTGGAGGGTTGCCGATCATAAACAACGACATGATATTCCTTCACTCGTGGTCGATCCTCGAAAAACAGGTACGGTCATCGGTTTAGAAGATATCAATCCACGGAATAGTTTCCACATTCCTACCTTAAACGGTGATATCAGTTACCTCAATGCGATTGCTCATGTGCTGCTCACCAAGTATCCACAAGCCTGTATGAGCGAAGAGTGGTTAGAGAAACATTGCACTGGATGGAAAGAATATAAAGAAGGAGTTTTAACTAAATACTCACCTCAACAGGTCGTTGAAAAGTTAGATAAGATCGATAATGGTCGAGTGAAAGTTGAAACGATCGAACAAGTTGCCAAAGTTTGGGCTGAAGCATCGATTAAGGGGCGGCAGCGAGGGCGTGGTGGGGTCTTAAGTTTCTGGGGAATCGGCTACAACCAGATGCTTCATGGTCAACACAACACCATCAGTATCATCAATTTACATCTTCTCACGGGTAATGTGGGAAGACCCGGTTGTGGGAGTCATTCTCAAACGGGTCAACCCAATGCCATGAGTGAACGTCTGATGGGGGGACTCACAGGTCGATTGCCGTTTAATCAGCCCCTGAAAAATGAGAATTGGAGAAACCACATCGCGGATGCTTGGCGTATTCCTCGTGATCGTTTGACTCAGGTTTCGGCGCTTCCAAATCCAGGGATGGTCTTGGGGATGATGGAGCGAGCCAATAAGGGTGACTTGAGTGCCATGTTCTGGATGTACACCACTCACGTTCACTTGCCCGACCTCGACACCTTAGTGCGACCGGCATTGATGAAAATGTTTTGTATCGTTCAAGACATCTATCGTCATGCCCCAAATAATCTTTATGCGGACGTCATCTTCCCCGCTGCAACTTGGGGAGAATGGACTGGTGGGACTTACATTCAAAGTGAACGTCGAATTTATATTTGCGACGGAACGGCCAATCCGCCTCCGAATTGTCGACCTGATATGGATATGGCCATAGACAAGGGAAAGATGCTCGCAGAAAAATTAGGGCTCGATGCTGAGAAAATATTCCCCTACAAAAAAACGATAAAAATGGGGAATGGAATCATGGCCTACGATCCTCAAGATATTTTCCGAGACATCGTCGCCGCCAGTAAAGGATCGGATGCGGATATCTCTGGAATCCTTGAGGTTGAAGAAAAGGACAAGACCAATCCTTACGACCAACTTCGTGCCTTGCGAGGAATTCAGTGGCCAGCGGCAAGCTATGATGTAGCAAAAAAAGGAGGAACGCCGCGGAGGTATTTGGGTCAAGAGGGATGGGGTGGAGCACCCTATGGCGATTTCCGACACGCCGATGGAAAAGCCAAGTTTAAGCTTTGTGAGCAGGATTATTCTAAATTAGAAGAGATTACGAACAAATTAATGACCTACGGGCATAAAAGCAAGCCGGGACAAGGTCCGTTCCTAATCGACGATCTTCATACCGAAGGTCCCAATAAAGGTAAGCCAAAGATTCTCGTGGAAGCTCGGGATGCCGGGCTCGTTCCCGAGTTGCCTCACCTCAAAGAATATAATGATCAAGCGCTATCGCTTTCTGATCACAAAGAAAAAGACATCTATCCATTTTGGCTGGGTCTCGGGGTTGTCTATGAACACTTTCACACCGCAAAGACCATTCGGGGGGCAACGACTACTAAACTCGTACCCGAACAATATGTAGAGGTGAATCAAGAAGATGCTAAGCGATTTGGCCTCAAAGACGGGATGCAAGTCCGATTAGTCAGTCGACGTGGTGTCTACCAAGCACGAGTTTCTGTCGGTCAGCGTAGTTTAGTTCGCCCGGCTCGGACAGAAGTACCTCCGGGTTATTTGTTTAGTCCTTGGAATTTATCAGTCGCTGATAGTGCGGATCCCAAAAAGAACAAATGGTTGGTGAACTCGGTGAGCCATCGTGCTTGGGATCCGGTGAGCGGCCAATGCGATTACAAAAAATTAGCTGTTCGAATTGAAATCATAGGCTGATAGAAGGCACATATGGATCGCAGGAACTTTTTTAAACAAGCGGCAGCACTCGGAGTTTCAATCAGTGGATGCGCATTGTTTTCAGGACTTGGAAGATCGAGCCCTGACTCCGATGGCTTACTGCGTCCTCCGGGTGCCCTCGATGAAAATGAGTTTCAAGCGACTTGTATTCGTTGTATGCGATGTGTCGATGCCTGTCCCAATCATGCTCTAATTCCAGTTTCTCTTAATCACTCTAGTGGTACGGGAGGAACTCCAAATATGAAGCCACGGAGTTCGGCTTGCATGCTGTGCATGAGTGAAGAAGGTGATTACCTTAAGTGTACAGAGGCTTGTCCGAGTGGGGCGCTTCAGCTTGTAAAAAAAGAAACGGAGGAAATTAAGGAAAAGGTTCACATCGGAATTGCGGACATCGATTTTGATCTTTGCTACTCCTACAACAATTGGAGTTGTGGAGCGTGTTTCCGAGCCTGTCCACTTGCAGGAGAAGCTTTGACATTAGGAAACTGGGAGCGCCCCATCGTTAATCCGGAAGCTTGTGTCGGTTGTGGTTGCTGTGAGCGCTCTTGCATTCGTTATCCTCATGCGATTCGAGTCAAAAAGGAGCCTCAAGCATGAGTTCCAAAAAGGTTGAGAGAAGATCGATATTGAGAACATTCGTCGTCGGAGGTTTTATGGCGAGTGTTTCAGTTCTTGTGCATCTTCTTCAACGCTCGGGGATTTCAAATTACCCGATGGTCAGTCGTCCTTATGAAAAGATGAAGGGAATATTAAGGCCTCCTGGAGCTCTGCCCGAGCCTGATTTTTTATCGGCTTGCATCCGTTGTTACAAGTGTCAAGCGGCTTGCGAACCAGGAGCCATCCAATTTTATACGGAAGCGGATGGAAAGCACTATCACACTCCCTATGTCGATCCCAGCAAGGCGGGCTGCACTCTCTGCGGAAAGTGTCAACCGGCTTGCCCTACGGGGGCATTGCTACCGATCGAAAATATTGAAGATGCGGATATGGGAACAGTCGAGATATTTCCGGATCTTTGCCTTTCCTACAAAGCGAAGGCGATTCGAAATGAGCAAGACCTTTTGATGAGACTAGGGAAGGAGCCCACAGAGTCGAGTGCTGACTTAGAAAGAAGAGGTCCATGTGGAGAGTGTTTTACTGTTTGTCCATTGAGGAACTCTGCCATCAAGTTGGAACCGGGTATGTTCTTAGCTCCTATCATTTTCACTGAAAACTGTGTGGGTTGTGGACTCTGCGAAGAAATCTGTCGGACGGTCGTTCGAGGTGATCCTGCCATTCGCGTTGTTAGAAATCGTTCGGCTGCTTAGCGATCATTGTAAGCGGTATTATTTTTTAGGAATAGCCATGTGGATTCAAATCATAAGACGCTGTGTTCAAGCTAGTGTTTTCTTGCTGGTGATCGCATTGGCGTTCCTAAGCTTATACGCGCACTATAAAGCAGCAAGAGTCATCGATGATGAACAACTCATGGCCGGATTACGGGGAGAAGCGACCGCAAAATGGATTCATCCATTTATTTCTCAGCTGGACGATCCTCAATCCTTTTTAGATGGTAATAAGGGAACTGTATGGTCGATGAAATTATTTGGGGTGAGTCTTACCGACCCCCTCGCCGCAGTGGAAACTCTATCGGCAAGTAAATTTGTTCATTGGCCGCTCTTGATCTCAACTTTAATTCCAGTCGTGCTCACTGTTCTCTTGGGGAAGGTTTTTTGTAGTTGGATCTGTCCGGGATATGTTCTCTTTGAGTTGGGTGGAAAATTACGTAAGCTTCTTCGATTTGCCGAAATTCAACCAGCGGAGATTCACTTCTCAAAAGCTAATAAATATATATTCCTTGTCGTAGGACTTTTAATCGCCGCGATCATGGCTGCGCCCTTCTTCGCCTTGATTTATCCTCCCGCAGTCATCAGTCGAATCCTTCATGCCTGGATTTTCGGCATTGAGTTAACGGGAATGCTGCTTCTATTAGGCGTCATTTTGGCGTTTGAGGTTTTTGTCTCTCCTCGTTGGTGGTGTCAAACGATGTGCCCGGGAGGGGCTCTGTATGGTGTTCTCGGTCAAGCTCGTCCTTTAAAAGTGAAGCTACAGAAAAAAGCATGCACTGGATGTTTAGACTGTATTCCGGTGTGTGAAGCCGGAATAAATCCCATCACTCAATCCACCTCCATTGAATGTGATAACTGTGGCGTTTGTATTCAGCACTGTGAACCTGCTGCGTTAAAATTTGCACTCGAGGTCCCGTTGATTTCAGCCAAGAAAGAAAAAGAGACTCGATCAGTCAGTAAGAAAGTTAAAGCTGCTGGTTTGATTTTTTTATTGTCTTTAGGGGCTACTTCAAATCTTTTTGCCCATCACGTCTTGGGTTTACCTCATTACTCCTACAAAGAAAATTATCCTCAAAGACCTACTCTTGAATATCCAGCAACTACGGGTCCTTACGATGTTCTCTTGACTTCTTATCCCGGAATTCCCAATCCAAATGAACCGGCTAATCTTGCGTTTTATATAAAAAATCGAAAGACAAAGGAGGTCTTTAAAGAGGCCGTTTCCATCCGCGTATTACAAACGAGTACGTTTGGTGAGAATACCACCATCTTACCTTCGACGAGCGCTCTTCCCTTCGACAACCAGCACAAGCTTCAATGCACGTTTCCTGTCGACGGTGAGTATATCGTTGAATTGACTCTCGTGGTTGAAGGGCGGGAAGAGGTGATCCCGTTCCTCATGATTGCAGGCCAACCAACCGCAACGATGTCGATCATTCTAACTACATTATTAGGGATCGTCATTTTGTATGTCGTGGTTCGGGCTATCCAAAAGAAAAAGGCTCGACGTCAACAACAATCTCTCCAGCTTGAAGTGCTGAATTAGTAAATGGGATGAAAGAATGAACCTTAAAATTTGGTATCCCTACATCGGGTTTCTCGGATTGTTAGTGCTGATTTTCCTCGCGAATTCAAATTCCGCTGAAAAGAAATTTGATGTCGTTTGTAACATGGAGGTGAATCAAGGTTGGGGGATTCACAGCAATCATAAGGGCGACCACTACTACTTTTGTAATGAACGATGTAAAGAAGCCTTTGAAGCTCAACCCGATAAGTTTTTGGAAACTGTCTGTTTGATTTGTGAAGGTTCGCTTAAGGATAAGAAGAGTTACTCTGCTACTTATCTTGAGAAAGAATATCAGTTCTGTTCCACAGGGCATCGTTCTCAATTTAAAGAAGATCCCGCCCAGTATTTCATGCATTCTATGTGGGGGATTCCTTCCGAATTTTATTATGCCTCTATCGCGATTGTGCTCGTCGTTAGCTTTGGACTTTTTGACCTTCTCAGCAGGAGGAATCAAGTACTCAGCTTAGAGTTAGCCCAAAAGCAAAATGGCTTTCCCCTAAATCGCCTAGATCTATTTTCCTACCCAAAAGTAAAAGCAGCTCTACGGTCTCGGTTCTTTCGGTTTAGTCTACAGTTATTCTTTGTCTTGATATTTGCCATCGTCATCATTGCGGGAATCTTTGGAAACCAGAATCCTGCGTTAAACATCGCTCCAATTTTGACCTGGACCATTTGGTGGGGGCTTTTACCGGTCGTCATCATTTTTGCGGGAAAGATCTGGTGTTACGTTTGCCCTTGGGACGCCGCCAGTGGTTGGATAGAAAAACTTAGTTTTTGGAAAAAGAGTTCTGATGGCTTGTCATTGAATAAAAAATGGCCTCGCATTATTCGTAACATCTCTTTGGCTACACTTTTATTCATCGGGCTGACCTGGGTTGAGTTAGGTTTTGGCGTGACCATGAAGCCTCGCATTACCGCCTATTTAGCGATATCGATGCTTCTGTTAGCGCTGGTATCCGCACTCTTGTTCGATCGTAAAAGTTTTTGTCGCTATGGGTGTTTAGTGGGGCGGGTGAGTGGCCTCTACGCAATGTTCTCGGGGACGGAAATTCGGTCTCGCTGTGCGGATACTTGTTTGTCTTGTAAGACTAAAGAATGTGTCAAGGGAAGTGAAACAGCTTATGGATGCCCAACCTTTCTTTATCCGGGAAAATTAGATAGCAATACTTACTGTATTCAATGTATGGAGTGTGTCCAAGCTTGCCCCCATGATAATCTCACCATGAACCTCAGACCCCTAGGAGCAGATCTTGAGCATGAAGGTAAACCACGAAGCGATGAGGCTTACTTAGCCTTGCTGATGCTCTCCATTACGGGATTCCATGGTTTGACGATGACCCCCGTGTGGGCTGAGTTGGTGGCATGGATCCAAGATGGAACTAACTTGGGAAACATCCTCGCATTTAGTTCTGGTATGTTAGTCATCCTTCTTGCTCCAATTGTGATCTATGCTCTTCTTGTCTACATATCTAAATACTTTGGAACTCAAAATCAGCTAAAGAGTCTGAGCTACACCGATTACTTTGTTCGGTATGCGTATGCTCTCTTACCCATCGCGCTCTTTTATCATATTGCCCACAATTTAGAGCATCTCCTGATGGAGGGGCCTAAAGTAATCGCGCTCATGTCGGATCCCATGGGATGGAATTGGAATCTATTCGGCACGGCTACTTGGTCGATCCCACCTTTGATTTCCTTGGACAAGTTGTGGTTAGCCCAAATATTTTTAGTTTTGGTGGGGCATGTTTATAGCCTGTGGATTGCACAAAAAACATCTATAAGAATTTTTGGTTCACCTCGGGCTGCCTTTAAAAGTCAGCTTCCCATGCTCGTGGGGATGATTTTATTTAGTGTATTTAGTTTATGGCTTCTTAAACAACCAATGGAAATGCGCACCTCAGCTATGTGAGTTTGCTACTTGGAGTGACAACAAATGACAACTCAGCAAAGAAACGAAAATACAGAATTATCACTGGAGCCTACTAATGACATCGACACTATGACTGATGTACAAGTGTTGGTGGATTCTTTCTACGATAAGGTCAGGGTGGATCCCGACCTTGGTTATATTTTCGACGAAGTCTCTCAAGTGAACTGGTCGTCTCATTTACCTTTGATGTACTCCTTTTGGGGGGCGATTTTATTAAAAGAGCCCGGTTATTTTGGGAAGCCCTTTCCTATTCATCATAAAGTGAATGATCAGCTTAAATCTATCGATAACATCGGCCTTCAGCATTCTCACTTCGACCGGTGGTTAGAACTCTTTAATGACACTGTCGATAGACATTTTGTGGGTGTTACCGCCGATCAAGCGAAATTGAATGCTCGTCATATAAAAGAACGATTTGAATCTTTAATCATCGGAGATGTTTCGATCCATCGTGTTTAAAATTCTTATCTTAGGTCCTCAGAGGCGACGTAAATTAGTTCCTGTTGATTAAACAGGAACTAAGCCGAGTTGGGTCAACTCGGCCGCGAACGTAGGCTCGTAGAGCCTATGTTTAGCGGAGTGCAGACAATTCGAAGAATTGTCGAAACGGTTGAAACGCACTCCCAAGGAGTTTGTTTCAACAGAAACTAATTA
>JANQLS010000162.1 GCA_028280485.1 Planctomycetota bacterium
ATATAATTAATTCCTGTTATTCAACAGGAACTAATTACCCTATCTATCTATAAAAATATGTTCATGGGAATTCATTGCGATGGCGCATCCCGTCGCTTACGCTCCGGGCTAGTTAATAAATTCGTAATCAAAACTTCTCATTCCACTCCCGCCGACTGTATTTTTCTTCGATCAAACTCTCAACTTCTGGATAGTCAAACTCTTCGTTACTAACTATTGCATTCCACGCACCGGCGATCGATGATTTGATCTGACTCAGGGGCAGTTCTAAATTACAAACAAACTCACTATGGGAGCGCTGTTGTCGATAATCTGGTTGTTTGAGGGGTTCTTGTTGATAGATCGATATCTTGTCTAAATCAAAGTTATACAAAATGGTTCCGTGATGAAGGAGCGTACGACGTTTTCTTTTTTGAGCGCAACCTGAGAACTTGATGTGATTTAAAGTTAAGTCAGAAATTCCTTCGCGTTCTAGTCCTGGTACATTTAAACCATCGATGAGGCGATCGAGGATCGCGCGATAACCCTTCGTCACATCGTAGAGCCCTTCACGTTTTTCAAGATCTAAAACCAGTGAGTAATTGATGCATCCAGGGCCTTGAAGTACCGTTCCCCCTCCGGAAGCACGTCTAAAAAAGGGAATTTGGTCGCGTTCACAAGCTTCACGGTGGATTTCTTGATCAATTTTTCCGGCTACTCCGACGACAACGAAATAAGTAGGGCTTTCCCAGAATCGAAGTAGTTCGCGGTGAGTTCCACTCTGAGTCTCAGATTGAATGAGCAGAGCTTCATCTAAAGCTAAATTTTCTTCAGGGCTGGGAAGTGAGTAGTCGAGAAGAATCACAATTCGAACAATTTCGGGTTTATATTCGACAATTTGAAGATAAGCTCTTAGCTGATCCCACAGAGTAAACAGAGGATCTGACTTTCTACGCTTTTGATTCTTTACCTAAAGATCCTTGAGTTGTAAACCCGTAATCCTTAATAAATGACAAGAAAGAATTTGTTTGGAGTGAGAGAGTGATCGAGCTTCAAGTCATCGACTATTCCATTCTCGGTTTTTATCTCGTTTTGATTCTCACCCTGGGAATCTTCTGCCAGCGAGCCATTAAAACCAGAAAAGATTTCTTTTTAGCTGGGCGAACTCTGCCGTTTTGGGTCGTGGGTGTCACTCTCGTCGTAACTGATTTTCAGCTTTTTGATTACATCGCCGGAGCGGGTGGTTCTTTTAAGTACGGAATTGCCCAAGCCAATTACGATTGGATGGGTGCCGTACCCGCCATGCTGATCGCCGCCGTTTTTTTTATACCCCATCTTTATCGAAGTGAAGTCTCTTCGATTCCCGAATACTTGGGGAGACGGTTCAATGGGCTGACTCAATTGATCACGGCATTGATGTGGATTCTTTTCTTGATCGTGAATTTAGCGTCCATACTTTGGATGAGCTCTACTTTCTTCCAAAAATTCTTCGGTTGGGATGCGGTTTATTTTATTTGTCTACTAGGGGGATTCATCGGGTTGTATTCCTTGATCGGAGGGGCTTTTGCTGTGAGTTACACCGATGTCATGCAGTTCTTAGTCGTCCTGCTGGGAATCGGTATGTTCACGATCGCGGTTTACTTCGAAGTCGGGGGATATCATGGCCTCATCGAAGCTACCGAGAAACACAATCTGAGCGAGCACTTCAGCCTCTTGCTTCCCCACGATACCGCTTCACCTTATCCCTGGAGCGGAATCGTATTGGGATTAGGAACAGTTTTATCTTTATCGATATTCGTTAGTCATCAAGTGACTGTCCAAAGAGTATTGGGGGCGCAATCCGAATGGGATGCCAAAGCAGGAATGGTGTTTGCTGGGTTCTTAAAATTATTGATTCCTTTATTCATCGTGTTACCCGGTATCGCGATGATCGCCATCGATCCCGAACTCAAAGAACCCCAAAATATCATTTTCCATTTGATGGATCGCGTTTTACCTTCGGGAGCGATCGGACTGATGTTAGCCGCATTATTAGCATTGTTGATGTCGAGTTTAGATGCATTTTTAAACTCTTGTGCGACTGTTTTGACAAACGACGTTCTCTTGGTTGCGTTTAAGAGGAAGGCTGAGGAATCTCCTAAGAAAGAACTTCTAATTGCGCGAGGTTCTACCCTTTTTATTATTCTCATCACGACGGGATTGGCATTGATCATCTCTGGGGTTGAGTCAGGAGCTTTTTGGGTACTTAGAGATCTATTCAGCTATTTTCAGGGACCGGTACTGGCATTGATAATTCTTGGTATTTATTGGAGAAAAGCAACGGGCATCGCATCCGTCATCGGTTTAGTTTCAGGGATTCTTTTTACTTACCTTCTTTACGACGTAGCTCAAGAAGTCCTTCCTTCAGAAAATCCGTTCTTACTCCTTTCGGTTTTTTCATTTCTTTTTACCTTATTAATTACCGCCTTTTTTAGTTTAGTTACGCCCCGAGAGCCTCCCGAAAAACTCGCCGGTTTGGTATGGGGTGAAAGTGTTCGTGATCCCAGAGTTCAAGCAGCGTTGAAAGCAAAGTTAAGCGTTGAGGAAGAGAATCTTTGATGTTTAAGGAACAGCTCGTTTCATTTTTAAAATGGATTTTAAAACCGCTTGAAGACGGTATCTCTGCCCTTCCCCCTTCGGCTTGGGTCTTGGTTTGTTGTAGTGTTTTTGGCTTGGGGGCACTAGGAGTATTGTTTCTTAAGCATGAAACTATTTATCGAGATGCGCCCGATGTGTCGAGTTGGAGAGATCTGCGATACTGGGTGATTCTGTTGATGATTCCATTTATTCTCCTTTATTACTTCTTAGGTCGAACATAATGGAAGTCATGGATTTTGACGCTGGGAGTAAGCATTGCTTCCCACTAAAAATTGAGAAAGAATTGGCCGAGCGAAAACTTAAGCCAAGGGGAATCAAAGCTATATTCAATCGAGAAGAATTCTGTCGACTCGAACTCAGTTGGATACCGAGCTATTGTTTTAAAGCGAGTTCCAAAGACGAAAAGAACGAAGAATCCTATCATTTTCTTTTCGACGGGAAGGCGACTCAACTTTTGGCGGGTGGCTTAAAGGATCTCATTCAAGAACCATTAAAAGCCACTGAAGTTCCTTATTTTTCGCTGGAAGAAGCCTATGATGCCATCCGTGATTGGGTGGTGAATCCACGGAATAGATTTGTATTCCGTGGGAAAGTATTTACTGGATTAGATTTTTGTAGCTTGGTGTTCCGCCCTTATTGGGTCTATTATTGGAAGCAGGGCCACCACGGTTATGATTTCCGAATTCTCGATGCCCATTCGGGCGAACGCGTAGGCGCGCAGGTGAAATTGGTCCTTATACGATATCTTCTTGATCAATTCCCCCCTTCTTGATGGAACAGCCTGGTTGATCAGTGTGTGTCTTTCTTTGCTTTAAGTATTGATAATGGAAATGAACTACGAGACACATATCGGTGATGGTTTTCTCTACAAAGAGACAACTGATAATGTTTCAGAGAACTGGCCACCTTTTCTCCAGCGCGCCTGGGGTCATAAAAAGATTGCACCGATTTATTCATCATTAGTTTCTCCCCTCGGAGATACCGTCGCCTACATGACACGCTTTCCCTACTCTTGTCGTTTTGGGCAAGCGGTGATCGAGGTTGAAGGCATCGGTGGATTCGCAACTCTCCCTCAATTTCGTCGACAAGGTCACGCTAGTCGGTTGATGGCGGTGGTTTTGAAGAAAGCGGCGGAGCGAGTTCCTGTTATTTTTCTTCACGGGATCGATAGTTTTTATGGAAGCTTCGGTTTTACTCCTGTGGCCCCCGAGCGAACTCTTTGCTTTTCAGCGAGTGCTGTCGCTGAAATCCCTTTGCTACCGAACACCTTTCTACGGGAGATGGATTCTCGAGATTATGAAAGAGTGTGCTCGCTATACAACGAGCAACATTCGGGTCGCCCTTTAAGTGCCGTTCGCTTTCCTGAAGCCTTTTCGGGTCCCATGCCTCGTGGAGATTGGCACCCGGGTGAAGAAGGGATCATTCTTGAATCTTCGGATCGATTGCGAGCCTACGCCATCGTGCAATCAACGACTCACGGTCGGGATCCTTTCTTTTTAGTTAAGGAAGCCGTCGCGGCCAATCCACAAGCGGCAAAAGAGCTCTTAGGAGTTCTGGGGCAGATGGCACAGCGAGCGGGTGTGGGAAAAGTTGAGATGTTTGAGCCGCGAGACTCGATTTTGGGGCGGGCTCTCCTGAACTTCGGGGGTAAGAATGAAGAAAAATATAGGCCCGATGGGGGCTGGATGGGAAAAATCCTTAATCGAGACGCCCTAGTCGCTCTTCTTACGGATGAACTGAACCGTCGAAGTTTACAACCACAAGCCGAAGCCATTCAGGATTTGGCTTCGGGCGCATTCTTTTCAAATGATGAACTGCTTTTAGGTTTACTGCTGGGTTTTCGCTCATGGTTGGATGCGAGAGATATCGGTGAACTCTCTCCCACTTCTTATCGAGATCTGGTAAAAGAGTGGTTTCCAATTACGGGAACAGAGGCGTTGCCCCTTCCCTATCTTCACCATTTAGATCGATATTGACCCTTCGACTTTAATCATTTTCAGTTTGAATGGGTCATGAATCCTTATTAAGGCCCATTCCCATGCCTAAAGCCACTGACGTTTCTGTAGTGGGTTGTGAACTCTACTTCATTCCCATCGTTGCCCGAGTCCCGCTAAAGTTCGGAACAGAAACGATGACCACCGTCACTCTCGCCCGAGCCAAAGTCACCGTTGAACGATCAGATGGAAAAATTGCGAGTGGTTGGGGAGAGACTCCTTTGAGCGTTCAGTGGGTTTGGCCGAGCGCCCTGCCCTTCACCGATCGCCTAGAATGCTTAAAGTCCTTCACCGTCACATTAGCTGAGGCGTGGTCAGATTTTTCAGGCTCTGGGCACGCGATGGAGCTTGGACACACCTTCCAAAATGAAAATCTTCACTCTCTCTTAGAATCCTTCAACCAGACTAGAGCTGGCGAAGAGCCAATGCCTCATTTAGCAGCCTTGGTTTGTTGCTCGGTGTTGGACATCGCGGTTCACGATGCTTATGGCATTGTCAATGAGATCGAGATTTATAAAACTTATAACTCTCAATTCATGAATCGTGATCTTTCAGCTTATTTAGAACCAGCTCATGGATCGAGTGTAAGTTTCTCGGAAAAGTACCCTGAGAATTATTTTGTTCAAGAACGGCCCAATGCAATGCCTGCATGGCATTTAGTGGGTGGGAAAGATCCTATAGATGTCAGTGAACTCACCGGAGAAGAGCCTGACGATGGTTATCCCGTTTTACTGAGAGATTGGATCCTTAAAGATGGTTTGAACTGCTTAAAGATCAAACTTAGAGGTAATGATTCGCAGTGGGATTATGATCGTATCGTCAAAGTGGGAGAGATTTCTCAAGAATTGGATGTCGATTGGTTGACCGCAGATTTTAACTGCACGGTGAGTGATCCCGAGTACGTCAATGAGATTTTAGATCGTTTGGTGCTCGAATATCCCGCAACTTACGGGCGTATCCTCTACGTAGAACAACCCTTCCCTTACGATCTTGAAGCCCACCGTATCGATGTTCACAGTGTTTCAGCTCGAAAACCATTGTTTATGGATGAGAGTGCTCACGACTGGAAGTTTGTGAAATTGGGAAGGTCTTTAGGTTGGACGGGAGTGGCCCTTAAAACCTGTAAAACCCAAACGGGGGCTTTATTGAGTCAAGCTTGGGCGAAAGCTCACGGGATGACCTTGATGGTTCAAGATCTTACAAATCCAGCCTTGGCTCAAGTTCCTCACGTTCTGTTAGCAGCGTATTCAGGGACGATCATGGGAGTCGAAACGAATGCAATGCAATTTTATCCTGAGGCCTCTAATCCTGAAGCGGTCATTCACCCCGGGCTTCATCGTCGAAGGAATGGTAGCGTCGACCTTACGAGTTTAAATGGAAGCGGCTTCGGATATCGCCTCGAAGAAATTTCGAGGGAGTTACCCGAAGCCGTTTTTAGAAGCTAACTACAATTGTTATTCAGCTTGTGGGAGCATTCTTAAGAGGTTGGTTTGAAGAATGGGAATTTTAATTCAGGTAATTCATTAACTAGCCCGGAGCGTGAGCGACGGGATCTTAACGAGTCGAGATTATAAATTCCTTGCCCTTAGAGAATACCAAAGCATTTAGCTTTCACCCGCTATACACGTTAGTTTCAGCTTTGTCGTGTCCCGTCGCTTACGCTCCGGGCTAATTAACTAATTTTTATAGCTGGTGATGCCAGGCTATTAAGATCTCTCAGTGATCTCGACCAAGTGGTATCCAAACTGAGTTTGAATCGGGCCGTGAACGACTCCAACATCTTCATTGAAAACGACGGCATCGAATTCTGCGACCATTTGACCGGGGCCAAACTCACCTAATGCTCCGCCGCTTTGACCTGAAGGGCACTTGGAGTGTTGTTTTGCTACTTCTTCGAAGGCCGCTCCATTGGCGATATCTTCTTTGAGTTGTTCACAAGCTTCTTTAGTTTCCACGAGGATGTGACGAGCTTTAGCGCGGGCCATGAGAATTGTCCTTTCAGTAGGGAACGTTGGAATTGGTAATCGAATCCTCACAGGATACAGATCCTTATAAAAAGCGCAACAGTTCCTAGGGCACTCCTTGGAGCTTTGTGACTAAATGTTGCTTCAAAACTATATTTTGGGTCTGATTTCGTTTCGTGGGTACGCTGATCACCAGTTGAATTCGGGTCTCTTTTTTCCTCAAGGCCTGGTAGATTGTGTCCCATACCAATTCCCCTTCAAGTTTTTGCTCGGTGATTTTGGGGAGGGGATTGGTAGACTTTGATTTCGGGTGGAGAAAGCGGGCCTTCCCTTTCATTTTCAGGGTGTGTTGCCCATTAGCTGTTTTTAAATGAGTGAATTCCCATGTAATCTCAATTTGAATTTGAGGACTGATTTGAATCTTCTCTTTCGTCGTCCAAGCTTCGTCGAAGGAGACCGAGCTTTTTCCCGGAGCCAAGGAATAGATGAAGGCCACTGAGCTCTTCAGGTGATTCGGAGAAGCAAATTGTTGAAGGAAGTTTTTTAAGGAAGCTTCAATTTTAGAATTCTTGAGTTCGATCTTTTTAATTTGGCTCAATGAATCTAAATGAAGATTCCAAATGTTGCCTTTTACGGCTTCGATTAATAGCCCTAGCTTGGCGCTTTGCCCTTTGGCCTTAGGGGTTTTACTGTTGTATTTGAGTTTTTCTTGATCACGTTCAATTTGAGCGTGGAGTTCTTTAAGGGTCAGGCGAACATTTGCCGCCTTATCTTTGAGGAGACCGGTAGTTTTAATTAGAAAGTCGCTGAAGAAAGTTTTCGTCAAACGAGTTTCCCCGAATTGGGTCGACGTTTTTTGCTCTTGCCGATATTCGAGCTGAATCCCTTTTCGGTATTTGGGTTGAGTGTCGACAACGCCCTTTCCCTCAGCAAAAATCTCACTTGGAAGGATTGCAAAAGAAAGTGAGATTACGAAAGCTCCCAATGGAATGAACGAACTCACCGAGTAGAAGTCTTTTTTATCTGACATCGAAGATCTATTCCTAGTAGGAGGAATTATTGCTATTTTAAAGTCAAATATTTGTGACACAGTGAAGTGTCACCCAATGGATTCCCTTCATGAGTAGTCATTTCGTATGAGAATCATTCAACTATTAGATTCCGATCAAAAGTCTCGTTTAGCGTTTCGTTCATCAGCCGAAGACTTTCAGGTGATCGAAGGAGAGCTCAAGCTGTTCTCATTTTTGAGAACTCAACTTGCTGAGCAAAACGATGTTTCGGCTTCCGAGTCTTCATCTTTAGAAAGAATTCTCAATGAGTCCAAGGTTGAGTGTAGCCTCAGTGCTGAGGAATTGAAAGAAGAGAAGGTGTTCCGACTGGATTCTCCATTTCGATTTGAAGACCCTCGAAACGTCACTGTAACGGGAACGGGATTGACGCATATGGGAAGTGCCGATGCCCGAGATAAGATGCACGCCTCCGATCCCGATTCATTGACGGATAGCATGAAGATTTTCAAATTGGGGCTCGAAGGAGGGCGTCCACCTCAAGGAGAGGTGGGAGTGCAACCGGAATGGTTTTATAAGGGAGATGGAAGCGCTTTAGTGAGTTCCGGGGAAGATATTGAAAGTCCAGCTTTCGCTCTCGATCACGGGGAGGAGCCGGAAGTGGTGGGAATCTATATTAATGACCCTCAAGGAATCCCACGCCGATTGGGATACGCACTCGGCAATGAATTTTCGGATCATGTGATGGAGAGGCAGAATTACCTTTACCTTGCTCATTCTAAAATTCGCCCTTGTGCGATCGGGCCTGAGATTTTGTTGGGGGAACTGCCCTCAGATATTCGTGGGGTGTCGAGAATCTATCGCGGTGAAGAGATTCATTGGGAAAAGCCCTTTATTTCGGGAGAAGAGAATATGTGTCACAGCTTCCGAAATTTGGAGTGGCACCATTTTAAATACTCTCAATTTCGTCGCCCCTCAGATGTTCACGTGCATTTTTTCGGAACACAGACTTTAAGTTTTGCCGATGGGATTCAGCTTCAAGATGGGGATGTGATGGAGATGGAGTCAGAAGCCTTCGGCCTGCCCTTAAGGAATCGATTGAGAGTAGATGAAGGTCCAGTTAAAGCCTTTACAGTACGAGCTTTGTGATTGATTGGGGAGCATTATTAACGAGTGAAGTGCTGTACCCATCTCAGGAATGAACCGCATGCGGTATTAGTGTCGCGATGAATTAAAATTAAAAACCGAGTCTTTTAATCTATAAAAGTCAGGTTAAATTGATGGAATGAATTTGAATCCATTCTCCCCAAGAACTCAAGCCGAGCTTCGCCGATCTAAAGGATCGCTCAGTTCAAAGTCTAAGCTTGTCAATAGCTGGGTGACTTTGGCGCTGGCAGTTTGGCATTTGAGTTTATTCGGAGTTCTCATTCCCCTTCATCTCGCTTCTGAGCCCCACCACCATTTAGATGGTTCTTCATTTTCGGGTCATTCTCATTTAGTGGGGGATCATGAGCATCATGATCATGGCAGCCATGTTCATGACCATGATCACGATCATCATCACCATTCGGGTCATGAGAGTGATGATCAAAATCAGGACTCACCTTCGCCAGATTCAAATGACGTTGTACTCTGTGATCCCGCAACGCACTGTTTTCTTCCCTCCTATTTCCATGAACACCCCTCGCTGAGTGAGGTCCTGCCTAGGCCTGCAAGTACGAATCAGCTTTACTTATGCCTTTGGCAAGTTCGAAGCTATGTTTCACTCTCAACATTAGAGTACCAACTTACAAATACTTATTTTGAATCACCACTCCAGCTCAGCCTTTCGGTTCCCCCGCCAACTAGAGCGCCCCCGGTCTAGCTCCACCTTCCCCCTCTACTCAGCAGATTTTCCTGATCTGAAAATCTGTGATCTCCTTATCGGCGAATCCTATCTTCTGTGAAAGGGCTCTTCGCATTCTTTTCGGTAAATGATCGTGCTCAAAGTGCGTCTTTACTTTTCAAAAAATCTATTTTGATTTCATTAGGTGATTTTCCCATGAAGATCCATCTGTGGACCCTATTACTGACCTCGTTAGTTGTTCTCAGTTTTTCCTGCGATCATTCGCACTCCCATTCTCATCCCCATGGAAGTGGAGGTCAGCCGGATGAACCAGAACCTAATACTCATGTCGTCACCGTTTGGGAGGAAGGGATTGAAGCTTTCGTCGAATTTGAATATCCCGTAAAGGATGAAGAAGTTCGATTTATTACTCACATCGCTTATACCGAAAACGGGAAGCCCCGAACTGAAGGTCCTATCACCTTTGAATTCACCCATGAAAATGGGAAGGTGTTAAGTCAGAAAGCGCTAAAAGATCCTAAAAGCCTCGAACACCCAGCACGAGCTGGAATCTACTTGCCTAAATATAAGTTTGATCTTGATGGGCTTTGGAGTGCGAAACTAAAAGTTCCCCTCGCGGATGGAGATGTTCGGACGGTTCAGCTTCCTGAGTTTCGGGTTTATATCTCTAAAGACGATGCTAAGAGCGTCGATGCGCCAGAAGAGGCGGATGGGGTCTCATTTTTAAAGGAACAACAGTGGTTGATTTCAACGATTACGGTTCCGGCAAGCCATTCTGAAGTGAGTGAACAACGTACGTTCCCGGGGCACATTCACGAGAAGGTGGGGAAAAGGGTGTTGGTCTCCTCGCCCGTTCAGGGAAAGCTCACAATGAAGGAGGGGTTCTTTCCTGACCGAGGGACTCCGTTTAAAGCGGGAGAGGTTATAGCGTGGGTTCAACCTATTTTACCGACCTCCGATCTCCTTTCACTCATCGTTAAGGTTGCTGAAGTCGATGCTCAGCTTCAACAAGCTCAACAAACTTTAGAACTGGCACAATTAAACCTCGCTCGAGCCGAAAAGCTTCGTCAATCGGATGCCATCGCCTTAAGGGACTACGACAAGGCCAAGTACGAAGAAAAAGCCGCCCAAGTTGCACTCAAAGCGGCTACTTCAACTAAGGCTAGTTATCAAGAAGCAATGAACTGGGCGAAATCATTAAGCGGAGAAAACGCGGCCGAATCTAAGAAGGGGCTTTCCTTGATCCCGATCACGGCATCGATCGATGGAACACTCATCGAGATTAAAACAGCGCCGGGAGAAGTCGTTAACCCTGATCAACCTCTCTTTATCATTTTGGACACTTCGATCGTGACGGTGGAGGCTCGCATCACCCAGCACGAAGCAGAAGATATTCCAAGCAAGCCGATAGCGAGATTGAAGCTCGATGAAGGTTACAACGATCAAGAGGATAACCTACCGTTAAAACTTTTCTATTCCGGCTTAGAGATCGAGGAAGACACTCACACGATTCCACTTCTTTACGAAGCCGAGAACAAAGATGGTTTATTGCGAGTGGGGATGGTTTGTGAGGTTTTGATGGAAGTTGCCGAACCCAAGAATGTTCTATCGGTTCCATACTCGGCTCTCGTGGATGAAGATGGCTCCTTCGTCGTCTTCGTTCAGGTTTCGGGTGAAACGTTTCAGAAGCGAAACGTTGAACTCGGAATTCGAGGGGAGACCCAGGTGGAAGTTTTATCGGGGTTAAAAGATGGGGAAAGAGTAGTTGTAACGAATCCTTGGGCGATTCGCTTAGCATCGCTTTCAACTGTTATCCCCGCGCACGAGCACTAAGAGGAGACCACCATGATCGACTATCTCATCCACTGGTCTCTGAAGAACCGAGCCTCAGTCTTACTGTTGGCGACTCTCTTCTGTGCCTACGGTATTTATACAGCGATTCGACTACCTGTCGATGTTTTCCCCGACCTCACGGCCCCTACTGTCACTGTGTTGGTAGAAGGTCACGGTATGACTCCCGAAGATATGGAAACTCAAGTCACTTTCCCGATCGAGTCCGTATTGAACGGGGCATCGGGAGTTCGTCGAGTTCGTTCTTCGACCTCAGTCGGCTTCGCCATCGTATGGGCGGAATTTGATTGGGGTCAAGATCAGATGACGGCGCGACGAATCGTGGACGAAAAATTGGCCGTGGTTCAAGCGGATCTTCCTAAGGGAATCGTTCCCGTCTTAGCCCCTATTTCTTCCATCATGGGAGAAGTGATGTTTTTGGGGCTTCAATCGAAATCGGGAGATGATCTCGGAGTGAGAAGTTACGCAGAGGTGGATCTCAGACGAAGAATCCTTTCGATTGAAGGAGTCTCTCAAGTCAGCGTGATGGGAGGAGATCTCAAACAGTATCAAGTTCTCCTTGAGCCTCAAAAACTTTTAGCCTTCGAAGTTTCGGTTCACGATGTGATCGAAGCGATCCGTGGAGATAACCATAATGTCTCAGCTGGGTGGGTCGACTCGGCGGGATCAGAGTACATTCTTTCGGGTAGAGGAAGATTCAATAATCTTTCAGATATTGGGGATGTCGTTATTCGAATCAACGAAAAGGCTCCCATACTGGTGAGGCATCTGGGAGAAGTTAGTTACGGAGCGGCGCCCAAGAGAGGTATCGGATCGGTTGGGGCGAAAAACTCCGTCATCTTAGCCGTCAAAAAGCAGCCGCATGCGAATACGATCGAGCTGACGGGAAAGATCGAATCGATGCTCGATGAAATCCAAGTTACCCTTCCGACAGATTATGTTCTTCACCGAGGCATTTTCAGGCAGAGTGACTTCATTGAAACCGCCGTAAGGAATGTACTGCATGCATTGAGAGACGGAGGCATCCTCGTCATTGTGATCATGTTGATTTTCCTCGCTAACATGAGAGCGACATTGATCACCCTTACCGCAATTCCATTGTCATTAGTTGCAGCCGTCCTCACCCTAAAATCCTTCGGAGCCACCATCAACACCATGACTTTGGGGGGAATGGCGATTGCTATCGGAGCCTTGGTGGATGATGCAGTGATCGATGTTGAAAATGTGATTCGCCGACTGAGAGAAAACTTTAAAAAACCTAGAGGCGAACGTAGGAATACGCTTCTCGTGATCTTTGAAGCCAGTAAGGAGATCCGAAATTCAATCGCGTTTGCGACCTTGATCGTGATGTTAGTTTTTCTACCGGTTTTCTTTCTTCCGGGTATCGAGGGCTTACTTTTAAAGCCCTTGGGTACAGCTTACGTTGTTTCTTTATTTGCTTCTTTGGTGGTTGCCTTGACGGTTACCCCGGCCCTCTGCTACTGGCTTTTACCTTCGAGTAAAAATATTGTTGAGGCAAAAGAGGCCAAGCTTTCAGTTAAAGTAAAAGCGATTTACGGCAGGATACTGCACTCGATTCTTAATCGCCCCCTCTTGGTGACAGCTCCGGTTGTTGTACTTTTCATTCTTTCGATCATCGTCGTTCTTTTTCAGGGAAGAGCGTTTTTGCCTGATTTTAACGAAGGCGCTTTGACCATTAACGCAACGACGGTTCCAGGAATCAGTTTAAAAGAGTCAGATTATCTGGGAAGGTTGGTTGAGGAAAAGATCAAGGGCTTGCCGGAGGTCGTATCGACCGCTCGTAGAACCGGACGAGCTGAGATGGATGAGCACACTCAAGGAGTGAATGTTTCAGAGATCGAAGTTAATTTAAAAATGAAAGATCGATCTAAAGGGGAATTTTTAGATGATCTTCGGGAGCAGTTAAGTGTCGTTCCCGGTATGAACATCACCGTCGGGCAACCGATTTCCCATCGTATCGACCACATGCTTTCCGGGACCCGGGCTAACTTAGCGGTGAAGATATTTGGCCCTGATCTTTACGAACTCCGGCGCATCGCTGAACGGGTTCGAAAAGTGATGGGGAGTGTTGATGGCGTTGTTGATTTGTCGGTGGAACAACAGAGTGATATCCCCGTTTTAAAAGCAAAATTTGATCGTGCTTCACTTGCACGACATGGTATTCAAGTTGAGCAAGCCGCCGAAACCCTTGAAGCGGCTTATCAAGGGATCAAAGTATCGGAAATTATTGAGAAGAATGCTCGCTTTGATCTCGTAGTTAAAATTGGCGACAAAAAAGAGAAATCGATCGAAGACTTAGAAACACTGAGAGTGGATTCTGTTTTGGGTGCGAGTGTTCCTTTTTCCGCTTTAGCTGACATACGAAAAGACAAAGGGCCCAATACGATCAGTCGTGAAGATGTCGAACGGAAGATTGTGGTTCAAGCGAATGTGTCAGGGCGGGATATCACTTCTGTTGTCGATGAACTCAGGGAGCCGGTGGCTCAAGCGGTTCGTGAAACGGCAGGATATCGGGTGGAATTCGGAGGTCAGTTTGAAAGTGCGCGGGATGCGAATCGAATGATTCTGCTCTTGGGGCTCGTGGTGATATTAGCCATTGGGCTTTTGCTTCACGTGGCTTTTAAATCGACCCGAGATGCATTATTCATTATGTCGAATCTACCCTTAGCTCTCATCGGCGGAGTCGCCGGTGTCTTCTTGGGAGGAGGTATTTTATCGGTGGCCTCCATGATTGGATTCATCACCGTGTTCGGAATCGCTACGCGTAATGGCATCATGTTGATCTCGCATATACGCCACCTTCAAAAAGAAGAGGGAGTTACCGATTTTAAAGAGGCCGTCCACAAGGGAGCGGTCGAGCGGCTCCTACCTATTTTAATGACCGCTTTGGGAACAGCATTAGCCTTGATTCCCATCGTTATCGGTGGAGATAAACCAGGGAATGAAATTCAAACTCCCATGGCTTCTGTCATTCTTTGTGGCATTGTTTCAGCAACCGTTTTGAATATGGTCGTTGTCCCAGCTCTATTTTTAAAGTTCGGGAAACCCATTGAGCTTGAGGAGGTGAAGGTGTAATGAACAGTCGAAAGTTTTTATTCGCACCTCTGTTGGTTGTTGCTGTGTTAAGCGGATGCCTGTCGAAGGGTGATTTAGTAAAGCGCCATTCCATTCAGCACGTAAAGGAGCAGCCTTTGGTTGCGGAGGGTGCTGAGTTGAATGCGAAGTTTCAATCTGATTTACCTGATCAGTTAACTGTAGAAAATCTTACCCAGTGGTATTTGCTAAATAGCGCTAATCTGAACGCCTTAAGAAAGAAGCTAAGTACATTACAAGCGAGTGCCGAGTATAGCGGTTCCTTACCCAATCCTATCTTCTCAGCTACGATGGAGAGTGTCGGGTTTAGTGGAAAATCTTCAGGTGATGCGGAGTATGTCACTGGTTTTACCCAAAAGATTCCATTGGGTGGACGGTTGAGTCGCTCTCAGGAGATTTCTAAGGCTGAAGCTCAACAGTTAAAATTTGAAGTCGAGGCTGAATTGCTTGAAGTTCATAGAAGAATTCGAACCGCTTTTGCTAATTGCCTCTTCAGTACTGCCGAATTGGAGGTTGAAGAAGAGATCTTAGAGATCGCCGAAAGCATTTTAAAGATCGCTCAAAGCCGAAAAGAAGGGGGGCAAATCACTCAGGGGGAACTCACCTTAGCTGAGTTTGAGCATTCGAAGGCGAAGCTTCAATTATTAAAAGTTCGAAGTGACAACCGAAAGGCGATATCTCATTTGGAAGGAGAGCTTCAAGCTCGGCTTTCCCCAGATGCTAAATTTGAAGGTGAGCTTGAGACCGTTATAGCGCTTCCGAAATTGTTTACCCTCAATAAAAAATTGTCTGAAAGCCCTAAGCTTAAGGCTTCTTTTTCGAAGACTCAAAAATTGAGAGCGCTAAAGCTACGTGAGCAAGCTTCGGCTATTCCTGATTTGGATGTAGGTCTCTTCTATAGAAGAATTGAACAACAAAGTAAGAATGCTTTTGATGTAGGAGTTGCTCTAGAAGTGCCGCTTTTTAACAGTAATAAATTTCGTGTAAAAAGAGCGGAGGCTCAATTTTGGGAATCACATGCGGAACTCAGTGCATTGACGCAAAGTCTCAATATCGAGCTCTCAAAGGTTTACTGGCAGCTGGATCACAAACTTAAAGAAGTAGAGATTTATAAAAAGGAGCTTCTACCCCAAAGTGAAACTATTTCAGAAAGTTTTCAGAAGCGGTACCGAGCTGGAGCCATTTCATTGGAGCAGTCGATACTGGTTCAGCGTGACATTCGAAAAACACGCTTAGATTACCTTGAAGTACTCCACCAAATCGCCCTTCTCTGGGCGCAGTTACGCTCGTTGATTGAAATTTAGTAGTAGGCTCGCTCCGCGAGTCGTAAATCGATAAGCTGCGTAGACTCTATTCAACTTGAGATTTATCTACGAGTTGAACATTCCTGTTCTTTGAGTTGTATCGATTTAATTTTACGTATTCGCTTCGGCACGACTCACGGAGTGAGCCTACTACTAACTACTTCTTATCCTTTTTAGCCGCCTTCATCTTCTTCACGAGCTTGATGATATCTTTTGAATCTTGGGCGGCCTTTACCTTTTGATTCTTGTGCTTGAGCTTGCCATCCAAGCCGATGACGTAAGTCCAGCGGGAAGCGGAGTAACTTCGAATCAAGGTGACTTCTTTGCCGTCGACTTCTCTTTTGAGAGAGCCGCCCTTCCTTTTATTTACACCGAAAATTTTAGCGAGTTGACCTTTTTCGTCGGCTAAGAGAGTGAAGTTCAGGTTATGAGCTTTTTTGAACACCTGATGACTTTTCACATTGTCACCACTCACTCCGATGACTTCGACGCCTAATTTCTTGAGCTCTTCACGGTCATCGCGATAGGCGCAGGCTTGCTTCGTGCAACCACCAGTCATATTTGCAGGATAAAAATAGAAGACTAAAATCTTCTTGCCTACATGATCGGTAGACTTCCAAACTTTGCCTTGATCATCTTTGGCTTCAAACTTGGGAAGCTTGTCTCCAACATTGAGACCTTCCTTCGCTTTCAGTTCTTTGATGACTTCTAAGACTTTCTTACTGTCCTTAGAGGCGTTCACCTTACGGTTGATGAAGGCGATTTTTCCTGCTTTATCGATGATAAATGTCTGGCGACCGGTAGTGACTCCGCGAACGAAATTTTCTAATTTTCCATCAACTTCGAATTTAAGGGACCCACCCTTGCGAACGGGAACTCCAAAGGCTTTGGCTACAGTCCCTTTATCATCAGCTAAGAGTGTGAAGTTGAGCTTGTGTACCTTTTTAAACATTTGGTGACTTTTGACGTTATCACCGCTGATGCCGATGACTTCAACGTCATTGGACTTGAGTTGGCTCATATCATCCCGGAATGAGCAAGCTTGCTTCGTTCAGCCCCCGGTCATGTTGGCGGGATAGAAAAAGAGAACGATATATTTCTTATTGAGGAATTTTGAAGAATCCCAAAGCTTGTTTTGATCGCTCTGCGCTTTGATTTTAGGGGCGGCAGAACCGACTTTTAGCTCTGCTAGAGTAGGGGACGTCACGCAGAGTGATGTCGCCAATAAGAAAAGAATTTTTTTCATCGTTGGGCTCCTGGGATGGGCTCCGGTTGTAGTTGTGGCGATTTAGAATACTTTAGAGTAGAGCGAATTGATTTAATTCTCAAGCGAACAAGGCTTTCTGGTTCATTTATTCTCCATTGAACCGAGCAAAAACCGGTTAATTTTGCCGATTTCCTCAAAGACTTAAGTCCTTTTAGAAAAGGTATTGAAACATAGCTCTTCGGCGTCTATTTTTTATGGGCTTACCTCATCGGCTTTTTAGCCATAAGACTTTTCTTTTGAATCACTAAGGTGTTTTGTCGGGATGGATTGAACTGTCGTTAGAATGCTCTCGCCAAGCGAAGTCTGGTGATGAGCTATTTTGTTTGAGTCCATCTTGAAATCGCCACTTAAGACCCAACCTGGGAGTCTTCTTCATGTCATTTCGTTTCATTTCATTTTGTATTCTCTTTTCTGCTCTTCTCATTGTACCTCCGGTATTGGCACAGAACGAAGGCGCAGTAGATCCTACCAAGGCAGTAGAAGATGCCGCCAACCAAGCCGGTCAAACGGCTGAGGAAATTAAAGAGACGGTTGAAGAGGGAATTGAGAAGGCAGCGGAGGGTTTAGGTCTTCAAAACAACGAAGGGGATAAGGCAGCTGAGAAAGAAAAACTCACAGGTATCAGGAAAGTCGAAAAGCAAATCGATGAATTCTTTGGTGACTATTTTGTAAAGCCCCTTGAAGCTGTTCTTTTCTTTAACTTGACTCCCGGTGAGCCTCACAAGGATGCCGATGGAAATGACATCATTGGCCCTGCAGGTAAGCCCGTTGAAACGACTGTCCCATTCATCGTTCTTTGGTTAGTCGTCGCAGCCGTGTTCTTTACCTTTCGTATGGGTTTCGTTAATTTTCGAATGTTCGGGCATGCCGTCCAAGTCGTTCTAGGGAAATACGATAATCCTGATGATAAAGGTGAGGTCACCAGCTTCCAGGCCTTATCCTCAGCGCTATCCGCAACGGTGGGGTTAGGAAACATCGCTGGTGTGGCTATCGCCATTTCACTGGGTGGCCCTGGTGCTATGTTTTGGATGGTCATGGCCGGCTTGTTGGGAATGACGTTAAAGTTTACTGAATGTACTTTAGGTCAAAAGTACCGACATATCGATGAAGATGGAAATATTTCGGGTGGTCCGATGCACTACCTTAAAGAAGGATTTGCCAAGCGTGGCTTGGGAGGCATCGGAATTCCTATGGCGATCCTCTTCACGATCTGTTGTATCGGAGGAAGCTTTGCGGGTGGAAACGCATTTCAGGTCTACCAGTCCAAAGGAATTTTAGCTGAACAGTTTCCCTGGTTTAAAGACAACGGAATCGTGTACGGCGTCATCATGGCCGTTGCCGTCGCCTTTGTGATCATCGGAGGATTTAAGCGGATTGCTCAAGTTGCAGAAAAAATCGTTCCCAGTATGTGTGGAATGTATGTCTTGGCAAGTTTAGTCATCCTTGCGTTCAATGCTGGTGCTATCCCTTCTGCTATCGGAGCAATTTTCCAAGGTGCGTTTTCAGGCGAAGCTATTTACGGTGGAGCTTTGGGAGCATTGATTATGGGATTCAGACGGGCAGCCTTTTCAAATGAAGCGGGGGTGGGATCGGCTTCTATCGCTCACTCGGCGGCAAAAACACCTTATCCCGTTCGAGAAGGAATTGTTGCGCTCTTAGAGCCCTTTATCGATACCGTAGTCGTCTGTTCAATTACGGCCCTGGTTATCATCATTACTGGTGTTTACAACAATCCTGATCATGCCAGTTTGATTTCAGGAAGTGATGGAGCCGCTCTTACTAATGAAGCGTTTAAATCCGTTGAATTTATGGCGGGTTGGTTCCCTTACCTTCTCACCGTTGCAGTGATTCTGTTTGCCTTTAGTACGATGATCTCTTGGTCGTATTACGGTGAACGTTGTTGGACGACCTTATTCGGGACCAAAACTTCCATTGTTTACAAGCTCATCTTTATCGGCTTTGTTGTTTTGGGATCGATCCTCAGTGGTACGAACGCGCTCGCTTTTGGTGACCTCATGATCTTCCTCATGGCTCTTCCCAATATCATCGGCTTGTTTGTCCTTCAAGGTGACGTGAGGGCCGAGCTGGCGAGCTATGAGAAAGACCTCCACGCCGGAAACTTCAAAGTTTATAAGTAGTAGTAGTCGGCTCAGCCCTCTAAGCCGGGATTGAAGTTCGCGCTTATCCCTTAAGCAGAATCATTAACTAGCCCGAAGCGCTAGCGAGGGGTGGATCCCTCGCTAGCGCTTCGGGCTAGTTAGGGACCATTGAAGAACTACTGAAAAAGTCGGGCCAAGAGCATCCTCTAACCAATTTCTTACAAACCCAACGATTTGTTCCCCCAAGTTCCCGAATCCCATCTTGCCTCCCCTCCCATTCGAGGACTAAAATAAGGCTGTCAACGCTCTTGCCCCTCGTACCCTTCATGAGGGGCGTTTTTTGTTACTTCTTAATTTAAGAACTTGGCGATCTAAAAAATGCGCGTCCTTATTTTTGCTTCCATTTTTGCTCTCTTCATCGCCGGTACGGGCTTCAGTGCCGTTTATTTCTTTTATTCATCGGCGCCCGCTCCCCAACTTTCGGGTGAAGAATACCTTGCTAAGGATTCATCCGAATCGTGGGGGAAGCATCCCTATTCGGATTTAAAAGGAGCCAGCCGTAAGGAACGAGAAGAAAAGGGACGTCTTCTGTCTGAAGTCTTGGAGGAACTCAAGCCCTCCGAACGTAAAAAGCTGGAGAAACTTTTAGCTTCAAATGGAGGCTTAGAAGGATTTCAGTTGGGTGAAGGATTAAGCTCATCTAAGAAGCGTAAGAAGTGGGAAAGACAAGAAGAAGACGGCGAAGGCCGCAAGGGGAAAATCGGTAAAGGGGGCAAGGGTAAGAATTCTAAAGATGATGAAATCCCGCCTCTGAGAGGAGCTGAACTCACCTTGGCGATTACTTCTGCCTTAGAAGAGCAAGACATGGCCAAGATTCAGGGGCTTCTTATCTCGGAGCTCTCTAAAGATGGAACTCACTTGGGACCCGAGAATTTACCTTCATTGTTAGAGATCCTCAATGATACGGATGACTTTGGGCTTCAACTCTTGGCTTTAACTCATTTGGAACGAATGGAAGTGGATCCTAATGCCTTGGTCGATGGCTACGTCGATTACCTTTTCGATGCTGACAAGCCTCAACATGCCGATGAAGTTTTCAAGCGAATCAGCGAAGTTGGAGGAGAAGCCGGACTCAAGGGCTTAACTGAGCTTATTCGAGAGAGCGCTTCAGGGAAATACCGTGAACGTGCCATCGAAGCCTTAGGAAACATGAAAGATCCTAAGGGCGTTGCCGTTTTGCGGGAAGGTTTGATCAAGGTTACTGATCCTCATAAAACCAGGCCTTACATGTCGGCCTTAGCATCGATCGGATCGGATTCGGCGATTTCTCTCATCGTTGATCATGCCGTTGATGGAAATAATCCCTACGCTCTTTCAGCGATTAAAAGAATGAAAAATGAATCTTCAGGATTGTTAGCCGATGCACTTTCTCCTCGTGCTCATCCTGATTTTCAAAAAGCGGTTCTCTCATCTTTAGGGCAATCTCGATTGCCAGAAACTGTTCCTCAGTTGGAACGCTATCTCAGTCGAGCTAACGAGTCCTTCCAAAAAAGTGCAATTTACACTTTAGGCCGCTATTACGATGAGAGTGCGGCTAAGGTTTTAGAAAGCTACGCTGCTTCTCAAGGCCCCGAGTCTAAATTGGGGAAGTTGGCGAGTTCGTATGCTTCACGTGTTTATAAGAATGCTGAGCGTTACGAAGAATACGAAAGAAATAGAGCTAATAAGGCTACTAATAGAGACGTTGATAAATTACGCAAGAAAGAACGAAAAGCTGAGCGTAAATCTTCTGACAAGTCGAAATCGAAGAAGAAGAAAAATAAGTAGTCGTTAAAGTAGTCGGCTCAGCAATGATGGTCGCTTCGCTCCATCGTGCAAGTTCGCCGTGAGCTGGGGCGGCATACAGTTCTAATAAAAAAGCCAAGCGTGGATCATTATCTACGCTTGGCTTTTTTATTTTAGTTTTACGTCGTCCCGACTCACGGAGTGAGTCGGGTAACGTCCGCACGCGGAGAGGCTGTGAATTTTTTAAAATCCTCGCCTCTTCCCCGTAATTTTTCAATCCTAAACTATTAGCTCTTTTTTCCTGTGGTCATAAA
>JANQLS010000179.1 GCA_028280485.1 Planctomycetota bacterium
TCGGAGACCCTATGTTCAGCGGAGTGAAAGCAAATCTATGATTTGCTGGAACGGTTGAAGCGAGCTCCGCAGGAGCTTGTTTCAACAAAAACTAATTAGATGAAGTTCAAATATATGGATTCTTGTAAGTGTCTTAAAAACGCTTACAAAGTTTATTCTAAATTCATTTTTTCAAAATTATACTTAAACTATCACTGCTCATTCAATCTGTTCAATCTAAAAGGTAATAACTCATGGGCATGGATATCATTGAATTTGTCATATGCATTGAAAAAGAATTCAATTTACAAATTCCCGATGAAGACTCTGAGGAAATCAGAACCATTCAAGATTTAGTTTCTAATATTGAATCTATCACTCCCAATGAGGTATCTCCAGATGACATTAGGGAAAGAATATTCAAGATCTTCAACTCAGAATTTGGAATAACTAATCTTAAGGGTGATGAAAATTTAGTTGTGTTATTTGATTATTAAATCGATTGGAATTTAGGGCGCTGATTTTACTTCTTCTTCAGTACAAATATTGAATATGAAAGTGGAGTGGGTTGGTCGCCCTTTACTTTTCTTATTGCTAACCCTCGTTGACACTTCGGGCTTGAAATCGTTCGGGTTTTACATTAATCCATAAAAAAAGCTCCTGCCTCTAAGAGGCAGGAGCTTTTTTTATTTGTATCTGAACGATTACTAAAATCAGATGACTTTAGTTTTACCTGGAGTAGGAATGGCGTAGTAACCATCACTGTTAGGAGCAGAAGGAGTCTTTCCGTCCCAAGCGAGTGATTCCGGCATCGTTTTGATTTTTGAGTTCAAGGCGGCTTCGTAGGAAATTTCGTTTCCGTTGTAAGCAGCGAGACGACCCAATACAGCAGTCATAGTACTGGTTGCGCCGTATTCACCTTCGTTGTAAACCTCATTGGCGACGATTGCGTCGATGAGATCCAATTGCTCTTGTTGGTGACCACCGGCACGGGGGCCTTTGTAACGCCACTTGTTATCGCCAAGAATGATTTGGCGACTGATGTTCGAATGACCTTTCGAACCGACAGCGTGCTCAGAAACGCTATTGAAGCAACCACGAATGTGACGACATTGGCTGTACATGCGTACCCCATTGGCGTATTCGTACTCGACGAAAAAGTGATCGAAGATCTCGCCGTGCTCTTTGCTGGTTCTGACTTGGCGTCCACCTTGAGCGTTAGCTTTGACAGGAACACTTCCAACCAACCAGTTACTGACGTCGAGGTTGTGAATGTGTTGTTCGACGATATGGTCGCCACAGAGCCAGTTGAAGTAATACCAGTTTCTCATTTGGTATTCCATTTCAGTTTGACCGGCTTGGCGAGCACGCGTCCAAACTCCACCACCATTCCAGAAAACTCTGGTGTAGGCGATGTCACCGATAGCGCCGTCTTGAAGACGTTTGATCGCTTCGATGTATTGAGGTTCGTGACGGCGTTGAAGACCTACTGCGAGGATCTTGTTGTTTTCTTTTTGTTTCTTGGTGGATTCCAGAACTGAACGAACACCGTGTCCGTCAACAGCAACGGGTTTTTCCATAAAAACGTGCTTGTTTTGTTGAACGGCATATTCGAGGTGAGGAGGACGGAATCCAGGAGGAGTAGCCAAAACAACTAAGTCGACACCAGCGTCAATAGCTTTCTTGAAAGCTTCGAAACCAGTGAATTGGCGATCTTTAGGAACATCCACTTTATCAGCGTGACGTTTTTTCAATTGGCCGAGGCTGCCTTGAAGACGATCTTCAAATGCATCGGCCATAGCGACCAATTTAGTTTTGTGCTTCGAGTTCATGATCTGGTTAGCAGCACCAGTTCCACGACCTCCACAACCGATTACACAAAACTTGATGGTGTCATCAGATGCGGCGTGAACGCCAGGGAGTGAGCCCAAACCTGCGAAGGCAGCAGTACCGGCAGCAGCCGCAGCTGATCCCTTCATGAAGTTACGGCGAGATACATCCTTTTTTTGCATCGAGAAAATCCTTTCCGCGCTTTTTAGATTAACCAGTCCTCGATTTAAGGACCGGTCGGCCCCACCTCAAAGACACGCTTTTGAAATTGGTCTGATTTTTTGTCTCTAATCCAACCCTAGTTCTGAACCAGCCTCAAGCATGTGGTCTCAGCTCTGTAACTAGATACTAAATATTAGAGATACAACTCACTATCATGCGCCAGATGCCCCCTCGGTTTAAAGGAAAAACTCAAGTTTTCCCTGAGGAAATTAGCGCTCGGGGATAGCCTTCATCTCTTCCAGAGAAGGCCAGTATTTATTGAGATCTTCGATCTTCGGTAGTTCTTTGGGTGAGACGACCCGAAATCCTACCCACAAGGCATCGGTGTGATACCAAACCGACTTAGGAATTTGGGGATCCTGCTTCTTCCAATCGGGATGAGAAGCCATCCGAGAGGCACTTCTGAGCCTTTCCCGAGTATTATCCCAAGATCCGCCCTTCACCACTCGGGGGTAGAGCTTCTTGGGTAAGTTGTATGGATTTACCAATCCTTTGTCTTTCCAAGCCTCATAAGGTGTTTCAGAATATTGATCTAAGACCCATTCCCAAACATTTCCGTGCATGTCATGGAGACCCCATGGATTCGCAAGCTTCGTTCCTACTTTTTGGTACTGAAACTCTGAATTGTCGTCGAACCAGGCGTATTTGATGAGGTCTTTAGGATCATCGCCAAAGTGAAATGCGGTCTTCGTACCCGCTCGACAGGCGTATTCCCACTCGGCCTCGGTGGGAAGTCGGAAAAATTTCCCGGTTTTCGCGCTCAGCCACATGCAGTAGGTTTTTGCCGCTAATTGGGTCATACAGATAGCAGGGAAGCCCTTTCGGCCCATACCAAAAGTCATGTCACGGTAGGGAGGTGTGGGACGAGTTACCACATCCGCCAAGAGATCAAGCGGGCCCAATTTTACGTTTTCTTCTCTTAGACCCCGGTCGTAATCCAAACCCCAAAGTTCATACTCATCCCAGGTGACTTCATTCTTACCCATCCAGAATGGAGAGATCTTAACTTTTCGTTGGGGCCCTTCGTCATCACTTCGTTCGGGTTCAGACTTGGGACTTCCAATCGTAAATTCCCCACCAGGGATAGGCACGATTTGAAAACTCGCCGAAGAGCCAGGGATGTTGATGGTTTGTTTCTCAAACTTCTCTTCTTTTTTCTTCTTATCGAATCCCAATTTCTTAAACAATTCTTTAGGATCGATACCCGTGAGTTCAACGGGTCTTTTCCTTGGTTGAAGAACAGCTTCTTCTGGCCAATCGGCTCCTTCTTCAATCCAACGTCGAAAGACGGCGAGCTCTTCAGGCGAAAGAGGTTGCTCTGGCTCGGGAGGCATGAAGTCTTCATCATCTTTCTCCAAGGTGCAAAGAATATAGAACTCACTGTCTAATGGCTTACCCGGGATTAAGACGTCTTTCTTTTTGAAGGCATACTTTTTAGTGTCTAACCTTAAACGGCCTTCCTTCTTTTCTTCCCAATGACATTTAACGCAGGCAAACTCGATGAGGGGCTGAACATGTTCAACAAACTTAACTTCCTTTGGAAGGCGTCGACGAGATTGCAACTTCACCCCATCGGGCCACTTGGCTCCTTGGTCGATCCAGTGCTTAAGAACTTCAGCTTCAGCTTTGGTTAAGGGATAATCTTTTTCGGTTTCAATCGGAGGCATGATGTCTCGATCTTTGGGCGGCAAGACAGTCGTTGTATAAACGAGGCTATCTTCAGCTTTCCCTGGATTGATGATCTCGATATCTTCAAAGGCAAATTCTTTAACATCTAATCGAACATCGCCTTCATCTTTTCCGGCACGATGACAACTGACACAGTTGAATTCCAAGATGGGTTTGACATCGCGAATGAAATCGACTTCTTCAGCCGGTAAATTCACTCCGATAAAAATGACCGCAAATAATAAGGCGATTCGGAACATAGTGGACTCTTTAAAAATCTCAATGATCTAAGTAATCGAAATACCTCTTTTTGAAGCACTCTCATGAAAAGTTATCACCCACTGAGGTATTGAATAGAGCGATAACAGAGCTTCCAACAGTTATCTGCCACACCTCAGGTTCCCAGGTTAGACCGGATCTAAACTCCTTATATCGAACCTAACATACGACAATCCCCTATTTTAGCCTTCGGAAGAGTGAATTACAGATATCGTCTTCAAAAAAAAACCAAACTTTAATGGCCCTTGTACATGAAATTGGCCAATTACCATTCATAGTTCTAATCCTTACTTTCACTTAAAAAACCAGAAACAAATACCGAACTAAGACCATTGAGGCCCTCTCTTCTTAGCATTCTTAACTAATGAGAGAACCATGTGGCCGAACTGATGGGGTGTCAGTAGCTCTCTTATTCCAATGGTGTAGGGAATCGAGGGAAAACCTTCTAACAGAAATCCAACAAACAAGGGTTGGAACAATGAATTTAAAAGGTCGTTTAGTCTTCGCATTTTTGGCATGTGGTTTAGTGCCATTAGCCGTCACTGCAATTGTGGGATATTGGAGTGTCAGCCAGGGAATGAGTGCCATTGAAAAAGATAGTGGTAAAGCCCTTGAGGACAAAGCCTACGAAAAACTGATTGCCGTAAGAGATATCAAAAAGGTTCAGGTCGAAGATTATCTCAAAGATCGTAAATCCGATATGACGGTTTTAGTAGATCTCGTAAACACTCTTCGCGATGAAGCCTTTAAGAAACTCACCGCCGTTCGAGAAATTAAAAAATCTGCAGTCGAACGTTACTTCAAATCAATTGAAAGTCAGATCGTCACCTTCAGTGAAGATCAAATGATCATCGATGCCCTCAAAAATTTCCGAGAAGCGATGAAAAACGTTTCTGAAGGTTATACCGATGAACAGCTTTCAAAGATGAAAGATGGAATTGCAAAATATTACACCGAAGACTTTTCTAAAACTTATCAAGAAGCGAATGCTGGAAACGACCCCAATGCTCTCAACTTCTTGAACATGTTAGATCGAGACTCGATCGTTCTTCAACACCATTACATTTCAGGAAATAAACATCCTCTCGGTGAAAAACACAACTTAGACCTTGCTGAAGATGGATCGAACTACAGCGACCTTCATGCTTCGGTTCACCCCATCGTCAGAAGTTATTTAGAAAAATTTGGTTATTACGACATCTTCTTGGTCGCTCCAGACACTGGAGACATCATTTACTCTGTCTTCAAAGAATTAGATTACACCACTTCTCTCATCGATGGTCCTTATGCTGATACCAACTTCGGAGAAGTTTTTAGGAGAGCCAACCAAGCTTCCAATAAAGATTTTGTCGTCTTGGTCGATTATGAATCTTACACACCTTCCTACGAAGCCCCAGCCAGTTTTATCGCTTCCCCGGTATTTGATGGTGATACCAAAGTTGGAGTCGCCATCTTCCAGATGCCGATCGATCGACTCAACCACATCATGGCCGAGCGAGCTGGATTGGGTCAAACTGGAGAGACTTACCTAGTTGGCCCCGATCATTTGATGCGAAGTGATTCACTCTTAGATACTGAGAACCGCTCAGTAAATGCTTCGTTTAGGAAGCCTGATACAGGCAAGGTTAAGACTAAGGCAAGTCAAGCAGCCGTCTCTGGCACAACAAACACCCAGGTCGTTTTAAATTACCAAGGGAATCCAGTTGTGAGTGCCTTCTCTCCTGTAAAAGTTGGAGAATCAACTTGGGGATTGATCGGAGACATCGATGTCTCTGAAGCCTTCTGCCCCAAAATTTCAGGGTCAGATAAAGACTTCTACACTCGTTACAAAGAACGCTACGGTTACTACGATCTCTTCTTGATCAATTCAGACGGATATTGTTTCTACACCGTGGAACAAGAACCCGACTACCAAACCAATCTTTTAACCGGACCTTATAAAGATTCAGGCCTGGGAAAACTCGTTCGAAAGGTACTTCAAACTAAAGAGTTTGGTTTTGCTGACTTTGAACCCTATGCCCCCAGCAATGGGGATCCTGCTGCCTTTATCGCCCAACCCGTCCTCAATAGTGATAGAGAAGTCGAAGCCATCGTGGCTCTGCAACTCCCACTAGATACGATCAACAAGTTTATGTCGGCTCAAAACGGTATGGGTACGACAGGCAGAACATTCATTCTAGGTAACGACAGTCGCCGAAGATCAGACTCGGCTAAAAACCCAGAGGAAACGGTTAAGAACGCCTTTAAATCTGGTAACTCGAAGTTGATCAACAACCAGGCTACCCAGGAAGGTTTGGCGGGAAACTCGGGGATTACCTCCGTTCAAAATGGCGATAACAATAATTATTTAACGGCCTATACTCCCGTTACTGCCTTCGACACTCAATGGGCTCTCCTAGCCCAAATCGAAGAACGGGAAGCTTTGAAAGCCGTCGCAAATATGAAGGAACAAGTTGCAGCCTCCAATACCATGACGGTGATTTGGAACTGTAGTGTTGCTTTCGTCTTTTCACTCATCATCGTTATCTTGGCCTTTAAGTTTGCAAACTCAATTTCGGCTCCGATCGTTAAAGCAGCTGAGTTCGCAAAATCGATTGCTTCGGGTAATTTAACTGTAAATTGCGACGCTAAAGCTAAAGCCGAAATGGGTGAACTTATCAAGTCGATGAATGAAATGGGAAGTTCACTTCGTCATATCATTCAAGAAGTCACCCAGAACTCAACAACCTTGAGTGAAGCTTCGGCTCGCCTTTCCAGCACCGCTTACGAAATGAGCAGTGGCGCTGAGAACACTCAAAACCAAGCGATGATCATTTCGGCTGCGATTCAGGAGATGTCAGCCAGTACTGCAGAGGTTTCTCGAAGTGCCTCTCAATCCGCTTCAGTAACAGAAGAAGCTCGAGGCTTAGCCGATGTCGCAAATGATAAAATTACTAATTTAAGAAACTCGGCTGAAAAGATTGATAGCGTTGTTGAAACCATCAACAGCGTTTCTGAGCAAACCAGCTTGCTCTCCTTGAACGCAACCATCGAAGCGGCTCGCGCCGGAGAATACGGTAGAGGCTTCGCTGTCGTAGCAAACGAAGTAAAAGAGTTAGCTAAACAGACAGGTAAATCCACGAATGAAATTCGCGCCAACATCAAAGGTATTCAAGAAGCCATCGGTGAAGCCGTGAATTCCGTGGGTAAAATCTCTGATATCGTTCACGAAATTTCACAACTTTCCCAAACGATCGCCACCTCAGTGGGTGAACAAAAATCAACCAATGAAGAGATCGCCGGAAACGTTTCTGGTACTGAAAAAACGGCTCAAGAGAGTGCCTTGGTCGCCAACCAGACTCGTACGGCTGCAACTGAATTAGCCGACCTCAGCAACAAATTGCAGGTAGTTGTTGGCAAATTCCAAGTTTGATTTAAAACTTGCTCTGAGCTAAAAAAAAGCCTCCGATCTCTCACGAGTTCGGAGGCTTTTTTTAATATTACGATTTCAAGCGCGAAGCGTTAGCGAGTGCCCCCAATCGCATTCTCAATTAAGGGGTGTCTTGAATTTCAGTTCCGCGCGAAAGCTATTTCTTAAATCCTCTCGCAAATATTTATTTAACTGTATACCATCCTTCGCTGGCGCTCGGGCTTGAAATGGGAAATCAAATATCGCCCGTATGGAGAGAATTTTGAATAGAAGAGATTGCGAAATACGTTTTGGAATTACCATTCCGAGTGAGATCGCAGAATTTATTGATGCCAATGCAGGGGAAATTCATGGTCAAAGTAAAAGCGATGCTCTCAACGATCAGGGAATCGGAGTTGTTAGCTATCGCGCCATCTTGGATTTGAATTATATCAATCCATGGGTTCAACTCAGATTTATCCCATTCATTTTAAGCTCGTGCGGTAACTCCATTGGACTTTATTTCCCCACTGGTTCTGCAAATTGCATCATCGCTTGTCACTTGTTAAACGAAGCTCGGCTCATACCCTTCAAAGGAACGATTAAGGATTTTTTTTCTGATCCAGAAAAATTAGATCCTGATTACATCTTCGAAGTAAAAACTCAAAGCTTTAAAAATCAAAATCCGATTTTCACGTACCTTATCAATGAATCTTCATCCTTTGAATCTGTTCTGCATAAAACCCCATTAGCATTAAATCGAGACTTATTCGAATACCGTTGCGCAAAATTTAATGAAGAGGATTTAAGCTTTCTTGACGAATTAGAAGATGAAGAAGACTATGAGGATGATGACGACTTTGATTACGATTTCTCGGATGAAGACGACGACGAAGAGGATGTTGAGAACATAGAGGAGGAGGAAGATGAAGAAACCATCGCAGAAAGAATTAAAGAATGCATGGCGAGTGCAGTTGAATTATTTGATCAAGTACTTACGAATGAGAATAAACGGCTAGGCTCGGTAAAAGTTCGATTCGAAAATTTAATCGACCGTGAATTTTGGTTACATGTGATCGATAAATATAAAAATCAATTTAGTACGAGAGAATTATTCACAGCCTATGAAAATCTATTAGAAATTCAATTTGTAGGTCCCTATTACGGGCATTTTGATAAATCATTGTCTGGTGAGTCTCAACGGTATAAAGAAATTTTAGAAATCTATGATCGAATGTTACATCTCCTCCCAGAACTCAATTGTAAATTGGATGAGATTTATTTAAGGCATAACCGGAAACAAATTATTGAATGGATATCTGAATCTTAGTCTGAATCCATTTCAAGCGCGAAGCGTTAGCGAGTGCCCGTGTTTGATTTGAAATCAAGGTGCGCTTTGGATTTTAGTTCAATGTGAATGCAGGTTCTTAAGTCGCTTCGCAAATATTTATGTAACTGTATGCTGACCCTCGCTGACGCTTCGGGCTTGAAATGGGTCTGGACTATTCACTCTTCTTTTTAGGTTCTTTAACCTTAAACGCATAAAGCGAACTGGCCGTTGGAAAATAAAGCACACCTTCTGCAGCACAAGGTGCAGCCCAGGCCGTGGAATAGACTTCGTTACGGGCTAAAATCTTTTTCTCTTTTCCCAACTTGAAGACGGTCACTGTGCCATCCTCATCCCCAACGTAAAGTCTTCCATCCGCAACAAAAATGGAACTCCAAATTCTAGCTAAGAGATCATGGCTCCACTGAATCTTGCCTGTCTTTTGATCGATACAGTGAACTTCACCATTGAGGTCGGCCATATAAATTAATCCCTCATGGGCAATCGGAGTCGTCAACGATCGACCGACCTTGTCTTGGCTCCAAAGAACTCTCTTCTTAGTGACATCTCCCGATCCTTGAGGATCGATGGCGAGCAAACGCCCCTGACCTAATCCATGCTCAGGGTCTTGTCCCATCGCAAGATACACCACCCCTTGATCATAGAGTGGTGAAGCGATGATATTATTCTTCTGTAACTTGCCCCCTTTAATATCACTTCCCGTTCTCCAGACCGACCCCTCTGGATTTCCATCCAAACGCCAAATCTCATCTCCCGTTTTTGAATCTAACGCGTAAAGCCAACCATCTCCTCCCCCAAAAAAGGCGACAACCTTCCCCCTAACGACGGCTAATGAAGGGCTGCTCCATTGACCATGAAATACGTTGGGGCTCGGTCCGATCACTTTCCAAACGACTTTTCCATTCCGTTTGTCGACGCCTAAAAAGCTGGGGGCACGCGGTGCTGGAACATTCTTGTGAGCTTCATCGACTCCATTAGAAGTACAAACCATCAAGAGGTTACCCACAGAAACGACGGAACAATTTGGAGCTTCATGGGGATAAACGCCTAACTGAGATCCAAAGTCGAGCTCCCAAATTAAGTCGGCATCGACCTTCGAAATGAAAACTTCATCTTTGATAGGACCATCGTTTTCTTTATCTCTGAAGCCTTCTGTATCTAAGCATCTCAGTTGAGCTTGAGCAGTGATATAGTAAAGGCGCTCACCTTCGATCAAAGGAGAACTGGTGGTCGTGTCTAAGAGGAAATCTTCGAGCCCACGTCCCAGCCTTGGGGCCAAATCCTTCCAAATCAACTTTCCTGTCGCTTTATCCAAAGCGAATAATGTTCCGGCTTGAATATCTAAGTCGGTCCCGAGCTGTATCGTATTGTCAGAGCCGATATAGACCTTATCTTTGGTAACGATGGGACTACCGTACATCTCCGTTCCTAAACGAACCGACCATAGTAGGTTTTTTCCGGTTTCGAGATCCCAGGTTTCAGGTAAACCCGTCTCTGAGGAAACAGCATTCCGTCGGGCGTTCCCACAAAACATCAGCCATTGGCCATCTTTGGGCTGAAAGATCTGAGACGCTTCGACATTCAAAGAAGAATCGGATTGCTGAAGCCCTTCAATATTCTTTACCGGCTTACCCTGGATTCTGGCGATCGCCCAAGTCGCCTCTGAATTCAAACCTGGATCTTTTAAGGCTTTATTTAATTCTTCAAGAGCTGCTTTTGCTTTAGGACCGATACTTCCCAGTGCGCCAGCAGCGCAGATTCGCACGTAGAGGTTTTCATCTTTAAGAGAAGCGATCAAGGCATCAGTTGCAGGCCAAGCCTCTTGACCAATCGCAGCTAAAGCATCGGCAGCAGCACGACGAACCGAAACATCTTCATCGATCAACAAAATAATTAGAGGACGAATAGCGGGTGCGCTTTTAGGTCCGATAGAAGACAAGGCCCCAGCGGCCATCACGCGAACGATCCAATGAGGATGCTCGAGTGCTTTGGCAAGCTGTTCCACCGCGGGAGCTGCTTTTTCCCTCAACTGAGCTAAAGCTCTCGCCGCTTCCATGGCATTGGCGATCTCGGCATCGTCCAAGCACTCTCCTAATGCGGACACCGCCTTCTCGGCTTGAGGCCCCATATCCCGAAAGCAACAGATAGCGTGGTAACGTTGAATTCCGACGTTCGAATCTAACAACTTCAAAAGACTTGGAATCGCTTCTTCCCCCATGCGAGTGAAGAGATCTTGCGCGCTTTCACGGACCGACTCTTCAGGATGGAGGAAGAGGATCTCTAAAATAGGGATCGCCTTGGTCTTCAGTTCTAATAGATCTTGGAATACCTTTTTCTTTGTTTTGCGATCCTCGGAAAGTAATTCATCTGCCCAATTGCGGCCGCCTTCAATCCCAGACATTCCCTCCTTGCCATGAAGCTCAAGTAACAGATCTTCAACCTTAGGGTTTTCATTTTCTGGAGCCGGTGAATTTGAGAAACTCAAGCAGGAATAGAGCCCAATCACGCCGAGGATTAGGACGATTGAGAGTTTGAGAGGAGAGTATTTGAAAAGTGAGAAAGCCATAGTTTTCCATTTAGACCGAAAATCAGATTGCGGTAAACGTCATGAGAATAAATGCTATCTCATCGACGCCGCTAAGCCCCGAAATATTAGATAAAAGTGGAAAACTAATCTCAGTTTTGCCGATTCGGTTTATTCCGGAATCTCCACCACTTTTTCGTTGGCGACTTGATAGAGAAAGATTCCCGCAGCAACCCCCACATTGAGGGAATCCATCCCGGTTTGCATGGGAATGGTCACCAAATGGTCACAAAGATCTTTAACTTCTTGACGCATGCCCTTTGATTCATTTCCGAAAATTAATCCCACCCGTGAATGAAATTGAGTTTCAGGAAGACTGAGCGCTTCTTCATCTAAGGTTGTACCTACCAATTCGATCCCCCAATCGACTTTCAGGTGCGCCAAATCATGAGCGATGTTCGATGATGTATAAATAGGCAAGTAGAGTGCGTTCCCCATGGAAACTCGAAGAGCACGGCGCGAAAAAGGGTCGCAACAGCTTTCACCTAGTATCAGAGCATCCACCCCAAACGCGCGACTACTTCGGATGATCTGACCTAAGTTTTCAGCCTGTCCCACATCCGGGCAAATCGATAACAATAGCGGCTCTTCTGACGAAGGTAAGATATTCTCAATATCTAAATTCAGGCCTCTTTTCCCACAACCTAAAATCCCCCGGTGAAACTGAAAGCCTACGAGCTCCTCGATCTCTTTTTCGGGTAAGACATAAACGGGTACGTCTGAGGGGACATCACACTGAAGGTCATCCCGAAAGCTCTCCACTCGATTTTCGCTGATGAGCAAAGACTCCGTATCGTAATCACTGAGTAACAAGCGCTCAGTAACATATCGACCCTCAGTGATAAATCGTCCTTCGCGCTTCAATCGCCCTGCATCTTTGAGATTCTGATAAGCTTCCAATTTTGGATTCGAGGCTGAATCAAAGAAATGAATATTCGACATAGGGCACCTCCGATTTGAGTCTTACCAATTGCCGGCATATCTCAACGCATCGGGTTGAGAATGTTCTGAGAGATAGAAGAATTTCAACTGAGTGATTTGACGAATGTGAAGGTAGTCATGGGCTAACCAATTCGCTAGTAACATCGAACCACTGATCGGCGGAAACTTAGGATGATGGTAGGCATTGTCCCATCGTGGATCCGTCAGATTCTGTAGCCAGTGGATGGAAGCATTTCGCTCTTCCAAAAATCGAGTGAGACACTCCGAGTAATTTTTATCAGAGTACTTTCTTTGAGCCACCCAACTTTCAGGATCGATGGGAGGCCAGTCAATTTTTGGGTCTTCTAAAACCAAACGTAAGCGAATTCGAAAATCTTCAATTTCTTCATCGAGTAAGTGAGCCACAATTTCTAACAATGACCACTTGTTCGGAGCTTGTCGCCAATGAATCATTTCATGAGGTATGGAGATCAATAGCTTCTCGAAGACGGATCGATTCGCATACAACTCTTCAATGATGGCTTTGGGTTCCATGATATCTCGTCGACTTTTAAATTCGAGTCAGTTTCTCGGTTTCTCTTTTTTTACCTGCTCTCTCTGCCTTTTCTTTCGCAAAAACTCGTACATGTTGAATCTTTCGGGGTAAGCCACTCTTTTTTCAGTGGCCCAGGCTTCCCATAGAGTGATGAGTTGTGCGTATTTTTCCGGATGAGATTTTGAAAGATTGTTAAGCTCGGTTCGATCCTTTTTTAAGTTATAAAGTTCCCAGGGCTTTTTGTACTCTTTGACGAGCTTCCAATCTCCCCAACGAAGAGCGGCGTTCCCTTCGTGCTCCCAGTAGATGGGTTCGGGATGGATGGGCGACGGACTTCCTTTTAGCAAAGGTAACATCGAACGCCCCGGACTCACCGGCTTATCTTTTGGATATTGAGCCCCCGAGAGTTCTAAACAAGTGGGCATAAAATCGGGAAGGTAGGCAAAGTTTCGAATGAAAGATCCGTTGAGCTTTTGCGGAATCCCTTTCGGCCAATGAACCACCATCGGAGTACAAGCTCCACCTTCGTGAACAAAGTGCTTGTAGAGTCTAAACGGGGTGTTCGTCGCATTGGCCCAATTGAGTCCTAACCAAACCCCACCGGTGGTTTCTAAAGGGGGATTCCGGACCATGGCATCGTTACCCTTACCGAATTTTCCTCCCTCTTGACAGGCCCCGTTATCTGAAAGAAAGAAAATCAGAGTATTATCGAGCTTCCCTAACTTCTTTAAATGCTGAGTGAGCTTACCGATATTTTGATCGATTGAATCTACACAGCCGGCGTAAGCAGCCATGATAGCATCTAAGTCGTCGCGCTTTTTCTCGGGCAATGATTTCCAGTCGGGAGTCACTAAAGGAGTGGGAGTCACCTCTCCCTCAAACAACCCCAATTCTTTTTGGCGCTTCAAACGCCTATCGCGCAAAACTTCCCATCCCTCTTTGTACTTTCCTCGATACTTTTTGTAATCTTCTAACTTCGCATTGAGAGGCCAATGAGGAGCGTTATAGGCAACGTAGAGAAAGAAGGGATGATCATCCTTCTTAGAGACTTCGGAAATGTACTCGATCGCTTTATCAGTGAAGTTATCCGTTGCGTAGAAATTCTCATCTGTATCTACTTGTTGATTTCCATCGTAGATAAAGCGTCCTCCACCTGGCTTGAAGTAGTTGATCGCACCAGAGAGACATCCGTAGTACTTATCAAAACCTCGTTGAAGCGGCCAATTCTCTTTACTGTGAAGCCCAAGGTGCCACTTCCCAACCATCAAGGTATGGTAACCAGCTGGTTTGAGAACTTGAGCTAAGGTGACACAATCTTTATTGAGGTAGCCTTGGTAGGGCCCCTTGATACCGAGAGGTTGTTTTGGAGGCTCCGTCATATGTCCAATACCCACCTGATGCGGCTGCAAACCTGTCATCAAACTAGCCCGAGTCGGACAACAACGTCCTGAGTTGTAGAACTGTGTAAATCGCAAACCACCACTGGCGAGCTTATCGATATTAGGGGTTTCAATCTCCGAACCGTAACAACCGATATCAGAGAAACCCATATCATCGACCAAGATGATCACGATATTGGGTCGCTCCGGATTTTGGGCGTTGACTAGACTTGAAATTAAAAATGCAATGCAAATGCCCAATAGGCGAAGGTTAGCTTTAATCATGTTGCTGCTATCAATTTTGAATGAGTTTCTCATGAATCTTTTTAAGTTCCGCAGGGTTGATCTTAATCACTTTTCGATCGTAAGTCATCAATCCATTGATCTCCCCTTCGACATCGGTTGTTTGAGTATAAACTCCCCCAGCAATCCCTTTTTTCTTAAAGCCGACCATCAACTCCATCGACTTTAAATAGCGCTCCTTAAACTCAGCGAGATTTTTAGGCAAGCCACCGTAACCCCAGTTACGACGTGAACTGTCCCAGAGATGCCCTTTCACCGGATAACCGTGCCCTCCAAATTCTCCGATGACTTTAATGAAATTCTTAAAGCGCTCAGGCTGAAAGGGAAAATTGGGATGAGGATAATTATGGTGATCGACAATATCACCGATCGGCCAAAAATTTCCCCCACTTGCGATGTTCACCTGCCGAGTAGGATCTCGCTTCACCATCCATTTTCCGATTTCCATCGTCTTGTGTTGCCCCCAAGCTTCATTAAAAGGAACCCAAACCACAATCGAAGGGTGATTTTCTAAAGCGCTGACCATGCGATCGAGTTCAGATAAGAATTGTTGGTGTTGTTCTTCCGGCCAGATAGCATCTTTTGGGTTTGATTTCAATCGCGTCCACGGTGGGTTATTCCCGGCACTCACTTGATCTTGCCAAACCATCATCCCCAAGCGATCACAGTGAGCGTAATAACGTCTGGGTTCCACCTTGATGTGCTTTCGAATCATATTGAACCCAGCATCTTTGAGGACTTGGATATCGTAAAGCATCCCTTCATCTGAAGGGGGAGTCAGTAATCCGTCCGGCCACCACCCTTGATCCAGTGGTCCCAAATGGTAGATTTCTTTTCCATTGAGTGTAAATCGAAAGTGGCCGTCTTGATCGCGAATCTTTCCAATCTCTCTCATACCGAAGTAAGAACGGACCTGATCTAACTTTGACCCTGTCGAATCAGATAGGATCAATTCAAGATCATAAAGATGGGGAGATTGGGGAGACCAGAGCTTGGGATCTTTAAGAGTAATCGTATGTTTTCCGATAGGGCCTTCCAATTCAGCAACGATATCAGCACCATCACGAATACGGATCTTCAATGTACCTTTATTTACCTCCCCTTCTACTTGGGGACGAATGGTAACTTCTCCTGATCTAATTTTAGTCTCGACCTTAAAATCCCTTATATAGTTAGAAGATACAACTTCCAACCAAACCGTTTGCCAAATCCCCGAAACTTGGGTGTACCAAATACCTCGTGGATACAAAACTTGTTTGCCTCTCAGTTGGTAAGCTTCGGTATCATCCTCAACTCGAACGATAAGTTCGTTCGTTCCCCGCGTTAGTGCCGAGGTGATATCAATCGTAAAGGGAGTGCTTCCTCCTATGTGCTTCCCAACGAGTTTCCGATTGATATAAATTTCACATTTGTATTCAACCGCCTCAAAATTCAGGAGCGCTCGCTGATTCCCAAAAACAAGTGGCGCGATATTTTGCTTTCGATACCAAAGCGCCTCATCCGGCTCCAAATATCTTTGGACACCCCCTAATTTGGATTCTAAGCAATATGGAACTAAGATTTGTCCTTGCCATTTTGAGGGGAACTTCCTTTGACTTGATTTGGTAATGGCATAGTTCCATTTTCCGTTTAAGTTTTCCCAGGATTCTCGGACAAGTTGAGGACGAGGGTACTCCGTCCAGGCATTTTCGGCAGTAACTTGCGCCCCCCACTTAGTGATCAATTCAGATTGGAATGGTTTTGGGTCTCGTTTGGGTCGAGGCAACTTAGGAACTTTGGTTGCATCAATCACATGCACATCAATAAATTGCCCTCCAAACCTTTGGTGGCAGTGAACAGAAAGAAGATTGCTACCTTGCTGGAGTTGCTTTTTCGCCTCATCCGAAAATGGGATAACCGTATACTTTGTCGTCCATTCTTTTAATGAAAGTACTTTTTTACCGTTGAGGTAAACTTCAACATCCTCATCGTGATGAATGAGGAAGGCTGGCTGAGGAGGGACTTTTTTAAGTTCGAATTTTTTGCGTAACCAAATATCTGAAGTTCGCCATTCCGTTCCCACTCGAGATCCCGGGGTGGATCGTGTTCCAAATCCTCCAGATGCTTTCTTCCAAGCTGTATCATCGAATTGTGGCTGCTCCCAACCCTTCGAAGGCTTCTTTAATGTCATCCTCCAAGAATCAAAGATCGTTTGATCGGCATTCAATGATCCATGAGTTAAAAAAATCGCTACATAAAGGATGAAGTGGGAGCGTCGCATAATGAAAAACCTTCAGGCGGAAACTAAGGGAAGATGAGGGTTCACCTCAATAAAAGACTTAGCACCATACTAAGGTTTTAGCTAGAAGGCCTTCAAACAGTTAAAGTTCAGCGCGACATTTTTTCATCAGAAACTAATTAGTTCCTGTTGATTAAACAGGAACTAAGCCTGCTTGGGATCAAGCAGGCCGCGAGCGTAGGGCCGTAGACCCTACGTTTAGCGGAGTGAAAGC
>JANQLS010000197.1 GCA_028280485.1 Planctomycetota bacterium
CTCCAAAAAAAAGCCCCCGACCCCTTCGGAGCCGAGGGCTTTTTTTCATTTCCCATCGCTACGATCAATACTCATCCACAAATCGATAAACACCACCATTTTGAGCTGCGAGTTCTTTGAGGAGCTCTGATTTTTCCCCGAAGGCGATACAGTTAATCGTGGCTCCGCGAACACGGTTGAGAACTTGGATCTTCTTCAAAATTGCGTTCTTATCCGTCAATTTCCCTCGAGTAGGATTACCATCCGTTAAAAGGAAAATAGTGTCGACTCGCCTATCCTTCAATGCAGCTTCCAGAGTATCGTAAACATTGGTTCCCGTACCATTTTGAAGTTTTCGGATAAAATCGATGGCTTGCTTTCTTCCCGAAGCATTCATCGGTTGAAGTTTTTTCTTCCACGCTTGGAAAGTCGTATGGAAGTACATGATGTTGATGTTCGCTGAAGCAGGTAATCCTCTGAGGACTCGAATCATTTCATGTTTCAAGACATCCAGCTTCATGGCTTTACCAGGTTTCAAGCTACCTTTGCCATCCTTCTCGCTGTCTTTAGGTGGTACTCGTCCCGTCGATCCTTTCTTAGGCTTATCTTTTTCCTTCGGCTTTTCTTTTCTCTTCTTCACCGTCACCATTTGCCTCATACTGCTCGAAGCATCGATGAGGAAAGCGATTCGGTTCGAAGAAATTTCGATACCGAAGTAATCTAAGCCATAAGCCTTTACTGAAGTTCCCTTTTTATCTAACTTAGGAAACTCAAATTTACTTTCAGCAAGGTCCCACCACTTATTCCAATCTAAGTGCTCAAGACCCATATTTTTTCCGGTTGAGACGATGAGAATCTTCAAGGCATCGATTCGAAGCTTCTCTTCTTTCTCTTCTTTGATTCTGTTGATAAGAGCACTGATCATTTCCTTTTTGCGGAAACCTCTCAATGATCTTAATGCGGCATTTCGGACTTCAACGGCCGGGTCCTTGATCGCAACTAAGAGGGCTTCCAAGGCTGTATCGCTCTTCTTTAGGCGACCTAAACTTCCTACGGCGATTGTTTTTGACTCGAGGTCACCTTCCTTTGCGACTTTAGCGACAATCTCAAGAGCCTCATCCGTTCCGGTCGCCGCCAGGGCATCTAAGGCTTCGATCTTAAACTCAATGCTCTTCTTGCTTCCCCCTTTGATCAAAGCATCTTCGATCTTGCTGAGTTGATCACCGATCCCTAATTTTAAAATCGCGATAAGTGCCGCAGATGAAATCGATTCTTTACGATTGTCTAAGAGCTCAACGATCTCGGGGCGAGCTGATTTTAGTTTCAACTCTCCTGCGAGATAAATCAGAACGGGCAATTGAGAACCTCGAGCTTTTGAAAAAGCATCTCTTGCGAGCCATTCTTTAACATCTTTGCTCTTGGTTTTCTTTAGAGCCGATTTGATCGAATCCATGAAGCTTTCAACATCGGCAGGCTTGCCGCGTGTCTTCGCTAAGGAATCGATCATCCCTTTAGCCGAGACGAGGGTATCGACCTTTGCCAGAATCGGTGGGATCTTCACTTGAATCTTGGAGTCCTTTTCGGTTCTCAATGCGATGAGCAGATGAGGAACAGCAGCTTCTAAGTCTCGCTTACTCTTCTTCATCTGATCCAAGATGTCTTCTCTCAGCTTAGGTGAACGTTTTGAGAATCCACCGAGGAGAACTCCTAGAGCCTTATCATCTTTAAGATGCAACAAGGACTTGACGGCTGCACCCGAGATGTCGGCTCCACCCGAGTTAAACTCTTTGGTAATAAATTGAAGAGCTTCTCGTGATTGGTCTTTAGCAATTTCAAACAACTTTGGCTCGAGTTCTTTCTTAACGAAATCTGCTCGTTGCTTGAAAGGAACCTTTTTAAATTTTGATTTTGCCTTGGAGTAATCTTGAACGGCAGACCGAAAATCACCAGCAGCTTCTACTGAAGATCCAAGGAGACAAAAGACAAATAAGAAGACGACCCCAATGTTCACATTGAGAGTGCATTGAATTCTAGATTTAAGTGTTTGCTTAAGATTGGAATTCAGAGGTTGAAAATTCATAACATTCCCCTACTAACGAACGCGCCCGCCCGATTTGGGCTTAATTTTATTGGGGTGAGTTTAAAGCAGTTACTAAAGAGCTTTTAAGAGAACCTTATTCAGGATTTAGCTCACCCTTGGTTCAATCATTTTCCATCTATTGCCATGAATTCATGGCACGGTTCTAATCTGACAACGGCCTCATCTGACACCGTTTCCCCTTCGGAGAGAACTCATCAGAACAACTGAAGCGCTAAGAATTTAGACTCTTGCCAATCCATTCTATTCACTCCTCCATAACGATAGCCTTACTCACCGATTGAAGGACGAGTTCGTTAAAACTGTCGATCAAGATTTTAAGTGAGAGTCAGCTTGGACGGTATGGATCACGGGTAAATAACGGGAACGGACAGGAATAGCCCTCACCGGGTTTGACTTCAATGGGTTAGACTTTACAGGGTCAGACCTTACCGGGCGAGAATTCAGCTGAGAACCAAAAGATTATTGTAGGTAACTCAAGCTCTGAGTACTAAAGATTTTGGAAGGATTTTTGGTAAAAATATAAATTCCGAGTCGAACAAGACCCTAAAAGCAATTTATGAGTTTCCCTTAAAGACTTCAGACCGATTTCGGCCCCCACGTTTCGCCTCGTAGAGGGCTTCATCAGCGTACCTTAAAAGCTGAGCGGGGTTCTTTGGAGAGTGGCTTTTAACGCTGGCGACTCCGATGCTAACAGTAATCGGTTTGAGGGGTGGAGGCATGGGAGTTTTACGGATATTTTCGAGTAAGCGAACAGCTAGGAGGGAACCTGATTCCTCATCGTTGTTCAAGCCGATGATAGCAAACTCTTCCCCCCCATATCGAGCCGCCGTATCACAATCGCGGATCGTCTCTTTAAGGGTTTCCGCCATTTTCCTTAATACAGCATCTCCCATCTGATGACCGTAAGTGTCATTGATGTCTTTGAAGTGATCGATGTCGACCATGAGAAGGGAGAAGCAGTTTTCATATCTTTCCCAACGTCGCCATTCATCTTCGAGTTGAATGTCGAACTGGCGACGATTCATCAATCCTGTCAGTCCGTCGGTTGTGGCTTGCTCTTCTAAAATCTGAGAGAGCCGAATACGTTCAGCCACTTCGGACTCGAGTTCTTGAACCAAAACTGCCATCTGGGAAACAACTTCAAGCTCATTGCTTCGATCGTAACCCAACATAGCGATGATCCCATCTCCCAAGCCCACGATGCGATAAGACACCACTTTGACTCCACTGGGGAGTTCATGATGAAGTTCGTAATCCGTGATTTGAACAACGCCGTCGGAAGCTTCTTCTTCGAAGATGGAAGAGAAAGCTTTTTTGGCCCCAAGGCTCAATAAATCAGAAAAAGGCTTGCCACGTTCAATTTGAGGAAAGTCTAAGATGACCGAGCTGTTTGCCCAGATGACATGGCCCGCCTGATCGAGCAAAAAGAAGTACTCGCTATTTCCGGAGAGAAGAGTAAACAACAATTCACGAGAAGCAGGCGCAACATAATTCAACACCTGCTTGATCGACTCCACTGCCAGTGGAGAAGACTCACCTCGACGACTTGAAAGAGCCGTCGTTAAATTGAGAGTGGCCTTTTCGTCGGGACTCACGAATACTCCAAATCAACGAAAGGAGATCCTGGTTCATTTACGTCCACCCACTAAATTGCCTATTGGTCGGGTGAAGGAAGGTTCGTTAACCCACCGCGAAGTTTTTCTTCCGTGAGTTCGAAAATGTAACCCGAAGGATCTTTTACAACAAAAAATCGACTTCCACGTTTTCTGAGATCACAGTCGATGATCTCAAAGCCATTACGAGAGGCGTTATCGTAATATCGATCAAATTTAGTGATTTGTATGACAAAAAATGCTCCCCAACCTAAAGATTCTGGGGGAGGACCTAGCCGATAAGGATCACCTTGGCCGTGTTGGTTGTAACCGTGAATTCCAATATGAATTCCCTGTAACTGAAATTCAGCGTAGCCCCCGGCAACTTTACTGACTTTTACCGGTTCAATTTCGAAGAGTTTTCGGAAGAACTCAACCGTTTTTGCCGGGTCGATCGAAGACAACATCACCAGACCGAGAAAGGGAGGGGCAACCGGAGTGCGGAGCTCGGCGAGTTGAATGCGTTGAAGGATTTCGTACTGAGTACGCTTAATTCGATCGAGGCTGATAAATCGAAGCCGCTCTTTTAACAGATCAGCCCTTTGTCGATCCTCGCGAGCATTTCCGATGCTTTTACACAGATTGATATATCCCCTAAGTTCAGTCCTGACTAAGGGATCGTTCCATAAGTGTCTCAAGAATTGGATCGCTCCCTCACTCTCCTGCCAATCCACTTTAAAACGAGAGACAAAATCCTCGGCGGATTTGGGTTCCGCTAATGAACCGGGATACCAGATGGATTGCACTTGGTATTCTTCTCGAAGCAGGATGGGAGCTACGTACAAATTTTCAAAAAAACCGGCCCGAAAATACGCCACTGCCTTTGAAAGCTCCCCCTGATTGAATGCCTTCAAGCCCTCACGAAATAAATCTGCCGGTGTCAAAGTTTGAACCGGAGTCGGTCTGGGTAAGGGTCCTGAAGGTGGTTGGGGACTCGACATGTTTTCGGAATGATCTCTGTCAGAAACCCGGAACTTTCCTAATTCGGTTTCTACCGGTAACTCCGTCAGATCGAAGCTAGGTTTGAGAGAAATTGTTCTTTCTATTTACAGATCCATCTAAGGGCGCGACAGACTGGATCTAGGGAGATGGAATTGCTGAACTCCTCAATTGAGATTTCAATTCCCCGAATTGTATCTAGTGCGACGAATTTCAACAAAGGAGAGTTATTCTCAAACGTGAATTTTTATGCCCTCTCTATTTTTCCGACGACTTTTGAAATAGCATAAGCTCCTTGTTGTAGCCGAATTTGTAAAAATTTTGCGAATTACACTTCCCCTTCGAAGATAGAGGAGAGATTAAGAACTCTACCGCCCCTTGGATATGGTTTCAAAACGGACGACACCCACCGAAAAACTCCTGAGATGGTACCGCCAAAGCAAACGAGATCTCCCCTGGCGACGTAATGTAACTCCCTACAGGGTTTGGATCTCCGAAATCATGCTTCAACAGACTCAAGTCGATACGGTCATCCCCTACTACAAGCGATTCCTCAACCGCTTCCCGAGCGTGAAAGCTCTTGCCGAAGCTGATATCGATGACGTTTTACCCCTGTGGTCCGGCTTAGGATATTACCGACGAGCCCGAAGCTTGCATCGAGCAGCGGGGATCATTCACAACGACTTCAAAGGACGCTTCCCTAAAGATTACGACGAAGCCTTAAGCCTCCCGGGGATTGGCCCCTATACGGCTTCGGCGGTGTTGAGTATCGCCTTCAATCAAGGTTACGTCGTTTTAGACGGCAACGTAGAACGAGTGATGAGCCGGTGGTTAGCCGTGAGAGAAGATCCTCGAAAGCCCGCAACGAAAAACTTCTTCCAGGAAGAGCTCCTCCAACTGCTGCCTCCCGGCCATGCGAGTGACTTTAATCAAGCGCTGATGGAACTTGGCGCTTTAATCTGTTCACCCAAATCTCCTCGGTGTGCTGATTGCCCTCTACAAAATACTTGTAAGGCCTTTAAGGAAGGGAATCCGACGAGATATCCCAACAAGCCCCCCAGAAAGAAACAAGTTCCTGTGACCTTACGGGTCGGCGTCATAAGACATGGCTCCGAGCTCTACTTAGAACGGTACTCGACGGATGCGAAGGAGGCTCCCCCCTACCTCAAAGGGATTTGGGTCTTCCCGTCGGTTGAACTCGAAGGCAATCAAGACCCCCAAGAAGGTGAAACTGTTTTAAGATCCCATCTCCAAAAAGAGCTAGGTTTGAATAAGCTCCCTAGAGCCACTCCCCTCGGATCGATTAAGCATTCGATCACATTCAGAAAAATCAGCGTCGAAGTAGGGCTCTTCGATTTGGAAAACCAGAAGAAGCCATCAAGCTCCAAGAATGAAGAAAGAGAAGTCGTTTGGACGAAGGTCGAAGCTTTAAAATCGGATTTCGGGATCGCTTCGCTGACGAAGAAAATTCTTAAAGTTTACGAAAAGAACACGTAGCCAAATTCACCAGAATTTGGGTGATTAATCTAAGAAACCCCTTAATAAGCCCGGAGCGTAAGCGACGGGTGAAAGAATATATAGACTTTAAAGTTAACTATTGGTTGTACTGAGTCGTCTCCACGAAACGTAGATTCAAGGTGCTGGATGTCAATTCTACGATTCGTCCCGTCGCTTACGCTCCGGGCTTACTAACAGATCAGAAAAACTTAGTCTATCCTTTAGAGGTGTTCCTTCCGGGCGCTCGCTCATCAATTGCGACATTCCCATTTTATGAAACTGGCCTGGGGCAAGCCCAGGCGCTACTGGGCGATTTTGAAATTTTAATAACCCAACTATTTATCCTCTTTCGAACTCGAGCTCTCCGGAGTCACGTCGACCTTTAACAATCCCGCTCCACTGAGAACGGTCGTCGTCGGGTTTTCGAGCGTTCCTTCCACTCGGATGCGCAAGAGTAAGCGCTTCAACAGATCAAAGACTGAATCGATGATCGGAAGTTTCCAATCTAAGATCTGGGGTTTTAAGGTCATGTTAAGTTTACCCGCAAAGTCGAGAGAACCGTAGCCGAGCAAATCCAAGCCATCGGCACGAATGGTGATGCCTTCAGCTTCGAGTGATTCAAACTTCTGATCACGGATCGCAAAGTTCAAATCGACCTGCTTAAAATGAGGCATAGCCTTTGCCTTCAAGCTAAAGAGACGATTGATGAAACTCACAAAAAGAGGCAATTTCCCAAGCTTTGCCTCTCGCACATGAACCTCTCCTTGCCCGCCTATCGATTCGATTTCCCCGACGATCCCAGAGAATTGAATAAATCCTTCGGCCTTCCCATCCACTTCATGTTGCTGCTCTTTTTTAAGCTTAAACACATCGATGGCAGATTTTTGAATTTGAACATCTTCTGCCCAAAATTCTCCGTTTAAATCTCTACGCACTCCAGAATCCATTCCTAAAAAGCCCTCGAGCTTTCCCCCATACAGCTCACTCGATTTGATCCAGACTTGAAACAAGCGATCCTTGGAAGCGAGCTGGAAGCGTTGGAGTAATTTTTGACTGATCGTTTGCGTCTTAGGCCCGTAAGGTTCTTGACCTTCGATCGGCTGGGGCCGAGTGCGGAGCTTTCGAATTTGTTCTAGCTCTCTTGCAAACGAAAATTCCAAATCGGTCTTCCCAAAGCTCAATCGATTAAACTTTGATGATTGAACCGTCGCTTTACCCCGAAAGGCATGCCCCTGAGAAAAATCTCTTCCACCTTTGAATTCTCCCGTTGCCTGAATGCCTTGGATCAACAATCCGAAATCGACACTTAGATCCTTAGTTGTGACTTCTCTCGCTTTGTAAGAAACTCGACTGTTCTGGGGGCGATCACGATCGTAATCCACTTCACAGTTGAGCTTCCCTGTTAACGTGCCCTTCAACTTCAATTGCTTGACCACTCGTTGGAGATCACTAGGCAAGTAACGAGGAAAATCATCATCGACCGACAATTTTTGAATATCGAGATCGACACTCAGCCGTCGTTGCCCCCCGAGCTGACTCAATGTGCCATCGACGGTTCCCATCGCCAGCCCAGCTTCGGCGGTTTTAAGTTTTTCGATGCGAAAGGAACCATCGGTATCTCGAATCATCTTTCCCGATCGAAACCGTAACGGCATAGGAAAGCGACTGAAGTTGACTGAAAGATCCTGAATGTCGAAGGTCAGCTTCGACTGGAGCTCCTCATCCAGTCTTGAATATAGATTGAGAGTGACTCCGCTTCTGCCCGAGAGTCCGAAATCCTGAATGAGGCTTTGACCTTCCGGGGGAAGAATTTTGACTAATTCACTATCTAAAGCTAAGGATGGAGTTTTAATTTCAATTTCACCCACCGCTCCCTTTTCGTAGTTCAACTCTCCATTCGCAGTGAAGACTTGCCCCTCGCGTTCGCCCTTCAAATTTAAAAATTTTAGGGTGTGCGTTAAGCGATCCATTTCTACCTTGCCATTGATATGGGAAATCGGAAACGGAAACCGCTGAGGAGTGATCTGAGTATCGACGGCTCGCAGGGTAAACGCGAACTTATCGTCTAAGACGTCATTCTTTTTAGAAGGTGCTGAATCGACTCCCTTCTGTTGGATCTCTAACACTAAGTCGATTTTCCCCGCTGGATTCAACTCTCTCCAATAAGTGACCCAATCCGCCGGTAATGCCGAGCGCAAATCGTCGTCTAAGGGCAAGGATTCCACTATGAGATCCAATTTGGATTGGGGATTATCCTTTGAAACACCCATCCAACCCGTCAACGTCGCCTTGGAAGATTCTCGACTCAAAGTCAGAGGCTGAACGATCTCCACTTTATCTTCTGAGACTCGAACTTTGCCCTGAAGCCCACTGTAAGCGAGAGGAAAATCCCGATGTAAAAACTCTCCCTCAGTAAAACTTAAAAGCAGACGAGAAGGTACTTGCTCTGGAGGCACCGAAGTCTTTAAGTCAAAGTTGAACCGTCCTCGTAGATGAACTCGCTCTAAATATTTTTGCAGATGTGAAGGTAACCACTTTCCCCAACGGGAATCCAGACTCAAGCCTTCTCCCTTGAGATCCACTCGATACGATTGTATTTCCGTCCACTCTGAATCCCAATGTATCCTTCCGGTGCCGCTCACTTTTCCCGTCCCGACCCAGGATTCAATATCTGAGAACTCGATTTGATTTCCTTCGAGGGAGAATCGACCCTTGATGCGTTCTAAGGCACCCAAAACATGAGGAACTCGAAGATGGCCTTCAAGAATGCTTCCTTTGACGTTGCCGATTTGAGGGAGGGAACCCGGCTTCCAACTCAAGCTACCTTGAAGGTCGACTCGGCCTTGAAGGTCGAGCTCTTGGATCCATTTTTCTCCACCTTCAGGAATGATGCCGCGAAGGGGATGGGCGAGACTGATTCGCGCGCCATCAAAAGCTACATTTAATCCGGCGTTACCAGGGTCCCAGGTTCCGACGATTCCGATCTGATCGACGAAGGGAGTACGTGCTTTCCCTCGGATGTGCATCAGCCCTTGAGGTTGGACATCGACATCGAGATCGATATCGAGAAAGTCTTGCCGAATGTTTTGACTGCCATCCGACCGAAAGAGCAAGGCACCTTCGCGAACATTTAAACGCGGCAAGGGAAAGCTTGAATTCTTACTAGTTTCACCCTGAAGCGTTCCACTCAACCATTTTGAGAGCAGACTTCCTTCAGGAAATTCTAAGGGGATAGGAATACCATCCGAGCCGACGACAAGGCTGAGCCGGGGCTCGATGAGGGTGACCTCTTCAATATCAAATTGACCTAAGGCGAGAGAAGTCGAGCGGGGTTTAATATGAGCTAAGCGGATATTGAGAGATGGAATTGAAGATTTTTGATCGGGAGCCGTGTAGGCCAAGTCTTGAATATGAATTCCTCGTCGCCAGTCGACACTGACTTCTCCTCGCACCTCCAAAGCCCCACCCGATACTTCGAGGATATAGCGCCGAACTTGTTCTTCTAAACGAGCGGGGCGCAGGGCCAGGTAGCTATTGAGAAACAATCCTATTCCTAATATCCCACAGATGGTCAAGGATAGCCGAAGCCTACGGCTTCGCCTTCTTTTCCTCACGGATAAGAGGCGAGTGCTCTCTTGAGTTGCCGTCACTGTTACTCCTTGAGACCTTTCTCTTGGCGTCGTTCAGCAAATTTTCTCTCCGCCTCAGAAACCCTCATATAGACGGGACTCAATTGGTGCACTTCTTCACCCATCGCTGGATGAATCCCTTGGGAAATCGATTCCACCGCCAATCGCCCCAAGCGATCAGCTCGGGGAAGATTCCAATCACTGGGACCATAGTCATAGGGATCATCCTCTCCGAGCGATAATCGATCTCTGACGATGCTCGCTCCGTCACCGAAGAGAGTTGTTCCCGGAGGGATCTCTGGAAAGAAACCGTCGACCAGTTCATTGACATTCTCGACCCCATCTTCAACCACCCGCTCGGGCTTCAATCCCGAACTGAACCGGTAGACCCCACGGTAGAGATGCCCCTGCTTCCCATCCAAGACGGGACAGAAAAGCCTCTCTTCAATCGGAACGTCACCCTTTTGCTGACTGGAGGCTTCCCAACCATTCAAGGCGAGAACTTCAAGCGATGAAACCAGCATAACCCCACAATTCAGAGCGTAGCCCAAGGTTTTAGCGACGGTTACCCCTACCCGAATTCCGGTGTAGGACCCAGGTCCCGCGGAGACGGCGATCGTCTCAAGGTCGCTGGGAGAAAAACCGCTGTTGACCATCAATTCATCCAGATACACCGTGATCTCACGGCCGTGCACGAGTCCCTTCGGGAACTCCTTGAAAGCCAGTTGTTCGGCCCCTTTAAAAAGTGCGAGGCCGCCCTGGGAGCTGGATGTTTCTAAAGCCAGTAAGAGCATGGAACAAAAGTGAATTTTGAAAGGACTTGACGATACGGTCGAGCGGTGAGAAGCACCTGATCTTAAGTACTCAGGAAGCACTCAAGCATGAAAAGAAGCACGTGATAAAAATAGAGAATTGAGGAAAAAGGGGAAAGAAATACCCGACAAAGAATTCAATCCCGTCCTAAAGCAGATATTAACATGAACTTAGACCTCTCTCCAGTAGTAGAAATCCGCTCATAAGAGCGCACCTCACTTTATCTGGGAGAGTAAGTTAATACTAATTCAATAAAAATTCTAATCCTCACTTTCATTTCCCAGAAGATTAGATAAAAATTGCGGGTTCTCTAGAGGGCGCCGAGAGGTTCATCTCATTCCCGAATTTCCTCTCAGAGCGATTCGGAAGCGATGAAACAAATTCGATCTCAGCCCTTCTTTCTCATGAATGAAATGCGACGCAAGTAACACGGAACTCAAAATGTCGAACAGAAGAACAATTCTCGCCGGAAACTGGAAGATGAATACCGACCTTGAAAGTGGACGCACTCTGGCGCAGGCCCTTTCAGATGGACTCGCCTCGGACTTCGCTCATGAGGTCGTTCTGTTTCCTCCTTCCCCTTTTCTCCTCGCAATTCAAGAGATCGCGAATGGGAACTCCAACATTCAAGTGGGTTCTCAGGATGTTTACTTCGAAGCATCGGGGGCTTACACCGGTCAAATCTCCACTTCGATGGTCGTCTCAACCGGAGCCCAATGGAATCTCGTCGGGCACTCAGAACGACGCCACGTATTTGGTGAGACCGATGAAGATACGAACAAAAAGGTAAAAGTTTCCTTAGAAGCCGGATTAACCCCAGTTCTTTGTGTCGGTGAGAAATTAGAAGAACGCGAAGCGGGCCAAACCGAAGAAGTTTGTTTGAGACAACTTCGAAGCGGCTTAGAAGGCCTCAGCTCGGAAGAGATCGCGAAAACGGTCGTTGCCTACGAACCCGTTTGGGCGATCGGTACCGGCAAGACGGCGACTCCCGAACAAGCGGATGAAGTCCACCGCGCGATCCGAGCCGATTTAGTAAATTTAGCTTCCCAAGAAATTGCAGCTGCCTATCCCATCCTTTACGGTGGGAGTGTCAACGAGGGTAACGTCAAGGAGCTCTTGGCGAAAGCCGATATCGATGGCGCTTTGGTCGGTGGAGCCAGCTTAGTTCCCGACAAATTCTTGGCCATCTGCAACTGGGACCGCTGATAAAGTAAGTTATCAACATTTGAGGGCCGAAAACAAAAGATTCTGCTTGAGTCTCAGGCCCGACAGATCGAAAAGATGATCTGTTCCTCTGTTTATACAAGTATAGGTTTTGTACCGAGAAAGGTTATCCCATGCTTTCGAGCTTTCTGGGAGCTAAACTGTTCCAAAATTTAGTGTTAGGTACGGCATTGGCCGGTGCGAGTTTCTGGGGTGGCGTCTGGATGGTCCTCGCCCTGATCCTCGTCGTTTTGTCCCTCGCTCTTATCCTCGTGATCTTAATCCAAGATCCAAAGGGAGGCGGCCTCGCCTCAGCTTTCGGAGCAGGCCCTGGTGGTGATAGCATCTTGGGAGCTCAAGCGACCAAAGACATCACTCGCATCACCACCGTACTATCAGTCTTAGTCGGAATCATCGTCATCGGACTCGTCTGGGTGGGTCATATGGAAAACGAAGGCATTTCCAGTACGATCAACAATCCTAACGCCAACACTCAAAACACCATTAGCGATCCCGACGCGGATGCTGAAACCGGATCTCCTTCAGTTCCCGGACCGGGCGGAACTCCTCCTAACCCTAATTCGACGAGTAGCTCGAGTTCAAATCCGATCGTGATCCCTCCAGGTAATAACCCCACTCCGGGCGCTCCAAATAACACAACAACTCCAGATCCTAACAAGACTGAAACGCCGAATTCGACCGAAGCCAATAACACTCAAGCCAACACCACGAATTCGACTTCTCAGGGTGGCCAACCTCAAGAGACCAGTACTCCTAAAACGGTTACCGAAGAAACTCCTACAACGAATTCAACTTCCCAGGATGGCCAACCCCAAGAGACGAGCACTCCAAAAACTGCTGAGCAGCCCAAGACAGACGGGTAGTCAGTCGAGTAACCTTCAAATGATGTTTAGGGGAGGGTAAAACCTTGCTCAGAAGTATGACCGGGCACGGCGAAGGTCGAATGGAAACTGAAACCTTCGTCTTCTCTTGCGAGATCCGGAGCGTCAATAATCGATTTCTCCGGATCTCAACCAAGATCAACGAACAGATCGCCTTCCTTCAAGCTGGCCTCGAAGATAAGGTGAGAGAAGCGATCTCTAGAGGTTCTCTCTCCGTCATCGTTCGTTTCGACCCGGTCACGGCGACGGATTTCTACCATCTCGACTTGCAGGTCCTGGATAAATATCGCGAAGATCTTTCACGGTATATAGAAGATAAAGGCCTCAACGACAGTATTCAGCTGAAAGACCTTCTCCCCCTCCCCGGGGTTGCCCAGAGTGATGAAACGGCGATCCCCGACCGTGAAGAACTTAAAGCGGCCGCACATTCCTGCCTCAAAGAAGCGATCCAAACTCTTACCCAGATGCGGGATTTAGAGGGAAAAAACCTCTACGAAGAGTTTAAGCTCCGAAAAAATCTCCTCTCAGAACAACTCGATAAGATCCGAGAGCTGGCACCCCTAGGGATCCAAGAGTACCAAAAACGCCTGGAAGATCGGGTGAACCAGGCCCTTACTCGGCATAAAGTCACCCTCGCCCCTGAAGATCTGATCAAAGAAGTCGCTCTCCTCTCCGAGCGAAGCGATATCTCGGAAGAGATTCACCGATTAGACAGCCATCTCGGACAATTTGAGAATTGCCTTGAAGATGAGGGGCCTTGCGGAAGAAAATTAGAGTTCATCATTCAGGAGATGTTTCGGGAAGCCAATACGATGGCCTCAAAATCCATTCACCCTGAATTGAATCGACTTCTGGTTGACACCAAGACCGAACTCGATCGTCTCAAAGAGCAAGTACAAAACGTCGAGTAAGCTGCTCCACTCGTTTCACCCTTAAAAATCCGTCGCCCCTCAACACCAGGAGAATCTCGTTGGTAGACTCTAATGGTTTACTTCTCATCCTCAGTGGCCCTTCCGGAGTCGGTAAGACCACCGTTGCCGAAAAACTCTTGGAGGAAACGTCCTTTGAACGCGTGGTCACGGCCACCACTCGAAATCAAAGGCAAGGGGAACAAGACGGCATCGATTACTTCTTCCTCACTCGGGAAGAATTCCAAACCGGAATTTCGAAGGGCGACTTTTTAGAACACGCCACAGTTCACCGAAACCTCTACGGAACTCCAAAAAAGTCCGTCATAGAAGGCTTGGGAGAAGGGAAACTCCTTCTTCTCCTCATCGACGTTCAAGGGGCGGCAATTCTGAGAGACTCTGCCTCAGATCTCCCGACCACCAGTGTCTTCATCGTCCCCCCCGAACCCGAGCTGGAAACCCTCGAACGACGCCTCAAAAAGAGAAACACCGAATCTGAAGAGGTCTTAAAGGTTCGAATGGAAAATGCCAAAGAAGAATTAGCTCGCAGGGGTGAGTACGACCATGAGGTCGTCAACACCTCGGTGGAAGAGTCGGTCGAAACCATCCTCAAGATCACCGAAGAAGCTTTGGAAGCTCAGAGGAGCGCGGATAAGTTTGGGGCGTAAAGTGCCGTAGCCGAATTTGTAATAATTTGGCCAACAAACCCCTGTAGGGGCGTCCCTCGTGGGCGCCCGCTCCCCAAAACGCCTTACGGCTTTTTTATTGGCGATTTGCGCCTTCGAGGAATCGGGCAGGGACAAGCCCTGCCCCTACAGGGCAAATACCCTATTTAGAGAGAAAATAACTGGACACAGGCAGGTTTCCCTATTAGTTTAGTCTGCTTGGACTTAGCTTAGGAACAATCTATTCTCAACCTTTTCACTCTTTCACGCGGAGGTCCCTCGATCCATGCTGGATATCGATGTAGTTGAGGAACTCATTCAAAAAGTTGGCGGTAAGTTTAAACTGACAAGCCTCATTCAAAAGAGGATGGTAGAACTTCACCGACCCGGGGGACGCCCCCTGATCAAATTGGATGCTGAAGAACACTCCAGCCTCCAAAGAATTGCGATCCAAGAGATTCTTGAGGAACTCATCGAGTTGGCTCCTCGGGAAGAAGTGGGCTACACCTTAGAAGAGGAAAAACTTCTCCTCGAGAAGGAACAAGCCAAAGACGATCGCACCGAAGAAGAAGCACAAGGCCCCGCGGCATCCTCCAGTGGTGCTGAAGAAGTGTACGGCTCCGATATCAAAAAGATCAAAGAGCAACGTATCAAAGAGCTCGCCCAGCTTCTTAATCCAAAAAAATAAAACGATAAAAAGAGGGAGAGTAAAAGCTCTCCCTCTTTTTTCTGAATCTTTTATGTTGTAACAAACTCCTTTGGAGTTCATTACAACCGCCACGACAAATCAAAGATTAGTCTCCACTCCGCAAAGCGCAGGCTCTTCAGCCTATTTACCCCCATGGCGCGAATTCTACTTGGAGTTACCGGCGGCATCGCTGCCTACAAAGTGATCGATCTCGCTTCGAAATTGACTCAGCGCGGAGATACGGTCATCCCCCTACTCACCCCGAGTGCCCAAAAATTTGTAACTCCCCTCACCTTTAGAGCCGTCACCCGACAACGCGTTTATACCGACACCTTCGAAGATGTTCCCGATGCGAATACCGAACACATCTCCTTAGCGGAAGGAGCCGACTTACTCGTCGTCGCCCCTGCTACAGCTGATTTCATGGGCAAAGCCGCCCACGGGCTCGGTGATGATATCCTCACCGTAACTCTCTTGGCTTACGATGGAAAAGTCCTGATTGCCCCAGCGATGAACGATAAAATGTGGGCGAATCCCCTCGTTAAAAAAAATACCGCCATATTGAAGGAATGTGGATTTACCGTTCTCGAGCCGGATTCAGGACATCTCGCCTGCGGTTCAGTGGGGCCAGGGCGACTTCCAGAAACGGAAGACCTCCTCACCGAAATCGACAAACTCCTCAAGGCTTAAACGGTTCATTCCAAACTCTCTTCTAATTCCTCGATTCACCTAATTGTTCGATGGCAAAAGTTCTGATCACCAGTGGCCCCACTCGAGAACCGATCGACCCCGTTCGATTCATCGCGAATGCTTCGAGTGGACGCATGGGGCAAGCTCTCGCGGAGGAAGCACTTCGATTAGGACACGAGGTGACAGTGGTCGCCGGCCCCCAAGAGATCCCTCTCCCCCAAAAAGCTCAGATCATTCCCGTGACCACCGCTCTTGAGATGTTAGAAGCCACACGCAATCTTCACCCCCAAACCGATATTTTGATCGGTGCCGCTGCAGTCAGTGACTACCGTCCCAAAGAATCTCATCAAAATAAAAGAGCCCGCAACGATTCCACTTGGTCGCTGGAAATGGTGGCTAATCCCGACATCTTAAAAACTCTCGGCGAATTTAAAAATGAGCAGCAACTTCACGTTGGATTTGCCTTAGAGACCCCCAACACCGATGAAGAGGGAATCGAACGCGCTCAGTCTAAACTTCAAAAGAAGAATTTGGATTGGATCGTCCTTAATCGCGCCAGCGCTATCGGATCGACCCACGATGAGTTTTGGCTGATTTCAAAAGAGGGTGAGGTTTTAGAGCTTGGGGAGTTGAGTAAGACGGAGTTGGCGGCGGAGTTGTGGAAGGTTATTCCTGTATAAAAACCAGCCCCTCTGGCCTGGAGGGGCATCCCCTTCCTAATAACGTCACTTACCCTAGATGGCGATATAGCCCACTACTATTTTGGGCAGGGATTAGTTTTTCCCGGTGTTGCACACCCTTTATTTCCCCTACTACCAGTTAACTAGCCCGAAGCGCTAGCGAGGGAAGAACCCCTCGCTAGCGCTTCGGGCTAGTTATTGGGTAAAGCTACAAAATCCTCAAATTACCCTCAACTTTCCCAGAACATCAGCCGAAGATATCGGAACATTGTGAAGTCATCTCATTGTTGTTCAATCCTTTGGGCTGATGTGTTTAAATGATTCAGTCCCGGGAAGTGGACGGGGGAAAGTCATAACTTAAGTCCCCCACGGAGGCTTCTATAGAGAACTCTGGGGCCAGTACCCATTAGTAGCTGGCTCAGAGAGAAGCCCCGAGTGCGAGTCAACTGAATGAATTCAGCTCGACACTCCAAAAATGAGAAGAAGTGAGAGAGGGATCTATGAATCGCGAGGGATTGCGCGAACTGAGCGCATTTTTCATTCTAGCCTTAACCGCGTTTTTGTTCGTCAGCTTGTTATCTTATGACCAAGCCGACTTCTATGACGTCGGAGCTACCGGATACAAGAATGCCTGCGGTTGGGCCGGAGCCCACCTATCGCATTTTTTCATTTCGTGGATTGGCCTCTGGGGCTCGTACCTGCTCCTCGGGGCGGTCGCGGCGATCAGCACTTATCGATTCCTTCGCCAGGAAATCCAAAACCTCCACTGGAAACTCATCGGCCTCGTCATCACCATTCTGTGCCTCGCGAGCTTAGAAAATGCTCTCATGCCCGGCGGCACGGTCTTTCCCGGAGGCTACTACGGTCATTACTTTCACACGAGACTCTTAGCCAACCTCAGTTGGTTTGGAACTTACCTACTGATCGGATCCTCTCTGATCATCGCCTTGATCATCTCAACCGACCTTCGATTTTCCCAAATCGTCGAGAAAGCAAACACCTGTGCCTCGACTGCTAAGGGCTGGGGATCGGCCGGACTCAAGGCAAAAGACAACCTGACTTCGCTACTGGTCAAAGCAAAACCCACTCGCGTCGCCTGGCCCAGAAAAACGACCGAAGAAGAACCTGAACCTCTCGACTTGAAACCCGTCAAGCGGAACACAAAGAAATCTAAGGCTTCTAAAGTTAAAGAAGAAGTTGTCCCGGAAGAGGAAGAATACGAATGGGAAGAAGAGGAAGCTGAGGACGAAGACTGCGAGTACGAATACGTCTACGAAGACGAAGAGGAAGAAGAAGAACCGGAAGAAGAAGACGAGGAAGAGTACGAATACGTCTATGAGGATGAAGAAGAAGAGGAATACGAAGAGGAGGAAGAAGTAGAAGAAGAAGCTCCTCCCCCCAAAGCAAAAAATAAAACCAAAGAACCGAAGAAAGAAAAACAGAAGCCCGAGGCTAAAAAGGAAGAGGCTCCAAAGAAGGCCGCCCCGAAAAAGAATGAAGCTCCTAAGCCCCCTCCGGTGACCGAACGAAAGATTGACGACTCCGCCCCATTTGAAGTCAATATTCGTGAAGAAGAAAAAGTTACTAAGGCTCCTAAAACTAAAACGGCGGCAAAACCTAAACGCCGCGGTAAGTACAAACTGCCTCCAGTCGACTTGATCAACGAACCGAAGTACAGTTTCGATCCAGCGGATCGAACGGTCATTCAGGAGACCGCACGTCGAATTGAAGAGACCCTCAAGAACTTTAAAATTGAAGCGAAGGTGGTTGAAGTTCAACGTGGTCCGGTGATCACTCAGTATGAAATTTCCTTAGCCGCAGGGATCAAAGTTCACAAGATCGTCGCCCTGGCCGACGACATGTCGATGGCCCTGGAAGCCGAAAGCATCCGTATCGTTGCTCCTATTCCTGGGAAATCGACCGTGGGTATCGAAGTGCCCAATGCGAGTCGTAACATGGTAGGCCTGAAAGAACTCATTC
>JANQLS010000005.1 GCA_028280485.1 Planctomycetota bacterium
TTCCTTCTGGATTGGAAACCTAAGTACAATCTAAAACGATTGATCGATGAAGCATACTACCTTACGACTCGCGGAGCGAGCCTACCACTACCCTGGATACCAAATCTTTCTCGGGTCTTCGGCGTTTCGCTCATAGTTGTATGCTTCATCGATCAATCGTTTTAGATTGTACTTAGGTTTCCAATCCAGAAGGAATTTCGCCTTGGAGTTGTCGAGCCAGGTCGATTGAAATTCGGTTTTGATATCGACGGAGTCCAATCCTCGACTCGAATTTAAGTAATTCGCTACTTGGCGGTACTCGACGGGTTCATCCATACAGATATTAAAAGTTTGCTGTCTCGCATTCGGGTTATCGATAGCCTTGAGAATCGATTCAATCAAATCGGTGACATGAACAAAATTTCTGCGAATAGGATTACCGTCGGGATCACAGAGAACGGGAACAGTTCCTTTTTCGTGATACGATTTTGCATCCTCTTCGGGAACTAAGTCACACCAACGCGGCCCTCCGAAGACGTCTTCACCAAAGGATAAAGTGTATTTAAAGTCATCCTTTTCCATGATCCACGGGGCTCGTAGACAGCAACTATTTAGATCGTATTGAATTTGGAACTGTTCGAGGGTTACTTCCTCTAAGACTTTACTCAAGGCATAACAACCGGGGTAAGCCGAATGTTTTTGCGTTTCGGTTACGGGTATCGGGTGAGGGTAAAAGAAGTGTCCCATCCCAGCATCACCTCCGATCAATATGAATTGTTTAAAGGAATCACTTTGTCGGCATTCTTCTAAGAGCCAAAAAAGGCCTTTAACGGTGACGTCGATGACATCCTCGGGAGTCTCCTTGCAAGTCGCCAAATGAAGAACGTGGCTCACCTGAGAAATCGCTTCCTTAGCGACCGAGCGATCGGCGATGCTTCCTCTCACGATCTCCAATCGGTCCGAAGTCGGTAGGGTTCGATTATGACAAAGCGCTCGAACCTTGAAATGGGCAAATTCTTCTAGGCTGAGTAAGCGGTCGATAAATTGGCGTCCCACTTTTCCGGTGGCTCCGGTGACGAGAATCGTTGAGTTTGTTTTTTCTGGCATGGGAAGGGCTAGAGGTGAGAGTTTTGATTTAAATTTAAGAGCGAATGTAAGAGATTAAAAATTCTATCTTTGAAGGGAGAATTGAAACCTGGATGCGATGGTCCTTGCAATAGAAATTCTTCTACTTTTTAAGGTCGGAGCCACGAGTTGACGGAGGGTTAGAATTTATTTCATCCTTTAGGTCGCGTGACTTGTAGATGCATTGAGATTCGCCTATCTTATTACATTCAGCTCCGGCCCCCCTGAGCTGTTAATTTTGGATGAAACATTGAGAGTCAGATGGGTTTCTGCGACTGTTTATAGGGCATTTAAATAAACCCTAAAGGTACCGATCTCAAGCTCATTCATTTACCAACAAGCCCTCAGGGGAGTCTACTTAAGTTTCCATTTGAACATTTTGATTGGGGATTCGATTCATGAAACTTGGTTTGATCAATTCGGCATGGGCCCAGGCTGGGCAGGGAACTTTATTTGGTATCGAAAAAACAAAAGAAATTGGTTTCGATACGATCGATATTTTTGCGGATCCCTTAGACATCGATGTTAAAGAACGTCGCTTGATCAAAGATTCCTGTGATCGACTCGAATTGCCGATCAAAAGCATCTGCTGTGTCGCGATCGGCTTGATCGATTTCAATCCTTCCGTTCAACGATTTAGTGTGGATCGCTGTAAGGCTTACCTCGATCTCTGTTACGAATATCAAGTGGATAATCTCCTCTTGGTCATCGGCGAATACATCTGGCAACAAGAGGTCATTCCCGTTGAAGAGCAATGGAAAACCGGGGTAGAAAACGTCAAAATTCTTGGGGAATACGCGAAAAACTTAGGCATCGAAATCGCTTTAGAATTGGAACCCTTCAAGCTCTCCTTGATCAATACCGTCGATACGATGCTCCAGTTTATCGAAGATGTGGGCATGCCCGAAACTGTTTTGGCCAACTGTGATATTTCGCACTTGTCGCTCATGGATATCGAGCCCGATCAAGTCGCTCGCATGAAGGGACTCATCGGTCATGTTCACCTTTCGGACTGTGATGGTAAGGTTCACGGAGATCTCCCTCCTGGACACGGTGTCGTTCCCATTATTGATTATCTGGCGGCTATTCGCGATACTGGATTCGATCGCACCGTTTCCATCGAATTGGAGTACAGCCCCGAACCAGATAAGATCGTCGAGTGGGTTGCTGAAGCCTATCAGAAAACCGCAGAGATGATGGATAAGTTGGGTTGCCGCGGGTAAAGCCAATCAAGCTTTAGCCGTGTTGATCTTCAGATGAGTCATCTATTATTGTCGAGTAATCGAAGTCTCTTTGAACTTGCAGGAAATTATTAAGTCTAAAATAACCGGGATTCAGTCGATCATCGAGCAATGGAAGTAAAGGCGGGGGAATCGAACTTCTCATTTTCTTGCCCCCATTTTCTTGCAAGAAATGAAATATGGATAGGACTTTAGATTAGAGTTGATCCGGTCGCTTCTAAGCTCGCTGGATTCTAAGACCATGAAGGTTAAATTAGATTGATTAGATTCAAAACGCACTCTCAACCAAGGATTGAGGGTGCGTTTTTCATATAGTATGGTTAAGCAAGCTAAATTTCTCGATGTTAACGTTCTTAAATTCTTCTTAAGAGAATGAATTATAGTTGAGTCTCTCATGCGTAAAAAATCATTGAAGCTGAATCTCAAGTAGATTAATAGAATGAGCAGAAAATTAGTTTTTCTAAGATAGATTGCTGTTATTTGATTTTAAAACGATTCAAGAGAGTGATTTTAAGAAGTTGTGCAAGAAAATGGAGGCAAGAAAATACCAGCCAGAAGAGCTTCTTGACTCCTTGAGTTAAATTTCCTATTAAGATTGAAAATCGAGAAATGTATGAGGAAGAAATGATTCCGATGCATTCACATTCGAATTGTTCTTTGACTTAATAAGTTTGTTATAGTTTCGAAATGAAAATCTTTGGCCCATATAGAGTCATTTTGAATTGAATCATCTAAAAAAGCCCTCTCAATCGTGATTGAGAGGGCTTTTTTCATCGGGGGTAGTTCAGTGAATTAAATTCACTTTAACTTAATCGCTCTTAAATTCTTCTCAAGAGAACGAATCCAAGAATTAATGCCATAGTGGTCAAGAAGGCATAACCAGCGAAGCTCATGTCGGAAGCTTCAGGAAGGTCGCCGACTTTCCAGACTTCTAAAAGAACGATATCGCCACCATTGGCGTCTCCATTCCCTAACCCGTCTACGGGGTTGATTCCCCCAGGGCCTGGATTCGAGTTTCCTTGCAAGCAATGGAAACGGATGTATCCATCCGTGACCGCTAAATAGGGGCTCGAAGGAGGGCCGTTGTCCACAGTGGGATTTCCGTCACTATCTTGATTGATAAAGATGGGGCGAACATCAGCATCACTTACGGGAGGGTTTTTTCCGTCAAATCCTACTGCGGCGAAAACTCCAGCACCGAGTCGATCGGGTCGGGGACCACCCACATATTGAGCTTGATCGTGGTTATTAACGAGAACCACCGTTCTAAACCCATTCATGTTTGCAGGGGGACCTGAGCCACCATTTTCAGCGACGAGGCGACTGGTGTGAGGATTATCAGCTTCACCCATGACGGCGACGAAACGGTAGATACCATTTGGAACGTCGACGCGGAACACCCCGCCTTCGATGTCTGAGCACGAAGTTGTGTTGCCTTCGGTGGTTTCATTACAGGGAGTAGCGAAATTCTTAAATCCGATGAAAGAATCGTACATTTCATCGGGGCAAGTATCGCCAAAACGGTTTCGGTTGTTCGCAGAATCATCGAAAGGACCGAAGCGAGCAAAGCCGTTTCTCCCGGCTAAGTCATCGCTAATAACCTCAAAGCCATGACCTTTTTCTTGAGTGTATTCGAGGGGCTCCGGTTGACCGTTAACATGGAGAACCATAGTGTAATTCACCCCGTCGCCTTCGTTGACGACTTCACACTCTAAATTACGCGAGCCGAAGAGAAATGCCCCCTGTAATTCTTGGGCTGTTCCCTCCTGAATCGATAGATTCGTTAGGAACAAGAGTACGGCAATAAACTTAGCAAAAAATCTCATATCGATTTCCTCCAAGAAATCCAAAACCCATTAGTTACCCTCAGTTCCCTTGCTGCTGGAAAAGGGTAAAAGTTAATAAGCAATGAAAGATAAAACTATAAATAGCTGACAGTAAAAATCTCTTGGAGTGATATCCAAAAGACTCTGTCAGGTCATTCATTCAATGTTTTTAATCTTGGAAAGTCGTCGGAAGTGTAAATTCAGAGATGCAGTATTAATTGTCAGCTTACTAAATATAGAAATTTAGATCAGCTCTTCCTAACCATTTCAACCACTGAAATTATACGAAAATCAGCTATTGAATTAAAAGTCTATAGTCCTAAAACGTGCAGAGATCAGCACAACCAGGTATAGGAATGCAGGATTCACCACCTTTAGGAGCAGGTCCTGAGAGATAGAGGTGCTCTAAGATGGCGATAGCGTCTGTCGAATCGACGTTCCCATCGGAATTGGTATCCATCAAGGAGCGATTACCACCGTCGTTGACGTGAGCACCCTCACAGGGAAGTTCAACCGTTTCAGGACGGAATAACAAGAGCAGTAAGGTTACGGCATCTCCAATATTGAGATCCCCGTCTTGGTTTCCATCACCCGGTTGTTGACCGCCACCCAAGTCCGCTCCGACTTGGATGTTAATCGTCGAGCTGCTTTCTGCGCCCTCGTTATCAGTAACCGTCAGAGTGACTACGTAGAACCCTGCCGATTGGAATGTATGAACAGCCGTCGTTCCTTGAGCATCGTTTCCATCATCGAAGTTCCATTCGTAAAGAACGATGTTTCCATCTAAATCATAAGAAGCGCCGCCATCGAAGAAGACTTCGAGAGGCTCCGTACCGCTTGAGGGAGTGGCTGAGATCAAAGCTTGAGGAGGGCGGTTGCCTCCGCCGACGGAAGTGGTGTTTTGAACTCCTGGCGTGCCTGAGTTTCGAGTGGAAGCCGCCCAATTGATGGGATCATCACCGTACCGAGTGGGCTCTAATCGCTCTAAAGAAGGTCCTTGCCCATCTGCTTCCAAAGGCCAAGGTTGGGCATCGTTGTAACGTAAGGTGTCGACCCGAATGTAGGCTTGACCATCATCTCGAGGATAAGAAAGAGAAACGCGTTCTCCGCCATTATCTAATCGGCCGCCGTAAGGACCTAAGATCGGAACTCCAGCAGGAACGGCGTGGAGTGTTCGGAAGAGATCAGGATCGATCCCAACAACTAAGAGATATCCTCCCGCTGAGATCGAAGTTCCCGGCGGAAATTCGTAATCGGTATCACCAAAGGCATTCAAGACTCCAGCGAGTTGCCAACCGAGATCTAAATCCGAATCGTACAAGCTCTGCGCTTGCCCGGTGGGATTCAACAGTTCGATGAACTCTTCACCTGCATTGCTGGGATTGTAATGTACTTCGTTGATGACGACTGGACCGACGGCGGGATCCAAGTTCGGATCTCCCGTTCCGCTTCTAAATTGAGAGATGTTCGCCGGTGAATCTTCACCGAAGCTGAGTCCTTCTAATCGAGTGAACACCGGTTTTTGGCTCGTTAAGTAGCGACCTGCTGAAACACCTGATTCGGTGGCACGGTAACTGGCTGAAGCCATGAAGCCAGTTCCGACTCCTTGGTTGTCGACTGCGGTTAAATAAACGGCACCGCCGCGATCGTTCAATTCGAAACTCGAGGTGGATCCTGGATTGGGATTGAAATCGACTTCGTAGAAAACGATGCGCTCACCCGCTCCTAGAGTCGTGTTGCTGGGGATTTCGTATTTCCTTAATGAAGCTTCCGTGTCTCGTGTATTACTTAAGTACCAACCCCCGATATTGACAGCTTGAGCGCTTAAGTTCACCAGTTCGATCGCATCTTCGGTAGGACCGGCGGGGAACGCTAAGACCTCGCTGATAAAAATACCACCCTGAGGGCCCGGGGGATCGGGCTCTCCGGGAGATCCACCTAATTCAGTACTCGCGCGCCAGGCTGTGGGATCTTCGGGTGAAGAGGGCGTTCCCTCTAAAACGATACTTCTGCCAAAACCATCCGCAGCGATCGGCCAACCATCGTTATCGTTGTAATCCACTTCGACAACGGTTACACCCTCAGCGTTTTCAAGTTTCAATCTTTCGCCGCCATTGTCTAAGGATCCAGCGTAGACTCCCAAGACTCGAGCATCGGGGTATCGGTTCTCAAAGACGGTCCAATCTCGAACGATAACGGCATATTCATTCGGTCCTAAGACTGTGCCGTCAGGGAATGTGAAAAGAAGGCCGTTTGAAAAGCTAAGGCCTGTTAAGTCGATGGTGGAATTCGAGGTGTTGTGGAATTCGATAAACTCTTCGTCTCCATTGGGAGCGGGATGGTAATTCACTTCCGTAATCTCGAGATTACCTAAAGGATTGGCGAGAGTAAAGGAAGCCTCAGTGAGTGCACTCCAAGTCGAACCATTTCTGAGTCTCGCCTTCACGATTGTCGTATCGTTAAGAGTCACGGCACTCGTGTAAGTTTGAGCCGTATCAGAAACACTTCCCGTTCCGAATTCACGGGGATCCGTTCCATCGAGAGTGTAATAAAGTGTTCCGTTGTCACCTGGAGGTCTTGAGATCGTTAACGAGAATCCCGGTTGAATTTCTCCACCGTGTTGATTGAAGATCGGAGCATCGATATTGGGGAACAAGCCGGCAGATCGGAATTGGTTCAATACGATGTTCGTTCTCGCTGGGAAATAGGTATTGAGAAGCCAATTCATTTCTGTCATCCACTCATCGTTACGAGTGTAAGGATCAGAGGGTCTGCGGGCATCTCCCCAACGCGCAGCTTCGCAGGCGATCGCAGGATCGATTTCATCGATTCGTTTGGCGTAGATAGAAGCCGGTACATTGTCTTGAGGATTATCGGGATCCCAATCCAGTGCAGATGATCGAACGTAAAACGTTCCGCCGTTATAGAAGTGCTTTTGGACTCGGTCAGCGAAGAGCAAGCGGAACTCGGCACTGTCTCTCAAGCGGGTATAAATCTCACCTGGGGTATTATTGTCATTCTCGCCGATGCGATTTTCACCGGTCGATTTTAAGACGTGCTCGGCATCCCAGCTGTGGAAGAAGAATTGGCCACCAGGAACGCGTCTTCGAGTAGCGTACCAGTTGTGGTGGGGCCAATCGGTATTTCCACCGTAGAGATTACAAATCATGTAGTCGGTGAAATCTAAAATGTCTAAATCTTCCCAAAGAGCCGTGTAGTTTGCGGGATTCGAAAGATCTCTCCTAACTTTAGTCATCATGGCGTTCCAGGCCGCACTATTTCCATCGACGACCGTACTTCCGCGGTGCTTGAGGGCATCGTACTCTTCTTTATTCCCTCCGAAGTTTTCGGCGGCAAAAGATGCATCGGCTCTTTCGTGAATTTCGTACATACCCCAGTAGAGGCCGTTCAGATAAACATGAACGTAAATATCATGAACCGGAGTACCACCGACCGCCCGTTGAATGTCACTCATGAAGACATCGCGAATGTAGTCTCCCTTCACCCGCTGACCATGGGAGGGATGATTCCAAGTTTGATTCATATGGGCGTCGAGAACCAAGGTGTCGAATCTGTTAGAGCGAGCATCGGGAAAGAGGGGGAATTCTAATTTGGTGGGGCCGTAATCTCCCTTAAAGAGGAGGCGCATCGATACTTTCAGGACTTTCCAGTTATTGACGCTCGAACCACCCTGAGGGCGGATTCCGCAATTTATACCGAAGCCATCTTTCCCATCGGGATAAATCAATTCAGCTGAAACGGGGCGTTCGGCTTGAAGCCCACTTCGAGATGGATTGGCGTAGAATCCTTGAGAAGCATGGAATATGTCATCGACATCCCCAACGATCGAAAGCGTTGGTATGGATGACAAGCCATCCAAGACGAGTTGGGAGTGTCCCGGATCGTCGACGACGTCGGGATCCATTTGGTAATCTGCGGTCTGGCTTCTCCAAGAACTCGGGAAGCCCGGGGGATTGGTGGGTTGCTCCACCACGAAGTTGGGGAACACGTAAGTGTGAGTGATGACATCCGATGGTAAAAAGTCATCGCGGTAGGCGATGGCTCGAATGTAAACAGCGCCCTTGTTGTTTTGTCCTTGGACACTGATGGCACCATTGTAGATGGAGCCGTGAGTCGTCGAGGGCGCTGAGCCATCTAAGGTGTAGCGAATCGTTGCGTCCGGAGTCGGAGTCGCGAGGGTTACTTGAATGGGAGTGGTGTACAAACCGCGTTTAGGGCTGAAGGAAGGCTCTAAGGTGAATCCTTCGATAGCACTTCCCTGAGAGTTTACTTGACCGGGAGTGGGAGTTTGAAAGTAGGTTTCATTTCCCAGGGCATCTAAGCCGTAAGAAGTACCCGCTCGCTGACGGGGGTACCGTGGTAAAAACGAGGAGACTTCCTGAGGGGGAATTTCGGCGTTGTAAACCACCAAGGGCTCACCCGTGGTACTCAATTTGAAATTCGTATGTACTTCTGCGCCCGTCAGATTTTTTCCGGAGGTGAAAACGACCCAACGTTCGCCCGGATTTAAAACTTTGTTGGGGAAAACAAATTTGCGGGGCTCATCCGGGTCGTCGGTGATCGACCAACCCAAGAGATTGACCGAAGTTTCCCCTTGGTTTTCGAGTTCGACCCAGTCTTCAGTGTCGCCATTGAGATCCGTTAAGGTGCTTCCCGCAGCTAAAAACTCTGAGATGACGATGTTTCCGATGGGTGCATCGGGGTCGACCGTGATGTTAAAGGTTTCATCTGTATCAAAAGTGTTAGCTGGATCGGCGGAGTCGATGATATTCGAGTCGACCGCCCAACTGAATTCTCGATTACCGGCTGAGGCGGGAGGATTAAAGATAAAAGTGTAGGGTCCTAATTCTGAACCTGAAACACTTGAAGCGGGAACGCCATCGAGTAACAAATCGCCGGCATCGACTCCCGTGACCAGTTCATCAAAAGTAATCTCTACTTGAGATAAGCTTCGTACGGTCGAACCCGGGGTGGGTGAAATGGAGACGACTTGAGGAGGGTTGAAATCAGGGGCGATGGGATCAAAGATTTCACAATCAAATTTGACATCGGTGCTTCCTAGGGTCACGTTGAAAAATTGAACGGCGACGACGTTTTCCCCATCGACTAAAAACGAAGCGGGATCCGCTAAATCGAATTCTTCGTAAAGGCCACTTTCGTGACTTGAAGTCGCGGTGTCATCAAAGTTGATAGGATCCCCTTCTTGACCGGGAACATTGATTCGATAGAGCTCGTGTCCATTGATCCAAATACTAAATCCATCATCGTAGTCGACGTTCATGGTCAGTTGATTGATCAAGGAGGCATCCGCTAAATCAAACTTCTGACGCAAGAAAACACAGGAATAGTTTCCCTGCATTTGAGGATTTGCATTACTGAGATCTGTTCCGTAAGGAGGATCACCGTAACCGAAAGGCGCTTGGCCCGTACTCCAAGTAGAATCGTCGAAATCGACTTCTCGCCATTCGGAATTGGGAGTAGATGCTTCGGATTCTCCAAGAAAATATCTCCATTCAGAACCGCGTGAAATAGCTTGGAAAGTATCGCTAACTTTCCAAAGCTCGAGGAGAACCATGTTTCCTCCATTGGGATCGCCACCTTCAGCGGTAAAAGCTTTCATTTGGTGAACTCGAATGTAGCCTTCAGTGACTTCAAGCGTTGGACTTGAAGGATCACCTCCAGTTTCCATTCCTGATTCATCCATGTTGATGAACTCAGGTCCCGTTCCTAAAGGTGGGAGCATGCCATCGAAGCCCACGCGAGCGAAAACTCCAGCACCAACGTCTCCTTGGTCGTGGTTGTGAACGAGCACGACATGGTCTGCACTCAGATTTGCGGGAGCTCCCGTCCCTCCGTTTTCGACGACGATTCGGGAGGTATGCTGATTATCTGCTGAACCCACCGAAGCCACAAAGCGGTACGTTCCATTAGGGACATCGACGCGGAAAACAATCCCTTCTCGCTCCGAGCAAGGAATCCCATCGCAGGGGCTCGCCCAATTCTTAGCGCCGATGAAGGAATCATGGATTTGAGAATCGCAATCATCGGGAAAAGCGTTTCGATTGTTGGGGCTGTCATCGAAGGGACCAAACTGGCCGTAGCCATTCCTCGAATTGTCCCCGGGATTCACCACTTCGTAGCCCCAGCCTCGACCCGCACTATAAGCGACAGATGATGCGGAATTTTGGAAGACGACTGAATAAGAAGTTCCCGGTGAATTCGGAGAATCACAGCTCAAATCTCTCGATCCGAAGATGAAAGCTTCGATGAGTTCGGGGGATGCATTCGCCGTTGAAAAAAGAGAAAGAAGGAGTGTGGCGCCGATGATTTGGCTGACTTTTCTCGATCCGATTCGATTCATAGCTTGAATGATCATGGGGGCTAGAATGTTTATTTTGTGGTTTAAACACCAATTTTCTATCCGTGTTCACGGACTCCATGCAGTTATGCATCACAGAGAAGCCGCGGTTTTTTTCAGCATCGATGAGATCTAACTCTACTGGTCCGATGCTAACTTGCCGCAGATCATGAATTGGTGTCTTGATAGATCTTTATAGAGAATTTAACCCAAGTTCTTATTTTAGCACGGTTAACAGGCCCATCCATAAAGGATTCGAAAGACTCAACCCTCAATTTGAGATCCAGATGAAGGCCGATTTAGAGGCTGGGAATTGTATTTCGGGGGAGGGAAGTATTTTTCGAGAATTTAACTTTTAACAAACCTTGTAGTCGCTAAATTTATGGGCTCGTTTGTAAAGTCTTCGTCTCTTGGCTGGGAGTTGTAAAGTCAATCTCCGTAAGGTTTGACGGCTCAATCCTTTCGATGCTAAACTCCTCCGAATCAGTCTTGAGAGAGGGTTTTACCAAGGACTAAATTTCCACGTTTATTCGCCTGTGGATCTTACCCTCAGGGGTTAGGGCAATTGTTGTTCTTTAGGAGGAATTTGTGATCGTTCCTTCTATGATTTCCAGGCCGGGGTGGAAAAGTCCTCAAACGTTTGGGTTTCTCAGATGGTTCTAATTGGCCAAAGTCGAGTTAAGGCACCTGCCTTAGCTTTGAAAATATTTAGCGTTTTCACGCTCATTACGGTCCTGAACTCTTCTCTTTTTGCGAATGGTATTGTTCGAGACAGTTTGGGAGCGATCTCTTCAGGACGCGGGGGAGCGAATACCGCTCACTCTGACAACCTCAGTATTTTGCACGATAATCCCGCCGGAATGGCGTGGATGCCCGGTAGCCTCCGGTTTGAGGTAAGTGGGGATTTCCTCCACCGAAATGTCGAATATCGAGATCTTGATGACGGGGATGATGCGAACGCTAAACTCTTTGCCTTACCTCAAATTGCGATCGCAGGACAGGTACCCGGTACGGGACTGAGCCTCGGCGTCATCGCGACGTTCCCCGGTGGTTATGGGGCTGAGTACGACCTCATTCACACCACGAATGGAACTTTTAGCTTCGGGAAAAGGGAATACCTCTCTGAGGGAAGCCTCTTGAAGATCCTTCCAACATTCGCACTCAAATTAGGGGAACGAGTTTCCCTGGGTGGCGGAGTTGGTGTGGGAATCAGCCAAGCTAAGTTCAATCTACCCTACACCTTTCAGACCGGCGCTTTCGCGAATCAACCCGGTCTTTTGGACGTAAAATCCGACGGCATGGGAGTCACCTGGAATCTCGGAGTCCAGATCAAGCCGATCGATGGCTTGACCATCGGAATCTCCTATGTTTCTCAGACTGAAACCGATCAGGAGGGTGATTTCGACGTGGATATCACCGGAACGCCTCTTTCTGGCCTCGTGACCGACCCTACCGCGTCTTACGATCTCGACTACCGCCTCCGTTGGCCCCGATCCGCCCACATCGGAATTGCTTATGACCTCGATTGGGGGCGAGTATCTGTCGACGGATCCTGGTACAATTGGCAGGACGCATTCGATGAATTCCATTTGAATCTTTCGAATGGTGACAATGCACAATTTAACGCACTCGCTGGCGCGACGCCTCGAGATGTCTTGCCCCTTCGCTGGCGAGACTCGATCGCTCTCAAATTAGGCTACGAGCATTTCTTTTCTTCCGCTAGCACCTTGCGTTTGGGTTACATCTTCAATTTAAATCCTATTCCTGACAACACTCTCATGCCCTTGTTCCCCGGAACTCTCGAGCATAGCTTTTCCGCGGGCTACGGACATGATTTTGGTGTCATCCATATTGATTTGGCTTATCAGTATGCATTCGGTCGCGAACGTGAAGTGGGAACTAGCTCCTTGGCGGGAGCCGATTTCAGTTCGAGTTCGATGAATGCTGAGGCTCATTGGTTGATGATAACCGTGGGAGTCGATTTAGGATCGGGTCCACAAGAACAAGAATGATCAGTTACAAAGGGAGGATTTAAGTCCTGGGACAAAGTTTGTTGGCTTACAAATACTGGGGTCTCTGGCACATTCGAAAATAACTAATATCACTAAAGGACCCTTCCTGGGCACGGAGGGACTATGGACTTCGTGTGGATCGATTGAACTCAATCTCACCTCCATCCGGGCCGTCGCTCGGAGATGGAGTAGATAAAAACCTCGAGTTCGTGAAGAACTCCTGGAGCTTGATGGAGCTCTTGGGGAACTTCGTGTCCCATCATCCTGAAGTTCAGGTTTATTCACTCTTGGGTGAAGGGACCGATACCATCTCTTCTTTGGATCCTTCGATCGAAGGGGAAGTGAAGAAAATCGATCTTCAAAATAAAACCAGTGAAATTGTTTTCGATCAGCCGTCTCAGCCAACTCTCTTACTTTTAGAATCTTCTCAAATCAGGACTTATTATTCCTATCTGTTGGAGTGGAATGAGAATCCGGAACTAAATTTAACGATCCTTGTACTCAATGCCGGTCTATTGGGTCGACCGATTCCAACCTTGTCTCAGGAGACCGTTCCTGCTGATCTTAAATTATTGACGACTTTCCCCCAATGGAGAATTTACTCTCCTAATTGTCGCGAGGTCTTCCAGGAAATTCTTGAACGAGGACTCCACTCCAAGGGAATCGATGTGATTCGTTGTGCTTCCTTTCCCTGGGTGAGTTGCAAGGGGATCGATTCGGGAAAGATTCAGATTGAGCAAATGACTCTGGTGACCCGTGGGGCTCAAGGAATCGTCTTAGCGACGGGATCCACGGTTGCGATTGCAGTCGAAGTGGCTCAGCTATTAAAACTTCAAGCCATCCATTTGGAAGTCGTCGAAATTCGTCAACTTCAACCTTTCGATTCGGATGGCTTAAAACGATTGACCGAACGTCATCAAAACTTGTTCACCCTTGAGGACCATTCGACGAGTGGTGGATTGGGAGCCATCGTCGGGGAAAACTTGCCCAAGGGATCAGCGAGTCGGTTAACTTTGTTGGGCTGGCCCAATCATAGTCACGCCGAGTCTTTCAACTCTGAAAATTTAGGTGTCGCTTCACACTCTCTACACTCTGAACAGGTGGCACGAGAAATCGAGCTCTGTTTAGCGGCAAGAGATTCAGAAGCAGCGGCGAGAAGGCTTTTAGAAGTTCCGAAAGTCGATCTCGAAAAAGCGCATAAATTTATCACTGAAGTTAAAGATATTCAGCTCAATCCCTGGTTTGTGGATCTCATTAAAGAGTACGAACAAGTGGGGGATCGTAACTCCTTTTTATGGCGGTGGGTTCGCCGTGGAGTAGAGATTACTACCTTATCAACAGTTCCCGAAGAGCGTTGGGACCACGTGTGTGACACCAAAGCTTTGGGAGTCGTCTTCGATGTTCTGGTCGACGATGTCGCCGATGCAGAATCCGATTCGCATTTTTTAGAAAAGTTAATCGCGATCACTCGGGACGAGCCCGTTGATATCACTCATCTCTCGGAGAAACGGAAAAAATACTTTCTGTTTACTTTGAAGGTGTGGAAGTTGATGTGGGAACGCTTCAGTTCCTACCCTCGCTACGAAGAATTTAAAGATGTCTTGAAGTATGATTACCGCCAACTGATGAACAGTATGCGGTATTCCTTATTGATCAAAGATCATCCCTTCATCATGAATGTGGCGGAGCACGATGCCTATCTGCCTCATAATATGCACATGGTGGCATCGGGAACGATCGATGTGATGACTTCTGAAGAGTTCGACATCGAAGACATGGGGCGATTGAGAAAGATTTTGCTGTACGCTCAATATATGGGACGTATCGGCAACCTTGTGACGACTTGGGAGAGGGAGATTTGGGAGAAAGACTATTCGAGTGGAGTCTTTCCCCTTGGGCTCGCTTTAGGAGTTCTCAGTGTTGAGGACCTCCAACAAGGCGATCCCGAATATATCCGCGATAAAATCCGGGATTCGGATATCGAAAAACGATTTATGTATCGATGGCAACAGCTTCGGCTCAAGATCTTAGATCAAGCTGTCAAGATACGTTCGGTCGATGTTCGAAAGTTGGTGACGGGTTTAGAAACTCTGATTCAACTCCACCTGGGGAGTCGCGGCTTGAAATAAACTCATGCCCAATTTTGGTTCCGACCGCTATGAACTCGCTGGTTTGATCTCCCAATCAGCGACGAGCTCTCTTTTTCGAGCTAGAGATACGCAATCAGGTGACCTCGTTTCACTGCGTATTCTTCACGGCTTCATGCCCCTCGATCCTCAAGCTCTTCTCAAGGAGTACGAACTCTTCAAGCCTCGATTGACGATCGAGCAGGAGGGGCTCGCCCGCCATCTCGATTTTGGGGAATGGAATGGAACTTATTATTTCTCTGAACAATTCGTCAAGGGAATCACTCTAAAGGAAGCGATTCAAGATCCTTGCTGGTCGGATCAACACAGCTTTTCACTCTTACGGAAGTTGTCGAAAATTCTTGAGGGCTGCCATCAACAAGAGTTCTTTCACAAATGGATTCGCCCGAGCAACATTTTGCTCGAGAACGGAGTGTCGGAAGATCCTAAGGAACTCAAAGTGACTTTGATTGGGGGAGGGCAAGCCGATGTCTTGACTCTCGCTCGAGCGGATCATGAGGTGGGAGATGAAGATGTCTACCTCGCTCCTGAATTCATCGGTTATTCAGAGGGTACTCTCGATGCTCGTTGTGATATCTATTCCCTCGGAGTTCTCCTCTACTACTTGTTGACTCGCGTGACTCCCTATCCCCAAGAAGATCGTTACGCGTTGATCCATCAAATGGTCACTTCCCTTCCTCAGCGAGCTTGCCTCAAACGACCGGACATCAGTTCTCAACTCGATGAATTTATCTGGCGTTGCATCGAGAAGAAGCCCCGCGATCGTCTCGGTACCATCGAAGTGTTTCTCTCCTCACTCAATGAATTAGGAACTGAGGAATTATCCGTCGATAAGAGTGAGAATTCGGATTTACATCAATTTTCAGACGATGAAATTCGAGTGCCCCTGTTAGAACGAAAATCAGTTCTCAAGAGAATTTATTCGCAATTTGACCAAGCGATTCAGGGAAAGGGAGGAGTCGTTCTCATCCGGGGTGAAGCTGGTGCGGGAAAGTCTCGTTTGGGTGAAGAACTTAGAAATTATACTCACGCGAACCGGGGCATCTTTCTTTGGTGTCCGGCGACGATGTTCGAGAGCCAGAAACCTTATTCCGTGATCCGAGATGCTGTTCTTCAATTAGTTCAGGTGAGTCGCGGATTATCTTCTTCGAGTCGGTCGAGTCTCAAGTCCAGAGTGTCTGACGCCATCGGAGGATTTGGGCGAGAATTGGCCATCAGTATTCCTGAGGCTCAAGAATTTCAAATTCAACAACCTGAAATCGTTAAGTTGGATCCGCATCGTCAGCAACAACGGGCGACGAAGACCATCTTGAATTTGCTTCAAAGCTTAAGTGGGAAAGATGCCCCGATCTTATTCTTTGTCGACGATTGTGAGTGGTTAGACCCAGGATCAAAAGAGCTTTTTGAAAAGCTTCAAAAGAGCCTTCACGACACTCATATGCTCCTGGTTCTCACGGAGACTCAACAAAAGAAAAAACCTTCAGATCCTTCAAGAACGAAGAAGTTTTCAGATCTTCTCGATCAGAAGCACCTTCAAATTGAATTGAAGCCACTCTCTCGAGAAGGGGTTTTAAAGCTTTTTGAAAGCGGCCTTCACCGCGAAGGGAACCTAGTCAAAGACCTTGCGATGGTGGCTTATAAGCGTTGCGGGGGAAATCCTCGTCTCTTGATGGAGATCTTGAAGACCATTCGAATCGAGATGAGGGACGAGGCGATTGAGAATCGTGAAGGCTTAGTCGCTTTTCAATCCATGATCCCCAAAGCGAATGCAGAAGCTTTGATGCGGAAGCGTTGGGAGCAGCTCGATGATGCATTCAAAGAGATCATCTCCTTGGCCTGTGTCATCGGAAGCAAGTTCTCCTCCCAGAGTATCAATCAGATCTCACAACAAGAAGAGACTTTGATTGAGGCAGCATTGACTGAAGGCTGTCGACAAAATTTGATGACGTCATGGACAGTTCTCGAACAACGCTGGTATTGCTTTAGCGGAGATGGGATTCACGATGAGATCTATAACTCGATTGAAACTAAAAAACGACAGGCGCTCCACGCCCAGATTGCAGAAGCATTAGAAGCCGACGACTCTCAAGGGGAGGAAAATATCTATGAAATTGCCTTTCACTACCTTCGAAGTCACGAGTTAGAAAAAGCACAAACCTACTCATTAAAGGCAGCTAAAGAAGCGAAGCGAGCTCATGCCAATGTTCAGGCCAGTCGGTTTTACCGCGAAGCTTTGGAGCTTCATCCTGAGGACGATTTTGAGCTACGTCATGAAATCTTAGAAGATTTTGGCGACGTTTTATCCCTCACTGGGCAGTACGAAGAAGCTCTTTCGAGTTACGAGGAAGTTCTCTCTCTCATTCAGGAGCCCTTAGTAAAAGCTCGATTAGAGGGAAAGATCGGGGGACTTTACTTTCGCCGAGGGATGAATGGTCAGGCGATCGAACATATGACCAAGGGCTTAGACAGTCTTGGATTTCGGTCACCTAAAAGTCGTGTCGGTTTAGTTTGGTCTCTCACGAAGAGTTTAGGGGGGATCGTTTCACAGGCTCTCGTTCCGAGCTTCTTTAGAATCTTAGGCCGGGGTAAAAGTGAATATAAAAGAGCTGCGATCAATATTCTCCACTCTTTAGCCTATGCTCTTTATTTCTTAGATAAGAATCGAACTCTCGAGGTCCATCTTCGTCAACTCAATCTCGCTGAATCTTTAGGCGAGTCTGAAGAGTTGGCCCACACTTACAGTTCTCATGGTGTGGTTTGTTCGATCATACCCCTTCACGGGCGGGCGATGCGTTTTCAACAGGCTGGATTGAAGATGCGAGAGAGATTGAACGATCGTTGGGGAATCGGTCAGTCTTACGCCTTCATGGGGGTTTGTTCTTATTACCGAGGTGCTCTCTCACAGGCGGTTGAATACCTTCAACGAAGTATCAGCACTCTCAAAGAGTTGGGCGATCAATGGGAGATCGAAGCAGCGTACAGTCATCTCGGTTTTTGCTACAACCTTCTCGGGGAGCTTGAAGCGGCAGAAAAATCGAACAAGACCCTTCTCGCCTTGAGTGAAGAGATTCAAGACAAAAAGTTCATCGCCTTGAGTCAGCTGGGTTTGGCAGAGACGGAATATTTGAGAGGAAATTACGAGCGAGCTCTCACGTTCGTCAGTTCTTCCCTCAACACCCAGGCCGATCATTTCTCTGTCGCGATGGCTCAGCGGGTAAAAGGTCAAATACTTCTAAGATTGAATCGCTTTCAAGAAGCTCAGCAGATCTTAGAAGACAGTATTCAGCTCATCGAAGATCACAGTCTCCAAAATGAATACTTAGTCGCTAATTATTTAGTGATGGCTCACATTTACTTGTATCAGCCTCAGCGAGTCCGTGACCTGGCTCACAATGAACGAAAAGTCTTCCTTCAAAAGGTTCGCAAGCTACTTAATAAAGGCTCGTCACTAGCTCGTAAATTTCCGAATGTTCTCGGTTATTCTCATTTGGTGAAAGCGATCTATTATCAAGTCTTGGACAAGCCGAGAAGAGTTAAGAAGGAATTTTCATTAGGTCTAAAAATCTTAAAGAAACAAGGGCGGGATCTCGACTTTGCTAAGCTCGTCGTCGAGGAGGCCAGTTATCTCGTCAGTAATTGTGAGTCTATCGATAGTGATAAGTTGGCGGCAACTCTCACCATCTTTAGAAGGACCGGAGCTAAAGCTGAATTAGAGCGCGCTCGGAATCTTTTAGGACCGGAATACTCCAAAGAGAAGGCGCTTCGATCTCGGGTTGAGAGTCAACAAATCTCGACGCTATTTAGCATGTCGCGAGCGATCAGTTCCCTATTAGATTTGGATCAATTGATGATCCAAATTACCGATCTTGCGATCTCCACTTTAGAGTGTGAGCGGGGGTACTTGTTTTTCTGCCGAGGAGAAGGGAAGCCTCAGATTCGTTGTGCTCGCGGAATGAATCGCAATGACATCTCCATTCAGCTTCCTTCCCAAAGTACTCAGCTGATTCATTCGGTATGGAAGAGTTCGATTGCTAAGGTCTGTAATTTAGAAGTCGGTGACGAACATTCATGGAGTGTGATGGTCGTACCCATTCAACTCAATGAAAAGATGCTCGCTCTCCTCTATTTAGAAAATCGAGTCGGGAGTGATCTCTATAACGATGATGACCTTGAATTCTTGACGGTCTTCTCTTCACAAGCTGCGGTCGCGATTCAAAATGCATTGCTTTATCGCCATGCCGAAGAACTCAACATGAGTTTAGAGCAAAAGGTACGCGAGCGAACTTACGAGCTTCTTAAGAGTAAAGATGAGCTGGAGAATGCCAACAAGCTCAAGAGTGAATTTTTGGCGAACATGTCTCACGAGCTGCGTACTCCCTTGAATGCAATTATTGCGATGAGTGAAATCATGGCCGAAGAGACCTTCGGACCGCTCAATGAGAAACAGCAGGTCTACACGAAACAAGTCCTCGATTCCGGAGTCCACCTCTTAGCTCTAATTAACGACGTTCTCGATCTTTCAAAGGTCGAAGCCGGTCAGTTGGAATTGGAGATCGATCCCTTCCTTCTCTCGGACTTGCTCAAAGGATCCGTCATGATCGTTCGCGAGAACGCTCTCAAGAAAGACATCACCTTAGAGTTGGATGCGGATGAATCCATCGGCATCATTCCCGGAGATGCTCGAAGAATTAAGCAGGTTATCTATAACTTGCTTTCAAACGCCATCAAGTTCACTCCCGATGGCGGTACGGTAAGTGTCGAAGCCCGACGAACGGAAAATACGGTGACCGTTTGTGTCAGTGACACTGGAATTGGAATTTCTGAAGACGATTTGAAAATCATTTTCGAAGAATTCCGTCAGGTCGACAGTTCCTATTCCCGTCAGTACGAGGGAACAGGATTAGGCTTAGCTTTGACGAGAAAATTTATCGAAATGCACAAAGGCAATATTTGGGTTGAGAGTGAAGTCGGGAAAGGAAGTCAATTCTACTTCTCCTTACCGACGGAACAATCTGAAGAGGGTAGTCCAACCTCAGAAGAGATGCTGGTGACGGAGGAGGTCACATGAGCACGAAAAAAATTATTATGATCGAAGATAACCCTGCTAACCGGATGGTCTTCAAAGATCTGCTAGAGTTAGAAGGGTTCGAGGTGACTTCACTTGAAAAGGCAGAGGATGCTTTGCCGATGGCGAAGGAACTGAATCCCGATTTAATTCTCATGGATATCCAACTCCCGGGTATGGATGGATTGACCGCAACTAAGATCTTGCGGGAAGACCCTAATACCCAGGCGATTCCGATCGTAGCCTTAACTTCGTACGCTATGCCGGGGGATCGTGAACGCGCTCTCGTTGCGGGTTGTACGGGCTACATCACAAAACCTATTCGAGTGGATTCCTTTAGGGATGAAGTGAAGCGCTGTGCCGGCGTTAAAGAAGAAGATTCAAATAAAGAAGCCGAATGCTCTCAATCTCCTTCTGAAGATCAGAAACAGGAAGCTTTAGAGGAAGAGGGTGTGACTTAAGGTCGAGCACTTCTCCGCATTAAATGAAATTCCACTGAAGGTGAGGCAGCGAAAATCTGCTCCCTTAAATTAGACAATTCCCTGAATTGTTGTGGTGGTTGAAAAGACTCTGATAAAAGAAATGGTGAAGGAATGAAGGGAAACGGAAAAATACTCGTAGTCGACGATGAGCAGAAAAATCTTCTCATCATGGAGTCACTGCTTGCACCGAGAGGACACGAGCTCGCGTTTGCTTCCGATGGTGCTGAAGCTATTCAAAAACTAAACGAAGATCCTCCAGATTTAATTCTACTCGACGTGATGCTTCCAGATATGGATGGCTTCAAGATTTGTAAGATCCTTAAGGGGAATGAGGCTACTCGTTTGATTCCCGTGATTCTGGTGACATCTCTTTACGATGTGAGTGACAAGATCAAAGGATTTGAATCGGACGCTGATGATTTCTTGACTAAGCCGGTCAATAAACATGAACTCTTAGCTCGTGTAAGATCGTGTTTAAGAATCAAAGCTCTCAACGATCGATTGGAACGATCTGAATCCGTCCTCTACGCGTTTGTGCAAGCGGTAGAAGCAAAAGATCGCTACACGGTGGGGCACAGTGAACGCGTGGCGAAGTACGCGATGGATTTAGGGATTTTAGCGGGTCAAGATCCCAGTACGATCTCTCAGTTGAAACAGGGCGGCTTGCTTCACGATATCGGTAAGATCGGAATTCCTGATTCTGTTTTAAGGAAACCCGGCCCCTTGACTGCCGATGAGTTTGAGGTGATTAAGGAACACACCGTGATCGGAGAAAAAATTTGCATGCCTCTCAGGTCGATGGGGGGGATCCTTCCATTGATCCGAAGCCATCATGAGCGCCTCGATGGAACCGGATATCCCGATGGTCTAAGTGGGGATGAAATTTCTCTTCCCGTTCAAATCTTAGGGATAGCAGACACCTTCGATGCCTTGACTTCCGATCGGCCGTACAGAGATAGTATGCCCTTAGAAAAAGTGGTCTCGATCTTCAATAAAGAAGTCGAGGAAGAGAAGTTTGATGCGGATTTAGTTCAAATCGCTTGTCAACGTTTCCCTTACTGGTTAGAGGATCTCGCTTCCAAAGCGATCCCTGGAGTTCGGGAAGTCGTTGAGACGCCGGTTTGAATAATATTCAACGCTCAACGTTCATCCAATCCCTCGCTAAAGCTTCGGGCTTCCCTGGCGTAATCGCATTAAAGGCCTAATTTGGCTTTTAATTCGATGTTGAACGTTCATTCGATCCCGTCGCTTACGCTCCGGGCTTACTAAGGGAATATTGAGTATTATTCTTCTACTCAAGGCTTTGAAATTAATAGTTTTATTTAGCTGGCAAATTGTTCGAGGTTGAGCGTTGAACAATTTGCCACTCCCTCCCTCCCTCCCAAACATTTCCCAAACAAAATTGATCCTCCCTATCTCCGGAGCGGACCTCGCGGTATAGTGGTAGTTTGAACTTCACCCCGACGTGAAGACCATCCGCTATCACATAAATCCCCTTGTAACGACGCTTCGGAGTGTTCCATGTGGCCTTCTCGGACCTTTTCTTCTTTTTTCAATTGTCTTCCTCTCTTGTTGATAAGTCTCTTCGGTTTTTCCGGATCAGCAAATGGTGAAACGTCACGGGTTTTACAATTTTCCATCGAGGGAACGGAATTTAAGCTCAGTGCGTTCGGTTTGCCGGAGAAGATGGAGGGAATTATCTTTCATTCCACCGGGCCAAAAGCAGGAGCCGTAGCGGGCACTTACTCCGAGACGATTCAACCCCACATCGACCCCAAATTAGGTTTTATCGGAGCTCAGGGAGTTTCTACATTCACCCTTTACGATCGAGAAAATGGGAATGCCCGTGAAAGTAAGATCGTGATTCACAACCAATCTCAAATCGTGGGGGAAGTGCCTTCAAATGCATCTTTGTTGGTCGAGAGTCTGGGTGAGGTCAAAGAAGCCCAGGGTGCCTATAAAGGCTTCAAGGGAGTGATGGCCACTGAGGCTGAAGTCCGTTTAGGGGCGAATCCTTTTTTGAAAGTGAACGTCACTCTCAGTGAGAAAGATCCCAAATCTCCTTGGGTTCCGGCTGTGGGAGGAAAGGGCGAGGGGCGACTCGTATGGAGTTCATTCCGCCACCAGAATCAAGCGGCAAAAGCATTGCTCGTTCAGTTCCGTGCCGATGGAAAGATCGAACTTCGGTACTCTCCTCAATTTCGAGCTCGCATAATCTCGATCTTGTTGAAAGATAAAGCTCCCTCTCCGGATGTTTTATCGGCGCAAACAGGAATTGCTTCTTCAGTCCTCGCTCGCTGGGCGACAGAGGCGCGATTACTTAAAAAACTGTCGGCACCGAATCCACTTTTAAACATCATCAAAAACATTAAAGGAACGGGAATTGATACCAAACTCAAGATCCTTTCCGAGGCGAGCCGATTAAAAGGCAAGGCCTTGGAAGATTACTTGAAAAAGGAAAAGATCAAACCTGAGGACTTTAAAAAATGGCGAGAAGCCGTGGAGAAAGCTTTGAAAGAAGTCAGTTCTCAGCCTATAAAGAAGGAGCCGGGGAAAGAGGAGTCTAAATCAGATTCACAACCAAATTCACAGTCCGGTTCAAAGACAAATTCCCCGCCACCGAAAACCGGTCTCAAAGGTATCGGTGAAGCCCTAAAAAAACTCACTGATAAGAAGACCTGAATCTAAATTTATTTATGATGCGATTGTTTGCTCGTGCACTCTTTTTAATCTTATTGACTTCTGGATGCGGGGATTCGGGGAAGTCCTCTAATTCAACTGGTATTGGGAGAATTGAAGATCCCGATGCTCTCTTCGCTGAAGGGCGTGCTTACGTACTTGAAGGTTCTTTACAGGAAGCCATCAAAACCTTCACGAATTTGATTCAAGCCCAACAAGCGGGGCCCGAAGTTTATCAAGAACGCGCTCTCGCTTATTTAGGATTGGGGAATCTCCCGCGAGCTCGAGAGGACTTCGCTCAAGTTACCCTTCTCGATCCGAAAGCAGCTAAAGCTCGCTACTATCTTGGGGTCATCTTCGAGCGGGAAGGGAACGCTGAAGTTGCGATAGGAGAATACGGTAAAGCGATTCAACTGAAAAAAGATTACGTCGAGGCTTATGTGAATCGATCGGCCGCCAATTACAAGTTAAAGAGACTCAATGAGGCGATCCAAGATATCTCTATTGCAATCAAGCTCAATCCCTACAAAGGAAGCCTTTTTGTTAATCGAGGAGTTTACTTCAACGAACTCGGCAAAACCGATTTGGCGATTCAAGATTGGAGTCAGTCGATAAAAGTCGATCCTCAGTTTCCCGGGGCTTACTTCAGTCGGGGAGTTGAGCACGGAAAAAGTGGGAACTTTAAAGGAGCCCTCCAAGATTTCACGAAGGTCTTAGAGCTTGATCCCAATCATTTACCGGCTCTTCAATATCGGGCAAAGACATTCGCTCAGCTCGAACAACATGAGAAGGCCATTCAAGATATCGATCGAGTGATTCAACTTAAGCCCAACTTTGCCCCTGCCTATCAAGCGCGCGCTTTTTCATTGAGAAAACTGGGTAAGCCTGAAGAAGCCCATCAATGGTTTCAAAAGTTCAGAGAAATCCAGGCGAAGGCGCGACGGTGAAGATTGCCGTTATTTCAAGCCCGAAGTGTTAGCGAGGGATAGGCGTTTAATCCATTTAAAATTGCATATTGCTTTAGGCGTAGCGTTAGCGTCTTCTCCAAAACAGAATAATCCGTCTACTACTGGTTAAGTCATTTCCATCAAAAGTCGGCACTCGCTTACGCTTCGCGCTTGAAATGAAATGGTTTACTTCTTCTGCCGTGAAATCTTTCCCTTCCCACGCTCTAAGGTATGAACAGTATTCACTGAATCCACCTTGAAGCCTTCAATACCCCCATCGATCCAATGAACTTCGACGGAATCGACTTTCTTGGCTGTACCTAATCCCAAATGGGCTTCAGGCTCAACGGCAGTACTAAAGCTTTTTGAGCTCAATACACTTCTATAATATGTTTTCCCGCCGGCTTGAACTTTTATCGTAGCTCCTCGTCCGTCTCCCATTCCGTCTTTTAACTTTATACTGAGCCACGATTTCCCCGACTGAGAACTCGAATTGAGATGGAGGTGTAAATTGTTAGCGATGTCGGTTTCGATAAGATCGACATCACCATCTTGATCCATGTCACTGGCGGCAAGGGATCGACTCGGTTGAGCGGTGAGCGTAAAGCTTCCTCCTTCTGAGGATGAAGATTTAAACTTTCCGTTCTGATTGAGATAGAACAAATTTAACTCACAGTAGGGCTGCCAAAATTCTGGCCATGAAGAATTGGGATAGGGCTCTCCGCGGATGATACGTCCGTTGGCTACGGCTAAGTCGAGGTCACCGTCTAAGTCAAAATCGCTGAACTCACAACCCCAACCCGTCATCGGAAGTGACGGGCCGCCTAAGCCCGATCGGGCCGAGTTGTCTTTGAACACGTTCGTTCCGGTTTGTCTTAAGTAATAAGTATTCGTTTGATCTAAGAGATGGGTGGTAAAGAGGTCGAGGCTTCCATTTTGATCGATATCTTCTAAGCACAATCCCATACTGGCTTCCGGTTTCGCCGCTCCACTGAGAGCCACTCCGTAAGGCAATGCTTCATCTTTGAAGGTCCCATCCTTTTGATTGATCCAGAGGAGATTCGGTTGCATATCGTTAGCGACGTAAAGGTCGGGCCAACCGTCGGAATTAAAGTCTCCACAAATGGCCCCAAACCCAGCTCGGAGAATCGATACCTTGGCTTGTTGAGTGATATCCTTAAACTTTCCGTTCCCCAAGTTTTCGTAGAGCGAGTCCGCTACGGATTGATAGCGGTAAGGTCCACAATAATCACGCTTGGAATCGATGCCTAAGCGGCAGATTCGACTGGGATCGTCGATTAAGTACCGTGACACATAGAGGTCAAAATCTCCATCTCGATCAAAATCAAAGAAGGTTGCTCCCGCCGTCCATTCATCTTTATCGAGACCTGAACCTTGAGTTCGATCTTCAAATCTTCCTTGGTCATTCTGGATCAACAGCGCATCCTGTCCAAGGTTGCCTACGAAAACATCGAGCCTTCCATCACCATTCACATCGGCGAGGGCGAAGGTGCTTCCCTTACCGGGATGATCCAGTCCTCTCGCATCGGTGGCGAGTTCAAATTTACCGTTCCCTGAATTGAGGAAGAGGAGATTCGGAGAAGGCCGTTGAGTTTTATCCGCTGGGGGATGGGAGGCCGCGAGAATGTCTTTATCTCCATCTTGATCAGCATCGAAAATGGCTAAGCCTCCTCGAGAAACTTCTGCAATCGAATACTTTCCCGGAGCCCAATTGTAGTTGGCCGGTAATTGAGAGGAGGTGAAGAGTGGCTTGGGGGAAGAGGGGTTTTGGGTTGTTGTCTTAGTTTCACAGCCAATGCTGATGGTAATAATCAAAAGGGGAAGGAGGTATTTCATTGAGCTTGGATTCATATTTTTTAATCTTAAGCCACCCTGTAGGGGCAGGGCTCGTCCCTGCCCTTTCCACTAAATTTGGATGAGCGTTTTAAGGCGTTCCTGGACCAAATGCTTGCGAATTGGGCTACAGTCCCCTTTAGGGAGTGAGCGAACGAAGTGAGCATTCACGATAAAGCGGCCGATAGCCGAGACCATTAATTGCTGACAAATTCGGCTACGAGTTTCTAAGGCTCAAACTCAAGCTTTAACTCTAAAATCCCCACGCAGGAAGACTCGATAGGAGTCATCAAAATCTTGACACCTTCCACCTCAATCTTTGCTGATGGATGTACCACATTGTACTTATCTTTTTTGATTTCGTAAGCATCGGTGACGTAGAGTTCAAAAGGTTTCCACTCTCCGCCTTGTAAAATTTCGACTTTCCACTCTTTTGGAAGTTGAACGCCTCCGGCATCGTCGTACCAGTAAACTCCAATACTCCTAAGAGTTTGTTTTTTCTTTAGAATCGCTTCCACCCACTGAGGTTTTCCACGTTGGGGCCAACTCGTCCAACGGGGAATATGGGTATCCCTCGAATTCTTGGGCTCTTGGAGATCTCCGATCGCTTTTTCGGTGTCTAATTTGAAAGTGTGGGAAGCTTTTACCGATTTTATGACACTCTCTTTTGGTAAGGCATGAGGGTCGTGAACGGCGAGTTCTTTCTTGGTTGGAAACCAAACCGTCATCGAACTTTCTCCCCGGTTGTTCCAAGCGTAATAGGGGAGAAGTTTCGCTTTGAGGGACTCCGTCTCGTCTTCAGCGGTTACGGCTTTGGCTGGTAGTTCTACTCGTATCGCTTTTTGCGATTCACTGAAAGCCGTTAACTGAGTGGAGCTGTCTTTGGTCTGGGTTTGTTGATCGAAGTAGAAGCGTTGAGTCGCACCACCGTTATCTACTCCCTCGGCACACAGTACAAATGGACCTCGAGTGAAGGCGATTCGATTGTGGTTTTGTTTCACCCTTTCATCACAGAGGTTTTTACGAACGATCATGGGTAAGTTTAATTCGACTAAATCATCCGGTTTCCATTCTCGTTTGATTTTGACAAATCCGCGTTCCAGATTAAAGGGGACCTTCTCACCGTTGACTTTGAGGGTGAATGGAACTTTACCACTATTGGGTTTTGCGTACTTATAAAGGCTCCCTGGTACAAATTGATCCCTCAACCAGGTTGGAATCCTTAGGAACAAGTTAAATTGAACTTCCTTCTCAGGGGTCAACTTCAAGCGGATATGACCTGAATTCGGATAATCGGTCTCTTGTTCGATTTTAACTTTCGTACCTTTGAGAGTCGCTTCGGTTTTACTGGCAGCGTAAAACGTAACATGGAGATCTTTTCCATCGTGAGCGTAAGTCATCCCCGCTACTTGAGGAATCAATCGAGCGAGATTCGAAGGGCAACAAGCGGTACCAAACCAAGGAGCACGACTTGCCGTGCCGTGGTTAAAGGGATGCTTTCCATCAGCGTCTAAAGGATTCACATAAAAGAAGCGATTGCCTTCTAAGTTCACCGCGGCCAACACATTGTTGAGGAGGGCGACTTCAGCGACATCTAAGTAACGTGCCTCTTTGTGCAGAAGGAATAAACGATAGTTTAAAAAGACATTTCCAACGGCGGCACAAGTTTCATTGAAGGCATCTCGGTTGGGAAGAAAGTATTCAGGACCGAAACCCTCGATACCATGAACGGCGCCTAATCCGCCTGTGATATGCATCCGTGTGTTGACGATGTTTTCCCAAATGCGTCCTAAAGCCTCTTTGTAACTCGGATCTTGAGTCAAGGTGCCGACGTCGGCCATCGCCGAGTACAAGTAAGTTGCACGAACCGCGTGTCCCACGGCTTTGGACTGTTCTTTTACGGGTTTATGTTGTTGCGCATAGGTGGGGGACATCACGCCTTGGCCTTCGGGGCGATAAGTGATCCCTCGAATTTCGAGAAACTTTCGCGCCATGTCGAGGTATTTTTTCTTTCCCGTCACGCGATAAAGTTTCACCAAGGCCAATTCAATCTCTTGATGACCTGGAGCTTGGTTGATGGGTTTCCCGTCGTTGTATTGAGGATCCCCTTCAAAGAAGACCTTTCGAATGTGCTCGGCATTCTTTTCGACGACTTTTAAAAGGCGGTCCTTCCCGGTAGCTCGGTAGTAAGCGATCGCAGCTTCGTAGAGGTGACCCACGTTGTAGAGTTCATGGCTATGAACAACAAACTCGTAGGGCTTATCACCCATCATGTGCTGTTTGCCCCCAACCTTCGTCGTATGGGAAGGGTAGAGGTATCCGTTTGGTTCTTGAGCGCCTTCGATCAATTCTGCGAGTTGATCGAACTTCGCTTCTAATTCAGGATCCTTTTCTAACTGTAAAAGATATGCCGCTCCTTCCATCACCTTGTAGAGATCACTGTCGATGAAGCGGTGGGGGCGATGCCCCGGGGCTCCCTTGCCTTCTAAGTAGTTTTTAGCGGCTTGAAGGTGAGCGACGCCCGATTGAGTTCTCTCGAAAGCGAAAGGAACTAATGTCTTTCGTTGAGTCACCAATCGAGGGCGCCAGAAGGAACTCGTGAGTTCGACTTCGTTAAAGGGGATGGGCTTGAGGGGGTAATCGGCTGGGGACTCCGTTTGGGCGCAGGCTGAGAGACTGAAGGAAGTGAAGCAAATGGTAAATGCGAAGAGTAGCTTCATAGCACATCCTAAGAATCATAAAAGATTTTAAATTATGGAATCCAACAAAACGGCTTGATCGCAGAAAGGCCCCTTAACTAGCCCGAAGCGCTAGCGAGGGGCCCATCCGTAATTGAACCGACCCCTCGCTAGCGCTTCGGGCTAGTTAAGGGGTTGAATGTGATATTCAGGCTAATCCTTGGGAACTTCAGGCGGACTGGCTTCCCCGATCGGAGCTGCATCAAAAATACTCGTATCCGCAAAGATCACGTAGATGGAGATGACGATTAATACTAACGCGGCTCCACCGACATAGGCGTATTTCCAGGGCGTCATGTCGACAGCACCGACGTCTTCCTGAACCCATTCTTCTTCTCGTGGGGAGGAGAGTCCGGCGGCAATCATGGAGATCACCAAAAAGGCGAAGACCATTCCTAAGAAGTGGAAATTATGAACGCCTTGGTCTACCAACCAAGCTTTAGCGGGAGGTACAAAGTAACCGATCGATATCAAAACTAAGCCCGCGATCAATCCAAATTTTGCGGCGAATGCAGGAACTCGCTTCGTTAACATTCCGACGAGCACAACACTAAAAATAGGGATGAAGTACATCCCATTCATATCTTGTAAGTAACCAAAGATGCCCGTGGGGGTCTTAGCCAATAGCGGCGCTATGCACATCGCAGCGATAGCAATGATCCAGCCAAATCTTCTTCCTGCGACTACTAACTGTTGGTCATCCGCTCCAGGATTGAGCTTTGATTTGTAGAACCCAAGGCTGAACAAAGTACAGGTACTATTAAGCGCCGAGTTAAAACTAGAAAGAATCGCTCCCATCATGACTGCGGCAAAGAAACCCGTTAGCCAAGTTGGAAGTACGGCATTTACCAATTCTCCGTAAGCGTGATCACTCGTGACTTCGATGTTTTTGGTTTTGAAGTAACTGTAAGCAATCATTCCCGGGAGAACGAGGTAGAGGGGGCCCAGAAGTTTAAAGGCTCCCGTTAAAAGTACACCTTTTTGTCCTTCAGCTAAACTACTCGCTCCAAAGGTTCTTTGGATGATTTGTTGATTCGTTGTCCAATAGAATAAATTCAGTAACAGGATCCCAGTGAATACGGTGTCGAATGGAACTGAGGATTCTTGACTTCCCAATGAATTGAAGCGTTCTTTTTGTTGATCGAAAACTAACTGCATCCCATGATCCATGCCTCCGTCGCCACCGAGGGCACTCAAAGCAAAGCCAGTGATTAAAAATCCTCCGACGAATAAACCGATACCATTGATCGTGTCGGAGACGGCCACAGTTCGCAGTCCTCCAAATAAGGCGTAGACCGATCCGATCAGACCTACGGCCCAAACGATCAACCACAAGGCGATGGTGTCCGGTTCAATTCCCATGATAGGTTGATTGAGCCCCAACATCCCTTTGACATCTAAAATCCCAATCATCCCTGTCGCCCCGGTGTACAAAATGATGGGAAGTAAAATGACCATGTAGGCGACTAAGAAGATCAAATTACAAATAAATTGCGTTTGAGCATCGAAGCGAATCTTTAGGAATTCAGGAACGGTTGTGACTCCACTTCTGAGGAATCTTGGTAGGAAGAAGAGTGCCATAGCAACCAAGGCCGTAACGGCGACGACTTCCCAGACCATCACACAAAACCCATCGGAGAACGCGGCACCATTGAGTCCAACCATCTGTTCGGTAGAAAGATTCGTTAGTAAAAGCGACCCCGCGATCAGGGGGAAGGTCAGTGAACGCCCGGCTAAAAAGTAACCCTTCGTCGAATCATGGTCGTCTTTTCGGGTGAGGCGCCAGGTGAGAAATCCCACCAAGCCGGTAAAAAAAACAAATGACGCGAGAGTCACGAAATGCATTGTGAGTCCTTCAATTTGGTCCTGAGTGAATTCGAACCCGCCGGTAGAATCAGAGGGTTTGAGGGAGTTCGGCTCTTCCTCCCTAATTGGAGACCCATAGTGGAGGGGCCAAATTCAAAGCCGATTTTCCCGGGAGGGCTGGACGCTTGCCCAATCTGGTGAGCTGGGTTTAATACCGCTTCTGCTCTCGATTTAGAATTGTGAAACCGAGAACTTTAACACTTTCACTAGGGTTTGAACCAGGGGGAGTCTGGAAATTAAGACGCCTTGAAGGGAAAGGGTTTTGCGGGCGAGGCGGGATTTTTAAAAGACCTTTAAAAAAGGTCTTCCTATTCTTTTTAATGGCTATTAAAATCGAAAGATCCTGGAGGATGTGATTCGGTTTGAAGCAGAAAAGGAAGACCTGGGAACAGATTGCTCTCTTTTCTTCAACAATCTCGCTTCCATCGGGTTTATCATTTACATCTCAGGATTAATTATTGGGTTATAAAAATGAGCGGATCAGAAATAGAGCCGGCCTCAGTGCCGTATTCTGGTTCAACCGTTCGAATTAAAAATGAGATAAACGGGGGCGCAAACCGTTTAACTCAGAAGATTCAATTCTTCGTTAAGGGGTTAAGCGGGTCTGAGATTACATTCAATTCATAGTTGATACTCTGTGCTGATCATCTATCAACTGTTCTAACGAACAGAGGTGGTATGTTGCAGTTTGGAACAGAGCACAAAAAAATAATGGTAGGGTGTCTTACCCTTTTAGGCTTACCCATTTGAGAGGTATGAGACATGTGTAAATTGAGAGGCTTGTTTTTAGTTTTGGCCCTGATGGTGGCGGGTTTTACTCCAGTCACTTTGATGGCTCAACTCGAATACGCGGGGGAGACCTTTGTCGAACTCGATGCTGCTGATCCCACAGCCGGATCGGATCTCTGGGAGCACAATGGTGTTCTCGAGGGCTTTGAGAAAGTTGGAAATCCTTTCGTTCAAGATATCGATGGAGTACCTGCGGTTACATTCAACTCGGATCCAGCAGTTCAGGATGCCTACCAATGTGTAGACTTCGCTCCTGAAGGTTTAGTCGGTGTCGATCCTACTCGTTCGATTGAAGCTTGGGTTTGGGATGATGCTATCGCTGGTGAGGAAACGATTGTTTCCTGGGGAAAACGTGGTGGTCCAGCAGGAACGAACATGAGTTTCAATTTAGGAACGAATGTGAACTTCGGAGCTATCGGACACTGGGGAGCTCCCGACATCGGTTGGGGGACAATTCCTGCTCTCAGTACGTGGAATCACCTAGTCTATACCTATGACGGAACGACGACTCGGGTTTATGTCAATGGTGAGCAAACCAACACGGAAGAATTGGGTGCTGGAATTATCAATACCTTTGATAATACGAGAATCACCGTCGCTTCTCAGATCGAACCCGATGGGGTTGCTCTAACTGGTGGTCTAAGAGGAGCGCTTTCTATCTCTCGATTACGTATCCACGATGAAGTTCTCACTGCCGATCAGGTTAGAAACAATTTCGTTGAGGAAGCTGCCGATTTCAACTTTCCCGTTGGCGAACCTACATTTACAACCGTTCCTACAGATGACATTCGAATCAAGGGAACTACCGATTACTCTGTTGCCTTCAGGGTTGAAGCGTTTCCCTTCGCCACTGTTGAAGTGATTGCTCCTGCAGGGGCAACGATAGAAGATGGGGTAGTGAGTTATGCGATTCCCAATGGTGAAGAGGGTCCCATTACTTTCACCTTGAGGGCGACGAATGATATTGGTACTACGGATGCGACTTGGAATCTGAGTTTGATCGATCCTCCAGTTCGTGCCGACGTCGAAGTCGCTGAAGAACTCTTAGTTCATCTCGATGCCAGTGATCCTACTGCCGGTACGGCCGAGTGGGAAAACTTAGGTGTGATGGAAAATTTCGAACGAGTCGGAAATCCTAGCATCATTTCTTATGCCGGTGCTTTAGCCGTTAATTTCAATCAAACTTCTGTTCTTGATTCTTACCAATCGATCGATGATGCTCCTGAAGGAGTTGTCGGTCCTGATCCCACGCGATCGATCGAAGCTTGGGTTTATAACAACGATCTCGTAGGCGAAGAAACCATCGTCTCCTGGGGTTGGCGTGGTGGTGGTGCTGGATCCAATATGTCGTTTAACTATGGCGACAACATTAACTTCGGTGCCATCGGTCACTGGGGTGCTCCCGACATCGGTTGGGGAACAGTCCCTGAGCTCGGTCGCTGGAATCACCTCGTCTACACCTACGATGGAACCACGACTCGAGTTTATGTGAACGCCCAAGAAACCAACAGTGAAGTGTTGGGGGCTGGTATTATCAATACTCACACGCCATCTAAAATTACCTTAGCCGCCCAAATCGATAATGCGGGTGGCGCCTTGAACCAAGGTCTTCGTGGCGCTTTGGCGATCGGTATGTTGAGAGTTCACGATGGAGTTTTAACTCCTGAACAAATCAGAACGAACTTCGATTTAGAGACCGACTCTTTCCCTGTACCCGGAGTACCGCCAGAATTTACGGATGTTCCGGCTGAAGGAGCGGCATTCATCGGGAGTTCAAGTTACACGGCAAATGTTGCAGCGACTGGATTCCCTCCTCCGTTGATTGAGGTGATTTCCCCTGAAGGAGCGAGTGTCACTCCGGGAGGAACGATCATCGTTCCTCTGGCTCAAGGAGCGGATGCTGCTTTTGACGTGACCGTTCGAGCGAGTAATAAAGAGGGTTCCCTCGATTCGACTTGGACGGTCAACAGGGTCGATCCTGTCTTCCTCGAGTTCGATGACCAAGCTGAATTCGATGAAGAGTTCTTCGATCCCGGTCACGACACCTCAGCCAGAAAAGGCGAAGTCACGGCAACTGTTAATAACGGTGCCTTAGAGATTTTCCTTCCTGGAGTCGACGGTCAGGAGAGCTTTGATCACTGGTGTGCTTTTGACCGAACACCTCGTTGGCTCCATAACGCTCAAGTTACTGGAGTTTACCAAGCCGAAACTCAAATGAGTTTCGTTGTTCCTCCGCCGAATATCGGAGCTGAATATCACTTGGGTCTCTCGGTCGACCGGGGTTTTGAAGATCTCGCCCAATTCGGTCCTATTCGTAATGGAATCGAATACGAACGTAACTGTTCAAAAGGGGGTGAGAACACTGGAACTTTCTTCGGAGGGATGTTTAACGATCCTCTCGCGACGGTTCAATTGAGAATCATCGCCAATGGTGAAAAGCAATCCTTCTTCGCTCGACCGACTGAAGATGATCCCTGGACTCTCGTCAGTGAGGTCAACGGCCCACGCCCGAATCCGGTAGGCATCGGTTTTAGTGCGAAGAACTGGGGTACTCAGGGTGATTACACCGCGGCTTTCGATTATTTCTCATACGGTCCTCCTCAAATCGATATCCTCACTCAACCTCCTGAAAGTGAAGATGCCTTGCGAGGAATTCCTTACGTTACTTCGATTCGCTCGACGAGCGAAGGCGCTGTTTACGAAATCGTATCGGGTCCCGAAGGGGCCACGATCGACGAAAATGGTGATCTCACCTACGATATCACTGAACCGGCTGGTACGACGATCGCCTTTGAAGTTTCGGCTTCAGAAGGTGCATCTTCAAAGTCCGTCAGTTGGGAAATCAACGTTGTTAACTCCGTTCTCTTAGAGTTCGACGATGCTGCTGAAATCGAAGAGTTCGAATTCTCAGCTGGAGATGGAACGGCTGGAGGCTTGGATCTCGTTGAAGCGACGATCGAAGAAAGTCAGCTACGTATTTTTATTCCTGGTAGCGATCCCAATTTCGATCAGTGGTGTGGTTTCGACCGCACTCCTCGTTGGATCCATAACACGAAAGCGGTTTCCTCTTTCGATATCGAAACGAAGGTATCTTTCGATGCGATTTTATATCCCACGACTCAGGAGTATCACGTTGGCTTAGCCATCGATCGCGGATTACAAGAGCTCACTCAGTTCGGTCTGATCCGTGAAGATGTTCAACGTGAAACGAACTGCGATAAGATTCCCCGAAGTGGAGTCTTCTTTGCCGATACTTTCAATATCTTCGACGCCTTCGCGGCGGCAACCTTGCGAATTGAAAAACGAGGCCTGTCTGAACGCTACTTAGCGAAAGTGGCCGACGAAGACGACTGGACTATCGTTCAAGAAACGAACCTTGTCTCCGCTAATCCCATCGGAGTGGGGCTCGCCACGAAGAGCTGGGGAGGCCAAGGAGATTTCGTTGCGATCTTCGATTACTTCCTCTACGGAAATCCCAGTGACGATCCACCTCCCGGAGATGAATTCCGCCGTGGAGATACCGATGGTAACGGTGCTTTAGAGATCACCGATCCGATCAACAACCTCTCCTTCCAGTTCCTCGGAACCTTCACGCCTCCTTGTTTGGATGCTGCTGATTTTGATGACAACGGAAAGGTTGAGATCACTGATCCCATCGCTAACTTGTCTCACCAATTCTTGGGAACAGCACCTCCAGCGCCTCCCGGAAAAGAAACTTGTGGATTGGATCCCACACCGGATGATCCAGGAGTTGGTGGTGATCTAGGTTGTATCAATCCACCGGATAACTGCTAATCTTTAACGATTAAATAGCAGTTAGAAAAAAAGCCCTCCCCCGATCGGGGGAGGGCTTTTTTTTGTGTAGCCGAACTTATTGAGCTAATCGTTTTTTACAGGGGTCCAGTTAACTAGCCCGAAGCGCTAGCGAGGGGAGCTCCCCTCGCTAGCGCTTCGGGCTAGTT
>JANQLS010000087.1 GCA_028280485.1 Planctomycetota bacterium
ACTTTATGACCACAGGAAAAAAGAGCTAATAGTTTAGGATTGAAAAATTACGGGGAAGAGGCGAGGATTTTAAAAAATTCACAGCCTCTCCGCGTGCGGTACATGGCTATCGCAAATCATTGATGAAAAGGTCGTCACTCTTGAATGGATGACTCGTTGAAATCTATGTGAGTTCAAAAAATTAGTAATCGTCTCTCGGGATGGCCGCACGCGGAGCGTGCGGACTACTTAAACTTCCCCTCCTTAAGGAATTTCTTCGTGGCTTCGATGGTTTCAGCCTTTGACATGATGAAAGTGTGGGAAGATTGGAGGAGGAGGAAATCTTTCATTCCTTTGAGCTTTGTGTTTTCGACAGCGACGATACCATCGTCATCGCCGGGAAGAAGGGGATTCATACCTTTGCCGTCTTTTGAGCCTCCGGCGATAATTCCAAATTCATATTTCGGAATAGGAAACTCTTTTAGGTTTTCAGTGGTCAATTCTAATCCGGATTCACCGGCAAAAGCTTCAAATACAAACCATTCTTTTAATAGATCGGCGGCGACACTACCTTGATTGGGGGGAGCCAACATCACGATGCGATGAACGGGCATACGTTGTTGCCACGGTTGAGTCTCTGAAAGTACTTTTCTTAAAACGATCCCCCCTAAGCTGTGAGTGACAAAGGAAACTTTTTTGTATCCCCGTTGCTGATTGAGGATGGCATGGATTTGTTCCGCGTGATCTTCAATCTTCTTTTGCGTGCTGGGGTAGTTCACATATTCGGCTTGGTAACCTGCTTTTTCTAAAGCGTCTCTCATTTTCGAAAGAGAGTCTTTAGATCTTCCTAATCCATGAAGCAAGAAAACTAAGTGGTCACCCTGGATCTCAATTCCTTTTTTAACTCTTTCCTGCTCTAAAAGAACTCGACACTCGGCGAACGATCCCCAGCCTTTTCTAATATCTTTAGGATTCAGGAGGCGGCAGTGATCGGTTAACAAGTTTTTTTGAATGCGCCAATTCCCGTGAATGAATCGATCGGCCCAAACTTGCTTTCCTCCCAAGGTGGGGAAATCGAGGTTCATATTCCCTTCACCAAATTTTTCGATCAGGAGCTCCAAGCGTTTCGAGTTGCATTCATCGAGGCTTCCCTTGGCTAACGATTCCGATTCGAGAACGAGCTCAAATGAAGCCGTCTCTTCGATTTTGCGAATTTTATAACCAAAGATTTCCTCGAATAAGGGTGTCGTCATTTTTTTAGCGGCCGGTGTCGGCTTTGTGATGGTTTCGGCTCGACAGCTCAGTAAAGTCAGCCCACTGAAACTGAGAAGAATGAGAGTCGTGAGGCGGAAAAGACGCATGACGGTGATGTCCTTTTTTGGTGGATCCAAGTTCTGGGTACAAAGATTCTGGAAATGGGGAAGAGCAAGCTCCGTTCCAGAGAGGCCGATTCCTTTAAGTGGTAGTAATTAAATAGGTTAAGAGTTCTGTGGCGATACGAGCACAAGACATGTGATGCAATAAATGGCTCTCCCGGTACAGTGAATGTACCATAGCGTTGAGTCACTTTGAATTCTTAGGAAGGATCTCTTAACTAGCCCGAAGCGCTAGCGAGGGGCGCTCCCCTCGCTAGCGCTTCGGGCTAGTTAAGAAAGCTTAGTTTAGGTAGGGGTTTCATAGAGAAAATTGGAAAGCTTTCAAGGGGAGGGGGAGAATACGATCTCAACGCTATAAGTTGTTGAAGAATCCCTAATTAAATAGCAATCCTCGGTAAATCTATCGGCTACAATCAGAGGTATGATTTGGGTCTTATTCTCGAAAGGAATAGGTGTTTTTGGATCTGCTGTTCAAGCATTGACGAAGGTCTCCTCTCCCTTTCGTATCAATTATTAAGTTTTTATTAAGCATGGCTTCTGAATACAACATTTTAGAAACCATTTGTGATTCGTGATGAAACAATCCTTAACTCAGATTCTCAGGTGCCTTTCAATCCTATCTGTTCTTGGAATGGGGTCGGCTCTCGATGGAGCTGATTTAAAAATCACCGAATTCATGGCAGCAAACGGTGGAGGCCATCTCGATGAGGATGGTGATACTTCCGATTGGGTTGAAATTCAAAATACAACGATTCAATTTGTTAACTTATCGAATTGGGCGCTGACGGATGATCCGGGCGATCTCAGCAAGTGGGTCTTTCCCTCAAAACTCTTAGGGCCGGGTGAGTTTCTGATCATCTTCTGTTCGGGAAAGGACCGTGCTCCAAGCGACGGGGAACTTCATACCAATTTCAAATTAGATTCTAAGGGCGAGTACCTTGCCTTAGTCCGTCGTATTGATGGAGAAATTGCTACGGAATTTAGTCCGCAGTATCCACTCCAACATACCGATGTTTCTTTCGGTGAGGGTCAGCAAATTACCGCGGCTCTGGTTGAGGAGGGCGACCTTTCACGCGTTCATGTTCCTTCGAGCGACATCCTGGGAACTGCTTGGACGGGTGGTGCTCCCTTCGATGATTCCCTGGTCCGAGGTTGGATCCCAGCTCCCTTGGCCGTAGGTTATCCCAAAGAAGTTGCGAACCATGTTCCTCCACCTCAGTCTTACTGGTCCTTCGATGGGGATTTTCAAGATCGAGGAATGGGAGGCGATCACGCTGACAGTCGCGGAGCTCGGTTCGACAATCGCGTTCCCCCACAAATCGGGACGGGGCAATCGCTCGATTTTGATGGTCAAAATGATTATGTCAGCATCGAGATCGATGTCTCCGAGGTGGAGTATACCGTATCCTTCTGGTTTCAAGCCGATGCTTCAGGTCGAGGATTGTACTGTGTGGTCGACAGCGATCTAGGGGGAGGCGGCCACGACCGACATCTGTACCTCAACGGTGGAAACATCGCCACTCGGCTCTGGAGTAACGAAGTTTTAACTTCCTCCGGTCGTAACTATGCCGATGGGCAATGGCATCACATCTGCCATGTCTACGGTGGTGAAATCGGGGGCCAAGAAATTTATATCGATGGTGAGCGGGTCTTAAATGGAGTTAAAGATTACTCCGACTTCGATTGGCAGCAACGAATCAACCTGGGTTTTTCAAACGATGCCCAAGGGACCTATTTCGATGGGCGGATCGACGAACTCGCTGTATGGAACATCGCTCTCTCGGTCGATGAAATCGTGAGTTTATCTGAAGGGGTCAACCCCGCCACCCTTTCCGGAATTGGTGCCTTCGTCGAAACGGATATTGAAGACGAGTTGAAAGGTGAAGGTTCGAGTCTCTTCATGCGTATCCCCTTCGAGGTGGAATTACCCTTCGAATCACAACAGTTACAGCTTCAGATGCGATACGAAGATGGTTTCCTTGCCTACCTCAATGGAACTCCTGTAATAAGTAGCAACGCACCCTTGAATCCCGGGTTTGACTCTTTGGCTTTAACCGATCGCTCTGTTTCACAAGCGACTCGGGTGGTTGCTCTCGATCTCTCTGGGCATATCGATTTGCTCGTCGAGGGAACGAATATCCTCGCCATTCATGGACTCAATGAAAGTGTAGACGGTGAAGAATTTTTAATCGCTCCTCGATTAGTTGCCTCGGATCATACCGTGTCCTACATCAAGGAGCCGAGTCCGGGGGCGCCCAATATCGGCCAAATATACGAAGGTTTTGTTGGGGAGCTGAGTCTGAGTCATCGACGGGGGCTTTATGAATCTTCTTTCGAGTTAGAAATCGAAACTCCGGAACCCACGGCTGAAATTCGGTACACCCTCGATGGATCTGTACCCACTGAAACTACGGGTGATATCTATACGGGGCCGATTCTCATCGATGGGATGACTGTGATTCGAATTCAAGCGTTTAAAGAAAATTGGATTCCTTCACCGATCGAAACGCACTCCTACCTTTTCATTACTGATGTCAAGGATCAGCCGGCGATGATCGACACTATCGTCAACCATCCCACCTACGGACCCTTGATTGAACCAGCGTTGCGAGCTCATCCCAGTGTTTCGATTAACATTCCTAATTCCGTGACGACGGTGGAACGCGAAGCTTCCATCGAACTGATTTTTCCTGACGGCAAAGAAGGTTTCCAAATCGATGCCGGGATTAAACGAGTTGGGGGACACAGCTTAGGTGCCTTCCCCAAAAATAGTATGCGACTTTATTTCCGCAGTAAGTACGGGAAGTCTAAGCTTAAATACGATGTCTTCGATGGCACTCTCTACGGTGAGAGCGCCATTAAAAGTTACGACCGTTTGCATTTGAGATCCGGTTCGCACGATTCCATTTTTTACTTGGGAGCGAATGTGCAGCCTCCTTCGAATGGGCAGTACCTACGCAATCGGTTTATGCACGATATGCAGTTTGAAATGGGGCAATTCTCCCTTCACGGCCGCTGGGTGCAGGTCTATATTAACGGAGCGTACTGGGGGCACTACCAATTGATGGAACGGCCTTCAGCTGATTTGATGGCTGAATATATGGGCGGCGAAAAAGATGAATTTGAAGCGATCAATTCGGGACAACCCCCGAGGGTCATCGGCGATCGTTGGGACGGTTGGGCTCATATTCAAACGATACGAGATGATTACGACGAAATTTTACGTTGGGTCGATGTCGAGAGCTTAGCCGATTACATGCTCCTCAATTTTTGGGCGGGTAATGATTGGGACTGGAGCGTGCATCACAATTGGATGGCAGGGGGACCTTCGCATCCAGATCGTGGAGGGTATAAGTTTATCTCTTGGGATGCCGATATCATCTGGCGTCGGCTCGAAGATTATAATTTAGATCATCCCGGTCCGAATTTCATCTTCAGTGATCTCCTGCAACACGATGATTTTAAGCTCTTAGTGGCAGATCGAATTCATAAGCATTTTTATAATGATGGATTGCTCACTCCCGGTCGAGTGAGAGAGCTCTACGATCGAAGAGTCGAAGAAATTCAAACCAGTATCGTTGCTGAGACAGCTCGTTGGCAGTGGAGTGGAACCTGGACTCGTGATCAGCAATGGGCGGCAGAACTCGCTCGATTAAGAACCGATTTTTTCCCTCGCAGAACTCAGATCACGATCGATCAAATTCGAGGACGCGGGCTTTACCCTACGGTTGAACCTCCATTATTCAGAGTGGATGGAGTGGTTCAATACGGGGGCATTGTAGATAAAGATCAGTTTCTGAGTATGGAAGTTCCCGATGAAGCGGGGGGATCTTTCGTTGATACCGAAGTCATCGATGAAAGTTCTCCCGTTAGTGTTTTAGTCCCTCAAGATGACAGTGTCGGAGATTCCTGGAAGCAACTCAACTTCGTTGAAGGAGCTCAGGGTGAAACCTGGATTCAAGGACTCAATGGAGTCGGATACGAAACCACTAGCGGTTACGAGGGAGTGATCAATGTGGATGTGATCGACTTGATGCGAGGGAACGACGGAAACAATTCCGTTTATGTCAGAATTCCCTTCACCATTCAAAATGCAGCGGAATTGCAAGAGATCGATCGCCTGCTACTCAGTATCAATGCTGACGATGGTTTCGCGGCGTACATCAATGGGCAACGGGTGACTTCTGAAAACGCTCCCGATGAAGATGCCATCACTTGGAATTCGAATGCGACGGCGGGTGGAGAAACCCAACTTGCCAATCCTTCTCGTTTGGATATTACCGAGCACAAAGGCCTTCTTCAGGTAGGTGAGAATCTTTTAGCGATTCATGGATTGAACTTTGCGACGTCCTCTAGTGATATGCTCGTACTCCCCAAGTTGTTGACGGGGCGTTTCGATCCCAGCGGGGGGAATGGAAATATTCGGTATACATTAGATGGCTCCGATCCCCGTGATCCGGAGGCCCAGACCTTCGATCAAGCGATTACCTTAGATAAAACCCTTCGCGTTAAAGCCCGGAGTCTCGAAGGGGATAATTGGAGTGCTCTTTCGGAGGCGGTCTTTGTCGTCTCTGGATCTCTTCCTCTTCGCATCACCGAAATTCATTACCATCCTCGAGCTGAAGATGATCCCGACAGCCCGTTTGGGGATAATGATTTTGAATTTTTAGAAATCAAAAACACCGGAAGTGAAACGGTGAGTCTGTTTGGGGTTAAAGTGACTGGAGATATCGAGTTCGATTTTTCTGAATCCGAAGTTCAGGAATTGGCACCCGATGCTTATGTCGTCATCGTGGAAGATTTGGGGGCATTTTCTCAAAGATACCAGACTCAAGGGATGCTGATCGCCGGGGAATACAGTGGAGATTTGAACAACTCTGGGGGCACCTTGACGGTACTCGGTCCTTTAGATGAGACGGTACAATCTTTCACTTTTGATGATATTTGGTATCCCACCACTGATGGAGTGGGCGATTCACTGACAGTCGTCGATGAATTTATAAATCCGAATTCCTGGACGGATGCTCAATTGTGGAAAGCTTCAAGTGTGGCCGATGGGACGCCCGGTCAGTCGGATTCTGGTGGGAATAACAGTGGGTGGCGCTTGCCTGGAGATGCCAATGCGGATAGGAACCTAGATCTTGGGGATGCGATTTCCCTTCTCCTGATGATTTATCGTGGAGGAGTCGCGATGCCCTGTGACGGTGATTCACTCGAAGATGAAGGGAACCTAACCCTTTTGGATCTCAATCAAGACTTAACGGTTGATGCTTCGGATGCTATATACCTCCTCACCTTCCTCTATGTCGATGGTCCAGCGCCGGGATTAGGAACAGATTGTGAACGGATCCTTGAGTGTTCGACTCTCTGTGATTTTTAATTGGTGTTAGAGAACCAGATCTCAGTCTCATCCCCCTGAGATGAGATTCTAATCATGGATAAGAAATTCCTACTTCTTCTTAGTTTGTTTCTGACTCCAACCAGTGGATTTTCTACTGAAGAGAGAAACTCTGATTTTTTCGAGAAAAAGATTCGTCCTATCTTTATCTTGAAATGCCAAAAGTGCCATGGACCCAAAAAGCAAAAAGGGGGTTTGCGGGTCGATTCCTTGAACGCATTACTTCAAGGTGGTGAACGGGGACCGGCGATCATCCAAGGGCAATCCCAGAAAAGTTTATTGGTTCAAGCCGTGTCGAGGCAATCCAAGTTGAAAATGCCTCCAAACGATCCTTTGTCTCCAGTTGAAATCCAGGCCTTAAAAACTTGGATTGACTCCGGTGCCGTTTGGCCTGAATCTCAAGTCGCCTCTGATTTCACTCAAGAAATTCAAAAGCAACACTGGGCCTTTCAGTCCCTAAAAAAAGTTTCAGTTCCGAGCTTAAAGGATAAGTGGATTAAAAATCCTATCGATGCCTTTGTCTTAAAGAAACTCCATTCGAAGAACCTCAAACCATCTCCAAAAGCAGATCGACGAACTTTGTTGAGGCGGCTGAGCTACACCTTGACGGGGCTTCCACCAAGTTATGAAGAAACGGAACGATTTAAAAGAAGCAGTCATGATCGCGCTTTGGAGCAAGCTGTCGATCGTTTACTTCAATCTCAACATTACGGTGAACATTGGGCTCGACACTGGCTAGACGTCGCTCGTTACTCCGATACAAAAGGTTATGTCTACGCTCGAGAAAATCGAACTTGGGTTCATGCATGGGTCTATCGTGATTGGGTCACCGGAGCTTTCAATGAAGACATGCCTTACGATCGATTTCTTCTCTTGCAACTGGCAGCGGATCAAGTTGATGACCGTAAACCGGGCGATTTAGCGGCGATGGGGTACCTCACTTTAGGGCGGCGATTTTTGGGGGTGACTCCGGAGATTATCGATGATCGTATCGATGTGGTGACCCGTGGGATGCTCGGATTAACGGTGAGCTGCGCTCGGTGTCACGACCATAAATATGATCCCATTTCGACCCAAGATTATTATTCGCTCTATGGCGTGTTCAATAGTAGTAAGGAAGAAGTGGTTCAGCTTGCTACGGAGGCTCCTGGTGATGAAGCCTTCGTGAAGGGATTGAAAGAACGAAAGGAAAAATTTGAAGCCAAATTTTCACAGTACGCTCTACAAGCATCCGAACGAGTCCGAGGGAGAATCAAAGACTATCTCCTGGTTCAAAAGAAATTACACACTCTTCCCAAGGAAGGCTTCGACCAAATTTTAGGTTCTAAGGATCTGTATGGATCCTTTGCTTTTCAGTGGAGGGATTATCTAAAGCGAGCTAAGGAAGCTAGGGATCCTCTGTTTATTATTTGGCATGCCTATTTTGATTTGACCGAGGAGGATTATAAGGAAAAGGGATTGAAGCTATTTAAAGAGCTTCAATCTAAAAAGGATGATTACGGAAGTGTTTTCAAATGGACTCTTGAGCACTTTAAGCAATCTCCCACAGGCTTCCAAGGGATCGTGAAGAGTTATGCTGAGCTGCTTACTACGGTTGATAAGCGTTGGAAGATTGAACTTAAAAAAGCAAAAGATCAAGAGAAGGAGCTTCCTACGCGTTTTGAGAATCCCTCTTGGGAAGCTGTTCGGAAAGTTCTCTATTCGAAAGACTCGCCATGTGAAGTTCCCCGTGAACCCATGGCTAATACCGAGCGATTTTTTCCTACAAGGTTAGTCGAGGAACTCTGGAGGCTCGAGGGCGCCATCGACAATTGGATTATGTCGGCGGGATCCAAAGTTAAGTTTTCCAAGACCTTAAAGGATCGAAGAATCCCTCGCGAACCAAGAGTCTTTATTCGTGGTAATCCTCGTGATTGGGGACCCGAAGTTAAGCGTCAGTATTTAACGACTCTTTCAAAGTCCCAAAAACCATTTACCCAAGGGAGCGGGAGATTTGAGTTAGCCCAAAAGATCTCCTCGTCAGAGAATCCATTAACCGTGCGAGTGATCGTCAATCGAGTTTGGGCTAAACACTTTGGGAGAGGATTAGTTTCTACTCCCAGTGATTTTGGATTGAGAGCTCAAGCTCCTAGCCATCCAGAACTTCTGGATTGGTTGTCTAGAAGGTTTATCGAAGAAGGTTGGAGTCTAAAAGCTCTCCATCGACTCATTTTAACCTCCAGTACTTACCAACAATCTTCTTTGATTCATTCCCATTCGAAAAAAGCATTCGAGCAGGATCCTGAAAACCGTCTCCTGTGGAGGATGAATCCCAAGCGCCTCTCATTTGAAGAGTTTCGTGATTCTATGTTGATCAGTACGGGGCAATTAGATCCGGCTCTTGGGGGAAGGCCAGTTAATATTTTAAACGCACCGTTTTCAAATCGAAGAACACTTTACGGAACCGTCGATCGACAATTCTTTCCTTCCGTATTGAGAACCTTCGATTTTGCTAATCCAGATATTCACATCCCTCAAAGACGAGAAACAACCGTACCTCAACAAGCTCTCTTCTTCATGAACCACCCCTTGGTTCTTAACCGAGTGAAAAAATTATCACAATCGACTCAAGCGTTAAAAGATTCTCATGCCAGAATCAGAGCTACATTTAGAAGTGTATTCCAACGAGATCCCAGCCCATTAGAGGTCCGTGAGGCTGAAGGTTTTCTCCGTCAAGACGGGGTATTGATCGAAGAAAAGTTTTCTCCTCAAGCAAAAGACTGGCATTACGGACTTGGCCGAGTCGACCCTGTAGTTCAAAAAGTTGTTCAGTATTCTCCGCTTCCTCACTTCACTGGAGAGGCATGGCAGGGAGGACCTCAGTGGCCAGATCGAATTTTAGGCTGGGTTCAATTAACGGCCACGGGAGGGCATCCGGGTAATCACTTAGGACACGCCGCAGTTCGACGTTGGAAAGCTCCTCGTGCGATGGAGATTTCAATTCGATCAGAGTTGAACCACCAGTCTCCTCCCGGAGATGGAATCCAAGCTTACATCATCAGTTCGAGATCCGGATTCCTAAATACCGTTCACATCCACCAGCAAATTGTCGGGCTTCATGTTTCTCGCCTTCGAGTGGAAAAAGGAGAAACCATCGACTTCGTGGTTGATATCAAAGAGGTCTTGAACTCGGATGAACACTTGTGGGGAATGACAATTGAAGAGCTTTCGAGAGATTCGAAATCGAAAGGGACAATCTGGAATTCAGTGAAGGATTTCACTCCACTCGTTAAGAATCAGTTGACCCCCTGGGAGCAATTCGCTCAGATGTTACTTCTGACCAATGAGTTTCTGTTCGTTGATTGAAATAGATCTTTATGTTTCCTAATGAATTACCCTCACCCTTAACTCGACGCGAGCTCTTATCTCGATCTGCCTTGGGATTGGGATCTCTTGCCTTTATGGGATGGGCTCAGAATGGCCTTCAAGCTCAACCTAAAGAAGGTCAGCCTAGAGCTAAAGGATCGATCGCAATTAAAGAGCCGCATTTTAAGCCACGGGCCAAGCGAGTCATTCAATTTTTCTTGAATGGGGGACCTTCTCATGTTGATACCTTCGATTACAAGCCTAGCTTAGCTAAGTATGCAGGGAAGCCCCTTTCTGTCACTCAGTTGACAGAGCGGAAAACGGGAGCAGCTTTCCCTTCACCCTTTAAATTCAAACCTTACGGCGAGAGTGGCATCCCGGTCAGTGAGATTTTTCAAAAAACGGCTGCGCATATCGATGACATGGCTATCGTCCGAAGCATGTATGCGGATGTTCCCAACCATGAACCGTCTTTGATGCTGATGAATTGTGGAGATTCCTTACAAACTCGGCCGAGTATGGGATCTTGGCTACTCTACGGATTGGGAGCCGAAACCCAAAACTTGCCAGGATTCGTGGCGATGTGTCCACGAGGCCTTCCGATCAAGGATACTTCGAATTGGCAAGCGGGATTTTTGCCGGGAGCTTTCCAAGGAACGTACATCGATTCTCAACATACTCAATTGAGCAAATTGATTGAGAACATCGAGCATCCCCACGTGAGTCGGCAAGTTCAACAAAATCAATTGAGTCTCATCGAGCGTTGGAATCGTCGGCATCAAGAAAAGCGTTTAGATGATCGTCTGGAATCGCGAATCCGATCCTTTGAGCTTGCTTTCAGGATGCAACAAGAAGCTCAGGATGCCTTCAATATCGATAGTGAGCCACAGTACATTCGAGAACTCTACGGAAATGGAGTTCACGCTCGTCAAACTCTAATCGCGAGGCGATTGATTGAACGGGGAGTACGTTACGTTCAACTTTGGCATGGAGCGGGACAACCTTGGGATAACCATTCAAACATTGAAGCAGAACACCGAAAATTAGCTGCCCAAATTGATCAACCCATCGCAGCGTTGATGACCGATCTCAAACAAAGAGGTTTATTTGAAGATACATTGCTCATCTGGGGAGGTGAATTCGGGCGTACTCCTACGGTCGAACTGTCGGGGGATGGGAAACCGATATCTGGTCGAGATCACAATCATTACGGATTTAGTGTGTGGTTAGCCGGTGGGGGAATCAAAGGTGGAACGGTGTATGGCGCTACGGATGAATTTGGCTTTGCCGCAGTAGAGAACCGAACGAGTGTCCACGATTTACACGCGACGATCCTTCATGTTTTGGGATTAGACCACGAACGATTAACGTATCGATACCAGGGGCGTGATTTTAGATTGACGGATGTCCACGGGAAGATTTTGAGGGGTATCTTGGCATAGAGGTAAAAATGCTTTTACCGAGTAAAATAAAAAATTCGCTGCTAATTATAATTTATAGTCTTGGGTTTATTTCCTGTAATAGTCTCCCGAATCACGATGAAGAATCTATTGAAAGATCGTTCAATAGAATAGTGACTTCAGCTCGTTCCGGAGACTGGGGGCAGTTTGTAGATTTGATGACAGAGGAGACTAAAAACAATGTAACAGTCGGAATGTTTATTTTACCTGAATTTTTGGGATTAGCAGGTTCCAGGACGATGTTGAATTCATTTAAAACTGAAGATAAATCCGCAAAAGAGAAGACGAAACACCTATTAGATCTCGCAAAGAAAATTCACCTTATTCGTGAAAAACATGGTATTTCTGAGAAGAGCCTCACGAATTTAAAGTCTTTGGAAACTAAAGAAGATTTTTCAAAATTCGCCTCGATGGTAAAAAACAAAGACGTTTTCATAACGGAGGTTTTTTCTACATTAATATCAGTAGGTGAAGGAAAAGCCATCGTAGATTCATTCTTGGAGGTTGAATTATTAAATATTAAAATTAATGGGGATAACGCAACAGCTACGGCTAGAATGAGTAATGGTAAGGAAAAGCAGATAAAATTTAAAAAAGTCAACGGGAGCTGGTTCTTCCATTTGTCTCCATTTTAAATTCAAATTCATTACTAATCTATCTCACTTTGCCCAAGCATAATAAGTGATTTGGCGATTAACGATTTCGGGAATTTGATTTAGTTGATGAGGAAAAGTGATGCGAAGAATCGTCTACGCTGTTGCAACGAGTCTCGATGGATTTATAGCGGGACCCAATGGGGAAATGGATTGGATTGTTATGGATCCCGATGCTGACTTTAATGAAGTTTACGATCGGTTCGATACATTATTAATTGGTAGAAAAACGTTCGAGCCCATGGCAGCTGCCGGTCGAGCAACGATGCCGGGCATGACCACTCTGGTCTTCTCTAAATCTTTGAACCCGAAGGACTATCCAGACGTAACCGTAGTTTCAGACGACGTTGTGGAAAAACTTACTGCTCTCCGTAGTGAGTCAGGGAAAGACATCTGGCTTTTCGGCGGAGGGGCGCTCTTTGAGAGCCTTGTGAGTATAGGATTGGTTGATTCGATATCCGTAGCTATCATTCCCGTGATGCTGGGTTCTGGAATTCCTCTTCTACCAGCCACTTCGGATAGAGTTCAGCTCAACTTTCTTAAGCAGGAGCTGAATGAAAAGACGGGGATGCTGTCGGTTGAATATGAGATTCAGTATTCTGATTAAAAATACTCACCCCTTCAAACTCCCCAAGTAAGCAATTAAATCCGCTAAATTTTGCCGACTCAGTATGCGATCGTAGCCCTCGGGCATGATGGAATGATCTAAAGATTTTAATTTTACAATATCACTTCGTTTGATTTTTACCTTTGTCGCGGCGTCGAATCCTAATTCAATACCTTCTAACGTAGATCTTAAAAGAATGCCTTTGTAGATGTTCCCATCTTGGGTGATGACCTCGTAAGACTCAAAACTGTTAACAATGGTCGAATTAGGGAATAGGATCGCTTCTAAAAGATCCCTTTTTCGTCTTAAGCTGCCGATCTTTGAAAGATTCGGCCCGATCGATCGGCCTTTGTGACCCACTACATGACAAGTCGTACAACTCGATACGTTACTCTCAAAAACGGATCTTCCTCTTTCGACGTTACCGACTGGGAGCTCTGATTCAATTTGTTTAAGTTTTTCTGTTCGCTGATTCTCATTAACTAAAAATCGGTTGCGAAGCTTTAAGAGAACATCACTTTCGAAATGATGAATCTTGTGCATAACGTTAAGGTCATTAAGCCGGATGCTTCTTAGAGCAGGGGATTCTAATAATGCCTTTGCTAATTCCGCCGAAGTCACTCTTCCTACGGTCTGTTGGCTTTTAAAAAGTCTCGCTAAATAGGGAAAGGTAAGTGGGTCGAGTAACTTTAGGGAATTTAGTATTCTATTAAGTTCTTGACGATGCAAGTTTGCCTGACTCAACGCTCGAGCTGCCCGTACCCGGTCTAACGCGGATTCCTGCGAAAGCAAAATCGAAAAGAGAAAATCTGAGGACTTGTGATTTAGGGCGTGTCCATGTCGAGATAAGATCGATAAGCAAGAAAGCTTGAGGGATTTTGACGTTTCTTTTCTCTTGGCTAAGAGCTCCAATGCGGAATCTAAAAAGAGGCAATCTTTCACTTCGATGAGTTCTATAGTTTTTGACCGAAGTGAATTTTCAGATTCCTTTTTATAGATAAGAAAATCTTCTAAGACCCTCTTGAAGCTGATAGGGGGCGCCTTCCAATTACTCTGAGCGAGACTTTCAAGTAAGAGGGCTTTTATTTTTTCGGGAGTCGTCTTAGAGGAAAGGCTTTGTAGTACTGATTCTTGAATTTCGGGTTTATCTGCGAGAAAAGTCAGCGTTCCTCGAATAGTGGCTTCGGCTGACTTTTCAATGGAATCTGCTTGAAGAGAGTTTTTAAACAAGCTGAGGAGAGAATCTATCCAGGCTCTTTTTTGAACGATATTGAGGGCTAATTTTTGAATCTCAAAATTGGGATCTGATAGTAGTGGGGTGACGTGTTCTTGAGTAAGGATCGAATTCGTCATTTGGTCTAATGCGATCAATGTTGCTTGGCGAACTCTGAAGTGATCATCCCTCAATCCATTGAGGATGGCTCGGGGGGCTTGAATGTCGATTAAGGCTCGAATGTGAGAATGAAGTAAATAATTATCGATAGAGCCAACACTCAAGGATTTCAGTAGAGCAGGGACAGAATCTGCATGGCCGATTCGCCCTAGGGCAGCTGCCGCAACTCGCCGAACACTCGGGGCATCCTTCAGGAGTAAGGATTCGATATCTTTTCTCGAACCATTGAGTTTCAAGATGCCTAAGCTTCGACAAGTCGCTTGACGGATGCTGGGATGGGGATCTCGGAGTCCTCGATGTAAAAGTTCTTTAGCCTTAGGGGAGGCGATTCTACTTAAGATCCAAATTGTATGGAGTCGAGTTCTTACCGACTTGGATTCGATGAGCGTAGTTTTTAATGCTTCGAGGGAATTATCCTTATTTTTGATCAATAATTCTTTAGCTCGATCTTGTACGTAGGGTCGATTGTCATCTAACTGAGTGACAATTTCTGTCGGTGAGTTCCATTCTAATTTTTTACCCCGGGGATCTTCAGGTGATAAAGCTTGAATCTTCCGAATACGGTAAATCGCTCCATCGATTTCAGGTTTTGCGATTTTAGAAAAGGGGCAACCCCAACTGAGCCAGCCTCCTGTGTCCAGGACCAATAAGCTTCCATCCGCATCTTCGAGAACATCGGTGGGATGAAAATCTCGGTCGGTCGAGGTAATAAAATCTTCAGTTTTAGAAATGTACGTTGACCCTTGAGGTTGAAGCTGAACTCGAACTACTTTGTTTGAATTAAATTGGCAGGCGAATAAATTTCCCTGATAACTGGATCCAAAGGAAGTGCTGCGATAGCGCATCAAACCTGCTGGAGCCACTTGACTCCAGCGAGCCAGTGCAGGAAGCCGTACACCCGTATCCGGAATGTACGCTGGTCCGTAAACCCTTTGAGTTAATCCACCGTGTATCCAGTGAACCAAAGCATCGTGACGGCCACCCACACTATCGAAGATAGCGTTGGTGCTGATCATTTCTCCTTCGGGGGTAAAAATGATTTCTACGGGATTGATCGGCCCTAATCCTACGACTTGAACGTCATTACCATCGAGAGTGCAGGAAAAGACTCCCGCAGTTCGATGGCCCGCTCCCACTTTCGATCCGTCTTTGGCTTGGAAGTCGACCCCAAAATGGCCTCCAGTGATATAGAGCCTGCCATTGGGGCCTAAGAAGGGGCCGTGTTGATTGGCTCGACCATCGAACTCCATATAGCCCAAGAGTTTTTCTCGTTCATCGCAAACGCCATCGTCATCGGTGTCTTTAAGTCTCCAAAGATAAGGAGCGGAGATGATATAGAGAGCTCCGTCATGCCACAACGCGCCCTCTGGCATGGTCATTTTATCGGCGAAGATGGTGCTCTTATCAAATTTCCCATCTCCATCGGTATCTTCCAACAACCGTACGAAGCGAGGACGTTGTTTTAGAAGTTCTTCTTTCTTTAAATTTTGCCCGTCGCTCTCAGCGATGAACAAGCGTCCTCGATCATCAAAGCAGGCGAGCATCGGATGTTCGACGAGTGGGGGTCTGGCTGCTATTTCTACAGTAAATCCAGCGGGCACGCTGAGGGGAGGCATGAATTGTTTATCTTCGGCAGACAAAAAATGAGTACAAAGAACGAAACTCAATGTCGTACAAAAGATAAGACGCATCCCAATTTCCTTGTCTAAAAATAAGGTGAATTAAAGTTCTTTGATACGAATCCTTCGATATTCCATCTGACCTCGATCTCCTTCTAATCCCAGTGGACCAGTCGCTGGTACTTTAAATTTAGCTTCGAGGACTTCACCGTTACACGTACAATGAGCCACCCCGCCCGTAACTTTGATTACCACTTCATTCCACTCTTGGGGTTTATAATTTTTCAGATTCTTATAGGGCCCAGCCAGGGGATAATCACGACATTGAAGTTGTCTCTTTCGAATAAAAATGCCACTGTCGGCATTAGGAGTTGCTCGGAATTCCATTTTTAAAATGAAATCTTTCGGGAATTCTTTGATCGTCCAAAGCTGCTGAATACGGCGACCTTCAGCGGGAGTGGTAACGATCAGTTTCCCATTCTTGGCTACATAGCGACCATCGCTACTTTTAGTCTTTCCTTTGAAATCTTCATCTTCAGTGATTTCTACAAAGACTAAGCCAGCAGGTCGTTTTCGATTTCGTTTTTTTCGGGGGGGAGTTTTGCGAAATCCCCAGCCGGTTAAATCTTTGCCATTGAAGAGAGAGACGAAACCGTCTTCGATTTTAAAGTCATCGGCTTCAGTCTCCATAAAACCCAATGTAGAAAAAATGGGAATCAGACTCTTAGCCCACATCGAGTAACCCAGGCGATTGGGGTGGAGGAGGTCGGGAAATTCTTTTTTCCGTGCATCTCCTTGTTCGTTTGCAAACAAAGTCCAAGTGTCGACGATGGTGATTTGTGAATCACCCCGAACGACATCGGAATACAAGCGATTGACCTCTTTTATTTTGTCGGCGGATCGTTTTTTGGAGGCGGAACTCGGCATCACTAAGTTTAAGATAATCGGCATCTTGGAATTGTGTCTCTTGAGTTCTTTGATGATGAGTTTAAAGTTTGAGGCAATCGTCTTGGGAGAAGCTTTTTCCTCGAGATCATTTGTTCCCATCAATAAAACGACCCCTTGAGGGTTTAAAGATAAAACGTCTTCCTTGAGTCGAATGAGCATTCCCCGAGTTGTATCTCCACTGATTCCTCGGTTCGCCACTTTCACTCCTTTGAAGGCTTGACCCATCTGGGGGCCCCAACCTTGAGTGATCGAATCGCCTAAGAATACTAATGCTTTTTGATCTTTTTGAATTTCTTTAGCCCAAGCGCTTCTTTTATTTTTCCAAAGTTTCTTGAACCAGCCGTAGCGGCGAATGGGACCCGTTCCGGGCAAACCTTCGTCACTCTTTGGGATTTCGAATGATTTTTCTTGCTGGTTTTCAAGGCTTTGAACGGGGGCTGTTGAAAACAGAAGGGAATAAAAAACAATGATGAAGAGGGCTGATTTTTTCATAGTGGACTTTTTATCGAATGACAACTTTCTTAATACTCACTCCGTTTAGGGGAGGGGCAAATCTAATTTTAACAAGAGACAGTATAACCGTCGGGTTGGGATATCGGCCAGAGAGGAAAAGATCTTCCTTTGAGTATTTCTTAAATCTTAAATAAAAAAAGGACTCGAAGAGAAGTACCTCTTGGAGTCCTTTATGTTTTTGGATCGAATAATTTTTGGATAGCTTAGTTCCGCACTAAGATGGCAACCCGAATCGCATGAGTTCTAAATCTCGTCGCATGAAAAATTGATTATCGAGTTGCGGGTAGATTGTCAGCTAATGAAGATTCATTAGTTTCATTACCCCCGATACAGTTTGGATGACCGAAGCCACCAGCACTGTTTCCGTCGGCATCGACATCGAAAATGATGTTGTCATCACCTTGGGGGCTGACTCCGGCAGGAACGTAATCTAACTCTAAATTATGACGAGTACGCCAAGCGATGTTGTGATCGGCGCAGGAGCTGTCTCCACTCACTCCGAGGGCTCCGATGATTTCACCGTCAGCATTGTAGAGTGCGACTCCGCCGCCAAAGACATTGACTCCACCGATCTTCTTACCGACTAACGGATCGTTTTCTAATCCGTAGCGCCAGGAAGGACCTTTATAAGCAGCGTAGGTGTCTACTGGGTTGGAGTGTTGAAGGCCGTAGAGGCTGCCGCCGGGTTGTACGGCTGAATAGAGATTCGCTGTTGAAAGAGCGAGTCCGGGCAAGCTGAATGCATTTGCTGTGTTGGCTTTCTGAGCGGAGATGACTCGGCTGCCAGGCCATTGATCGCCTCGGTGGTCGCCAGTACTGGCAACTGCTACGACCACTCCATCCCTGTTGACTACGGTACCCCACATTTCTAAATTGAATCCGCCATTACTTTCAGCGCGTGCTGCTTTAAGAGCGGCTTCGAGTTCGGCGTGAGAAGGTAGATCGGAGTTGATCGTTCTTCCCGGGTTCGAAGGTTTACCTTGATTTCCACCCTTTGCGTTTAAGTTATAGCTATACGCTAAAAAAGCGGTCGCTAGTAAGATGGTACAAAAGCCTACATGTAAGCTAAGTTTTTTGACGTGAGTTTGCATTTTTCCCCCTTAGGAAAAGATTGCCCCCGGATATTTTGTACTCAAATTCAGATCTTAGATTCTTCAAGTCGGGTCAATAATCCCGGTTTAAACCTGACTTGCCGATGGGGAGTTGAGTGCCATTAGAATTTATGAAAATTCAGTTGAGCTTAAAAACTTACCCTATAAATCTAAGTGATGAATATTGAGTTTCACCAAAACTGCTCCTGGATACCTTGCTTTCTTTTCAATGTGAATTTGTTTACAAAATTCAGCGAATTGAATACAGGAATCCAAAAAGGAGTTTTCCGGGTATTTTTAAAAAATGAATTGGGTTACCCCAATTGCTCGATCCAAACTTTGAATATGCTAAAAAATAATTTGTGATTAGTCAACTCGCTGCTAAGTTTCTGCATTCTTTATCTTTTAATATTGAAATGTTTAGCCCGATGCGCAAAATCCCTTCAGTTCATTGCGACTCTAAGCTACCTAATTTAGACCACCTTCATTTCAATTGTGGATTTTTATTTAGGTCTATTTAATCCTGGCTCAATAAACTTTAATGCCAGTAGGATTGTGGAACTAACTAACCCGGGGCAATCATGACCTTCACGAATTGTTTTTCTCCTCGTATTTCTATCATTCTCATCGGCATTATCATCTGTCTTCCTCTGAGTAGAAATCTACATTCTGATGAGAAATCCCATTCTTCTAAAGAGGTCACTCAAGCTCGATCCGAGTTGGATTGGGGAGGGGAGTTCGACCTCGCCATCCTTTACGGAGATATCCGAGGGAGTCTTCAGACTCCAAGAGGCGGGTTGCCCGGGACCACATCGGGTCATCGACCTACATTAGATGAAATTGGAGTTGAAACTCTGACTTCAGGCAAGTTGAAGTTGAAATTCGATGTGGAAAATATCATTTTTAATATCGGGGCTCGATTTCAACGGATGAATGGATCGGAAACGATTACTCAAAGTCTGACCACTCAGAACTCCCTTTATCCCCAAGGGACAAATGTTCGCTCTGATCTAAGATTCGATTGGTACCGATTTGGATTTGGTTATCGATTTAATTTTCGCCAAGATCAAGCTCGCCATCGCTTTTCAATTGAACCCGGGGTGGAGGGAGTTTTGATCGACTTTCACTATAAGATGAAAGCGAATGGTATCATTCCTAACAATCGAGATTACACTCACATGGGAATGCGAATTGGTTGTCTCTTCGTATGGGAACCAACGGATAAAATTAAAGTTGAATTGAATGGGCGTTGGGGGGCTCCTTTTGAAAATTCAGCCGTTATTTCAAGCTGGGAAGTGCTCGGGATCTTTCGAGTCTTGGGTGAGCCTGAAGAATTAAATCTATCTTTAGTTTTGGGACTCGGAGAAGATGAAATTCATTTTAAAGATGAGCAAGTCATCCCTAATAACTTACGATTAGATGTGGGCCCTCACGTTCAATTTGGATTGAGATTCAGTTTTTAAATCACCGATTAATAAATTAAGGCAATCACCCTTTTTATTCAAAATTTTCCCTCCAAGTCCGAATCTTTAGGAAGTGCGCAAGCCGATGACTTGCTTGCACGAAAGAGCGAAGCGACCATCGTTACCGAGCGAGTGATCAGAGACAATGCCACTTAATTTAAGACTCTGATCTAAAAATAAAAAAAGCCCTTAGATCACTCCAAATCTAAGGGCTTCTTTTCATCTCTATAAGGATTAAAAATCGTGAATCATCGATCAAATGCGATGTGATTCGATTTTCCGCCCGACAAGAGATACATGAAGAGATCTAAGATTTCTTCCTTTTGAAGGACATTGAGTAAGCCTTTGGGCATCATCGAAATATCGGATTTTTTACGGGAGATAATATCTTCCTTTTTAATCTCTTTGATCTCTTCAGGGTTGTTCGGATTCACAGCGAATCGAAGGACCTTGTCGTCGCTTCCAACTTCTCGCCCAACGAGTCGAGTACCGTTTGAAAGTAGGAGCTCACTCGAGGCGTGTTGTTCTGAGATGACCCGTGAAGGATCTAAAACTTCTAGAAGCAAAGCTTCAGCATTCATCTTATTTCCGACCGAAGTTAAATCGGGGCCGATCGCTCCCCCTTTTCCATTAAAGAGATGGCAGGTGGAACAGAGAGCTTCACTCAGTTTTTTTCCGCGAATGAAAGTTCTTCCGGAGTCGACTCGATGGAGATCTTTCTTGAGAGAATCTAAGGTCCATTCACGCACAAATTTTTTGGCGATGGGGCTAGGCTTTGGAGTTTCCGACTTGGCTTTTGCGATCGCCTCTTGAAGTTGTTTCTTCTGTTCTTCATTCAAGCCTTTGGAAGCTTCTCTCTGAACGAGCTTTAGGAAGTTATTAAAATGGCCGCCTCCCACGTAGTCATTTCGAGAGGCTTGAGCCTTTCCAATCCAGCTGAAATACTTGCCTCGATCTTCGGGAGTCCAGCCCTCTTGAATGGTTCTCAAGTGGTATGAATAAAACATTTGATCGGCTTGGCTGTTGGCGCCCAGCAATTGATCGACAGATTTACTGATCGCTTTGGGTGCTCCCAAGTAAAGGAGCATCTGGCAGAGCTCTCGACTTAATGCTGTCGATCTTGAAGGAAAGAGGGGATCGAGAGTTTGAATTAAGTGCTTCTTTGTTTCTTCATCGGGTGGGCTCAATCGAATGAAGATTAAGCTGTAGGCTCTCAAGAGATCTAATTTTTGCTCGATTGGAAGCTTTGAAATTTGAATTTCGTTTAGTTTTTGAAGAGTTGAAGAGCTTTGAGTTTTATCACCCGTTCGAGCGATAGCCACGGCTAACTCGATATTCGAGATGGGATTTTTCTCATCGAGGGCTTTTTGGATCCAAGACTCGGAGGGTTGATGCTCGATAGCGGTTCTGGCCGCGAAACGAATAAAACGATCCGAATGTGATAAGTAGGGCCAAGCCACTTTGAGAGCTTCAGGATTGTCTTCTCCGTGAAAGCTTTCTAATTTTTTTCGGAGTTGTCTTAATTTTGCGTGGGCATCTTTGGATTTCGCTTTGGAGATGGCTCTAGTCGATTCCTTTCCAGTGTAAGTCACTCGGAAGAGAGCGGACTTTTGTCGGCGACCTCCGGTGATGTAGTACATGGCACCGTCTTGGGGGCGAATGATGACCTCGGAGATCGGCATGCCTCTACCTTGAACGAAAAGCTCCGCCGTTCCGGTGTAGGTTGCTCCTTTTGGCGTAAGGTGGACGGCGAACATCCTTCCGTAGGTCCAGTCGGCTACATAAAGGGCCTTTTGGTACTTAGCGGGAAACTTAGCTCCGTAACCAAACACGCTTCCGGTGGGGCTCCCTCTTCCGATGTCGACGACAGTCCCCACGGTGTCAGGAAAGTATTCTGGCCATTTTCCGGCTCCCCAACGCCAACCAAAATCGGCGCCACTGACGGTGTGGTTCACTCGAGTGGGGCGGTACCATGGGCCACCGATGTCATACTCCATATCGGCATCCCAGGTGAAGAGTTCGCCATCTAAGTTGTAGGCAAAATCGTAAGGATTGCGAAAGCCAGCCGAATGGAGGCGTCGGTTGGATCCATCCGGTTCACAGATCAAAACAAAACCTCCGGGTGCTTTTCGATTGGTGTTATGACCGTAGTAAGTTCCTCGAGGAAGGAGTTGATCTTCAAGTTGATTGCGGATGTTCTTTTTACTGATTTCAGGAGGGACGTCGGTATTGTTGCCGCTGAGGATAACTAAACGTTTGCCATCTGGGTGAACTAATACGTTGTGGGCGTGGTGATCCGCCCCAACCTTAAGCGGAACTAAGAACTCAACTTTGTCGTATTGGTCGTCATTATTGGTGTCGGTCAGTCGAAATAAGCCTTGCTTTCCTTTTTGTTGTTCTCCAGATCCTTTCCCGACGACATACAAACTTCCAAAGGCTTCTAAGAGACCATTCGCGCTACCGACATCAACTTGAAGCTTCTCAACTTTGGTTTCTGCTTTTTCATCTCCGATTTCAGGTACGACGATTCGGAACAGAGGGCCGTGTCGATCTGAGGCAATCAATCTTCCTTTGCCATCGACGGTTAATGCGACCCAGGACCCATACTTTTTAATGTCAACATCGTATAGAGCTTCGACTTCGAATCCAGGGAGAGAGTGAGAAATGCGTTCGTTAGTGCTCGTCGATGCATGGAATTGCACACTCGTCGTCGAGCCTTCTTGGCTGATCCCCCCGTGATCTAATCCACCGATAGCTTTAAAAGTTTCGTATCCTTGTGGGAGCTTAAAAACAAGCACTGATCGTGCGTGTACACCAATTCCGTTGGAAAATTCTTTTCCATTGACGATGAGCGGACCGTCCATATAGTTTTTGCCGATCACCGCTTGGCCTTCTTGACGCTGCCAACGGATTTCCGTCAATTGAATGCTGCCCTTCGGGCCGATGAGAGTGGGTTCAATCCAATCCGCCCAATCGTAATCCGTTCCATTCCCTCCATCGGTCACTTCTAAAACGAGCTGCTTCGCTCCCTTGATATCGATTTGAACTAGGATTTGATGACCCTCGGTGTCTTTGGTGATCACCGAGCTGGTGTACTTCTTTGGAAGTTTCTGATTGTCTTGAGCGATCAAGCCCTGGGAAAGAGTTAAGCTGAATACAGCTAATGCAGTACTGATTAATACTTTCATCGTCTCTCTTCATCCTGATTGAAAGAATAGTTTTTTATTCGCAATCCATCCAGCCATACCTGATCAAATCATATGATGGATCTTGCGGATTCGTTTAGAATGACCTCAGCCATAAACCCAAAAATATTAACCGATTTGAAAAGTTTCATCTTTTATAGATCTTTCAGAATCAGATTTATTTTTTGGCTAAGGATCAGGATTGAAGTTCAAATTATTAATTTATGTTGAATCTTGCTCCTTCGGAGGCAGCTTCAACCGGTTCGGCAATTCTTCGATATGTCTTTCAATAGCCCTTAGGGGCTGCGGCCTTCACTCAGCTAAACGTGGGCTCGTAGAGCCCACGTCCGCGGTCGAGTTGATCCCAACTCAGCTTAGTTCCTGTTTAATTTAATCCCTTCGAAGGATCCATTCCTCAACAGATCGACTCAAAAGCTGGCCTGATATCCTCAAAAACAAATTCAAATCCGTCTTCGATTAATCTCTTAGGGATGCAATACCGCCCTTCAGTGCCTAATTCAGGATCGGTTTTCAGGATCAGCGGAGCCGCTAATTTCACCATCCATTTAGCCGCTGGCAGTCCGATGGGGATCTTCATGGCCCTTCTCAGTTCACTCATAAAGATGGAATTGGATACTGGTTTGGGGGCGGTAACAATATAAGTTCCTTCTATTTTTGGATTCAGAATGGCCTCAACTAGAAATTGATTCATATCCTTCTCATGAATCCAGCTGAAGCCTTGCCGGCCATCACCGATCTTTCCACCAAGTCCCAATTGAACTAATCTTTTTAACCTCACCATCGCTCCGCCGTTTTTCCCGATGACAAAGCTTGTGCGGGCGATGACTTTTTTGACACCCTTTGGAGCTACTTGGTGAAATGCCTCTTCCCAGGCTTTTCCCACTTCGGGGGCGAAGCCGTGTCCAAGTGAGGAACGTTCGTCAATCTGAAATTTTTCGCTGGGATCACCGTAGATATGAGCGGTCGACATTTGAACCCAAGTTTTTGGAGGGATTTCAATTCGTTCAAACGCTCTTCCTAAAGTCAGTGTCGCTTCAACCCGTGAACGTAAGATCTCATCGCAGTTTTTGATGCTTTTAATACAATCAACGGGTCTACCCGCTAAGTTCACTAAGGCGTCTGCTCTATTTAACTCTTGAGCCCAAGAACCTACCGACCTTCCATCCCATTTAATATACGATCCATAGCTGCCATCGAGAGGTTCCTGGCGGGACAGGATGACAACCTCGTAATCCCTGTTCGTCAGTAATTTGGCTAAGTTTTGTCCGATGAACCCGGAGCCTCCTGCGATGATGACTCGTTTTCTTTCTGTCATAAAATACTCTTCATTTATCACGAAATTAAATAGGGGCTTCCATTCTTAAACCGAAGAATCCGGGAGTGATTAACCGTCTATTTTTAATTTAAGAATTTGGGAATCCTCAGGAGACTTAACTTTTTTTCGAATAAGAGTTAATCTATAAACTTGATTCATTATTTAACTTTCTTTGACCTGAGGCACTCCCATCTCATCCTTTCAGAACGAGTATTTACAGAATTAGCAGCAATGTATTCCAATCCAATTCAAACTAAAGCAATTGCTCTTTTCATTTTTGTCAGTCTTTATCTTTGTCAAAATGTTGTTCAGGGAGAAGAATCGAAATTAAAACTTAAGAAACAGAAGAACAATCCACCACGAATCGCTGCCATCGTTACCGAATATCGCCCTTGGTCTCACGCGGATGTCATCGTCGGTCGGTTGATTCAAGGATATCGATTGGAAACCACTCCGTTCTATCCAAAAGTAAAAGTCCATGCCCTGTACGTCGATCAAACTCCTAAGGATGATCTGAGCGTTCCCTTGAGTATTAAGTACGGAGTGCCCATTAAGAAAAGTATCCGGGAGGCCATCCTGGATCAAAATGGAAAGCTGGCGGTGGATGGAGTTCTCCTCATCGGGGAGCACGGCAAATATCCCTACAATAAAAAAGGTCAGCATCTTTATCCGCGCCGACGATTTTTCGATGAAACGGTGAAAGCCTTTAAAGAAGCGGGGGAAGTCGTTCCTATTTTTAATGACAAGCACCTCGCAGCTGAGTGGGAAGATGCGAAGCATATGTACGAAACGGCCAAGAAATTGAAAATACCTTTTCAAGCTGGATCTTCTTTGCCGCTCGCGTGGAGATTGCCTCACTTAGAGATCCCTCGTGAAGCCATCATCACTGAAGCCATGTCGGTCGGTTACGGTGGAGTGGAAAGCTACGGTTTTCATGCCTTAGAAACTCTTCAATGTATGGTTGAAAGAAGAAGAGGTGGGGAAACGGGCGTAACTGCAGTCACTTGTCTTCAAGGTAATGAAGTTTGGAAGGCGATGGAGGAAGGAAAATTTAGTAAGGATCTTCTGGAAGCCGCCCTGAGTCGCCATCATCCATCACTCAAAGATTCCTATAAGAAAGCTGATGGAAACACCTACGCTTTTATCATCGAGTACCGAGATGGTTTGAAAGCATCGGTGATTATGCTGCCCTACGTTAGAGATTTTTTATTCTCAGCAAAATTGAAAGACTACCAAAATATTGTTTCCACTCAATTTTGGTTACAGGAACCTACTTGGGGACATTTTTCTTTTCTTTCGAACGCCCTCTCCGAGATGGTAATTCAAGGGCGAGCCGTTTATCCGGTGGAGCGTACCGTCATCACGACGGGAATCGTGGATGCGGTCATGGATTCAAGATTTGAAAAGGGGAAGCGCATCGAGACACCAGATCTGAATTTATCCTACAAGGCACAGGAATCGAACTTAGGTGCTTTTCATTATCATTCTCAGTTGACGAGCCGTAGTGGGGGATGGGTCGATCTCTTCGATGGTAAGAGTCTCGATGGTTGGCTCGTTCATGATTGGGAAGATCAACCGAAGTGGGAAGTGAAAGACGGTATTTTGAGGGCGACAGGAGGAAAGGGCTATGTTTCTACAACTGAAACATTCAGCGATTTTGAACTCTTCGCTCAAGTTAGAATCTCTGATCCAGTATCGGGGAGAGGGAACAGCGGGATTTATTTTCGGTGTCAACCTCACATTAACCAAAAGCAAGAATACCCTCCCGGTTATGAAGCGCAGTGTGATAACGGGGATAAAAACAATCCTAGTGGGAGTATTTACAATCTGGGTATGCCAGGCTCCAAAGCTCCTGATCCGAAGGTAAAAGATGGGGAATGGTTCACGGTGAGAATTCTCGCAGTGGGCAATCACCTTCGAACTTGGATCAACGGAAATCCAGCTGCCGATTGTAAAGACAGTCAAAATCGTTATCGTGAAGGTACCATCCTCCTTCAGCAACATCACAAAACGGGAGTGACTGAATTTAAACAAGTTCGAATTCGACGTCTCAAGCCAGCCTTTAATAAAAAGATTGAAAATCATTAGATGATGGAAAAGCCAAAAGAATTTAAGCGTATTCCGGATGCCGACGAGATCGATTTTCTGGATCGGGAGTTTAAGTTTTTTCCCAGTTCGGTGGAGAATCCTCAAGCCCTCACTCCAGAGCAGGTGGGTGCCTTTAATCGGGATGGTTTTATTAAAGGGATCAAGGTCTTCGATGAAGAAGAAGCGTTAGAAAATCGGTCTTATTTCGATAAGCTCTTAAAAATTGCTTTAGAAGCCGGACAAGACAGTTATTCGATCAGTACAGCCCATCTCAGGCACGCTAAAGTGTATGATTTGTTAACTCATCCTCAAATTGTGGGTTACGTCAAAGATCTCCTCGGAAACGATGTCATCGGCTGGGGATCTCATTTCTTTTGTAAAATGCCCTTCGATCCCAAAGCCACTCCTTGGCATCAAGATGCCAGCTACTGGCCATTGACTCCAACGAAAACCGTTACCGTTTGGCTTGCTATCGACGATGCCGATGTTGAGAATTCGTGTATGCGATTTATCAAGGGATCTCATCTACACGGTCATCTCCCGTTTAAGCGTATCGATGACATGAGTACAGTTGTCCTCGATCAGATCGTTGAAGATGCCCTGAATTACGGTCAAATGGTCGATGTTGAGTTGAAAGCGGGAGAAGTTTCCATTCACTCGGATCTCCTGCTTCACGGATCCGAAAAAAATGAATCTGATCGGCGGCGGTGTGGTTTAACTCTGCGTTACTGCGCGAGTGAAGTGCGAGCGGGGCTCGATTGGAATGAAAAGGGGATTCTTATCAGTGGGGAAGATCCCGAAGGACATTGGGCGAATTCACCTCGACCCAATCAAGATTAGCCCAAAAAAAATAGAAGAGGAGTCATTATGTCAATTTCTAGCGGCCTTATTATCGAACTCGAAAACACCTATCGGTTTTTTAAGTCGACAGTCTCTATTTTTACAGAGGAAGATTCTGCTTACAAACCTCAACCTGAAATGATGACCGTCAGTTCTCAGGTGGCTCACGTCGCGGATTCCGTTGATTGGTTTATTGAAGGCGCTTTCGGGAAAGGCTGGGATATGGATTTTGAAGGATTGATGGCGAAAGTGAATGCGGTGACTTCGTTTGCTGAAGCGATGGAATGGTTGGATCGATCTTTTGAAGCGGCCAAGAAAGTCATTGGTGAGGCTTCCGATGAAGATCTGATGGCAACGATTCCGAATCCTGAAATCATGCCTGGAGCACCTCGATTGGCCGTTGTTTCGGGGATTGTCGATCATACCGCGCATCATAGGGGAGCGTTGACGGTCTACGCCCGAGGGTTAGGAAAGGTTTCTCCCATGCCTTATGTCGATCCCTAAGCTTTCGATTGATGGCGGCGTTGATGAGCCCAGTTCTACGGCTGCGTTTTTTATCGACGCACAACCTTCCAATTCGAATCGGTGAATATCGAAATTTTTTGTGTGCCGATTGTTACCGTCGCATTTCCTTCTTGATCTAAGGTCGAGGATACTTTTTCGGCAACCAACTTTGGATCTACACCATCGTTAAAGGGGATGAGCACACTGAGCCAATACTCTGTTTTTCCTGGAGTTAATACCGCTTTTTGAAAAGTGTTTTGACTCGGGCCCGTTCGAATATCTTGTGAAGAGCGGTGGAGAATCTGTTGGATGGGTCTTCCCGTTTGGGGATGCATATAAAGGAGGACTCTTTTCTTTCGTTTTTGCCACCAGGCGTAGTCTCTCGCTGGGGCAACCACCCAGTTGCGACCCTTTTTTAACTCTTCATTCTTGAGTGGACCTTCGGCTTTAATCAGCCAGCAGGGGCTGGCTTGGTAGCTTTTCAAGTCTCTGTCGGGAGTGTACTGATCCTTAACTATCAGGAATCCCTCATCAGTGAGTACCGTTTGGCGAACCCATCGACTTCGCCCAGAATAATAATTTCTGAAAGCGAATTCTCCGAATGAATCATCACCTTGGTTATCAGCTTTGAGTGAATCCCGAACGAGGATGGCCCCACGGTTGTAGAGGGGATTGAAGTAAGCCGGGTGGATGCGATCGTTGAGTCGGATGTTGCCTCCTTCTCCTTTAATGTCAAAAGAGATGCGAGTGTATTCCTTATGCGCATCGAATTTTTCGTTAAGGCCCACTATGAGAACCTTGAGCTGAATGCCAGTTGGAACATTGAGGCGAAGCGCTTTACCTTTTCGACGCCCCTGAGGAATGATTTCAAGGAGTTGTTTCATTTCTAACCGAGAGAGTTCTTTTTCCCCTGCTTTATTTATTTCAATAATCTTGAGTTGAGTGGGGATGGAGTCAAAAGCAGCTAATGTTTTTTCTCCTTTTGGACCTGAAAGTCGTAAGTTTTGAATCGAGGCATCGGAGGTGAAGGTTCCCATCTCAACTGAGGTTAATCGGTACTCATTGTTTAAGTACCAATAGCCATCCATATTGCCGTAAGCAAATCCGAAGTTGGGATCATCTCGACGACGAAATTTTTGGATGGCGTGATCGAAGTACCAATGGGGTGAATCGGGCGCTGTACGGCAGTTTAAAATACGTTCGAAAGCCATCGTCGCCATCTGCCAGTGTTCTGATGAAGGTTTCGACATTTTACCCTCTTTATTAAGAGGGAAATCCATTCCTGGAGGAAGCACTGATAGCATGTCGTAGGCTGTCTCTCCAACACCCGCCCGACCGCTGGTATATTTTCCCGAAGTGTGAAGGAATTTGGCGCCATCTACACAATATTCATATAAGCGGCCATCAGCTCCGTCGCAGTAGTGCATATAGTTGTTGTTGCGATCATAGATGTAGTAAGAGGCAAACGGTTTTCCGCTTTGCCGACTAGAATTGAGATAGAGCCTTTCGGGGACTTTATATTTCAGAGGACTGTAATATCCGATTTTTGATTTCCCGTAGGGGACCCGAGCCTGGATCCCCCTTTTCTCGAACCACCGATATCTTTCTTGATAAGCGCGCTTATATTCGGTGGGAGTCGAGATGCCTTGAGGGGGGCGTCCGCCCAGAATTGCTTGCTCGGATGCCCATAAGAATTCCGGATCTTCAAAATGTTTAGCTAGGCGATACCACACGTGCCCATCGTTAACCCGTTCTGCACCTCCGTAGTACTCAGCATTCCAGGGGTCTTTGAATTGCTTTTCAGGGTCGAAGATGACTTTCGATCCTGAGTTCGGATTTCCTCTGACTCCGCCACCGTGAACGTAATCGAGATAACGTCTTGAGATGGCGTACAATAAGTCGCGTTCCGTTTCAAACTTTCCCAGCCCTTCAGCCATATCGAGGAAGCCTTGAAGAAACAGAGGGCCGTAAGGGAAATAGTTGGTCTCGGTGGTGTCGCCGTAATCAGTCAATTCTCTCCACAAGGCTTCAAGCCAGCGATGATGGCGTTGAGCGATCGGCATGTCAGGGAAGAATTTTACGGCGAGTGCCGGTCCTCCATTGATGCCGTAGGGTCGATTGTTGACACCTCTCTCGAGCATCGAGTAATCCTTAAAGTTGAGCTCAAAGCTTTTCTTGATCAGTTGTTTGAATTCAGCTATCTCTTTGGGAGCCAGCCAGCCTTGACGAGCTAATTCCTGATAAATTCTAAGTCGACCGCCACTCCCCCAGGATTTGTGATTTGAAAAGAGGGTGAGGGGTTGATCGTCGGGCTTCGCAAGGGATTCACGTTGCCGATCGAGGATGCTCATAAAGTAAGCGTGAAGGATTTTGAGCTCGTTCTGATCTTGTCGACCGTTGTCTATATAACGGCTGAGCAGCCGATCCCATTCCCAGCCACCGCGGTGGATTTGCGGCTGAAGTTCTCGAACAGCTTGGGCTAACTGATTAATTTCCCGCTCGGAATAGTGGGCGTAAGAGGGTCGAGGATGGCCGTCCTTTAGGCTGGCATAGTCATCGCAAAGACCGAAAGAGCAATAGGTTGAAAGAAGAAGCACTGAGAGATGTTTTTTCATTACGATCTATCTAAAGAGTCTCGTTGATTTCGAAAAAATAGGAACTAAATAGTCTATCACGGTGTCAGTGATTCACGCAAAGTCAGGTTGAGTGGGAGGCTCAAAGTTTTTTTAATCTGTTAAATATTTATTTTTTTTTCTTGATTATTAATTCGTATACGAATAGTTAATATACGAACTAATACGGAGGGTTTCTATCGATTCCCCAAATCTGGTTGAAATGTAAGGCCAGTAGGTTGGTCAGTAGATTGGCCGGAAGGGCAGATTTATCCGTTTGCGGTGGGTTCGTAGAGATGCTTCGAGGGAGAACTTTAGTGTGACAAGGAGTAAAGGTTTTTAATGGCAGCTCAAGTGTTGAAGAAGTACGACTCACCGGGTTACGGCGCGTTGTTGGCTTTGGTCAAGGTCGGGGGAATGTTGCGCAAGGCGGGGGATCGGTTCTTTAAAGACTACGGATTGACGCAGTGTCAATTTAACGTGCTCATGGTTCTTCAGTATGTCGAAGGGGGAGGCTGCGCTCAAAAAGAGCTCTGTCAGCAGTTGTTGGTCAAGGGGGCGAATATGACGACCCTGCTTCAACGAATGCAAGCTTTGGGGCTTATTGCCCGGAAGGAGAGTCGGGAAGATGAGAGGCATAAAATCGTGAGTCTTACCCCTAAGGGGCGGCGACTCTTGAAGCGAGTAGAGAAAGTTTATTACAAGTTGGTGGAAGAGGTTATGTCGGTGCATTCCTTGGCCGGCTTAAAAAGGTTTACTCGTCAATTGGAAGAGACTCTGGAATCGATTGAGCGAGTTTCTGCTTAGAGGGTGGGTGTTCGGGAGGGTTCGCGCCCTTTCGATTCTGTCCTCGATACGAAAGCTGTGAGGTGAGATATGCTTCAGTTGAGAAATTATTGGTACATCGCTCTGAGGTCTTCAGAGTTGAAAGCTTCACCTCAGAGGCGATTTGTTGAGGGAGAGCCTTTAGTTTTCTTTCGGGATGAGTCTGGCGCCCCACGGGCATTGGTGGATCGCTGCCTTCATCGAGGGGCGAAGCTTTCGGAGGGAAAGGTTCAAAAAGGTTGTGTCGTTTGTCCCTACCATGGTTGGGCGTTTGACGGGGAGGGGAGTCTTTGCGATGTCCCGTCTTTAGGTGTTGATCAATGTCTTCCTAAGGCGAAAGCAAAATCTTATCCCGTTGAAGAAAAGGAGGGGCATATTTGGGTGTGGTTGGGGCGAGATGAACCATCCTTCGAGGCGCCTCATTTTCCGATGGTGTCGGAAGGGGCGAAGGCTGAAGGTTGGTCCAGTTTCTTTATGTACACTCAATTTGAAGCCGCTTCGGTCGAGGCCTGTTTAGAGAATTTCTTGGACGTGCCTCACACTCTGCATGTCCATCCCGGTTTATTTCGATCGAAAGGTTTGAAGGAGACCAAGGTTCAGATTCGAGGGCGTTCGGATGGGGTCGAGGTTGAGTATATCGATGAGAATCCTCTGAGTGGGATCGGGCCGAAACTTTTATTGCCTCGGGGGGCCCGAATGACTCATGTGGATCGATTCATTTTGCCATCGATGACTCGAGTTGATTACACGTTTGGGGAGAATCATAGTTTCATTATCACCAGTCAGTGTACCCACCGTGAAGAAAATATTATCGATGTGACGACTGCAATTAGTTGGAAATTGCCGGCCCCACGTTGGGTCGTGGCTCCGTTTCTTCGATGGTACTGTCGGCATGTCATCCTTCAAGATGTTGAGATTTTAAAGAATCACTGTGAGCAAGAGATGCGTTTCGGGCGGACGTTCATGAATACGACGGCTGACTTGCTAGGGCCCCTCATTCATAAGTTGCGAAGAGAGGCTGCCGAAGGTGTGGTGCGAATGGGGAATCAAAATGATGAGTTGTTGTCCGGGGCGAAGGCTTCGGGAGGGCCTGCTTCTGAAAGTTCTGAATGTAAAGTGCTACAAGAGACTTCAATAAAAATTTAAATGAAACGAGGTTCGTTATGAGTCAGCAGCTGATTGGAGTGACTCAAAGGCGTGAAGATGTTCCTGTCGATGAAGTGAATTCTTACTATCAATTATTCAGTCAATATTATCGAAAAGTTGATTGGGATGTTTTTCTTGATGATTGGTTAGAAAAAGAGTGGGTGATTACTCTTAAAGATCGAGAAGGGGTGTTGCGGGGATTCACGACTTTGATGCTATACGAGATGGAATTTAAAGGAGAGCCTCTTCGAGCGGTGTTTAGTGGGAACACCATCATCGAAAAAGAGTTTTGGGGTGAGCAAGTGCTCGCGCGCAGTTGGGGAGATTTTATGGCTGATCGTAAGCTTGAAAAACCAGAAATTCCTTTGTATTGGTTTCTAATCTCCAGTGGATTTCGAACTTACCTCTTCTTGCCCATCTTTTTTAAGAATTTTTATCCCAGTGTGAAGCAAGGCACTCCTCAGTATGAGCAGGAGTTAATCGATTGTTTGGGAAGAATGAAGTTTCCCGATGAGTATAAGGAGGGGGTGGTTCGAGTTCATAAAGAACGAGAATGCTTGCGAAAAGATCTCACCCAGGCGCATCGTTCTCGAAAAATGATCGAGCACATTCAGTTTTTCCAGGATAAGAATCCCGGTCACCTCCGAGGTGACGAATTGGTTTGCTTGGCTGAGTTTTCTTTTGAAAACAACAAACGGTTAGCCCAAACGTGTTTGAATGAAAAGAAGGCGCAGTTATGTTCGTTCGTCAACTGAAACGTCAACTCGGAAATTCACTTTGGAAATGGGCGTCAAAACGTCATTACCTTCGGTATAAGAAGGCCTGTGATCAGCCTCGCGAATCTCAGTTGAATCAGTTACGTGCGTACCTTTCCAGGAATCAAGAAACGGCTTACGGGCAAGCATTCAATTTTTCCAAGATTCGATCTTATGAGGATTATAAAGAACAAGTTCCTCTGGTTTCCTATTCGGAGGTGTTTCCATGGATCCAGAGAATTCTCAAAGGGGAGATCCATGTATTAACTCAGGAGCCAGTTAAGTTTTTTGAGATGACAAGTGGTAGTGGTGATGCGGCCAAGTATATACCCTACACCAAAACTCTTTTGGAAGAATTTCAGCGTGCAGTGGGGGCTTGGATCTACGATCTATTCGATCATCATCCCGAACTCTTGAAGGGCTCACAGTACTGGTCCCTTACTCCGATTGGATCAGAAGAAGAGAAGAATCGAGAGTTCGAAGATTCGCAATATCCGATAGGTCTCACCAGCGATCGGGAATATTTCAATATTTTTGAGCGCACTTTAATTTCTTGGGTTATGGCTTTTTCAGATGAAAAACTGAAAGCCGCTACCACCGCCGACTACCAATCCCAAATTGTTGAACAATTAATTCGGTGTAAAGACTTAAGTCTGATCTCGGTTTGGAATCCTAGCTTCCTGATTCTTCTGCTTGAGCAAATTGCTGACAAAACTCAAATCAATTCTTTGTGGCCCCAATTGAAACTCATCAGTTGTTGGACTCACGGGGCTTCTAGCCAGTTCATTCCCAAGCTTAAAAATTTATTGCCAGGTACTCAAATTCAGGGGAAGGGATTGCTCGCCACTGAAGGAGTTGTTTCTTTTCCATTGAGTGGAAATTTAGCTCCAGTTCCGGCCTTGAACTCGCACTTCATTGAGTTCTTAGATTCTGAAGGCCGAGCCTATTTAGTGGATGAGCTTCAAGTGGGGGAGATTTACTCCATCGTGTTGACTACCGGCGGAGGTTTTTATCGATATAAGCTTGGAGATCGAGTGAAGATCATTTCAAAAAACGGGGCGATGGAATTTATCGGGAGGGGGGAACAGTCGAGTGATCTTTGTGGTGAAAAACTCGATGAGTCGTTTGTCGCTCCCATCCTTCAAAAGGCGCAACGGACGTTTTCTTTAACCGGCTGTACTTTATTGGCGCCCGATTTAAAGGATGAACCTCATTACCTCTTGTTTACGAGCTCTGGGGATCGTCTGCAGATAGCCAGCTACGTTGAGGCGCAGTTGAGAAAGTCATTTCACTACGACTATTGTCGACGTCTTCGGCAATTGGCGCCCGTTGAAGCTGTTCGAGTCCTCGATCTTGAGGAGCGATATTTAAATTCCTGCGTAAGTTTAGGGCAGAGGCCTGGAGACGTTAAAGCCACCTACCTGAGAAGTGAACTCGGTTGGAGAGAAAGGATATTGAGTTGTGATTCAAATTAAGACTCCCCTTCAGTTCGAACCGATTGAACGTTCAATCCTTGTGGCTCGTAAGAAACCTTCTCGCCCTTACTTTGATCTTGCTCAACCTCAAGATGATGAAGCGCTTCGAAGGCTATTGTTAGCAACGCCGATGAAGGGATCGATAGAAGTTTCGTTCTTGAAAGATCCGAATTATTTCTCGTTCAACTCGATATTGGGTGAAAAAGTTCAGACTCTCGTTTTGAGAGATCGAGATCAGATTGCCGGTATGGCGGTGAGAGCCAGTCGACCTAGTTTTATAAACGGAGAAAGAGAAGTCACCGGCTACCTGGGAGATCTTCGCTTGCATCCCGATTATCGTTCCGGAACGTATTTGTATCGTGGTTACCAGTTTTTGAGAGATCTCCATGAGGCGGATCGTTCCATTCGCTATTACAGCACGGTGATTTTCTCAGACAATTACAGAGCACTAAAAACCATCGCATCCAATCGATCGGGGATGCCTTGGTATACCGACATGGGGCGTTTATTGACGCCCATGATCCGTATTCCAAAGGTTTCTAAGAACTATTTAGCATTTGAGAAGACCTTGAATCGGAAAGGTTACCGAATTGAACGAGGCAGTGCTGAGGTCTTGCCTCTCATTCTTTCAAAACTCAATGCTAGTAGGAATCAATTTGCTCCTCAGTGGACGCCTCATGATTTCTTAAATGGATCGCTTAAAGAATTTTCTTTAGATGATTTTTACCTGCTCTTTAAGGGGCAGCAACTCAGTGCCTTCATCGGGGTTTGGGATCAGCAAAAAATCCGGCAAACTAAAATCGAAGCCTACCATGGTCTCCTTAAGTACGCTCGCCCTCTGGTGAATTCTCTTTTCGCCCAAGCTCTACCCAAGCCGGGATCACGGTTACCGTTTTTCTATGGTGCATTTGCTGAATCTGATGACAAAGAAAGTTTTGAATACTTATTGGAATACCTTCGAAGGAAATTTTCAGGAAGTAACTACAGTCACTTTTCATTGAGTCTCCACGAAAAAAATCCACTCTCTCAAGTGATCCAATGCTTTCCTCATACTCCCTTCGTCGGTCGTATTTTTTCGGTAACTTTTGAACGATTACCGAAATTAGATTCGCGCTTACCTTCAATAGAAGCGGCTTTGTTATGAAGGTTTTGAAGTATCGAGCAGATTTAAGAAGTGTTATCTCTATCGTGCTCTTACAGAGTTTGTTCTTCGCGTTGTGGATAGGTTGGATTCCACTTCAAAGTCCTCTGGGATGGATATCGTGGGCAGTGACTTTCCCGCTCGCCTTTATTGCTTGCATCATCAACCATAACCACCAGCATCTCTCTACTTTTTCGACTAAGGCATGCAATAAAATTTGGGGAATCTTTCTCAGCCTCAGCATAGGCCAGCCAGCCGTAGCAATCGTTCCTATGCACAACTACAACCATCACGTTCATAATGGAGACGATAGAGATTTCGTTCGACCTTCCCTCGTTCGCTTCCGCTGGAACTTTCTCAATTTAATCTTATTTCCATTTATTTCCCTCTGGGGATTTATCAAAGAGAAAACAGAAATTCTGGGGGAGTGGAAACGGTCTGATCCCAAAAGATTTCGTCAACTCGTTTACGAACGTTGGGTTTTTTACCCTGTTCTTTTAACCCTTTTCATTCTCCAGCCTGTTCCTACTCTGCTTTTTTATCTTTGCCCGTATCTTTTTGGGCAATGGGCGATCATCGCTGTGAATTTTATTCAACACGACGGTTGCGATCCTCATTCCAAACTCAACAATTCTAGGAATTTTACGGGATCTGTGCTGAATTTCTTCGTGTTGAATAACGGATTCCACACTGCGCACCATCTGTATCCCGGTCTTCATTGGAGTCTCCTTCCAGAAAAACACAAATCACTGCAGGCTAAGATCCATCCCAGTTTGAGTCACTCGGGGATGATTAAAACCTTGTTAGAGTTTTATATTTGGCCCGCCCGTAGACCTCTTTGGCAAAGTGGGGGTAAAGAACAATGAAAACAATGAGAATCCTTATCGGCAGTGTTTTAGGTTGTGTAGTCGTGGCCGCTTTCATTTTCTATTGGGGGCAAAACACTCGTGGAAACTTAGGGGGAGAAATTTCACTTCCTAAGATGATTTGGCTCGCTTACGCAGTCTTCACTTGGTTTTTACTTCCCGCCATACTTTATTTCGACACTTCCTTCGAACCACATATAAGGAAGCGATTTCTTTTATTCTGGTGGGTGATGTTTCCTCGGGGCGTTATCGAATTGATCTTAGTCTACGGATTTCAACATTGGTCCCCTTGGTATGGAATCACTCACGATCTCATCGCAGTGATGACTTTGATTTATTTTTTGCGCTTTCCAAAGTCTGAAAGTGTACGAAGTCTTCGAGCCCAACGTTTTATGGGAGGATTGATCGTTGCCCTTATCGCGGAGACGGTATTTGCGGCGATGTTCCTTCAGACGGGGGCTCACCGTGAAGCTATTTATTTTGCATCTTCTTCGGAATCCTGGGGGTTTATTAACTTACTGACTTGGATCGTTCTCTCCTTTACGGTTACCGATCTCTTCTTGTTACTTTTCAATCTTTATTTCCCTTTACTTAAGATTCAACCCCGAGTTCTCTTTCACCGAACGCGGATCTGCCTAGGAAGTCTTGTGGTTTTAGTATCACTTGGCGCTTTATCCCTCTGGATTTGGATGGACCGAGTTGAAATCCAAGCTAAGCGCTATCAAGAGGTGGGTTATCAAATCATCGACTCACTGACTCAATTCAAAAAAGCCTTTAAAGTGGGAGACTCTGTTAAAATTGAAAAATTTATCGTTACTCAAAATAAGGAAGGCAAGCAACCCATTCCCATAGAAGTCTTCTGGACTAAAAAGGAAAAGAATCATTCTCATCCCTTCACACTTGAAGAGTGGCATGAAGGAACGGTCGCTGATTCTTTCATGGCAAAAATCGAAGAGATGCACAAGTCATTAGGCAAAGTTTATCAGGCGGCCTTCAAGATCCATCTCATCGATCAGGTCTACTCCGATACTCATGCACTCGTTCAAGTTCGCTTTGAGGTTACGGGCAAATTAGGGCGGGACGAAGGATTGTGGCTCACCGATTTTCACCGGGAGCAGGATGGTCGTTGGCGTGCTCGATCTCTCAAGGTCATTCGAGGAACTTCGGTTCGAGGTGATCGTAAAACCTTTAAGGACGTAGCGCTGGAATCCGGGTTAGATTTTAGGTTACAGCCGGATTCTCGATACGTACCCGGTAGTCAGTGTGAGAAGCATCTCTGTTTCGGACACCCTTCAAAGTTGAAATTTCAAATGCTCCGCCATGCTTACGCTGGTTGTTCGACTGCCGATTACGACGGTGATGGGAACGATGATTTATTCTTGTGTTCCGGAGACCAGGCCGCACTCTTTAGAAACTTAGGAAAGGGTCAATTTATAGAGACCACGCAAGAAGCCGGATTAGGAGAACTTTGGCATGTCAACACCGCTGGGTTCGCTGATTTCGATAACGATGGGGATCAAGATCTCTACTTAGGAATTTACTACGGTCATAATCGACTTTTCGAAAATACAGGAAAAGGCCGTTACCGAGAGGTCACTGAAACCTCGAACTTGAAAAAGGATGATGTCGTTTCCTGTTTTTCATTCTTTGATTATGACAACGATGGGGATCTCGATATTTATTTGGGCCGGTTTTTGGATGCCAGTGTTTCCATTCCCGATTCCTTTCTCTACGCTCGGAATGCCTTACCTAACATTCTCTACCGAAATGATGGAGGATTAAAGTTTACTGATGTTACTGAAGAGGCCGGTGTGGGCGATGTGGGTTTGACATTAAGTCTGCAGGCTGCTGATTACGATCAGGATGGCGATCAAGATCTCTATGTCGCTAATGACTTTGGTCGTAATGTGTTTTATCAAAATCAAGGCAACGGCCGTTTCGTCGATATCGCTAAAGAAAATCACTCTTTAGCAATCGGAGGAAGTATGAGTGCCAGTTGGGGGGATTACAACAACGATGGTCGCCTCGATCTCTATGTGGGAGCTATTCGATCGAACCAACGATGGTTTGTTCAACCGATCACCGCTAAGCGAGTGACTCTTAAATTTATCAAAGAAGGAAAAATAGGGCCGAGTAATCCCATCTTCAGTGATCTTAAAAACTACATGGGATCGAATTGGGTCAATATCGGTAATCACGCCTTAGCCGGTAATTCATTATTACGCCAAGAGGAGGATGGCACTTTTACTGACATGGCAGAGACCGCTCAAGCTCGACCAGCGGGGTGGTATTGGAGTTCGGGATTTTTTGATTTTGATAACGATGGAGATCTCGACGTTTTAGCTACCAATGGCTGGATTACGGGCAAGAAAGTTCACGATTTGTGAGCGGAGTTCAATTCCGGTGCGGTCGCACCTGAAAAACCTTACTCGAGTGGTTACCTCTACAGTGATGCTTTTATTCGAGATTTTTCTTGGAATGGAAATGAACGAAACCGCCTTCTCGTCAACTTAGGGGACGGAAGTTTTGTCGAAGCAGCCTCAGCCTATAACCTCGATAGTCTTCGGGATGGAAGAGGTTTAGCATTGTCGGATTTCGATTCCGATGGAGACATCGACATCGCCATCAACAACTATAAAACTCAACCTTCGTTGTATTTGAACTCTGCGAGTCAAGGCAATTGGTTGAAGGTGAAGCTTATAGGTAAAAAGAGTAACCGTGATGCCATCGGTGCAATCGTTCGAATCCAGCAACCAGCTCAACAGCAGATGCGTGTGGTCACCGCTGGGGATGGTTACGCTTCTCAATTTTCAAAAACAATTCACTTTGGTTTAGGGTCGACCACAACCGTCGACCAGCTTACTGTTCAATGGCCGAGTGGGGAGATTCAAGTTTTAAACAACCTTCCCGTGAATCAGCGGATTCGAATTGAGGAGGGAACCCAATTAGTCTCAAAGGCAAAAGGGAATAACTGATGCTACAAGCTCGTGAAAGTTCCCTCATTCCTCGAAGGTCAGCCGAGAGCCTTCTAACTCAAGCCCGAAAAAGCTCTCATAGGTCGAAAATCCTCGATTTGAAAGCCAAAATTCAGTCGGAAAAATACTTTGTTTGCCCCGAGACAACTCCTCTTTTCTATACCAGCCTTTACACCGACTTGCCCCGTGAGATTCAGTTGCGATACAACCAACTCACGGCGATGGCAAATAATGAAATAACAGCCTACTTTGAAAGTTCGCTGATTAATATTTTAAGCGCCATTCAAAATAAGTATTCATTAGATCCTCATTTGAATCAGTATCTCGATTACTTCTGTGAAGAGGAGCGAGATCATATTCAGATGTGGTTAGAACTCAATGCTCACTGTTGGCCTGAGGTCTACCAGGAGCAATCGGCTAAATTTGTAAAACAGCCTCGATGGACTCAACCTCTCCTTCGTTGGTCGAGTACCAAGAAATCATTATGGCCCCTGCTTTTGTGGATCATGATTCTTCAGGAGGAGCGTTCTGTCGACGTCGCTGTCCGGAGTTTACGAATGGAACCCGAACAGTTAGAGCCTCAATTCAGAAAGGTCTATCAGCATCACTCAGCGGATGAGTTGGGGCATATTCATGCCGATTGGCATCTTATCGAAATGATTTACTCAAAACTCTCGGCTTTAAAAAAGAAACTTTACGCGAGAACTTTTCGTTGGGCGGTAAAAGAATTTCTCATCACTCCCGCTCGACTGGGAGTCGAGGTGATCAAGAGTTTGATTCAAGAATTTCCTGATCTTCGAACTCAATATTCTTTGATCAAGGAAGAGTATTCGAGATTGGATGAAAACTCAGACTATCAAGAGATGATGTATTCTCGGAGCAACCATCCCATCACCTTTCAACTCTTTGATTCCATTAAAGAATTTCATTGTATGGAATCCATTCTCTTACACTATCGTGTGGGGCGGGAGGAATGAATATGGAATCAAAAGAGATCCAATCTCAGTATCCGATTCCTAATCTCTTAAATATAGGGATCATCATCCTTCAGATCAGTGGGTTTTGCTTCTGTCTTTGGTGGTTGAGTCAAGTGGAAGGGATCTTGGAATTAGCTCTTCTCACCACAGCATTTGGAATTTTGATGAATTCCATCTACTCCATTATTCATGAAGCTGAACATGGGATTTTACTGAGCCATAAAAAATGGAATGATGGTTTGGGAGCCTTGATGACCCTACTTTTCCCTGCCCCTTACCACCTCATCCGTCAAGGTCATCTAGGGCATCACATTCGTAATCGATCTGACGATGAAGCTTTTGATCTCATCGTTCCGGGTGAGAACCCTATCGTCAAGCGGTTGCAATTTTTTGGAATCATCACCGGTTTCTATTGGCTTATCGTGGCCTTGAGCAACGTGGTTGTCTTGTTCTTGCCTTTCTTGATGAATCGAAAGTTTTTTAAGTTTGAACGAGCTACCGGAGCTCTGATGGACTCTCTCAATTCTAAGTATTCACGGATAATTAAAATCGAAGCTTTATTCGCGATCGGACTGCACACATCCATAATCTTGCTACTGGATCTTTCTCTTTTGAATTACTTCATCATGTATTTTGGCTTCGGTTTTATGTGGTCGGCGATGCAGTATGTTCACCATTTTGGAACGGAAAGGCATGTTTTATCTGGATCTCGAAATCTGTGGATTTGGAAGCCATTAGATCTCATTTGGTTGAATCATAATTGGCACCGGAATCATCATCACCAACCCTGCATTCCTTGGCTCTACCTACCTTTGTTAGTGAAGACAGAAGAAGATCGACCCTCCTTTTTACTGTGGGCCTATCTGAGAATGTGGAGAGGGCCGAGAGCCACCGACGAGCAAGTGGAGAATAAGTATGCCGGAAAAATTATCGCTTGATCCTTCTCTCAAGTCTCAAGAATTAAGGCTGGAGAAGCTTAAGCTCAATAAGATAGAGCTTCTGATGATGATCGGAATGGGGTATCTCCCATTCATCCATTTGAGTTTATCCCTCGTCGTGCCAATTATTTTTGCCTTCTACTTACCTGCAGTTGGAATGTTCTGGGGAGTGTTCAGCGGAATTCTAACTTTCTATTTACTGCCGCCACTTTGCCTACGCCTCTTAGTTCCTGACAGTAAAAAGTTGAGTGGTGGTTATGAAATAGGCTCGAAAAAATACCTGATTTGGTGGCTGAGCCTGCAATTGCAAATGAATTTTAATCGTCTAGGATTTTTGGAAGAAGTTCTTCGCATCGTTCCGGGTTTGTACTCAGCTTGGCTTCGATTGTGGGGAGCCAAGATTGGCAAGTTGGTCTATTGGTCTCCGGGGACAATCCTTTCTGACCGTCAACTCTTGAAGATTGGGGATCAAGTCGTCATCGGAGCGGGAACAAAGTTAATTCCTCACTTTATGAATAAAGATTCAGATGACCGACTACGTCTCTTTATCTCTAATATCGAAATTGGAGATAGAGCGGTCATCGGAGGGTATTCCTTGCTCGTTGGGGGAGTTTCGGTCAAGGCCGATGAAGTGACTTTGGCGACTAAAACATTAAGAGATGCATCCATTTTGAAGCTTCGAGGAGATTGGGATGCGAACTAAAGCAGCGGTTACAGATTCAGTCAGCCTCCAGAGCACCGCTCTAATTGAAGGAATCAACAGGAGGATTTTCTCTCATTGGAAGTTGAAGTTGGGGATGACCCTAGGGCTCAATGTCTTTTTTCTAAGCTTTTACTCGCTGCTTCAAAGAGTGATTTTCTTTACACCGAGGGAGTTGAGTCTCAATTCGATCGATCGATGGGTTGAATTCTCACCGGTATGGATTTGGGTCTATGTTTCGCTTTACTTGCTGATTCCCCTGTTCCCACTCTTTTCTATTAAGGTGGAGGAACTCCTTGAATTCACAGTCAGTTTAGTTTTGTTTTGTAGCATCAGTTTTTTGGTGTTCGCTTTTTTTCCGATCGAGTGTCCTCGTCCCGATCACATCTCTGTTGGGGGACTTTACGATCTCTTAGTTGTCTTTGACACGAAATTCAATTCTTTTCCCTCGCTTCATTGCGCTTTGGCCTTGTACGCCGTCTTGTTTGGTCAAAAGTGCTTTTTTAAGAAATGGAGTTTTCTGTTAAGAATTCCATTTTGGGGATGCATGTGGGTATGGGTTGCGTTGATTGCGTATTCGACTCTCGCAACGAAGCAGCATTATTTCGTGGATATCTTAGGCGGATTTTTCGTCGCCCTCGTTGGGCATCTTTTTTTACAAACCCAATCGGGTATGCGCCTATTAAATTCAGTTCATCAATTTTTAAATAAGGAAAGTTGAGAAGGATAATGGATCTTATAAAAACAAAAAATACTTTTGTGTGCATGGTATTAGCGTTGGGGATGTTGTCTTCGCTTGGCCTCACCCAAGCAAAAGCACAAGAGAATCCCACTGAACAAAACTCAAAGGATCACGATGCTCTAAGAAAATTGAAGGGAGTTTACGAATCAGCGGTCAACGAAGGGAAGATAGAGTTACTTGCACCTCATCTTCACGCTAATTTTACGGGTGTGATGGTGACCGACAAAGCCGTTAAAGGAATGGAGGGGCTTAAAACTTACTGGGCAGAAATTCAAAAGATGTTGGGTGATGGTGGAACTTATAAAGTGGAGCTCGTTCCCGAGGTGTCGGAGATCTACGGTGACATCGCGATCAGTAAAGGTACGACTAAAGATAAAGTTGTCTCTAGTGCCGGGATGACGTTCGAATTCACCACCAGTTGGTCCGCGGTGAGTAAAAAAGAGGGGGACGAGTGGAAGTTATTGAGAGTGCAAGGCACGATGGATCCCATTCTGAACACCTTCGTTAAGGCTGAGCTCAAAGGAGCTTTTACGACCGCAAGTTCAATTGGCCTCCTCGTAGGAGTGGTCCTTGGATTTGTTTGCTCCCGTTTGTTCTTCAAAAAGAAAGTCAGCTGATGACTCATGTTGGTAAGGGTATTGAGTCTGGGTCTGACGAATCTAAGAATTCTGTTTGGAAATTTATTTTTGCTTCAGAGACAATGGAAGGATCTTTGGCTTCGCAAAAATACAATTCAAATAATTCTTAGGTTCAATATGACCCACTCTTACCGCATTTCCTGTTTTCTCCTTTTCCTCCTGCTGGCATCGGCGAACCTAAATTTCTCTTTTGGGGAAGATTTACCTCTGAAAGACTATCTCGATCATGCCCAAAAAGCAGTCGGGGATCCGAGCATTGGTAAAGATATTTTCGTTAAAAAAGAAACGGGATGTATTCCTTGCCATACTGTTGGCGGAGATCAGCGATTAGCCGGACCTGATTTATTAGGTATTGGAGACAAGTTTTCGAAAAAGCAAATCATCGAAGCGATATTGAAACCGAGCTCCAGTGTTTTAGCTGGTTACGCCACTTCGAAATTTATTACAAAGAAGGGTGAAGTCTTGGTGGGGATCGTTCAGGACCGAAGCGATCTTTCCATCAAACTCAATATTGCAGATGGTAAGCTGATCACTTTGCCCTTGAGCGAGATCATAAAAGAAGAAGGAGCCAAGGGATCTTTGATGCCCGATGGGCTTCAGGCCAAATTAAGCCTTAAGGAGTTCTCCGATTTAATTGCTTATTTAAAATCGTTAAAACGCCCCGATATACCGGAGCACGCTAATGCTTCAACTCCAAAGAAAATAAAAAAGAGTAAGAAGTCCATTCGTTTTGAACACTGGTTGGATCGTCCGATTAAATTTCAACACCCGGTTTGGTTTGCTCCTATTCCTGGTCAGAAGAATCAATACCTTGTAGTTGAAAACACGGCTGCTAAAATTTGGC
>JANQLS010000036.1:0-77500 GCA_028280485.1 Planctomycetota bacterium
TTGATTTTTACCATTCCATCGATGTTTTTGCTTTTAGTTCATTTTCTGAGACTCAAGGATTAGTTCTCACTGAGGCTATGGCCGCAAGAATTCCAGTGATTGCTATCGATGCTCCTGGAGCTCGTGAAGTCGTCGATGATGGCAAAAACGGCTTACTTTTACCTACTGAAGACCTCCATGCCTTCCGTCAGGCCATCGAAGTTTTTGCTCGAATGAGCCCGAGCGAAATGACACGCTTCAAAGAAGCAGCTTTCCAAACGGCGACTGAATTTTCTTCTGAAGTGTGCGCAAAGAGAGCGATAAAAGTCTATGAAACCCTGATTTCAGAAACACCTCCAACGGATCAAGCTCCGAGTACCAACAGAGAGATGGAGCACAGTTCTTGGGAAGCCATACTCCGCTGTATTGAAACCGAGTGGGATATATGGGCTGAAAGAGTTCACCTGATTGGAGCATCCATCCACAAAGCTTACTTAGAAGCGATTCCGATTTGGGGTTGGATACGTCGCTCTTGGCGTTGGTGTCTTCGATGGCTCAATCGAAGTGAGTGGGCTATCCGGTTGTTTGATTTATCTCGCTCTGAAGGGACGGCTGGTGAGCCAGGCTTAATTCTGATTCAATTTGATGGTTTGTCGAAAGTTGAATTTGAAAAGGCGATTCAGCGACGCAAATTGCGGTTTACTAAACGAATTCTCTATCGTGAAGGCTACCAACTGCAGTCTTTATATAGTGGTATCCCCTCGACGACACCAGCGTTCCAAGGGGAGCTTTTTTACGGAGAGAAAAACGCAGTTGTGGCATTTAGTTTTTTAGATAAAGAAGAGAATAAAATTGTTCGCATGCTGGACCCATTGCCTTCATCGAAAGTCCAGAGCCGCTTGGGGCAATTAGGCCAAGGTCTATTGGAAGGGGGGAGTTCTTACTCGAATATTTATACGGGGGGGGCCAAAGAAGCTCATTATTGTGCTCCGGTTTTAGGTTGGAGAGAGTTTTTTAAAACCTTTAACCCTTTGAGCTTTTTGGGATTTCTTTGTTTTCATTTTCCCAGCGTTATCCGAGTGGGTTGGGAGCTCATCCGGGAATTTTTCGTCGCCGGAATTGATTGCTTGCGAGGTACGTTAAGAGGGCAAGATTTTTGGACCGAATTGAAATTTATACCCATGCGGGTCACCGTTTGTGTGTTCCTTCGAGAACTCGTTACTGTAGGTGCTTGTGTTGACGTAGCTCGTGGCCTTCCCATTATTCATCTGAATCTTTTGGGTTACGATGAACAAGCACATCGAAGAGGGCCTCATTCCGCTTTTGCTCACCGAGCGCTTCAGGGCATGGATCGGAGTGTAAAGAAAATTTGGAAGCAAGCTCATCGATCTCAGCGTCGTGAGTACCAAGTTTGGATTTACTCCGATCATGGACAAGAATTGGTGATTCCCTATAGTCAGCTTGGGGAGGGCTCCATTGAAGAAGCTATATCCAAGGAGCTCAATATCTTAAAAGCGGAAAATGAAACGTCCCAAAAGGGGCTGCTTCATGGAATTCAGTCTCAGCGTTCTCTTTGGTTGGGGCGGAAGGCGATCAAGAGAATACTCTCACACAGTGATCGAGGAGATTATTTTAGAGAAGATTCTAGCATTCAGTTGGCAGCATTAGGGCCACTCGGACATTTTTATACTCAGGAAAAGTTATCTTCGAAAGAGAAACAAGCACTCGCCGAGGGATGGGTAGAGAGATTAGGCATTCCATTAGTCTTTTTCGTCGATGAACAAAATCAATCTTTCGCAGTGAATGACCAAGGATGCTTTGATCTTAAAAAAGATGCCGCCCGGATCTTAGGAGAAAAACATCCTTATCTAAATTCGGTGCGCGATGATTTACATGATTTATGTCTGCATGAAAATGCCGGAGATTTAATACTCAGTGGTTGGAATCCAAATGGGGAACCTATCAGCTTCCCTTTGGAAAATGGAGCCCACGCGGGTCCTGGGTATCGTGAAACTGAAGCTTTTGCTCTTTTGCCAGCAGAGATTCGTTTCCAAGAAACAGATCTTCCCCTTCGTGCTTTAAGCTTGCGTCGCTCAGCACTCGAAACCTTGGGTCGAGTTCGGTTGGCATCGATGGAAGAGCGAAGTCAGCAGCGATCTTCAACTGTTAGGGTGATGACCTATAATGTTCACAGTTGCATCGGAACGGATGGAAAATTGTCTCCGCATCGAGTCGCCAGAATGATTGCTTCTGTCGACGCCGACATCATCGCGCTACAGGAGCTCGATGTGGGGAGACCGCGTTCCGGTAGCCGAGATCAAGCTGAAGAACTCGCCCGAATGTTAGAGATGGAGTATCACTTTCATCCGGCATTTGAGATTGAGGATGAAAAATATGGAATCTGTGTGTTGAGCAAATTCCCATTGACTCTTAGGAAATCGGGTCCGTTACCGGCAAAGAATCAAAAAACTGAACCTCGAGGGGTTTTGTGGGTTTCGGCTCAAGTTGGAGAGCAAGAAATTGAAATTTTTAATACTCATTTTGGTTTATCTCCAAAAGAGCGAGCCCTGCAAGTCGATGCCTTATTGAGCGCTGATTGGTTGGATCACCCTGATGGTAGGGGATTGAAAATCATCTGTGGTGACTTTAACGCGATCCCTAGGTCTTATGTGCATCAAAAACTGAATGCTCGATATCGCGATGCTCAGGAAATCCCCGAATCTCACTCTCCACTGCCCACTTGGTCAAGTCACCATCCAGTTCGACGGATTGATCATATTTTCGTCGATAAGAAAATCCAAATCACTAAGGCTGAAGTGCCTCGTTTCCGTTTGGCTCGATTAGCGTCTGACCATCTTCCATTGATTGTTGAATTCAATCTTCAATCGATCGAAGGCAACGCCGAATACACGAATTAAGATTGTTTATGATTGACGACTAGGGCTGAGCACTTTGCCGATCTGACCACTTTTTCTGCAACACTTCCCAGTAAAAAATGTTCAAAGTTAGATTGGTCGTGTTTTCCAATGATAACTAAATCGAAATCGCTGGATCGATCTATGAGTACGTCGCTCGGATTACCTTCCACCACTTCAGATTTATAGTTAAGATTTTCAAACGAAGAATGGGATGTTATTTCGTCTAAAGTGGATTGCGCATTTTCTTTGGCTTTCTCTATGAACATTGATAGAGAGTCATCTCCGGTAAACTCCGGTGGGTAAAGCCCGTTCCACATATCCACTACATGTAGGAGAGTGATTTCAGCGCCGAAGGCTTTAGCCCACTCGGTTGCTGTTTTTATCGTATGACTGTCGATGTTTTTAACATCGTGAGCCACAAGGATCTTGTTCAAAGAGAAGGTCTTTTCGTGGTTACGGGTAATAAATACATCGCAAGGACTCGTCCTTAGTAATTTCTCAGCGTAACTCCCTAAGAAAAGGTTTTTGAAACCCGACCTTCCATGGGTCGCAGAAACCACTAAGTCGTAGTTCTCTAGAATGCTATTTAAGGGTCTGATTTCATCACTTCTGATAAGTTCGTGTTTAGCATTAAGGCCTTCGAACTCTTCAGCGCTTTCAGCTAATCCTTTTAGCGAATTTTCAATTCGAGCAAAGTACTCGTCATTGGAGATGGGGAGGTACACAGAAACAAAAGCTTGGTGGAGAAGCGTTAGATCGCCTCCAAATTTCTTTGCGATGGAACTCGCGCTTTCAAAAGCACTCATCGAGGTCGCAGAAAAGTCGGTTGTTACGGCAATTTTCACTTTTTGTTTCTACTTTCTAATGACGTATTGAGTTCGTTATCAACCGATCAGTCTTCACTCGGATTAAGATTTCGAACAGTGAGTACGGGGCATTGAGCCATCCGGAGAACTTCTCCCGACACACTCCCAAGTAATGAGAAGGACCAACCTGACCATCCCTGTGTGGATTGAACGATGAGATCTGAGCCTAGATCCTTGGAGTAATCAAGAATTTCTTCGGGGATCAATCCCTCTTTGATGATGAGTTTTGCATTTGGGAAGTCTTCCGAGCATGTTTCATTGAACTTCTTATTGAGAACAGTCGGAGCTGCCTGTAATGCTTCATCATGGATCTCAGAGAGAACTGGGTTAGAGGATTCTACCCAATAGTCAACTAAGGGCTCGAGGACATAGAGAAAATGGGTCTCCGAGTTTTCTTCTTTAGTTAGAGTTTGGAGGAGAGGAAGCAGCTCCTTGGCATTTGGGGAAAAATCGAAGGGTACCAGGATTTTTTGTGGATCAAAGCCTTCAATCGTTTTGGCCGCGGGAACTGTTAAGACTGGAGCTGTTGAAGTTAAAATTATTTTCTCAGTGAAACTGCCTAGTACGACGTGCGGAACTCCAGTCCAACCATGAGTTGAAGTGACAACCAGGTCGATGCCCTCACGTTCGATAAAGTCACGAACCATCTCAGCGGGGTAACCCCCAATGAGCAGTTTTTTATCTAAGGAATCCCCAAGAGAATTAAAGTTCGAGTCAGCTTCTTGGGCTAATTTGTCCTTTAACTCATCCTCATAGTTGTTGATATCTAAAGCACCTACGCGGCCTTGGGAGAATAAAGTCGCTATTGAAAATTTTTCAGCAGCGTGGACCAAGGTTAATGAGGCGCCTTGTTTTTTCGCAATATCGATTGCAACAGGGTAAGCTTTTTTTGCCGCTTCCGAAAAGTCGGTCGTCAGCAGAATTTTGTTAATTTTCATAATTATTGCCCTCACTTTCTTGCTTTTCATTGATTAGAACGAAGTTCATGTCAGGGAACGTTGCAAAACTGTTGCCAATTTTCCCGCTAACTGAGTGGATTCATAAAGATGCTTGTTTTATAGGATTTGACTGACTTTTTCTATCGGATGACTTCCCCCGAGTGAGAGTTTTCGCAGGTTTGATGGGGAATATTTCGCCCTCTGCGATAAATGTCGCAGCTGGTGCGTTGAGCCATCAATAGAATTGGCCTGACGCGCTGAGATGGATGGGTTAGAGGGTACCGATTTGGTTTTGCAAAGTCATTGAGACCAGTGCCTTGAGAAAATACAGCTTCTGAGCCTCTTTGGTGGGGATTTTTTTGAGGACCTGCTTTGATATTCATTACTGGCAGGATGAACTGCAAGAGAGTTCATCCATTGTAGTATCCTCGCCACACTCTAGAAACGGAGTTGGCGGGGGAGTCGTCCCCTTGAACAAGTAGGATAAAAACGCGATCGGATCGGTGATGTTTATTTCGGAATCGTTGTTGGCATCGCCACGAATGAATTGGGGAAGCTCTTGTTCTCGGTTGCTACAGAAGGGGAAAGCGCGCATGCCGAGTGCTGCTGAGAAGGCCCACTGGAATTACCGTGGGCTTGAGTGGTGGTATCTAAAAAGAGATCCGGAAGATCTAAGTTGTCGGTTGCGACCTCTAGGAGTTCAAGCCTTTCGGTGTCGTACGTAACGCCTACCAGCCAACCTTGAATGTCTTCGGGCTGAACCTCCATCTTCACATGTACTTCGAAATTCGTTCCGACATCTAGGGTGGGGCCTAAGCCCTCATCGGAAAAACAAAGAAAGAGTCGATCGGGACTACAATTAGGCCGCCTCCACAGATAGCCATTGGATCTTGGCAAGAATCTGAAAATCCATCGTCGTTGAGATCATGAATGTGAATGATGGTCTTACAGTCGATTTAGCGACATTCGTTCGCCAGGGATAAAATTTTTTCATCCTAAGAAAACCGGAATAAATCTTAGTCAATTCATAAAAAAAAGAGACCCTCCCCAAGAGCAAGATCTCTTTATGAACTTAAATTTTTTGCGATAGATTTAGATCCTAATTGCACCTTGAGAAGCTTTGGCAGGTCAAGGGATCTTGAGTAGGATCTACTCCACATTCATCAAAGGGGGCGGGTGGAGGTGCTTCACCGCGGAAGAGGTAGCGGGCGACATGAACAGCGTCAGTGATGTCTAAGGATCCAGAATCATCGACGTCAGCTGCTTTTTCACACTGAAGGGATGATGGTGAGCCTAAAAAGAGATAGCCTAAAATCGTCAGTGCATCTGAGATATCGAAGAGAGAATCATCGTTGGCATCGCCTCGAATAAACTCAGGCTTGTCAACTGTCGAATTACCGTCACATTCATCGGGTAGATTGTTTTCGTTGAGATCGCGACTGGTTCCATTGGAGATATCGGTTTCGTCAGCGACCCCGTTCCCATTACAGTCACACATCTTATTAATCCATTGATACTGAAGTTTATAGCTCCCCGCCTGATCTAACTCGCGCTCATAAACCAAGATCGAATACGTGCCGGTCTCTTGAATCAAGATATTGGCAATAGAGCTGATTGAAGAAATCGGATTAGCGTGTCCCAGCCGGTAGACTTGCATATCTGGATTAAAAGTCCCGCCTGAAGTGTTTTCAATTTGAGCGCTAATAGTATCGCCCGCTTCTGCTCGGAAGGTGTAGGTGTTTTGAGTGCCCAATTCAAGTTCCCCGTTCACTAACTCTCCACAAGAGATCGGAGTGGAGCAAGCGTTCTCCTCTGGCAGTAACCATTGGAATTGGAGATTATAAGTGCCCGAATGAGCGAAAGCACGGTCATACACGAGAATCGAATAAGTGTCAGTCTGTGGTACTCTGAAGTTTCTTCGAGAACTAATATTTACCAAGGGGCCGGGATTCCCGCGTTGGTAAACTTGCATTTCTGGATTAAAGCCGCCGCCGGATAAACTGGTGATTAACGCGCTGATGGTATCCCCTTCTTTGGCTTCAAAAGTATAGGTGTGTTGGGTGGCGACCTCTAAACGTTCGGTGGTCAATTCACCGCAACTGATAGGAGTCGAGCACGCGCTTTCTTCCGGGAGGAGCCATTTTAATTGCAGGTTGTAAGTGCCGGAGTCATTTAACTCGCGCTCATAAACCAGAATGGTGTAAGTGCCTGTTTGGGGAATACGGAAATTTCCTCGAGAAGCAATGGAAGAAAGAGGATTAGCGTTTCCGATTTGATAGATTTGCATATCAGGGTTAAAGCTTCCTCCAGAGGCATTGGTAATCAAAGCGCTGATGGTGTCTCCTTCGTTAGCCTCGAAGGTGTACGTGTGTTGACTCGAGAGACCTAAATCTTTGGTGATCAGTTCGCCGCATTTAATGGACGAAGAGCAGGCATTTTCTTCAGGAAGGAGCCATTTAAACTCTAAGTTATAGGATCCCGAATGATCGAAGGAATGATCATAAACGAGGATCGAATACGTGTCCGTCTGCGGAATTCTGAAGTTTCTCCGAGAGCTGATGTTCACAAAAGGGCTGGGATTGCCACGTTGATAGATTTGCATTTCGGGATTAAATCCACCTCCAGAAGCATTGGTGATCAAGGCGCTGATGGTGTCTCCCTCAGTGGCTTCAAAGGTGTAGGTGTGCTGGGTTGCTCTATCTAATTGTCGGGTGAGGAATTCCCCGCAAGTGATGGGAGTAGAACAAGCACTCTCTTCTGGCAGCAACCATTTTAATTGCAGGTTGTAGGTGCCGGAGTCATTTAATTCACGTTCATAGACTAAAATAGAGTAGGTTCCAGTTTGAGGAACTCGAAAATTTCCCCGCGAGGCGATGGAAGAAAGAGGGTTGGGGTTACCCGATTGATAGATTTGCATATCGGGATTAAAGCTGCCTCCAGAAGCATTGGTAATCAAGGCGCTGATGGTGTCTCCTTCGTCAGCCTCGAAGGTGTAAGTGTGTTGCCTCGAGAGTTCCAATTCTTGAGTCACAAATTGTCCACAGCTAATAGAAGAAGAGCAGGAGTTCTCTTCAGGGAGTAGCCACGTGAATTCCATATTGTAGGATCCAGAATGATCGAAGCCATGGTCGTAGACTACAATCGAGTAAGTATCAGTTCGGGGTATTCTAAAGTTTCTCCGCGAACTGATGTTCACAAAGGGGCTGGGATTGTCGCGTTGATAAATTTGCATTTCCGGATTAAATCCAACTCCGGAGGCGTTAGTGATCAAGGCGCTGATGGTATCTCCTTCAGAAGCTTGAAAAGTGTAGGTGTGCTGGGTAGCAGCTTCTAAGTCTTGAGTGACAAACTCGCCACAAGTGATCGGGGAAGAACACGAGTTTTCTTCAGGAAGTAGCCACTGTACTTGAAGATTGTAAGTACCTGAATCATCAGACTCACGTTCATAAACTCGAATAGAATAAGCTCCACTCTGCGTGATCCTTAAATTCCCCCGAGAAGAAATTGAAGATATCGGGTTTGGATTTCCCGCCTGAAAAATTTGTGCATCTGGATTAAACCGACCACCCGAGGCATTCGTCACTAAGGCACTGATGATATCTCCTTCATCGGCCTGGAAGGTGTGGATACGGGATTGCCCTAGGCTTAAATCCGCTTGAATCAGTTCTCCGCACTGAATTTCTTGAGATTCAGCCAGCTTGGGTAAAAAGCTGAATATTGAGAGCCAGAGGAAAAGTAACGCTAGATTCTTCAAGGTTAAGGGTGTATAAATCGCATTGTTCATTTTAATTCCTTTTGACGCGCGGGTCGCTAAATGGGTTTTACTTCGCTATGGATTCAACGTGTTTGCATCCTTCACGCGTCAAAATTCTTACTTTTTAATGAAAGTTGATTCTTATTTTTACGGGCCGATTCTTTGAGGGCGCTTCGAATTATCTGTTCGGATAAATAATCTCCATAATTTCGACCCACTGCCTTCCATAACTCATTTGTTACATCGGAATCGTACATCATCATAAATAGACCAGAAATGGCTGAGGTGGCTCCATACCCGGGTAACCACCAACCTGAGTAGGCCCAGAACCCTCGCTCAAAGTCCATGTGACGAATATCATAATTGATCTTCACATCCCGGAGCTCGATCGAGTCCTGATTTTCAGGATGAAAATATTCTAGCTGAGTGATGAGGTCACACTCATATTTATATCCCAGCCAGCTGGGTAGAAAGAGTACAAACCCCGGGAAGGTTGTCAAAAAATTCCAGCCCGATCCGGAAAATTCAGCACTGAGATCGATGGATAGAATTAAATCCGGTGTAAAGTCAGGGTCAGAAACCTGGGGATTCCAATTCGTGACCACCTTCTCAACACTGGGATGTTCTCTCAGTGAAGTGACAATTTCTCGGTGGAGTGAAGAATGGTCCGGCGTGCCTTTGTATTTTAAGAGTGCAACTTTTTTTAAATGCTCTCTTTCTTGGACCTCAGTAAATTCTACTTGATACTCGCTCATATTTAGAACTTTTAATGGGTAAGAACAAGAGCAAAGGCCGATTAACAATCCGGTTATTAATAATGATAAGTTCATATGAACTGATACTTTTCTCATGAGTTATCCTCCCGCTTAAAATCCCGACATTGGGGAATGGGTTTTCTTTTTTTGATTTTTACCTACGGATACAACGGGGCGGGAGGTGTGCTGCGTCGATCATTTTGAAGTTTTTATAGGTGCTGAATTTGAGCGGGTTTGCAAATTTTGAGTTTTTTTTGACGCGAAATAGGGAATTGAACGTTTTAGATCTATCAAGCTATCTGTATTCGCAGTTTCTGTTGATTCAATTGGCGAAAAACCCTGTCGATTTTGAAGTGGAAAACTAAACGACTCAGGTGAATTATTCTGTAGAATTGAACCTTCTTGATCTAAGGTTCTAGGAGCACTCATATGGTTTTAAGAACATTATTAACTTGTGCCTTTTTGATTTTAAATGGGGTCGTAAACCCAGCGATCGCTCAGTCCAATTTTCGATTTGACCTTGAGGGGCCCGGTTTAATTGAAGGTGATGCCGGGGCAACCGTTGAGTTTACGGTTGATGTTCATTTAGTGGAAAGTGGCGAAGCTCTTATCGATGAATCTCTGAGGCTGATTGAGGCATACTCTGTGGGGCTCAATGTCGAAGGATTCTCGATTGTTGAGATTGAGCCATTAGGTATTTCTGAATCCGATGATTCTTTTATTGAATCGCGTGTTGTCGATAACAAAATCTTGTTAGCTGTTGTTCGTGGTTTTGAAGAGATTGTGCCTCTAGATCACACGGTGTCAGAGCATCCCATTTTAAGAATTCGGCTTCAGGGAGAAATTCCAAGCTCTTCGGGATGTAGAGATGGCCTACTGGAAATTCAAGATGGCTTGATGATTCCGGGGGTAAATGTACCGGTAAAGAATGTCGTGACTGCCGATGGTCAAAGTTATTTTCCCCGTTTGGCAAATAAGACGATCGTTCTTTGTGATGATCTGTGTAGCCGTTCCGAAATTCTTTCACCTTCTGTCGGTCCCTTTTCAGTCCAAGTCAGTTTGGATCCTACTCGCACTAAGGCTTGTTTTAAGATAGATCGTCCTCGAGCTGAAGATCTTGGTCGCCCATTGTTGGTCGAATTAAAAGCCATTGGAACCTCCATACCGGAGAGTTCGATTTCAAAGCTTTACGTTCATTGGGGATCGGAAGCCTCACCGATTCATTTTGATGCCAAGTCCGATTCGGGTGAGATTTTTCATCGAAATATCATATTGCCTGAACTGCGAGACGACATTGCCTTCATTCAACTTGAAACTGAGGGCTTGTCTCAAGAGCTAGACGTTCAACTTGAAATTAGAATTCCGAACATCGCCCTAGAGTCGATGGGCGCTAGAAGAGGGGGACAAAATCGGAAAATACACACCACGATTAGGGGAGTAGGATTCCATTCTCTAGAGCCGGAGTCTCCAGTTTTTGTATTAAAGCATTCTGAGAGTGAAGCTCTCATTCCCGCTACTGAAGTCGATATTATTTCGGATCGAAGAGTGGATGTCGTTTTTGATTCTGGGCTTTCCCCTACTGGCCTCTATGACCTTGAAGTGCGTCAGAGCATCGATTCGGTCGCCTTAGATCAGCTTCAAGGCACTTTTGAATTGTTAGAGGTCTTAGATGAAGAAGCGCTGTTCATTTCGCTACAAGGAAACGACCAAATTCGAGTTGGGCGGCCCAATCGGTTGACGCTTAAATATAAGAATATTAGTGACTCTGAAATTCCTGTGCCCTTCTTTAAAGTTACGGCCCCTCAAAATACCTGGTTACTCCATGGAACTACGCGAAGTTTTTCTGCGCGAAATCCAGAGGTTCAGTTTCCCGAAAATGTTCTTCAGGTCTTAGGGATCAATGAAGATGGATTTGCTGGTTTTCTTCCTCCGGGAGGAAAAGGGCAAATCCCCATTTGGATTTTCCCAGAATTCGAAGTCAGCGGAAAGCTGCCAATTCAAGTTCAATTGTTAACTCCGATTCAGGGCGATCCGATTCCCTGGGAGACCTTGAGTCCATTGCATGGAGTGGAAGACTGGGTTGAGTTCAGAAGCGCGTTGGAAAACGAGTTGGGTTCAACATGGGTAGAATATCGAAATCAGCTTGCCGAACTCACGACGGAGGTGAGCCTGCAAGGTCGAGATGCTAATTCTGACTTAGAGATATTACAACACGTGTCAAAATCCATACTCGATCTTCCCCGATCGAGCATTCGCGGAAGATTAATTGATAACCTAACCAAAATACCGGTTAAAGAATCCATCGTTCTCGCCGTTCCTGAAGATGGTGGGGAAGCCCTTTGCGCTTTGACGAATGAAGATGGTGAGTTTGTTCTCGACCACTTGCTTGAAGGTGAAAGCTACCAGCTTCAATCGATCGACTATGACATTGAGAATGGGAATGTTTCAGCCCCGCAGACGGGATTGGAACTGTTGGGAACACTTCGAGACCAGCAGATCGAGGATTTTACGTGTGCCATTCCCGAGACTTCGGGTATTCCGCAGGAATCGATCCTTGTTCGAGAAAGTTTTCAACCCCCCGTTTTAACCACGGTTTACACAGTAGAAAAAGAATTTATACGGGCGATCGACCCGAATGAGATTAGAGGGCCTAAAGGGCGAGGCGGAAGACGATATATCGATCCGCGAAGAGTTTTAAATGACGAGGGCGGATTCGATGAAGAACTCCATTACACGGTGGTGTTTGAAAATTTAAGAACCGCCAAAGGTTCGGCACAATTGGTTGAGATCATTAGCGATCCTTTAGATTCGGATCTCGATTGGAGTACTTTGCGCTTTGAATCAGCTGGTTTTGGAACTCACACCGTTTCGCTTGATAAAGAAGATCCATTTCATGAAACTTGTAATGGAGGAGGATCCTCCTTATATGAAGCCTTGCGGATCGCGCCCCCTTCATCTTTGTGTGGTCCCCTTCCTGGACTGATCGGTTGCAATTCAAACCTTCCGCCCGTCAATCTCAACATCAATCCATCGACGACGAATGCCACCACGATTTGTCGAAGAGTGGCAGTTTCAGTTCCACGTTTCCCCGTGGATGAAGAGGAAGATCTCATTCCAATTTGGGTGGAGATTCAAGCTCAGTTAGAATTTGAGGAGGAAGCTCTTCAAGACGATTCTACTACCTTTCACCGTGACCCCGTGCGAGTGACATGGAGTCTACGAGCTCTTCCCTTTAATGAAGAGGATCAACTGCCTGCGGATGTTGGGTTTCTTTTACCCAATGATGACTCGCATCGCGGTGAAGGATTTGTGACTTTTAGTGTGAAGGCAAGGCCGGATCCGGAGAATCTTCGAGAAGGTCAAGAAATTGGGGTTCGGTCTCGTATCCGTTTCGATGGTGATCCGAGAGAACTCACTTCCTCCTGGGAAAATACGATTTGTTATTCGGGAGATCCAGCAGTTCCTCAATTGCTCTCTCCGGGAATGGAAGCCGAGGATGTTTCGCTTCGACCCAGATTTAGATGGGAATCTGATTGTCGAGCTGATGGCTATCAATTTGAGATTTGGCCAGCCAACCAAGAAGGCCATCCAGAGAAACACATCCGAGTTCAATTCCTAGGGGATGAGGCCTTTACAACCACCTTTAACTTAGAGAAAGAATTAGATCCTTCGGTGGAATACCGTTGGCAGGTGACAGCCTTAGGCGTAGAGGGTGAAGAGGTCTCTAGTGCTCCAGGCCAATTCGAAACGGCTTGTTTGGATGAGGCCACTGAGTTAACTGTGACTCATTTACTATGTAAAGACGATGTCGCGACTGTAGATCAATCGAAACTTACCTGGAACGCTGCGAGTGGTGCTTCCAAGTATATCGTTTGGATCCTCAATGCTGGCGATCTAACCCTGGAAAGAGCTATCGATGCTTTTCCCACTTTAGATTCCACTCAGGTCGAGATCGCTCTGCCAGAAGATCTCCCTTCGGGTCAATACTTTTGGCAAGTCATCTCCTTGAATGAACAGTGTTCTGAAATTGAACTCGGGAAAACAACCGAAGCTCAACCGTTAACTGTAGGAGAGAATCCTATCTTTAAAAGAGGGGATGTCGATGGAAACGGAGTGCTCGAGATTACGGACGCCATCAATAATCTTGCGTATCAATTTTTAGGTACCTTCTCTCCCCCTTGTTTAGATTCCTGTGACTTTGATGACAACGGGAAAATCGAACTCACAGATCCCATCGGTAACTTGAGTCATCAGTTTTTGGGAACGGTACCACCGGCTCTACCAGGAAATGAGGTTTGCGGAGAAGATCCTACTGAGGATGAGTTGACCTGTCTTTGCTATGAAGAGGGGTGTCAATAGTTATAACCATTCTAAACCCTAAATCGTATTTAGACTGATTGGGGTAGAGTCCGTTTCGAGTGGCACAGCGAAACATATATTCATCGACTTGTTCGTAGCCACCTCCGCGGTAGCTTTGGAATTTGTATCCAGGTTTGGTTTTTCCTGAAGTCCATTCCATAACGGAACCCGCCATGTCTCGCACTGCGTATATACTTTCATCCGAAGGATAAGATCCAATTAAGTCAACGTACTCACTGAGGGGATATTCCGTGCCTTTATAAATATGAAGTGGATGGCTTGACCTCGAGGAACAAAAGTCCCAAATTAAATAATTTCCCCAGGGGTACGAACGGCGATCCTTGCCCCGAGCTGCTTTTTCCCATTCTTCATCGGTTGGCAATCTAAAGGTACGACCTTGTTGATCTCTTAGCGTTTTCCATTTAAGGAACTCTTTTACGGCTATAAACGAAACGCCATTGATGGGATGATTTGGCATAAGTTCTGACTTAGGATCGATAAACCAAAGTTTTTTTTCCTTTGAAAAAGTGTAGGTAAAAGACCCTGCCTTACCGGGATGGGGATGTTCTGGATTGAGGGTGATGCTGGGGGCATCCTCAGCTACTTTAGATTTAGAAAGTGCATTTTCATTGGTATAGATGACATCCTTCGAGAGTCTTAAGGGGGACTTTGATTCACCAGATTCAATATTCGTTTGGATCAATACCTCAGGATCATTGATGAACTCTAGCCAATCTCCCAGTGAGACTTCGTATTTACTGATTAAGAAGGAAGGAATCTCTTTTGAATCGCGTGGGAGACTTTGGAACGCTTCAGGGTCGCCCCCGATTTCAGCATTCCCCTCGGGAATGTGTATGAAGCCTTTAGGAACCACTGAGTCAGCGAGCAATTGGATGCTGAATTCAATCCTATTGGGTTTGACGACAAGGGGGTATCGAGATTCTCTGAATCCTTCCTTTTTAGCAACTAAAAGATAATTTCCGACGGGTAGTGAAAATTCGAACTTTGAATCCTTGACGGTCGTACCTAAAAAATTGATATCTTTGAATTCTAAAGGAGAGCCATAGAACTGGATTCCTAATTGCTTTCTGATACTTAAAAGTTTTCCTGCTTTAAGATAGGTGGGTAATTGCTGGTTTTTGTATTTTAGGGAAGGAAACGGGATCCAAGCTAAACTTCGAACCTTTCCCCCTTTCGATTTAAGTTTGAGGTTGATCGCTTCGTCTGCTTTTAGCCCCGTTAGGCTTTCACCTAACTCCGTTCGAGTTGTGATTTCCTTATCCTTGATGGAGTAAATGACATCGTCGACCCTGAAAATATCCGACTCAGAATAAACTTTTTCAACCTTCAAAATAGGCTGAGTTACATCGCCAAGCTGAATGTTGAACGGGAGGGGGACTCGACGGGTTTCGACTTCATCGATTCGAAAGACATAAAGGCGAGCTTCAGGAACAGTTGAACTTAAAGAAATCGTACCGTTACCGCTAAAGAGGTTTTGGTTCGATTGCGCACCCAATTTTTGTAAGCGCCTGAGGTAAAAATCGGGTTTGACTTTGTTGTAGCCTAATGATTCCGCTTCTTTGTAGATGGAATAATAAATCTCTTCTAAGAGTTTTTTGGCCCTGATTCGAGCGGAGGAATACTTTGCTGAGTTTTCATAAATTTCGTTCACCCTCAACAAGAGATCATCAGTTCCATCCTCAATTTCATTGCTGGCTTTAGAATATTGCTTCCAAGATTCAAGTTCTTTTTGCTTTTCCCATACGGGATGCCAAACCGTATTGTTTTGGATTGATTTGAGGATTTCTTGGTCTAGTGCCAGTTTATGTTCATTTGCTTTTTCCTTCGTCGGGCGAACGATCATCGACCATTCGTCCTCGAGGTAGTTCAATCTTACATTCTTCTCAAACGAATCTAAGAACAATTGAACGGCCCAAACTCCGAGTGCGATGATGAGGAGGGTGAGGGTCGCCTTAATTTTAAAACTGTTGCGGGAAATGAACTTGGATAAAGAATATTTTAGATTTTTCCCACGCGCCGCTATTTTTTCTCCGTTTAAGAAGTGGTGGAGATCGGAAATCAATTCCGATATCGACTGATAGCGATTTTGGCGGTTTTTGGCCATCGCTTTCATGACGAGCCAATCGAGATCTTCTTCAAGTTGCTTGAGAAGCTGTTTGCTCGACATCGAGCGCTCTTTGGCTGGCATTTCTCCCCAACTTGGAGATTTTCGAACTCTGTGGCTAGGTTTTTGGGGTTGGCTGTTTTGAAGAGTTTTTAATAAATCTTTATAAGTGAGTTCTTCTCTTTGAAACGGTTCTTCTCCACAGAGTAATAAATACGCAAGAACGCCCAGCGAATAGATATCGGTTCTCGTATCGATATCTTGATTGTTTGGATCCGCTTGTTCGGGACTCATGAACAAAGGAGTACCTAAAACTCGATTCGATTCGTCGATTTTACTTTGGCCTAAAAGGGGCCCAGAGATGGCTTTGACTAAACCGAAATCGATGATTTTAACGATAGGTTTTTTTGAATCATCTTCGGTGATTAATATATTCGATGGTTTTAGGTCGCGGTGGATGATCCCTTTTTGATGAGCGTGTTGAATTGCGTTTGAAACTTGAATGAGGAGTTCAACTCGTTGTTTGAGATTCAGTTTGAGCCGATCGGCGTAATCTGTAATCGGTTCCCCTTCTACGAATTCCATTACAAAATAATGGAGGTTTGAGGGGGTAGTACCAGCGTTTAGGATTTTTGCGATGCCAGGGTGATCCAGCAGCGCTAATGCTTGTCTTTCCGCTTGGAAGCGATTCTCAAGCTCAGAATTCGATTCCTTTGGAAGACTTTGGCTGAGGTGTGGCTTGATGACTTTGAGCGCAACTCGCATTTGAATTGGCTCTTGTTGTTCAGCGTGGTAAACAACTCCGAATCCACCTTCACCTAACTTTTCGATGATTTTATAGGGCCCGACCAACGAATTGATTTTTAATTCCTGATTGGAGCTAGCAGTCTGATTCAGCATGCTTGGGACGTTACCCAGCTCGTCGGTTTGAAATGGATTATCACCTTGCTGAGATGACTGAGTATCAGCCGATTCATCTGAAGGATGTTGATCGTCGGTCGTCATGGGTCGGTGTTAATATTAGGACAGTGTAAAATTCTGATATAGCAGCCGCAGTGAGTTCGTCAATTAGTGGGTTCGGAAATTGATGATGAAAAGGCTAACAGTTCAATAGACCTGAGTATTAAGATACTCAATAGAGCAATTGAAGAACATTGATTTTACTAAGGAAATCAAATGGATGACTCATCTCTTTATGAAACTCAAGTTTTAGTCGAAGAAGCCAAAGCAGGTAAGGCGGCTGCCCTGAACCAGTTGTTGGAAGATCACATCCCGTGGGTACGAAATGTTGTGCGAATCAACTTGGGGGCTGAGTTTCGAAATCTCACAGTAGATGAAGATATTTTGCAAACGACTTTGATTAAGGCTTTTAAAAATATCGATAAGTTTGAATATCAATCAAAAGGATCTTTTAAGAGTTGGATTGCTAAAATCGCAACCAATGCCATGAAAGATTACTTGAGGCGCAGCTCCCGAATTGAACGTCCATTAGGCCAAAGAAACACTGATTCTTGGTCATTCGGGCAACTTGAAGAGCAGAAGGGAGTACGCCCCAGCCAGTTTCTGGAAGGAATGGATGAAGGAGTTCACTTAGTTAATCGCGTCATCGATGCATTGATTGAGATGGAGGAGAAAAAGAGGCGAGCTTACATTTGTAGGAATGAGTTAGAGATGAGTTACGAGGAAATCTGCAAGGAATTTGGATTCTCAAGTTTAGGAAGTGCGAGAAAGCTCGTTGCTGAAGCTCGAAAAGAATTGCATCGAAGGCTGGAGCAAAGATAGTACTCTATTCGTGTTGCTCCTCATCGTCTTGTGCTTCCCCTGGGGCTACTTCTAAATGCTTATTCTCGATATCGAGGCTCAACCATTTTGTTTTATCATCAGGTGGTAAAAGGTCCTCCCACGGAATTTGACTCTTCTTTTGTATCGGGTGAGGTAAGAGGAGTTTGAATTCCCATTCTTCTTGTTTGCGCGGACCTGTTCCCATCCAAGTTGTGCCAGAAATGAAAGGAGTGGAGCTCGTAAGGGAATGGGTGTTGGGAAGAAAACCATCGCACCACAGTCCGTAAGGATGGAGTTCTTTGATTCCATTTATTTCACGGCAAATTCGATATTCGAGACTCGACCAAAAATCTTCTTCATTCAATTTAAATCACCGATTGTTCAATAGGGTGATTGCAGAGGCGACAGCGCTTAAGTTGTGGATTTATTGAATCGACGATCAATCCGTCATTGTTGAGATAGTTGTACTTCGCCTTGCAGTTTTTGCAACGGGCTTCTCCAAGTAAGAGGGAGTTCGGATTTTCTTTGGGTTCTGTTGGTGGTGTGACCGGTTTTTTTAATTGTTGAGGTAGGATTCGCCCTAGGAAGAGATCGATGCCTGTTCGATTTGTAAGAAAATATATTATGCGAAGTAAGTTAAGTAGAAAAAAGAGAGGGTCTTTTTTATTTTTACTATTTTCTTCGTTGAACCAAATCAATCGGATAAAGATGGCCAAAATAAATATCAAAAGTGTGATGATAAACAATGAAAGATTGATAAGTTCTTGAGAATCCATTTTAACTACCCAATAAAGTTATTACTGCTAATAAATTGTATATAGTCCTCATTTACAAGTTAGATTTATTTATCCTTAATCCTGACCTGCCCCTCAAGCCTGATGGCTACTTGTTTTAGGGCACGCCGAAACGGCTTCTTCTTATTCTAAGATATTTAATCCGGTGTTTTTAAATGACACCTTTTCCTTTAAGCGCTTGCCGGCTTCGGGATGAAATGAGTTTTTAGATAGAATTATTTAGATATAAAAACTTGGTGTCCGGACGAAAATAAAGTAAAGAATTTGGCCAAAACATCTAAGGCCCCATCGTTGTTGAAATCTAAAAATACGGACCCCGCTTCTCTGCCAAACCCACCCTCAATTGGCCAAAAAGTTCCATCCCCTTTACCTAAATGGATTGCAAAGGCGCCTCCCCAATGAGTTGAAATTAAATCTATTTTTTCATCCCCATCAAAGTCTAAAATCTTAGTGATGTAATATCCCTCCAATTTTTGTTCCAGTTGATTGAATGTTCCATCCCCTTCGTTCATAAAAATGATAGAACCACCATCCGTTCTAATTACAAAATCAGGGTGTCTATCATGGTTGAGGTCCCCAAATTCTACTCGATCAACTTGCTCAGGAAGAGGGGTTGTTTTTAAGGATTCGAATTTATTATTAGTATCCCCCAATAGCACATCGAAGCTATTATTTGGCTCGTTGTAGATTAAAAAATCTGGATAATTGTCAAAGTTAACATCTTTTATATCGATCAATGTAGAATGCGAGAAATTAACTTTGGGGAGTGTGATTGTTCGTTCTTCATCAAACTGGAGATCTTCGAGACCAAAATAAATTGAAACGAAGCCTGAACGGGAATATGAAACAGTTAAGTCATAAATCCCATCACCATTGAGATCATTAACAAAGAGATTATTCGGTCGATCACCAACTGAAATTGTTGGTAGTTCTTTAAATGTGCGATCTTCTTTTCCCAATAAAATTAAAAGTTCTGCTCTACGGTTTTGGTCTGATCTTGAATCTAAAAGTATTAAATCGTTTAACCCATCAAAATTAATATCATGGATCCTTATCTGCACTAAATCAAAATTATGTGGTAAGGATAAGATTAATTCTTCTGAAGAATCTTCATTACAATAGTCATAGCGCACTACAAGCTCAGAGGAAGTACCGCCTCTTGCAACAAAATCAATAAGGTTATTTTGATCGACATCATAGAACAAGGAGGGGGAACCTGTATTTCCGTTATAGCAAAGTTCTTGATTCCCATAGCTCTGGTTTTCGTCTGGAGTCAAGATTGAAATATTACCTGATCCAGAATTGGCGACAATGATTTCTAATCCGCTTTTATCAAATAAATTGGCGGCAGTTATGTTTTGTGGCATGAACCCAACATAGTGTTCGAGTTCTTTTTTAAAATTATTGTGTTCGTTTCCAAAGTAGAGTGATGCAGATTTTTTTCTTGAGTTGGTCACTAAAATATCTAAGTTGCCGTCCAGATTATAATCATGGAACGATTCTTTGGTTATAGGTACGTCAGAGACCAGGGTATTGATCGTTTCAAAATTTCTTTTTCCGTCCCCATAGAGTGAAAAGATGGTCTGGGTGAGCACCTCGAAACTTTTTAGTATAAGATCAAGGTTTCCATCTCTGTTTAAATCTTTTAAATGGATAGCCGTTAGCCAATTATCTACGTTCACCTCGATAATGTTGGAAAGATTAAAAGTTAAATCTTGGCCTCCGAGATAGACAAAAAGTTTTTCTGCATTCCTGCTATAAAAAACCAGGTCAGTTACAGTGTCGTTATTGATATCTCCTGAAGTTATCAATGAAAACTGTTCTCCGACTTCAGTGCATGGAATCTCTTCAAATTCACCTGAGCTATTCCCCTCTAGAAGTGAGTAACCAAATGAGCATCCGATGTAGGCTCCATCAATATTTCCATCATTATTTAAATCTGAAAATTCAATTTGGTTATTGTTACTGCTGGTTAAATCTAATTCTTGTAAGAAATTAAATTGCCCCTTTCCGTCTCCAAGAAATGATTGAATTCCCCCGTGTTGCGTGTTTTCGAGAATCACGTCTAAGAAGCTATCTTTGTTAAGATCTAAGAGATGGATTTTCTTGGGAAGGAAAGAGGTGTGTTTGAAGGTTTTTGCTGTCGCTAAAGATCCATTCCCTTCATTTAATAGTAATGAGAATGTTCTATCCTCTTCATTAGCAGTAATAATATCTATATCACCATCATTATCAATGTCACCGGTTGCAATGCTCGAAGTGCCTAGGCCCGTTTGATAGAGCGTTTTCCGGAAGTGAAATCCACCCCCTTTCTCTAAGGTGAAATTTCCTAGGTCGATGTTTCTCTCTCGCTCAGTGGAGAAATCAAAAAATCTTTTAGTGTAAAGCTCCCCTTGTACTTCCGACCTGACTAGGATCGCAAACGGTTTATTTTCCTGCACCAATCCTTGTCCTGAGAAAACTCCATCGGAAGTCGCTTCAGTTACGAATTTTCCAGCTGCATATAATTTAAATTTTGTTGCGGGTAAGTCACTTGGAAGGGAAGCCTGTCCTTTAATTGTGACGGTAAGTTTTGGTTCACATGAATCGTAAAGTGAACAACCAAGTGAATCGGTAGTCCGATCGACGCCACAAATGAACGGGCCTGGGGGTTCTAAGATTAAGCCACCAATAAAAAGATAATGAAGAATCGTAATAGGGTCTGAAACATCGAGTTTTCCGTCATCATTAGCATCGGCAGCATCTTGGCAATGGATTTCACCCTCTCCTAAGTAAAGGAAACTCAAATTCAAAATGGAGTCAGAGATATCAACTTTGCCATTGATATTGGAGTCGCCTCTTCTAAATTGTTCTTGAGAGTAAGCTGAAAGATTCGAAAGAAAAATAATGGAGATTATAAGAACTAAAAATTTGATTCGAAACATTTGAATTTTTAATGAACGTAGATACCAACCGGTAGTAACCCAACTCTTAACCCGCGTTATTCCTTTTGAATCGTTGATTAAAAGCACATTATAAAATTCAGATTACGATAATATCTTAAACTGAATTTATGTATCAGTTTACACGTTTAGCTGAGTTGGGCATATATTAAATGTCTTAATGAAGCCCAAATTAGATGTCTCCTCCTTTGAGGAAATGTCAGAGTGCATAGAATCTTTTGATATTGAATCACCTTTAATACCATATATTACACATCAAAAAAGGCGCAGTTTTAACCTGCGCCTTTTTTGTAATTAGCTTCTAGTGAAACCGGAACTAATTATTTATCCTTATACTTATCAATATAAATCTTAGCCCTTCGAGTATAAGCAGGAAGCTTCATGCCTACTACTTTTGCTTCGGCTTCTGCTTCTTCGAAGCTCAATTTTGCGTCGAGTACTCGGTGAGCTAACCAAACGGCTCCTACCCGATTGGCTGAAGCGCAATGAACTAAGAGGGGACGTTTAGTGGAATCATTGAAGAGAGCCCTCGTTTTATTGAAGACTTCATCCGTGAGTTCATCAAAAGCTTTGAAGGGAATGTTGTGGTATTCCATCCCCAAGTCGGTGACGACTTTTTCTTCATCCCATCGGAGTTCGTTCGGTTTGCGTAAATTGACAACTGTCTTTATTCCGCCTTCGCTCGCATGTTTGAAATCTTCCGCTTGGGGTTGGCTGGCTAAAAAGATTCCATCGATGGTTTGAATACGTTTGACGGATCCACATTCATAGGGCTCGAGCTTCGTTTGGATCAGTGAAACCGATTTGCTGGGCGTGGTGCAGGAACTCAAAGTTAATGATCCGAATACAACTAATCCCAAGAGTACTGAGAGAGAAAGAAAGCGTTGAGTTTTCATGGTGTCCTCCTTATGACAACATGTCGCAATATGACGATATGATAAGTGAAAAAAATTTGTTAATTACCGAACCGACCTTCGATGCAAGCCATCAACTTTTCTAGATGAGGTTCAGCGATCGAATAGTAGGTGAACTTACCTTCCTTTTCGCGGTGGAAGAAACCGCAACGTTCCATCAATCGCAAATGCTCTGATGCGAGGTTGCTAGCGATTCCACATTCTTCAGCCAATTCTCCCACGCTGTACCTTCCAGTTAATAAAAGCTGAACCATCTTGATGCGGGCGGGGTGAGCCAAAGTTTTAAGGCACTCTGCCGCCTGGTTTAAGGATTCAGGACTGAGCTGAGGGCGAGCTTTTTTAATCTTCATACATATTAATATATCGTAATATCACGATATGTCAATCTTTCGATGGCGTTTTTATGATTGTTGTAAGTGTATATATATAAAAAGATATGAGCATCTCTTATGTTTTTGGAAATATTTTCCCACCCGAGATATCAGTCCGTGTCTCTAGATACGGAGTCTTCCTGCAGGTGTTGGGAGCAGAATATTAACAATCCGTCGAAGGACATTGGAACGAGGTCGGAATGGGAAGTTTAGTAAAACCCCAAAACTCATTTAAGTCGCTCTGTTGGGTGTTGGTGGCTTGGGCTTTATCGATAGGAACCCTGTTTGCCCAAACGAGCATCACTTCAGTCATTCCCGATACTCTACCTGCAGATGAAGGGGGTCAGATAACCCTGAGAGGAAGGGGTTTCACCTCAGTTAACCGAGTCGATGTGGGAGGTGTTCAAGCCACGGGCCTCACTGTGGTGAGCGATGCTTCTTTGCGTTTTACTGTTCCCGCCCTCGCTGATTGTCAGGGGCAAGGGGACAAAGATATCGTCCTCTTTAAGCCACGCCTGGGGGAGGTTGCCAGAGAAAACGATGGAGTCAAACTGACTTGGCCGATCGACCTTCAGTCTATCGATCCTGAAGAGGTTTCAACGAGTGGGGGAGATGTGATCAGTCTTCATGGTGAAGGGTTCAATTCTGCCACGGAAGTGATCATCGACGGTTCTCCCGTTAATCGTGTTGATGTTAATTTCATCAGCTGTGAGCTCTTGATGGTCACGACCCCTCCGCATGATGAGACTGAGCGTCCACTCGGGATCACGGTTCGGAAAGATAATGGATCTGATAGTGATACGCTTTTAGATGCGTTGAGTTATGTCGATCCTGAGCCTTACCAGGTTCATGGTTTATCTCCAATTACGGGAGTTGCTGGAGATGAGATTTCTGTTGTTGGTAAAGGATTCAATGACTTAACCTCAATTCGCCTCCACAATTTACCCGAAGTCGATTTTACTCTTGAGTCCTTTAATGTCATCGACAATGAAAACTTAACTTTTGTCATTCCCCCTATACAACATTCTTTATCTTTTGATGTCACATTGGCGTGGGATATTCCCGGTGAAGAACTGTTCGAATCCACGAGCCCAGATTTATTGCATATCCTCGACCCCAATGTTCGAATTTTACGAATGGATCCCCGGAGAGGAAAACCAGGGATTACCGTTCAGCTCGGTGGGAATGGCTTTTTATATGTTGATACAGTTCGGATCAGTTTGCACGATTCTGATGATCCATTTACGGATATCACCGACTTTAACCTAATCGATCCGTCTACACTCAATTTCACTTTACCCAATCTTCCTTCCGCGAATTATGATGTTAAGGTCTTTTATCAATTTCCACCTGAGCCGGGGGCCTCTGCGCAGGCACCTTCCCTCTTTTTTATTGAGCCTCTTCATGACTTCGCAAGCTTCTCACCCGCTCAAGGTGCCCCCGGCCAGTTGATGGCACTTGAAGGAGTCGGCTTTGAAACCCTAACGCACATCGTTTTCACCTCGTTAACCGACGAAACGGTCATCGTTTCTGATTTTCAAGTTCAAAGCGATGTTCGACTCACATTCGATTTACCTGACATGTCCTCCGGTGTGTATGAAGTGAAACTCGTCTGGGAACTTGAACGAGAAGATGATGTGGATATCACTCACGCCGATACCTTCATCGTTCCCGCTCCTGATTTTACTTTTTTATCATTCAGCCCTGAAGAGGGAGAGCCTGGGACCACCGTTGAAATTTTGGGTGCAGGTTTAGAGTATGTTGAGCGAATTGTTTACACAAATCGCGATGAAGTTCAAACAGAGTTGGTTGAGTTCAGCCTCGTTGAAGGTAATCGAGCCATTCAGTTTGTTTTACCCGAAAATCTACTCGCTGGGATCTACGAAGTCAGTTTAGATTTTGTCGTTCCGGGAGTGGCGTCCGAGACCATCACACATCGTGATCCCTTCACCGTTCTCGCTCCCCCCGAACCTCTCCAAGTGAATAGTTTTTCTCCCACCATCACTCTCTATCAGGGCGGTGAAGAGTTCATTATTTTAGGTCAAGGCTTCGAACCTGCAGATCACATTCGAGTTCAATTTGGCAATGAAACTCTTATTCTGGGAGCTGGTTTAACTCTAGTTGAACCTGGGCAGATTCGAGGAAGATTTCCTCACTTTCCAAACGCACCGACTACCGTTACACCTGATATCCTGCGAACGATTGACGGTGAACTCGAAACAGTTCCTTCGCCCGATGCGGTGAATGTCGTGGGGCCTTTAGAAATAACGAGTGTCGTTCAGTCTCCCGATCCCTTCCCCGCAGGACCGGGTGGAGGACAAGAGATCACGATTGAAGGAGTGGCCTTCAGAGAATCTTGTACTGTTTTCATTGGTGGGGCTGAACTCATCAACATGGCAGTTCTTCCAGATGGATCCATTCAAGGGCGTGCTCCCGATCGAGATGCCGGCCAGTATTCGGTGGTCGTAAGAGATCAGGCGATCGATGGAACGAACTTGTTTGTCGAGGTTTTAAACCAAGTTACCTACGAAGCCGTTCCTGCTCCTCGAGTGACGAGAATTAATCCTTACTTCTTAACCATGAATGGAAGAACTGAAATTCAAATTGAAGGAGAGAACTTTACTCCTACAACGAGAATCTTCTTTCAAGGGACAGGACGAAACGATCCTTTAGTAGGGGTCGAGTTTGATTTTCAAAGCTCCAGTTTGTTAACTGCAATGGCACCTATTCATAGCGTAGGCCCTGTAAACGCAATTGCAGAAAATACGGCAGGGCAAACCACGATGCCAGAAGCGGCAGAGTACGTTTCTCCCTTCACGCCTGCACCTCAACAGGTCTACGGTACTTTAGTGAATCAAGAAGTCGAATTCAGTTGGGTGAACCCTATTGAATATGAAGTGATTCACATGTACCGAAATGGGGAGTACGTTGAAACTCTTCCAGGAGATATAACTTCTTTTAAAGATCCCGCTCAGATCACCGAAAGTTCGGCTCACTACACCATGGTGGGTGAGCTTATCGATGGTTCGTGTTCACTGTTGAGTTTCGATATTATGAGGTTGATATGTGACCCTCCAGCCGATCATGGAACGGCGGATCGAGGCTCTAAAGATTTTTCTCTTCTTGGTACACACGACCCCTATGAACCACCCGAAGAAGGTCAAGGCGGTGGTGGAGCCTTAGGTTTTGCTGACTCCACCATTTCTGCAAGTAACGATATCAATCACTTTCCTTTAGTGATGCAAGCCTCTCGAGAAAGTAAGCCTCAATTCAATAAGTTTGGATCTTTCAACTATCTGATTTTACGGCCGAATCAACTCGTAAGTGGTTTTACCCTCCTCAAAGAGTCCACTAAGTTGCGTATAGAACTTCATGGAACGAAGCTTATTCCTGCAGTCGATCTTTCACTTCGAGTTCTTATTCAAAGTGTCACCGATGGAGTGGAGCGAGTGGTTGAGTTGGAGATGCCGGATGTGAGTGCTAAGATCGAACATGATTGGATGGAGTTGACTTACAATACGGAAAATCCGCCTCCCGCCCCAGGAGAGCCTACTCCCGAGCCTGGGGATCCACCCTTGCCCGCTCATGCTCCGCTACCTCCAGCAGATTATTTAGTAACAATCTATGCCGTCGGAGGTGAGTTGACTCCCCACTATACGATTTCATCCGATGCCTCCGTCGATCAGATTCTCGTTCCCGAAGTTCGTTGCCCTCCTTACCCGTTAATTCGAGTTACGGATACCACGGGAAGAAATTCAAATCCTCTGATCACGGGGATCGCCCAAGACGGTGATAGCCAAGAGTTCTTTCCCATCGAAGACCCCAATAACGTTGGTGTGCTTAATCCAACGATCTTTGCACAAATGGTTGTAGACGTTTTTGATCCCGATGGAGATCCGATTCAAGAATACGAATGGGAAATTAAGACCGTTCTTACGGGAACGGACTCGGGCGATATCTATACCACGGCGGGGAACAAGCTAACTTATCTTTTTCCCAGTTATGGTTATTACTTGGTAAGAGTGACGGCACGTGATCAACGTTGTGGAGAATCTTCAAGATCGTTTGTAGTTAAAATCAGGCCACCCTGTGTAAGCCCACCTGCTGGCCAGAGTGCGAATTTTACCTACCCGATCCCTCAACCGAACCGCTTGCATCTCATCACGGATCTTCCCGGAAACTTAGACCAGTACAACGACGTCATTCCTCTAAGTTTTGATTGTTTCGTCGTCGATTCCAATGGTTGTGATGGAGCTGCCGAAACGAATAGTGTTGAGTTTGCATTATTTACCGAATCTGAAGCCAACAATCCCAATGGAAGCCCTTTAACTTTACTTAACGGCTTACCCGCCAAGGTTACCGGTTGTATTCTCGGGGTCGATCCCGTTACGGGTGAAGAATTCACCGAGTGTAATTTGGCTGATCCGGATCCGACCAAGGTCATCAACGATCCCTTCGGCGGACGTTTTTGGAGAGGTAAATTTAATGACATCCGGCATCTTCCTCCACTTGCTGGTGGAATGGAGGGAGTGTATGTGCTGATGGCTCGAGCTTCTAAAACTCCGGGATATTTCCAAAATACTCCCTCTTCGATTCAAAATTGGAATAACGGTGGCTGGGGACCTTGGACGAAAGTCAAAGTTTTCAAAGAAGGTGAAAACGGAGCGACAGCTACAGAGAATAGCGCCAACATCAATGTTTATAACAAGCCGGCATTTTTAGATGAACATCAAGCTTATACGACGGGAAGTTTTGAACCTTCAGATCGATCGTTTCATTTCACTGTTGCTCAGGCAGCACCAGGGATAGGCGGAGTCTCTTTTCCTGATACTGAGGAGCAGAATTTAAGCGTCTTGGGTAATGAGATTCCCTTCCCAGCTCTTTCAAATGATGTGGGTCGAGCTAATCAAACAGCGTTTGTAAGTTTCAAAGATGGCTTTTGGGATTTAGACAGTCTTAAAGGAGGTGTCAATTCAACCACCTTAAGTGGGAAGATTCAGGGTGATAAAGAACTTCTCGGAGGTGGTAATGGTGGTGGGGGTTCTGATGGCCAATTCGATGCAGAAAAGCTTGAATTTGAGTACTGTGAACGAAGGCTCTTATTTAAAGATGGCTTCAACACCATGCTCTTTAATGCGGTTCTTTATTCTGGATTTGTGGGGCCAGTCCAGGTCACGATTTCTGCGTCAGTGAGCTTTGGAGTTCAAATTTCGTTAGAAACCCAATTGGAATACGCTATTCGAGCGTTCCCCGATCCCGGTGAAGAAGTGTTCGAAGCAGATTTTTGGCTCTTGCCCGAAGCTACTGTGAGTCTGGCTGCAGGGATTCGTGCTGATATCTTCTTTGGTGTTGCCAGTGTAGAAGCGGGTTTAAATTTGGCACTCACTTTTGGGATGCCATTTAATATGCACGTTGATCCTAGTGGACTTTCAGTGGGTAGTGCACTGTTGATTGATATGGATATTGATTTTTATTATGAGATCTGTGTAGCTCTCATTTGTGGGGGAGGATCGGCAGATATTCATGACGATCATTGGAGTCAGACCTTTGGGCAAGGAGTGAATTCAGACACTGTACCTGACGCCTGTTTCACAAAAGAATTGATCGTTGAGCATATCAATAAAAAACGGGCACAGAAAGCACTCGGTCCCATCGATCTGAAGGAGAGAGCTTCGCAGTTAGATATTGCGAGTTCCCCCGATGGAGAGTTCCAAGTTGCGGTTGGAGTTTTCACCGGATTATTTCTGATTCAAGGTCAAGACATTCCCATACCAAAATTCTGGGATCAAAATCCTGGTTATTTACTCCGTGAAGCCGGCCAACCTTGGACCTGGCAACCGCGAGCGATTTCAGCCCAGGGTGAGATCGATGAATATGAACTTATCGATCCCAAGATCATCTTCTTAGACGATGATACCGTACTCTTTTCAGGTACTCGTTTCCTCGATGGAGAAGAAATATTAGAAGAGGACGATGAACTCACTCAGTTTAACAAAAACCTATCGAAGGCCGAGGTGATCACTCGGGTGGGTCAAATCACCGAGCCAACGGAAGAGCAGCCGGTTCGTCGTATCATCTGGCAACCGGAGGTTAAAGTGACCGATGATCAAGGCCCTGATGGTTACCGCGGGGATGGGCGACCTGATATGGTTTTTGCTCCCGGGCAAAATTTCGATGTAGCTTGGATTGCATGGGTTCACTATGAAACATCTGAAGTCGTAGTGCCCTTGGATCCTCCTATCATTCAGCCTGAACCCCTCGAACCTAAAACAAACATCGTTCAGTTGAATCAAACGAACATTTATGCTCAACGTATCTTTAATGGACAGCCCTTCGGACCCAAGTATTTAGTCTCAGGAATGGATAACTTCATCGACATTCAAGTCAATTTGACGGTCGATCAGGAAGGTAACGTTGCGATGGTTTGGCTTCGGGATACAGTGAATGTGGATCTCACCACTTCCAATCAAGGGCGAAACATCATGTTTTCAAAATTTGAAAACGGAGCGTGGAGTACGCCAGAAGCGCTCATTACCGTCTCTGAAGACTATCCTGGATTGATGGAACCTTCTTTAGCGTTAGAAGATCTTAATACTGGGATGGTGGCCTTCACTGCATTGCCCTTAGATGCAGACCTTAATGATACGGGTTTAGCTAACACAAGAGTTGTCTACACGATCAAGCTTTTAAACGGTGTTTGGGAAGAACCCGTGTTGATCTTTAACGAATGCAACACACCTCTTTTCGCTCGCTGGCCCGACGTTCACTTCAATCCTCCAGTCGATGGGCCGAGTAAAAAAGATCAAATTATTCCCGACTATACGATTTATGTGAATGAGCTTGATGCCATTGGCTCTCCTGGTGGTGCGGGGAATGTCTCTTTGGTCACATATAACAGCGCCTCCGATACTTTCGGAGAAGTCGTACAGTTGACCCATGATAATCGAACTCACCAAGATATCGCGGCAGTTATGACGACTCAGGGTGAGTTAGTCGTGATTCACTCTTCGCCGGAAGTCGCAAATGAGCAAGTCGCAGTGGGTGCCGGTGGTGGATTAGCCGAAGGAGGACCGAATACTCTCTTTGAAACCAATATGATGAGTTTTGAAGGGAAGGCTGTTGCTGACCCTGCCATTTCTTATTGTCGACTCTCCGATCCGTATGCCGGGCCTGGTGTCGGTATTACAGCTGAAGTGGGAGTTAAGAATAATGGTTTTGCCCGTACTCCTGGTGATGGTGAGGGCATGAGTGATTTGTTCCTTAGATTTATCTATGTTTTTGGGGATGGAACTACAGATCAAGTGGCTCAGCTTCAAGTTCCTTCTTTAGACCCAGGAGATGAATTATTTTTCACGGCGGAACTCACCATTCCCAAAGAACCGGTCAGGATCCACGTTCAGATCGATGGTGTTGAAGGCGAGCTGAGTGTCGACAATAACTTGCGCGACTGTCCTTTAGGGGCTCAGCCGCCAAAAAACGTTCTTTGTGAGCTTCTTGAAAATGGAGACGGATGGTCGGTGAGAATGTCCTGGGAAAATGCTGGGCTTTACAGACGAATTTGCGTTTACCGAGACGGTACCTTGCTGACAGAGTTACCCGGTTCGGCTACTAACTACTTAGATACTGGAGCTATCACCTATAATCTTCAACCTTACCAAGGAGATTACACCTACTCGGTTAGAGGAAAACTTAAACACACGGTTTCTCTTCCTTCTGAATGTGAAATCTTTGTTCCTCCGATTCGGGATACAAAGATCCCACTTTTCCGCCGTGGAGATGTCGATGGCAACGGTACCGTTGAGATTACCGATGTTGTGAACAATCTCTCCTACCAATTTTTAGGAATTTATCAACCAACGTGTTTGGATGCTTGTGACTTTGACGATAACGGTAGAGTTGAGATCACCGATCCAGTGGGTAACTTAAGCTACCAATTCTTAGGCATGAGTCCTCCGGCGGATCCTGGTCCAAGAGAATGTGGCCGCGATCCCACCGAAGATGACTTGGAAGAGTGTGTAGGGCATTGTGAAGGGTAGTAGTAGGCTCATAGTGGTCGGCTCAGCCTCTGAGCCGGATCTTAGAATTAATTGAAATTTTTCTGCTAAGATAAAAGTGCAAGGAACTGGTTAAGCCTATTTGGATACCTTTAGTGTCCAACGGCACTTCTGACCCGGCTCACGAGGTGAGCCGACTACTTTAAACTACTAAAACTCCCGCGTCGTCTTCTTTGGCTTCAGCCCCGGGAAAAGCAAGTTTGTTAATCCGAGATACGGATCATCTAAATCAGCGTTCAAAACTTCTCGGTAGAGCCACTTGGTGAGATCTTTGACCTTTAGAAGTTTTTTCTTTTGGGCGAGATAGCGATGTATTTTTAAGCGACGGATGTTTTCGTTGATGACGGTGTCTTCGGTGAGGGCTTCCCAATTTTCCAATTCTTCCGGGGAATTGAAATCTAAAGGTCGCCCGCTCGATTGAAAAAGATCTTCGAAGATTCGAGGGTGGCGACGACCGCTACCGCCTCGAGCTCTCATTCTAAGTTTTGGTCGTAATGTGATTTTGACTCCGATTTCAATTCCTCGAATTGAAGTTCCTTGGCTTGTCTTTACAAGTTCTAATTTGGATCCACCATCTTCGAGACTCTTTTGTAATTCTTGGTGATATTTTTGAATTTCTAATACTTTGTTTTCTCTCGCTAATTTTGCCATTTGGGCTAAATAGCTAAGTTGCAATATTCGGTTAAGGTAAGTTTTACCTTCGTAAATTCCTGGAAGTATATCTAAAACTTCTCCTTCACTCGTACACACATAAGTCGCTACGTTTCCTTGTAGAGTACGCTTGATGACGTGACCATTACCAAAGTCGATGGTCACTGTGGGAACGGGTCTCACCGATTGCCAGGCGGGTTCGAAATAACGATTGATCGTCCGTGAAATTTTTCCATTCGAGAACAGCACGGTCCTCGCTAAACGAGCATTCGTTCACGTGAATTCTTCGTCGAGATTTCCTAAGAGTTGAAAGAGTAAAACCGGTTTGCCTGATTTTTGGGACGCCTTTAAAGCTTCTTTGTAGGAGGCGTGCCAACGCACATCTCCTGGTTTAACCTTAGGATTTTGAGCCTTTGCACTTCGAATCGGTTTTTTCGGCGAAGACTTGGTTGGCCTTTTACTTTGCTTACGTTGATCTTCCTCCAGCTTTTTGAGCTGTTCTTTTTCTTTTTTTGTTAGCGATCTGGGCTTAATCTTCTTTAAAGTGTTTTTTAACTTTTCTATATCTCTCGATGTTGGAGGCGCATTTTTTATGATTTTTTTCGTTGAGAGTTCGATGATCCCTTTGCCTCGATCTAATTTGATCTTCTCCCTTTGTTTTTTGGCGGGCGGAGCTTTTTCAATGATCTTCTTTGTCGGCCTTTCGATCTTCTTTTTACCGATGTCGGCTTTTGCTTTTTCCTCCTGAGTGGATTGTCCTTGCGCGTTTGTTGGGGTCGCTGACTGAATTAAAGAAAGGGTGAGGAGAAAAAGAGTTAGATTTGAGATTTTGATTATTCTCATGTGTTTGCTAATGCTCCCATCTGAGTGAAAAAAGAGATCTCAACAATTATGGATTGGGCAATTTAATAATATCTCAGAATGGAGGCGTGTTCTGTAACGGGTATGTAAAGCGCAGTAGTAGGCTCGCTCCGCGAGTCGTACTTCTTGAAATCTAAATCAATTGAAGCAGAAAAAAAGCTGTACTCGAAAGTACAGCTTTAGAATTCTTTAGATTGGCTTTGCTTGAGACCATGTAATCGTTTCATACGACTCGCGGAGCGAGCCTACTACTAAGGCGAATAATAATTATGGCATTGTTTCAATCGGCGGTAATTTCGATTCTCCCAAAGCCTCGGCTGATGGGGGCGAGGATTGGGAGCTTTATTTTGATAAATGGTGACAGTTTTCCCGGACAGAACGATCACTTCTTCCCGCCAGTCCCCTTGAATGTCAGCGACGTAAAGTCGGTCGGCTTTTTCTTTAAAATGTTCTACGAACTTTCCAGTTAGGGGCTCAAAAATCCCGACATCCCCTTCGGTGTGACGCTCCTTGGCGCAGGCGAGTTGATTTTCCTTTCCTGTCCAATCGATGGTATGGATGACTTCCACTCCAGAGTCCGTCCAGCCTTTGGGTTTGATTTTATCGAGTTCATACCGATGGGTGATCTGCCCCTTGGAGTTGAAGACGAATGGAGTTTGGTGTTTTTGGTTTCGCGATCGACACCAAACGAAGACTTCAGTACTTCCTGGAAGAAATCTTCCAATCGCTGCGTTTTGAGGTTCTCGTCCTCGACCTTGCGCTCCTTGATTGGCTTTTCGCCAAACTAAGCCATCTAAACTTAAAATTTGAACATGATTGGATCCTTCTTCCAGCAAGATGACTTCTAAGCCTTTTTTCCCGGGTAAGACATCGGCAGCGAAAACACTATCCATGTGACCTCGGTAAGGAACGGCTTCCACAACTTTCTTACCCGCCCAGTTGAAGATGGTTGAGCCTAAAATTTCATCCTTATGGTCCCCATCGAGATCGACTAACCGTGCTCCATTATGTGCACAAGAAACGAATCGATCTGTCGTCCAAAGGGCGGGAGCGCCATTTAAAAGATCTTTTATTTTGTAAGCTGCCAAGTACCTTCCTGTTCGGTAACCCTTTTTGTTCGTGGCTTGAAGAAGGATGTCTTGATCTTTACCAGTTCCTTGGAAGTCCGCTAGCATCGCGAGTTCCCAACGTGATGCTCCCTGCGGTACAGGGGGCTTAACGGAGGCTTTCCATTTTTTACTTTTCCCATCGAGAACATGAAGCCAACCATCGAGAGTGAGATAGACGATCTCATTTTTTCCGTCGAGATCCACATCCCCACAGGCTAATCCAGGACCGTTGTGACCGGGCAAGCCTTGGCTTTCACTCTGACCTCCAACCACTAAATTGGTTTTGAAGGTTGCGATCTCTTTTCCCTTGGATGAATAGGCAGCAAAGTGGCCCGGGACGGAAATGAGAAGATCTTGGTGCCCGTCGGAGTCGACATCCGCGACGAGCAATCCACCGGCACTGTCAGTGGGTGCAGGGATTGAGAGGGTGAAGCGGGTTTTTGAAACCTCACTCGATTGAAGAGATCCAAGCAGGAAACAGCTAATTAGAAGCTGTTGAGTGGCTGAGGAGACTCGTGGAGAGAATAGGCGGGATCGGCTTTTATTCATGGTGATAAAATTTAGGTAAGTTGTTCCATCTGAGGCGGTTAAGGTCTTAGTAGGAATTGAATTTATCTTGAGGAGTTCCGTCAAAATAACCGATTTTCATCTGTTTTTGAAAACTTTGCTGAATTTGAGAGGTTAAAAAGATAGGGCTGAGGGACTTACGGTAAAATAATTGAAGCAAATTTGGTGAACAGTCGTGTAACTCTTTTAGAGTTCCGATCAATTTACATTAAGGAAAACAACCGTAAGAGCTTCTCGTTAGAGCACGGCAAGATTCGCTTCCTTACTGTATACCTTATATTTTTAGTCTCATACTCACTCTGCTGGCGCGTAATAGAGGAAAGATTTATGAGAATTTTGAGATGGTCTTCTCAAGCAATTCTTTTTATTTGTGTTCTTGGCTTGGCCCTAACGCTTAAAGCTCAAGATGCCGTTCCCTCCTCAAGGGAACTCGATTCTGCGAGGGAAGAAGTTCGTTCCTTCTTTAAGGATGAATTCTCCCGCAAGGATACGAAGAGTAAGATGGAACTCGCCGAAAAACTCATCGAGCAGAGTGGTGGCGAGCCCGACCCCGCCACGAAATTTGTTCTTCTTACTGAAGCGAGTGAACTCGGAACTCAAGTCTCGAGTTTGAAGTTGGTCGTGGAGGCTTTGGATCAATTGACTGAAGCCTTTCAGATCAATAAGGCTCAATATTACGAAGAATCTTTTAATGATCTCTTAAAGAAAAAGCTCTCTCTACGTCACCTCGACCGCCTGACCAAAAAATGGATCGAGCTCGCTGAGGATGAGATCAAAGTCGGAAATATTAAAATCGCCGGAGAGCTTTTAAAGGGAGCGAGTAAAGCGAGTCGTAAGACTAAAGATCCCTATTTTGATGATCTCATCGATGAGTTAGAAGACTTGATTGATGAATATAAGAAAGATGAGAAAAAAGTTCAGATCGCTCGCGATAAGTTAGAATCCAATCCCGATGATGCTGAGGCCCAGTTCGAACTTGGGAAGTTTGAACTGTGGTATCAACAAGATCTCGATGGTGCAATTGAGAAACTCTTAGCAGGCCCGCAAGGTGATCCGCTCGCTGACGTAGCTCGGTTGGATCAAGCGGCATTGGAAGAAGAAGACGACGTGGCCCGTACGGATCCCGCAGCCCGAGCTTGGTGGAAATTAGCTCAAGCCCAAAAACGATCTTGGGTCAACCGACTGTACGCTCGTCGTGCCCTGATGTGGCACAAGGAATCCTTAAAGAACCTCGATAGCTTGATCGCCAAGTCGAGAGTGCAAAAAACGATCGCTGAAATTCGTGAGCATCTCAAGACCGATCAGCGGATCGATCTCGACAATATCGGCGTGCAGATCATGAACTTAAGGAAGAGGAGATGGGAAGTTGAGCCCCTCGAAACTATCACTTTAACTCGAAAAAGTAAAGGTGCTTTGGCCCTCAAGCATACTGCAAATGGCTTTGCTCAAGCCAATGTCGTGTTCAATCAATCGATTCGTGGTGACTTTGAAGCGGAGATTGAAGTGAGTGGGGCCAGAAAGGTCGGATTGATTTCTTCGCGAGGTTACTATTCTCGCTCAGGGGGAACGTCGATCGATTTAGGAAAAGGCACTTCTAAGATCAAGGTTGTCGGTAAAGATGGAAAAGTTATTTTTAAGATCAATGGTAAAGAAAAAATCATCGATCTTGATTCTAAATCCAGTAGATACTACTCCACCTACGGAAATTATCTTTACGTTCAAATAAATAAAAGCACGTGGTGTACATTGAGTAAATTTAATCTCGAAAGTGATTCTTCCTCTCGCCGATCATCTTGGCGAGATAGAAGAGAACGAGAAAAAGAAGCTAAGAGATCCAAGCGATCGGAGGATTCAAGCGAAGACTCTGATGATGATCTCGATGAGGATAGCTAATCCTTAATTTTGTTAAATAATTTGTAAGCTGGAGAATTTTTCTCGCTTGGTCCTAAAACTTTCTGGCAGACTTCAAGCCAGTGATCATATTTTTTTAAAACTGGGTCTAAGCAAAACAACCAGTGTAACTCTCCTTCTGAAATCATAGCCTGAACATCTTCGTAGCCCGTTACATCATTTTCATATCCCAAGACCTCCGAGATGTTCATTCGGATTTCTTGATCGGCTAACTCTTTTAAAAATGAAATATCTTCACTCCTAATTTCTCTTTGATCGGAAGCATGAAGTGATAGTAATACAAACAAGCTGATCAGAGAACGAGGGCACCAGATATTGCTTTGCGCTAACCATGCACCAAAAGGTGCTAAGCTGAAAACGGCATCCTTTGACCATTCAGCGGCCGAGAGAAGCCATTTAGCTAATCCTGAATATTCAACAGTTACGGGCCTAGTCGGATCTTCACCTTCGATGTGAAAAATGATCGCCCAACAGATATATCGAGTTAGTGGTGGTTGGCTGAGGTCGAAAGAAGCAAGAGAGATGCATTCTTCGAGGTGGAAGTACTCGTCACTTTCAAAAGGGATGGAGCCGAATTGAATCACCTCTGTAAGTAATTTGAGCGCATCCTCTTTGCCATGCCCATAGTCTGACTTCGCGATCCGTTCGATTGAATTTAAATAAGGTATAGATTCGATAACCTCATAAACTTTTGCTGTAGAAGGAGGTGGGGCGAAGGGTAAACTTATTTTTTCAAATAACATTTTAACGATGCTGATCCATTAGAATCGGATTCCCATCCGGATCTAAAATCATAAAACTCGCTGGTCCTGAATCGGAACCATCGGTTTCGACCAGAAATTCGATGCCTTTTTCTTTTAAGGTTTTTTGAATTTCTCGCACATCCATAAATTCATCGGGATGGTTACCATCGAGGGCCCAGCCGGGATTGAAGGTCATGATATTTTTTTCGAACATTCCCTGAAACAAGCCGATCGTTGCGTGACCGTTTTGAAGGATGATCCAATTCTTTTCGGGCTCGCCATGAATCATGGTGAAGCCTAATTTTTCGTAGAAATCTCTAGAGGCTTTTAAATCTTTGACGGTTAAGCTAACCGAGAAGGTTCCGAGTTCCATTTGATTCGCTTTCTTTGTAGTCCGTACGCTCTGAGGCTGTGAATTTTTTAAGACTTCCAACTTAACGAGCCCGAAGCGCTAGCGAGGGAAGAACCCCTCGCTAGCGCTTCGGGCTCGTTAACGCCTTAGTTCCACTAGATTGGAATCCGTATCTAACTGACATTGATAAAAATTCACAGCCTCTCTGCGTGCGGCCATCTTCGTTACGGTCAATTATTAATTGAATACTGAACAATTTGATCGAGGGATCAGCCTTTACTTTACCCTCTTATTTCATTGATATGCAATAAGTCCTTAAGATTAGAAAGTGTGGATATTTTAATTGTTAAATAATTTGGATTCTTCGTAAGGCCGCACGTTGAACGTGCGGACTACATATACTTCGGGCTTGAAATTGAATTGCAACCAACATGAATAAAAAATCTTTTACACAACTTGCCATTAACTTGAAAACCTGTATCGACAAAGCCTCACCCCAACTGCGATCTTTACCACCAGAAATGGCCAAAACTTCCAGAGGAAAAGGGAAATGGACGCGTATTGAAATCTTGGGGCACTTAATTGATTCTGCTGCAAACAATCATCATCGGTTTGTTCGGGCTCAGGAAAAATCTGAAGAATTGATCTTTCCGGGATACGACCAGAATTTATGGGTAAGGAGTCAGGCTTATTCTGAGTCGAGTTGGGAAGGGATTATGACTCTTTGGGAATCCTATAACCACCATCTCGTCAAAGTCATCGAAGGTATTTCGGAAAACCTTCAACGACTCCAATGTAAGATCGGAGATGATCCGAGAACGTCACTCTATGAATTGATCGATGATTATATTGCTCACATTGAACACCATTTAAAGCAAGTTTTGGGATCAAATTAAGTTATCAATCCCAGACACAGAAATACCAGTCTCCTAAAAGTGAAATCTTTATTTGAAGGGAGCAACTGTACCTGTCGGAATCAATAAATCCGGTTGGGCTGTAGACGAATCCTGTAACGTGAAAAATATTTGACCTTTCAAATAAAACACGATCGGGGTTCTTGCTCTCCAAAACTTCATACCCTCGAACACTGTGAGCTTTCGGTACTCCTTTACGAATGTTTTCCACTTGGGTATGAAAGGGACCATAGTGGTAGGTCAGCGCACATTGAGCTGAGATAGTAAATCCGATGGGAGTTACTGGAAGAATGGCTATCCCTAAACCCACAAGTGAAAGAATTGTTTGTTTGAGCTTGAATTTGTAGAGGTTGTAAAGAGAGAGCCCAATGAAATAGATATTTGAAAGGATAAAAATTCCAAGCAGGCCAAGGATAAAGAAAAAGTCTATATCAACAAAAAGTCGTAACAAGGTAGGTAGAAATGAAAACAGGGCTACAACCAGCGAAACCTTATTCATGTTAACTGGCTTGACTACCGGTTGTGATTGAGGTTCGCTGAGATGGTACATTGGCCTCTGAAAAAGACTCAAGGTGGAATCCTTGGAACCCACCTTGAGTCTTTTTATAGCTGATTTGGATTGTCATTTACAGCACACGGCGTGGGCTTACTACCTTAACAATCGTCAAATTGTAAACAAGTTAAATTATCCGGAGTTAAATCGGCGCCACAACCGGGGAAGGGAGCTGCGGGATCGGCAGTACCAATGAAGAGATAAGACAAAGTAAACAATGGGTCCGATATATCCACTTGTCCATCATCATTGGAATCAGCGGCTTTGAAGCAGGGGGGATCTTCAGTGCCAATGAAGAGATACGATAGGGTGAAGATACAGTCAGAAATATCGTAACCCCCAGCATTATTAGCGTTTCCTCGAGAGAATAATCCTGTTCCAACCGATCCACCGTCGCTAGGGATACTGTAGACGTAAAGGTTCATCTCATCGGACCCAATTTCTTCGCCATCATTCACTCTCAAGCGGAATCGATAGAGAGTGAGGCCTTCCCGTTTGGGAATCCTCGTTCGAGCAAAATTTGAGGTTGGTCCATCCAAGTCGATATCCACTTCAGGACCTTCTAATTGAATCCAGCGATAGATGAGTTCATCTCCATCGGGATCGTAACTATTACCTCCGTCGAGGGTGAAATCAAAAGCGGAATCCGTGTTGATAAATTCATCTTCGCCCGCTTGGGCGATAGGGGCTCGATTTTCACTGGGAGGAAGATCCTCTTCGTTAAACCTCACTTGTCCCCATGTTGATGGAGTGGACAGGGTTGAGTTTGGCGGCCAAGTTCCACCTCCAGTCCCAAAAGAACCTAACATGAGATGAATAGAATTATTCCAGTTGTTGATGAGCTCTCTGGGAATGCGTAATTCAAAATTCCAAGAGCTGGGACCGCTTTTAACTAAGGCGTCAACTAAGGGATGGCTGGAAGTTGAAACGAGATTCCCACCGGAAACTCTCAGTTGTTCGAAGCGGCCAGTACTGTAGATCCGAATACCAAAATCATCGGCGTCTAATGAGTTACCAGCGTCTCCATCGGAGTCGATCACTAAGGTGATATAAGGTGCAGAATTAATCGCTTGGTTGGGGAGTCCCGATCCACTGATAAACAATTCATGCTGAGTTCGGGTAAGCCAAACTTGGGTGGCGCGCGAACCCGTTAATTGAACGGATTCTCCCGCTCCATAGGCTGAGTCATTGGGTAAGCCGTCAAAGTTAGGTTCTGTTAGAACTTCGATTAGGAGGGGAAGGATCGTAAAGTCGAAGCTTGCTTGACCTGTTCTTCCGCTTGAATCTGTGACTCGAACTTGAGCTCTATAGGATCCAGGTTGAGGATTATCCAGAATCAAATCTTCACTCTCTGAAACTTGGTTGGCGGTGGGTGAGCCTTCTCGATCTAAGCTCCATTCGTAAGTTAAACCATTGGGACCTGGATCAGGATCGACCACGACCGATCTTAAGTAAACCGTGGTACCAAAGGGGGCATTGGAGGCACCATCTAAGCCAGAAATGGAAACGACGGGTGTATGCGGTTCGATCACAAAGGATTCTGAAATCGCCTGAGAAGTTAACACTCCGTCGGTCGCATCCACTCGAATCCTTGCGTTTGAAGTCGCAGCGAATTGAGTCGTCGATACGGCAATGCCAAATCCTTCATGGTCTAAAGTTATCGACTGCCAGTGATTGCCATTATCGAGGCTAAGGTAAATATTGAAGTGAAGTTCATCGCCATCAGCATCGCTAGCTTGCCAGTTCACTAAGACTCCATCATCAAGTGCTTCCAAGGGAGACAATTGAATGGTGGGGGATGAGTTTGAAATGTCACGCGAATCAGCCCGTCGACCAGCGATGCGTAGTTCGATTTGCTCGGCTTGAGAAATAAAAGGAACGTATTGGAGGAAGCCTCCGATCTGATCGTCTGCTTCTTGGTTTTGGGAGACATAAAGAGGAATAGAAGCCAGTTGATTTCCACCCGTTCCTCTGAAGATCAAGCGAACCTGAGGGTTTTGACTTTCAGCGAGGGAACGGAGCTCTAATGAATTTTGAACTCGGCTCTCGGGGGCGTCGTCGGCATCGAAGAGATAGAAAGAATTAAAACTTCCATCGCGAGTACTTAAATCAACGGTGCCTCGAACGAGGAGCCACGACTCGACATCGGGCAAGCCACCTCCGCCGCCACTTCCGCCAGCGCGATTACGAACTTCTTCAAGAATGTTTAACCAGTTATAGTCAGAGATCCAACTGAAGTCGGCATAAGACATCAAGTCTCCTGCATCTTCGGGTCGAATGGCTTGACGAGTTATGGGGTCAAAGCCATATCCATAGGTAGAAATGTTGTCGTCGATAAAACATTCGTTGTAGGGATAAAAGGGATCGGGACGCTCGGGACCACCACAATCGACGTGGGCCCTGCCGTATTCATGTCCTAACTCGTGAGCGAGAGTTTGTCCTCCTCCAGGCCAGTTCCACGCTTTATCTGCCCAGGGAAAGGCACGGTCATTCATCTTGACTACGATGACTCGTCGTCCCCAGGAAAGGCCTCCCCATTTACGGGTGTCGACCCAAGGATGCACGGCAATCACCCAATAATCATCCGCGCAGCCCTGATTGGGATTGTCGCTACATTCTCGAATTGCAGCGATTTCTTCAATTGCAGTTCGGTAAGCATCCATCGTTCTATCAGCGGCGACATCTTCATCATCGTCAAGATCGATCAGCATAAATTTTTGATTAACGATCGAGGGAACATCGACAGTACGAGGGAAATCATCAAAGGCTTTAACTGGAGTTAAGCTGAGAGCGCGATCGAAAAGCTGGTGAATTCGAGGATTGTATCGATAGGTGTACCTGTGGCCTTGAAGGCGAGGAGAAACAATTTGCAAACAAGGTTCGCCGGAGTTTCTAACGGGGAGTTGAGCGGAGACGGTGTTGTTGGCGTAGGGATTGAGACCTTCTCCATCGACGTTTCTGTTTTCAAGGTAAGCTCGGTGATGGTTGATCTCAAATTCTACTCGTAAAGTTCCCGTAGGTAATTTTGGCAGGCGAAAGAGATAAGTTCTTTCGATGTCCGCTCGGCGAGGAGCGAGGTCTACAGATTCAGTGAGTCGGGGATTCTTGATCGGATTAAAAGGTGAGCCAGTGATTTCTCGCCCATTCATAAAGGCTCGTAATCGCCCGGTTACGAAGATGCTCGATTCATTCGTTGAGCTTGAGAATCTCGCGTACGCCCTGACATAAGTTCCTTCCCGTTCTGCCAGCAGCTCGACTTCATTATCAAAAGTTTGAATCGCTTGGGTCACTTCAATACCATCGGCGATAATGTCGAATCTAAATGGAGGAGCGGTTGTACTAATTCTTCCAATTGAATCTTGAACTCCATTTCCATCTTCATCCTCTAAATAGTAAACGTGTTCGCCATCGGATCGAAGATTACCGTGACTCGCCCGTGAAGCCTCTCGAATCATGACCCAACTGGCATCGGCTCGCCCGGGTAGGGTGTGTCGATGGAGACGGGTTCGTTGGATGTTGCATAGTCGGAATAATCCTCCGGAGCAACGAACGACTCCCTCAGTAAAATAGAGCTGTTTGGTTTCAATCCCAATCAAACGTTGGGTCGGAGCGGGATCGGTGGTGATGGAGATGGCTTGATTTCCTGTAGTACAGGTATAGATAACAGTCTTGTCACCCGTTCGAGCATCGATGCGGAGTACGCTTCCAGTAGGAGGCAAGGTTTGTCCAAAGGTTCGAACTCCCTTTGCTACATAGATCGTGGCATTCAGTAAACCGTTGATGGCTATTGTTTGACGTTCAAGAACGTGAACATCGCGGACTCCCGACTCTAAGCGTAGGGCGAAACGTGCACCTAATCGATAAAGCCAAAGTTCCCCAGTTGTGGTTAAAGATACGACGGCTTGTTGGCGGACACCGACACTGGGGTTGTATTCGAAGGGAATGAATTTTTCAACTTCACCGGAAACGGTGGTTACTGTTTGAGCGACTTGTTGCCCGAAGTTGCCTGATCTACGAATTTGCGTTGAACCATTTCCTTGAAGTTCAGCCCAATACAAATCAGATCCTTTGAGGACAACTGGAGAGTAATCTTGATTGTTGGGGACAACTCCCGTGTAGTTGTTGGAGGTGTTTCGAATAGCCTGAGGTGCACTGTTGTCGAAAAAGGCATCTTCACGAGAGAGTCTTCGGTTGTAAAAGTAGTAGAGGTAGCTTCCTCGCCAAGCGGCATCCCCCCAACCTCCTCGCATGACCCCACAGCTGTTATTAACTAACGTGCTTCCGTTCGGATTATTCCGATCGGTATAGGTTCGGAGGGTGCCGGGACCTCCAACTTCGGAATCACAGGTGGATCCTATCCAGAGAGCAAGCCCGTCATCTTTAAGTTCGAAACGCTGGGCCCTTTGCCGGATGACGATTTCGGATTGAAGAACTTCACCCAGTAATAAAAAGAATACTAGTGAAGTCAAAAAGAGATTGAGATGCCACGTGCGATTTAGCATGAGGCCTCCTTAGCTTAGAATTTATAGGTGTTTAGGAAAACGAGGCCCTGTGAATGAGATCGAGGGTTTAAGGACCTATACCAATAGATGCGATTTTGGATGGGAGTGATTGAAAAAAATTCATTTAGTGCCAAATTCGCCAGAATATGGATGGGGGGAACTTTAAAGCTATGAGCGTGAAAAGGCTGGCACCTTTTGCTATGAAGCGTATTTACATTCTAAGAATCCAGCTGGTGATCAGAATGAAAAGACTGAGCAAGTAGCAAAGATAGATATCCCTTTTACAACTAGCGAGAATCGCAGAGAAGAGTCCGATGAAGGCTAAGAGTTGGGGTAACCAGTAAAGAAACATGATCATCCAAATCACATCACCCCGATCTAAGAACTCACCAAAAAACTTTCGACCGATGAAGTATGCGGATAGGAGGGTAAACGAAGTAACTCCGGGGAAGAAAGCGACGAAGTTTCCAGTTCGGGGGTCCATAACTACCTAAAATTAATTTTGAACAATGTTGAATTAAATCGAACAAGCCATCGGTTATTGACGTTTCTTTTTAGTTGGTTCCCGATCTTTGGTATCAAACCCAACTACTTTAAATTGGAGTTCGTTAAGAACATTCATGGCTTCGATATCTGGATCTTTCCCCGTAGATAAATAGATATGCCCAGCATCGACTTGAATTTGATTCCAAGCGGGGTCAACGCTTACCCAGCGTTTTCCATTATGGAATTCTGCCCACTGGTGTAAATAAAACGCGGGTTGAGGGCTGGAGTCATACATAAGTCCAGAAACTTCACGAGCAGGTATTTTTAAGGCTCTTGCTAAGCTTACAAATAACAGGGCGTACTCAGTGCAATCTCCTTTACGGCTTTTTAAAACGGCAGAAGCGGTTTCGGCGTTACTGTGATAGCTGGGTTCAATATTTTTAAATAACCACTTCACAATCATCTTTGCTGATTTTTTAGGACTTGAACTCTTAATTGTTATCTTTTTTGCAAGTTCCAGAATTTCTTTCTTATCGGATTGATACTTCGAATTCGATTCGGTGAATCTTGATCTGTCCTGGGTGGAGAGAATGATTTTTTTACTTTTATTCTCTTTATTTAGAATGAGGTGTAATTTCCCCGACTCTGATTTCTCTATTTTTTGTCGATGATTTGTAGGGAATTTCTCAATTTCTAATCCTGAGAGTTCCAGTCTTAAGAACTTTAAATTTTTAGGCTTTCCCAGATCCTTTCCAATATTGATTTGATTGACAGTTGCGGGAATCAGTTGCTTAGCTGTTTTCTCGTCTTCTCGCTTAATAATTAAAGGACCCATTCTCCCCTTTAATATTTCTCCATTGGGGAGGATTTCCATTTTCGGCTTGAAAAAATCTTCTTGATCGAGAGTTAGCGTTAATACCGTCGTTTCAACACCAGAGATACGAGTGTCTTTTTTCCCATTGTAGAGGTAGACAAGGGTTTCTTTTGTTTCTTGCGGTTTACTAAATAAATCTGAAAATGAAAACTCGTAGACTGTAAATGAATCCCCAATTTTTCGGGGGCTTTCTAACCATTTTGAAAAATCAAATTGGTTTAATAGATTGTCTTTCGGTTTTTTTATGGTCTTCGTTATCTCTTCTGTCGCTGATTTTTTGGTGACAATAAATGAGTCGCCTTCTAAATTTGCTTTAATTGTAGTCACTTCATTTTCTTCGATTTCTTTGCTTTGGAAATGTAGGATTTCACCTTTGTCTTTTAATGAATAGTAGGTTGTAGATTCTGATTTCATAGAGACTTCTTCACCAAAAAGTATCACTTTAAATACTATTTGCTCAGAAGATTTAATGGCTGGTTGGTTTTTATAGCTAGCCTCGCACGATTCAGTGAGAAACCAACCTACTTTCTTTTTGAAGAAATATAAGCCGTAAGATTCTTTCCCGATAAATTGATCCTTCGGTATGGAATCCATTCGGGGAGCAATTTCTTTTGCCTCTTCGCCTTTTAATGGCATGAAGGCAAAACAAAAAATAGAACTAATAATGATTGCTTTGTTTTTTGAATGTTTAAACATATTATTATCGTAAGAATGTAATTAAAGGATTCTTTTAATATATTATTCCATTCTATGCCAAAGGCAGAATAGAAACTGCTCGGGGTGTTTGAAGAACTCGAGGTTATATTCTCAATTTTGTTTCTTCGCCTTCTTCAACGCCCGCAACAATCGCTTTTTCTCTTCCTCACCACGAGTAAACCAATCCGTTGACCACACGCGATGGATGTTCCAACCTCGACGAGTGAGCACTTCTTCTTTTAAGCGATCGCGGTCGCGACTGCACAAAATACGGTGATAGTTCGAGCCATCGCTTTCAACTCCGAGTAGACATTCGGTCTGGTCATCAGGATTCAAAATCACCATATCGATGTAAGTTCCAGCGATGCCATAACGAGTGAGGACCGGGTAGCCCGCATCCTCGACCGCCCTTTCGATGGAAGTTTGGAAGGCGTTTTTAGAGCTGGAGTCGACTCCGGTTGGCTCCGTTTCGATCGCTTGGGATTGTGCAAATTCTAAGTATTGCTTGAAGTCATTCACGCCTCTCGCCTTTTCATCGCCACCCTCGATTTGATCGGGCCTTAAAGAGGAAAAAACTTCAGTACGTTTACGAGCTCGAGTGAATAAAACATTGAGACGACGATGGCCTCCAGCTTGATTGAGGGGGCCGAATCGTTGGGGGACTTTGTCGTTATCAGGGACTGGGCCGTAAGTGCAAGAGATTAAGATGGCATCGCGTTCATCTCCCTGAACGTTCTCTAAGTTTTTAACGAAGAGAGGTTCTGACATTTCTTCTAAGCAGGTGAGCGCCAAGCGAGTCTCGTCATCTTCACCGGCCTTCTCATCTAAGAGATCTAAGATAAGATCGCGTTGATGGATGTTCATGGTGGCGATACCTAGGCTTTCCCGATCCTCTTCGGAAAGGCTGACCGTTTCTTTCGCGTGGACGATAATCGCTTCGACGACAGCTTTGGCTTCTTCGATATTCTTTTGGCGGTAAAATTGACCATCTGGAATCGGATGCCACTTCACTCCTAAATTGGGATGGCGGCGGTGTCGCGAGGGGAAAACGACTAATTTTTCGTCGTAGTATGAATTGTTCGAAAACTCGATTAAGGAATGATGCTCACTTCGGTAGTGCCAGCGAAGCATACAAGGGGGGTAGACCTTGGAAGCTGCTTCTAAGATCGATTCCACCTCTTCGGCAGAAGTCAGATCTTCGTCGTCATCCTCGAGTTCTTCCGAAGCTCGACTAAAGAAGCTCGTGGGAGGCATCTGTCGAGTGTCTCCCACGACGACCAATTGTTGCGTTCGAGCCAAAGCTCCCAAACCATCTTCGGGGCGAATTTGTGAAGCCTCATCCATAACGACTAAATCAAATTCGATTTCTCCCGGGGGTAAAAATTGGGCGATGGATAAGGGGCTCATCATCCAACAAGGTTTTAAGGATTGAAGAGCTTGACCCGCCCTTTTGACAAGTTGGCGAATGGGAATATGCCTTCGCTTTTTATCACACTCTCGTTTAATAAGAGAGAGCTCGGTCCAATCCCGTACCCTTCCTTTTGATATCCCCGTCGGGGCTTCATTTTGAACGAGGCCTTCGGCAATCTTACCTCGGTTCCATTCGAGTGAGGCCTGATCTGTGGACTGAAATTCTTTTCGAGTGCGTTCGTGGCGAACTCGATCGAAGGTAGCTAAGGCATCTTTAGTTTGAAGCAGTTCACGGCCCATCCCATCGTAAAGCGAGTGGTAGAGGGCATCGCTTAGGGCTTCGGGGGGGAGCTCTTTTCTTTCCCCTGCCTCGAGCACTGAGAGAGCGCCACTTTCGATGACTGATCGGCGAGCTCGACAGTAGTTAGCCCAGGGTAAAAGTTGCCCCATCGAATGGAGGCAGGCTTCTAATCCGGATCGAACCGTTAAGATGTCCCGATCCAACCAACGTTCGGTGAAGGGGCAAGGAGCTTCTGCTGAACCGAATTTTCTCAGTGGTATGAAGGATTCCTCTAAGGCTTCGATTTTTGCTTTAAAGCGGGGAAGGATTTCTGTGATTGCTTCAATTCTTTTTTGAGGCTCAACTCTCACCATCCACGACTGCCAGGACCAAGGTAGCCCCAAGGAAAACAAGCGTTGAGCCCAACCTTGAAGGATGGCGAGTCCATCTCTTCTTTTGGGGTAATCTTTAAATTCAGTATCGAAGGCTAAAGGGAAAAATTTCGACTTCTCTAAGCTCTCGCGAACCGATTGTGCCTCCCAGAGAACAGTGAGAACGCGGTCAAATTCCTCATAGGCTTCGGCCCGAAGATCATCATCGATCTCGATGCAATCGGTCAGTGAGGAAAGTGCCTTTTGAATTTTATCAAGGTGAGTTACCCAGTCTTCAAGGCTTTGTTGCTCGTTCAGGTGAGGGCAGGAACCTTCTTCCGTCGCCCAAAATAAGGCTTCAATTTTTGCGAGACTGTTACTGAGGCTTTCGATGCTCGCCGATTTTTCTTCTATTGCTCGAAGTTGATCTAAGTGAGAGTTGAGATTTTCGATCAGAGATCGGGCAGTTTCTTCATCGGTGAGCTCAATCAATTTTTGAGCCCATGGGATGGCGACTTTTAAATATTCCCAATCGGTTTCTAATCCCTTGAAATGATCGCCGAAGGAATGGGAGAAGGTGTCTTCATTTTCGAAGGTGCTCAGTCGCTCTTGAAAGAGTTCAAGCCGTTCTAACTTTTCAAAGATGCGTTCATCTTTTGCCGCTTGCGAAGACTTCGTGAAGCTGTGGAGTTGTTTCCGAGCTTCCGCTGCTTTACCCCAAGGCCACCAACTGAAGAACTGTCCCCGGGCCGCTCTCAGAGTCGTTCGAAGAGATATGAGTTCGTCTCCCTTGGGGGCATCTCTCAATGAAAAATGTTCTTCTAAAAACTGACGCTCATCTAAGAGTTTACTTTTCTGTTCCAATGCTTGGCTCAATAGAGCCTGAGTGACCGAATCTAAAAAAGACGTTTTTAATTGATGGGGAGACGTGCCCGGAAAGAGTTGTAGATGACGTTGAACTTGAAACTCATTTTTTAGGCGTTCAACTGCGAGCTCATCGCCGGTGATGGAGAGAGGATTACGATCTTCAGTTGAAAGCTTAAGATGAGCAACGAGTGGCTGGATGATTCCTTCGATTTCTTGAAGAGTAAAATAGAGGTCTTCGATTCGAAAGAGTTTAAACCCTTGTTGAGAAACTAATTTTAATAGTTCTCGAAGGTGGTCTATTTGAGAACGATTCCAGGCGTAGGGAGTTTTGATCCAATGAGCTTTCGCCAAGGTGGAATCAAATTGATCGAGTTGATCGACAAAGGCATCGAAAGCTTGTTGATCTTCAGGAGTTGACCATACTTGGTCAGCGAGACCAGGATTCCAAGTTGCCGGCGGGAGGTAATTACCGGAATGGATCTTTTTCAGATTTTCAATCGCCTGGAGTTCAGGTTGATCGGCGAGTTGGTGATCTCGTAAAAAGGTTTCGACTTCATTTTGAATTTCTTCGGTGAGTTCTAGGCTTTTTTTCAGTCCTGCTTCGAAGTGCTCTCGATCATTGGGCAGGATGGTCTGGGCTTCAAAGCCCTTCCAGCTGCGAGCATTCTCTAAGATTTCTTCTTTGAGATGCTGTGAAGCATGAGCTAAGGCATCTCGAGCTTTTTCCATATCGAGCCGTGTGGGGCTCTCGGCTAAGGGGCCATTTAGGGGGTAGCTTTCGAGGACTTGTTCCTCGGGCAGAAGAACTCTCACCCGTTGTGCGTAATCATGCGCATTCCAAAGAACCTCTTCGACGGTATCTTCAAAGGGACCGATTTCTTCACGAATGATGTCGATGTAGCTCGTAAGAGTATCTCGTTTTTTATTGAGTCTTTTTTGAGGATCGGTCTTTTGAGTGTCTTCGAGTCGAATATCTAATCGATTGCGCAAATCTTCTAAAAGAAGGGGCATCTTTGCCTTGTGACTGTGGAGTTCTAAACAGAACTCTCCTAAAGACACATCGTCGAGTTTGCGCCGTACCACTTGTAAGGCCGCGAGTTTTTCAGAAAGGAACAGCACGCGCTTTCCTTGATCCAAGGCACAGGCGATCAAATTTGTAATCGTTTGTGACTTGCCCGTTCCCGGGGGGCCTTCGATGACCAAATTGTTGCCTCGCATCGAGTGCAGCAAGCTTGAGTACTGAGTGCTGTCAGCATCTAAAACGATGGGAAGTGCATTTTGGCTTTGGCATTCCTCCACTTCCTTTTCGGAAGGGAGCTGGGTCAATGTCGGCTCTCGTCCCAAAAGAACATCTTGAACTAAGTGGCTGTGGAGGGGAGATGTTCCTCCTGGCCAAAGCTCAGGGTCGAGGTCGAGGTGCATCCGGTGTTTGGCAAAACTGAAAAAGCCAAACACCATACGTCGTTGAATACTCCAGCCCGAAGTTTGGGGATGGTCGGCGATCGATTCTTGAACTAAGTCTAGGTAGCTTTCGACGTCGAAATCAGCTTCAGCATTTTCATCTTCGGAGTCAAAGCCCGGTAGATCGATTCCAAACTCTTGTCTGAGTTTTGAAGCTAATGAAATATTGGGGCTTAAATCTTCACCATCGTAATGAACGCTATAAGTAAAGCGGTAAATTCCTCGCCCGGACTCGGCTGTGCCGATCTTCGTTCGTTTTCTTTCTAAAGAAACGGGAATGAGGATGAGCGGGGCTTGAACGAGGCGTCCTTCCGGTTCTTCATTCCATTCTAAGAAGCCGATCGCTAAGTGGAGAAGGTTGACTCCGCTCGATTCATTGGCTTCTCTAAAGTCGGTGAGGATGCGTCTCAGGCGACGATCGAAAAGATCCGGGGTGAGATTCGTTTGAAGACGATTATCGTTGTGCTTGGGGGATTCCGTTTTTTCTTTAGGAAGCGTGACTTCTTCCCTTGAGCTCTCATCTGAATTAGAAGCTGAGTCAGCGGAGCTGTCTTCAGGGGGATTTTCAGATTCTTCTTCAGGGAATGGCTCTAGGATCATCGACCGAGTTCGCTCCACCAAAAATTCGTAAACTTGGCGGGGTACTTCATCCACGATTTCAATCGAACTCGAACCGAGGCGAAAGTTGAGAAGCTTATTCTTAAGAGTTAAGTCGAGCAGCTTTTCTCGGAGACGTTCTAAGGCGAGAGCAGGATCCACAGTGTTGACTCACTTTTAGTTTTATTTCAGATTGAAAAAGAAGCCCTAAACGTAGCCAAAAAAAACGCCACCCGCAAGGGTGGCGTTTTAATTCATCGTTATGTTTTAAAAAGCTGAAGCAGGAGGAAACTCTGCCGAGTTGGGATCAACTTGGGGTGGACTTCACCTCTTCAGGTCTATGTCCCGGGGAGCGGCAGTGATTTTTTAGATCAATTCAAACTTTAAGCCAAATGGCGCTTTATTATCCCTCGCTAATGCTTCGGGCTTGGGAGGTCGGTAATTTCCACTTAGGACTCATAGATAAATAGTGTGAAATCCCTTGCGACAGCTTCAACTTTGAAAGCGATTCTCGCCCCTCAAGCCCGAAGCTTTAGCGAGGGATAATGGAGCTCTCACCAACTTGAAGTTGGGTTTTCTTGAAAAACTCACAGCCTGGCGGGGTGAAAGCAAATCTGTGATTTGCTGAAACGGTTGAAACAAGGCCCTTCGGGCTTGTTTCAACTTAAAGACTAAAACCTTATCAACAGGTTTTGAGCCGAGTTGGGATCAACTCGGCCGCGGACTTAGGCTCTTTGAGCCTGAGTCTGGCGGAGTGAAAGCAAATCGGAGATTTGCTGGAACGGTTGAAACAAGGCCCTTCGGGCTTGTTTCAACTTAAAGAAATCAGTATCTCGGATACGTCGGAGCGGAAAAGTTTCTCTTCTCCAACATAGATTGGGCTTTCACGCTAAAGCGGGCCCAGGGGATATAGAGAAGGCGCTCGACGTTGATTTCCTCACCGGTCATCTCGCAGATCCCGAAGCTTCCGTCGTCTAATTTTTGCAGGGCGTGGACGACGTCTTGAAGCTCTTTGGATTCACTCTCAGCTAAGCGAAGTGAAATGTCCGCGGTAGCTCCACTCGTGGCCTTATCGGCTTCATCGCCACCCGTCGGGTTAGCATTTTCATTCGTACCGAGATGCTCAGATTCCAGATAAGACAAGGATCCAGTCAACTGAGCCCTACGGTTCAGAAGGTTTTTACGAATCTGATCTAGGTCTTTTTTCTTGATCCGTTTTGCGAGTGGGGGAAGCTTCTTCGTCGCCTTTTCGAGCGTCGTCAGCTCATCGTCATCGTCGTCTTCATCTTCCACGACAGCGGCGGCCGAAGCTTTTTTGGCGGGCTTCGTCGTCTTCTTTGCTGTTTTCTTGGCTGCTTTTTTCTTTGAAACCGGCTCGGCCTTTTTAGTGGTCGTCGACTTCTTTGTCGTTTTTTTGGTGGTAGCCTTTTTCGTTGTTTCCTTTTTAGCTGCCGTTTTCTTTTTGGCAGCAGTTTTCTTAGCCGCTTTTTTAACGGTCTTCTTTTTGGCTACTTTCTTAGCGGCTGCTTTTTTCGTTGTCGCCTTTTTGGCAGTTTTCTTCGCAACAGCTTTTTTCTTTGCAGTAGTTTTCTTTGTGGCCTTCTTGGTTTTTTTGGCTTTAGCTTTCTTCTTTTGAGCCATCTCGCCGTCCCTGCATGTTTAATGAAAGCCGATAAATGGGGTCATCAAGCGAGTGCATATCTCTAATTTAAGATATAGCAACACTTAAGCCCTGTCTGGCGTCCTCGTTGAGGTCGTCTAAGGAAGAGGAGCTGAGCTTGTTTTCTCTTCGTGGATCTGGGACCTCTCACCGGCCGAATGAATCGTTGATCACGAATGGATATCGGGCACAGAATGAGGGAACAAATCTTCCGCCAGCTAATAAAAAAGACGCAAGGAATATAGTATCTTTTGTCTCTGAGTCAAGGATGGAGATAAAAGATTGTTGCACTAGGTCACCTCTGCGAGGTGGTGCTAAGTCTTTTTATAGATTTGCTTTATGTTGTTTTTTGGCTGGGGTTGGAGCCGCTGACATATCTTCTATTAGAAGAGGTTTTCGTTCCTACGCCTATATTTTTGGGGTTTTGATTCGGACTGCTTTCTAAGTCGAAATGTATTAATGTAGTCATTTGTTCAACGCACTGGAAACCAGCCGGTTAGGTCGATCCTCGAACCCTGGATCTCATTTTGATTCGAAACGATGTCACGACGGATAAAGCGCAATCCATCCCAGCGCCCATTTGAGGGAATAAAGATCTTACTAACGGGAGCCCTGATTCTCATCTGGGGACAATCACTTTTCACGATAAACTCTCGTGCGAGTGCCGAGGACATTCCCTTTGAAGAGCGACGGACCCATTGGGCTTTTCAGCCTCTTAAATCAAATAGCTCTTTCGCCGAACTAGAACACCCTCGAGTTCGCTCTCCCATCGATTCCCTTATCGTCGAGAAGTTGACTAAAGAGGGGCTCGAGTTAGCCCCGCGAGCTCAAAAGAAAACGTTGATCCGGCGATTGTACCTCGATCTTTTGGGTTTCCCGCCTGACCCCGAACAAGTTCAAGTCTACCTCGACGATGATTCTCCCTTGGCTTGGGAACGATTAATCGATTCTCTTTTAGCTTCTCCCTTTTACGGCGAGCGGTGGGGGCGTCATTGGTTGGATGTCGTTCGCTATTCCGATACGAATGGCTCCGATGAGAACACGGTTCATGGGAAGGCTTATCGCTATCGTGATTACGTTATTCGAGCTTTCAATGAAGACCTGCCTTTCGATCAATTCATTCACGAACAGATCGCAGGTGATTTGATCTTAAAGTCAAACCCTCAATACCAACGAGGGTCTGAAAGCTTGACCGGAACTGGTTTCCTTCTCTTGGGACCAAAAGTGCTCGCCGAGCCTGACAAGCTCAAAATGAAATTAGACATCGTCGATGAACAGATCGATACGGTTGGGAAAGCCTTTTTAGGAATGTCGATCGGTTGTGCACGTTGCCATGACCATAAATTTGATCCCATTCGCCAAAAAGAATACTACGCTCTGGCGGGGGTTTTTCTCTCGACTCAAAGTATGAGTAGCTATAAGACCGTTGCGAAATGGTTAGAGCAACGCCGCTCGTTACCCGATGAGCTTCCTTCGATTGTTAAAGCAGAAAAAGAGTTGAAGGAAATTGATGGCAAGATTGCGAGCAAGAATAAACAACTCAAAGAGAAAAAGGGTGATCCCGAGAAGCTACAAACGATTCAAGGGGAGCTAAAGAAACTTAAAGAACTTCAAAAAGGGAAGCAGCAGTTTCTCGCCTCATATCCCCAGGTGATGGCGGTTCGGGATGAGGCTAAAAAAGTGCATCAAGCCCTTTTGCCTCGTGGAGACCATCGCCTCGAAGGAGGAGAAACAGTTCAACGGGGGCTTCTCAATTTACTCGACCACCAAGTTACCTCACCTAAAATTGCTGAAGAAGAAAGTGGACGGCTCCAGTTAGCTCATTGGTTAAGTGATAAGCGTAATCCCTTGACAGCCAGAGTGATTGTGAATCGAATTTGGGCTTGGCACTTCGGTCGAGGCTTGGTTTCAACTCCCAACGATTTTGGTTTGCGGGGATCCAAGCCCAACCATCCCGAGTTACTGGATTGGTTGGCGACTTCACTCATCGAAGGCGGTTGGTCTATCAAGAGTCTTCACCGTAAAATTTTACTTTCTTCTACTTATCAATCAGGACGAGCGGGCTTACCATTAGCGATTGAAAAAGATCCTGAAGGAGCGTTTCGGTCGCGCTGGGTGCCTCGCAGGATTGAAGCTGAAGTGTTGAGAGACAGTCTGTTAAAGGTATCTGGTGCCCTCGATTTTTCCTTCGGTGGAGATCTGATGAAGCAAAACAGTTTTGGGTATTATCGCGGAGTTCCGGGCATCGGAAAAAGCCGTCGACGTTCGGTTTACATTCCTGTCGTCCGAAATTCGATGCTCAATATCTTCTCGGCCTTTGACTACAACACACCGGAGATTTCAACGGCCCAACGACCTCAATCGATCGTCCCTCAGCAGGCCTTCTTCTTGATGAACAATGTCTTCATTCGTGAGAATGCTCAGCGGTTAGCCAGAGAGGTGCGATCGTTAGAAGGGACGCAAAGGGAGAAGATTGAGAGCTTGTACCAAAGAGTTTTTTCAAGAAATCCTTCGGCGAGAGAGCTACTTCAAATTAAAACTTATTTTGAAGCCGGAACTAATAAGCCGGTGACTCCCCAACAAAAGCTTTGGGAAGGATTGTGCCAAACGTTGATGAGTTCGAATGAATTCATCTATTTGCGTTAGGAAGATTCGAGATTTTGAAAAATGAACGTAAAACCGGATACCACCTCCATCAACCCACTCTGGTCTCGCCGAGAAGCACTCTCAAGCTTGGTAGGTGGATTTTCGGGGATGGCACTTTGGGAACTTCTCTCAAGAAAGAATCTTCTTCAGGCAAAGGCAAACGAAGCTAAAAATCCCCTCGTCGAAAAGCCGGTTCACTTTGCTCCCAAAGCAAAGCGAGTCATCCTGATCTTTATGCACGGCGGGCCTTCTCAAGTCGATACCTTTGATTACAAGCCGGAACTTCAAAAACGACACGGGCAACCTTTACCCTTCGCAAAACCAAAAGTCGTCTTCGCGAAAACAGGAAACCTCGGTCGTTCACCTTTTAAATTTCAACGCTACGGTCGATCAGGAGCGTGGGTGAGTGAGCTCTTTCACGAAGTGGGAGAAGTGGTCGATGAACTCTGTTTCTTGAAGGGGATTCACGGTTCAAATTCGGCTCATGGTGGAGCTTGTATGATGCTCCAAACGGGAAGTCCTAATTTTGTTCGGCCTTCGATGGGATCTTGGGTCACTTATGGATTAGGTACTGAAAACGATAACTTACCGGGCTTCATTACAATCGACCCTCGGGCACACTGCGGGCATCGCAATTGGTCTTCGGCTTTTCTCCCGGCCAGCTATCAGGGAACTCCCGTTAGAAATTTTAGAATTCAAGATCTCAAGGCGGCGGACCAAGTATCCAAAGAAGAGAAAGCCCGGCTCGATTTACTCAAAGGTCTAAATACGATTGATTTTGAAGAAGAAGGGGGCGTCGGGGAGTTAGCCGCTCAAATTGCAAACTTCGAATTGGCTGCGAAGATGCAGTTAGAGGCTCCTGAGATTTTGGATCTCTCGGAGGAGACGAGAAAAACTGAAGATCTCTACGGTATCCACGACAGCAAGACTTCAAAGTTCGGCCGACAATGTTTGCTCGCAAGGCGCTTCGCTGAACGAGGTGTACGGTTCATTCAAGTCTCTCACGGTTATTGGGATTCCCACGGGAACTTGAAGAAGGAGCACCAAAAACTGGCCAAAGAAGTCGATCGCCCCATCGCCGGTTTGATTACGGATCTTCGACAACGCGGTCTTTTAGATGACACACTTGTCATTTGGGGCGGTGAATTTGGGCGTACTCCTTGCGTCCAGGGAAACGTCAATTCGGAGAAAGCCGGACGGGATCACAATCCTCACGGTTACACCATGTGGATGGCGGGAGGCGGAGTGAAACCGGGATTCAGTTTTGGGGGAACCGATGATTTTGGTTGGTACGCAGAATCTGGCAAAGTTCACTTGCACGATTTCCACGCAACCCTACTTCACTTGCTGGGTTTAGATCATGAGAAGCTCACTTACCACTACGAAGGTCGTGATTTTAGGTTGACGGATGTCTTTGGGCGGGTGGTTGACGAGATTATTTCATAGTAGCCGGCTCACCCCGAGGTTGTGAATTTTTAGATTCCTATGAAATCAAAATTCATAACAGAGATTTAAGCACCAATATTAATAAGCCCGGAGCGTAAGCGACGGGACAATGCTAAAGTATTTCGTGGGTGGGAATTAAATGCCTGAGTTATCCCTAAGGACCTACCGATGTGGATTCATCGCGATGACGTATCCCGTCGCTTACGCTCCGGGCTTACTAATGGATATCGAATAAATTCACAGCCTCGGGGTGAGCCGACTACTTTCTACTTCTTAATTTTCCAAAGCCCCTTCTCAGTCCGAATATAAAAAGCACCATCCGAAACAGCGAAGCTTGCCAAAGTGCGCTCTTCTAAACTGTTCTTCGATAGAAGTTCATAATTCTTATCCGCTTTAACGACGTAAGTGTCGCCTTCTTCATTCTGAAAGTAAATTTTGCCGTCGACCACGACAGGAGACGTTGAGTGCCCGCCTTTAAGTCTTTTACGCCAGTGAATTTTTGTTCCTGTTTTAGCATCGACACAGGTCGCGACTCCGTTGTCAGCAACGTAGAAAAGTTCTTCACCTACAATAACGAAGCTCGCATTTTTAGGGATACTCTTTCTTGCTTTCCAGGCGACATGAGTTTCGGTCACGTCTCCTTTTCCGGTCGGACGAATGGCCAAGAGAGTCGCTTCGTCGTATCCCGTACTTATATAGACTAAACCTTGGTTATAAACGGGGCGGGGAACAACGGAGTAACCCCCGGGATAGCGCACTCGCCAAAGCTCTTTACCTTTCCTCGGTTCGTAAGCAGAAACTGTATTTGCACCGGGAATGATCACTTGTTGTTGACCTTCGAGGTCTAAGAGCAGGGGGGTACAGAAAGCGAATTGTCTCCCGGGTGCTTTGGGGCGTTTTTGAATCCACTTCCTCTTTCCGGTTTTTCGATTCAAGGAGATGACGAAAGGGTCTTTCGCTCCATCGCAACTGAAGATCAGGGAATCACCGACTAATACGGGTGAGCCACCGTTTCCATGGACAGGCGAATAGTTGATGTTATCGACGGCCCAGACGACATTTCCTTTTAGATCCAAGCAGGCAGTACCATGTGGACCAAAGTGAATGAACACTTGATCATCCGATGCGATAGGAGTTGAGCTCGCATGACTGTTCTTATTGTGTTTGCGACTCTTCCCTTGTTTGAAGATTTCTTTGTTTAAGAAGAGTTCGCCACTGTCTTTTCTAACACCGAGCACTCTTAAAGATTGAGGTCCTCTTTCGCCATCCTTTAAAGGAACAGCGGCGGTCATGTAAATATTCCCTTTGTAAACAATCGGTGAAGACCAACCGTTTCCGGGTAATGGGGTTTTCCACTCTACATTCGTTTTCGTGTCCCACTTTAAGGGTAAGCCTTTTTCGGTCGAGTGACCTTGTTGAGTCGGTCCTCGAAATTGAGGCCAATCTTCACCGGTGACTGAACTTGAGAATTGAAGTAAAGAAAAGAGGCAAAGGGCAAAGCTTAAGGAGCGAAATGTCATCATGCTTATACGTTTCTTTTTGCGGCCGCTAAAAATAGTGAGAGTTTGACTTCCTCTATTTTTGACAACATAAGAAAACAGTTCAAGGTCTCTTTTTAAGGAGGCCTTGAACTGTTCAAAATAATTTGCGTTGCTCAGTTAAAATGATTCTTATTTAGCGACTAAATTGATCATTTTACCCGGTATGGCGATCACTTTTTTGATCGATAAGCCCTCTAAGGATTCGGCCACTCTTTCATTCGCCAAAGCGGCTTCTTCAAGCTCTTTTGGATTAGCTTCGGGGGAAACATTGATCTTCCCTCTCACCTTTCCGTTGATCATCACGGGCAGTTCGATGGAATCTTCGACCAAGAGATCGGGATTAGCGACGGGATAATCGGTATAGGTGATACCGTCAGTATGCCCAAGTTTTTCCCAAAGCTCTTCCGCGATGTGAGGCGCTAAGGGAGATAACATTTGCACCAAAGGTTCCGCAACTGAGCGGGAAATCTTTTCTTGAGAAGTGAGGTGATTGTTGAACTCAATCAGTTTAGCAATCGCGGTATTGAACCCCAAGGATTCCATGTCTTTAGTAGCACCAGCGATCGTCTTATGAAGCAGTCGCTCGGTTTCTTCATCGGGTGCGTTATCGGTGACTAACAACTCTCCTGAATCTTCGTCGACTAAATTTCTCCATAAGCGTTGCAAGAAGCGATAGACGCCTACAATGTCGCGAGTGTTCCAAGGTTTGGAAGCTTCCAAGGGACCCATATACATTTCGTAGAGTCTCAAGGTATCGGCGCCATAAGTTTCACACATCTCATCGGGGGAAACGGCGTTCTTCAAGCTCTTACCCATCTTGCCGAATTCACGCTTAACCTCTTCATCCTCGAAGAAGAATTGACCGTCCTTCTCTTCGACTTCTGAAGCTTCGACGTAAAAGTTTCGACTGTTCTTGTAAGAAGCAGCCTGAACGTAGCCTTGGTTAAACAGTCTGCCGAAGGGTTCAGGGGTTGAAACGTGTCCCAAGTCGAAAAGTAGCTTGTGCCAAAAACGTGAATACAGCAAGTGAAGGACTGCGTGTTCCGCGCCACCGACATAGAGGTCCACGCCGCCGATATGGGAGGTCTGAGGGTCGTAAGTATCTCCCTTCTCTTTCCCTTTCTTGGCGGAGTGCATCCAATAGCTTTCAACTTCCTTGTCGACTAAGGCGTTGTTATTTTGAGGTTGCAAGTATCTTAAGTAATACCAACAAGAACCCGCCCAATTGGGCATAGTGTTGAGTTCACGTGCGTACTCTTTTCCATCGATGGTCACCTTCGCCCATTCTTTGGCTCTTCCTAAGGGAGGTTGAGGTTTGGAATCGGGGTCGTCATTGGTTTCCGGAGCGTAGTTATCTACTTCTGGAAGTTCCACGGGTAAATCATCGATGGTCAGGGCAATCGTTTGGCCATCCTCGTCAAAAATGATTGGGAAGGGTTCGCCCCAGTACCGTTGACGACTGAACAACCAATCGCGGAGACGGTAGTTGATCGCTCCTTTGCCTAAACCTTGCTCCTCTAAGAAGCCGATGATTTTCGCCTTTGCTTCTTGAGTCTCAAGTCCATCGATGACTTCTGAGTTGACCGCTTTTCCTTCACCGCTGAAAGCGCTTACTAACTCGCCATCCTTGATGTTTTTCTTTTTCCATTTTTTAGGAGGCTCGACGACGATGGGCGTGGGTAATTCAAATTGACGAGCGAATTCGAAATCGCGCTCATCGTGAGCGGGTACGGCCATGATGGCTCCCGTTCCGTAACCCATCAGCACGTAGTCGGCGATAAAGATCGGCACGAGATGACCGTTGACCGGATTGATCGCGAAGGAACCCGTAAAAACTCCGGTCTTCACTTTTTCATCTTTTTGTCGATCCACATCCGATTTCGATTCAGCGTAAGCTCGGTAGCTCTGAACCATCTCCTTGGGGGAGGCCCCCTCGGGACTACCGGGGAACTGTCCCTTCCAGGCTTCAACCGTCGTTTCCGGCCATTCGTCTTGAGTCAGTTGATCGACTAATGGGTGTTCGGGAGCCAAGACCATGTAAGTGGCGCCATAGAGAGTATCGGGACGAGTGGTGAAGACTCGAATCGCGAGTTCTTCGATGGGTGAGCCTTCGGCCCATCCCAATTTTTTTCTCGATTCAAAGAAGGATGTCCCGCTGGAGTCCCCTCCTGGTTCGACGGCTAAGAAATCGACTTCAGCTCCTTTGCTCTTCCCGATCCAGTCTCTCTGCATCTTCTTGATCGGTTCCGGCCAATCTAAAGGCTCCAAGTCATCTAAGAGGCGGTCGCAATATTCGGTGATGCGCATCATCCATTGTTTAAGTGGACGCCTAAAGACGGGATGATCTCCGCGTTCACTGCGACCTTCAGCGTTGACTTCTTCGTTCGCCAGAACAGTGCCCAAGGCCGGACACCAGTTGACCGGAATTTCAGCTAAGTAAGCCAAGCGATGAGAATCGATAATGGCGGCCTGTTCATTCTGAGAGAGCTGAGTCCAGGTTTTTCCCTCAGGGTTGGTCTCACCATCTCCCGCGGGGATCGCTCCGGATTCTAATTTTTCAATTAATGTTGCGATGGGGCGAGCTCGATCGGCTTCATCGTCGTACCAAGAATTGTAGATCTCTAAAAAGATCCACTGCGTCCATTTGTAGAACTCAACATCGATCGTCGCCAAACCCCGTTGGGGGTCGTGTCCCAAACCTAATCGCCTCATTTGCGATTGCATGTTGGCGATGTTTTTTTCGGTCGTGATGCGGGGGTGTTGTCCGGTTTGGATCGCGTACTGTTCGGCGGGAAGGCCGAAGGCGTCGTAGCCCATCGGGTGGAGGACGTTAAATCCTTTCATGCGCAAGTAACGCGCGTAAAGATCAGTGGCGATGTAACCCAAGGGGTGTCCGACATGCAGCCCGACTCCTGAAGGGTAGGGAAACATGTCCATGATGAACTGCTTGGGCTTCGAGGCATCGAAATTGGCATCGCCGGGGTTGGGAACGTGAAAAGTTTGATTTTCGTCCCACCGGTCTTGCCACTTGGCTTCGATCTGTTGTGCCAACTTGCCTACGTAGCGGAAGGCGGGAGTTTTATCTTGGGTTGCTGAGTCAGGATTGCTCATGGTTTTAAGTTTCTAATAGGGCAACATTAATGTTTTATCTCAACAAGACTTGTGGCGCCCCAAGGGCTCCACTTTGCCCCAGGTTTATCGTTGGGGGCTTCTGATGAGTCCTGTCGAGGTGTAACGAAGAGGGACAGTTTACCCGAGCTGAGCTTGAAGTCCACCTGAGGTCTCCGATCAGTTTAAGCCGTAGCCAAATTTGTCAAAATTTGACGGATGCGTGCATCCAGCCAATCTCTTAAGCGCTTCCATGACATCGTCCCTTGCTACTTATAGCTGAGAGCCTAAAATATTAACTAAGGGCAGTTCGACGGGAGAATCCACGCTTCACTCCTCCCGCCCCTTTTCTGATCCCTTTGAGATTCGCATCCAGCTCTCATTTCTCTTAAATCGGCTCGGAGCCGCTCCTCACAGAATGAAAAAGCACTCAAATCAGCCTAAATTAAAGAACTCTCTTACCGTATGGCGTACCTACGGAATCCGAGGCCTCGCATTGGTGTTCGGATTACTGCTCTTTAACGGCTGCTCCGACGGTCCCAGCCGGCGGTCTGATTTCCAGACTCCCCGGGAACGACTCGAATTTAAGCAATCCCAAATCAATTCTTACGAGAAGAAACTCACTCCCTCCCAGCGTGATCTCTTGATGCGGCATCCTGCTAATAATCGAGCCGAATTCGAGACTTTTCGGGATCGCCTCATCGAATCCAATGAGGTGAAGCAACGAGCCGCCGATGCCAAAGTCGACCTGGGAAGCCGCACTCAAGTCTTAGGTGAGCAATCGATCTACCAGGAAGAGGGAGACGTGGTCGAGCCTTTCGATACGGGGAGATCGCCAGTCACCGAGCAAAAATCTGACCTCACTGAAGAACTCAACAAAATCGAAGCGGAGCGGGAGGAAGCAGAAGACGAAATCTTTGATGAGAGCAAGGGATTTAATCAATAGCCACAGTCATGATGGTCGCGGCTATCGGCCGCTCCGAGGTTGTGAATTTTTATCAAGTTTAGTTAGTGTAAGGTTCCAATCTAGTAGAAATACGGCCTTAACTAGCCCGAAGCGCTAGCGAGGGGCCGGAATGAAAACCCTGGCCCCTCGCTAGCGCTTCGGGCTAGTTAAATTGCTCGCTTTATTTTAAATTTTGACTTTCCAATGGAGATAAATAAATAGCTCGCAGCTTCTTTAAGGGGATAACCACCAATAGACTGGCGTCTTTTGCTACAAAATCGAAACGTAGCCAAATTCGCCAGAATTTGGGCGGAGTATGCTTTAAAGTTTCTCGAGCGATAAAGGCCGCTTAAAAGCTCTATTTTTATTACGTTCGAAGGCGATTGAAGATTTAACTTGTTGTGGGTGGAAATTTTGGTCAACTGAGGTCATCATGTCGTTTGCTCAACTGTAGCCGAACTCGTAAGAGTTTGGCCGAGGAGCGTTTTCGCCAAACTCTTACGAGTTCGGCTACCATGCTATTAGGAATGCTTCAAAGACGAGATCCACTCCCCGGTTTGGAGAAGCTGTGAGGATTGCTTCCGCTTGAAGACATTGGACATATGGGTTGTCGCCCCTGATGAGTTTCTGTTGATGGAACAGGAATTCACGTGGTTTTAGTGAGCTCGAAGGAGTTCACTGGGAGAAAAACCACTGAACGGGGCTTCGTTACTTTTCGGCAAATCCTTAGAAATAGAATTCTGAGGAGGCTTCGAGAAGTGTTTAGTGGATTGCGTATAGCGCGAGGAGCGAAGGGTCTCCAGGACTCCGAATGAGAATCAACGGAGTTTTTAAGGAGATCTCGTCGGTATCCGCATTCACACAGTGTGTCCAGTACGGAGGAAAAGGTACTGAAACTCGAATTTCTGCCTTTCTTCCGTTGAACGCGCCTTCAGCCTGAAGGTGCTCATTCATTTAGATACGAAGTGATATTCGGAGAAAAGTTCTCATGGCAAAGATGCGTACAAGCTCAAAAAATCCTCCTTCCTCCTCGCGATTACCCGCTGAAGGTAACGGAAAAAGTACAGCCAAAAAGGGGCGCGGAAAAGCGACCACCAAAAAAGACGCCAATCCCGAGGAAAAAGCGAAGAACCAAGCTTTGGAATTCGCTTTGAGCCAAATCCATAAAAAATGTGGTAACGGCTCCATCATGTACCTCGGTACAGATCAACGAGCCGATGTGGCGACGATTTCAACGGGTTCCCTATCTTTAGACGCTGCTTTAGGTGTCGGGGGAGTTCCCCGGGGAAGGATCGTCGAGATCTACGGTCCTGAATCTTCCGGTAAAACGACTCTCACTCTCCACATCGTGGCGAACGCTCAACGACAAGGTGGAGTGGCTGCTTTTATCGATGCCGAGCACGCTTTAGATCCCAGCTACGCTCGCCGGCTCGGGGTGAACTTAGATACACTGCTGGTCTCTCAACCCGATTCAGGAGAGCAAGCCTTAGAAATCGCTGAGATGTTGACCCAATCTAATGCGGTCGACGTGGTGGTGATCGACTCCGTGGCGGCTCTCGTCCCGAAAGCTGAGCTCGAAGGCGAAATGGGAGATACTCACGTAGGTTTGCAGGCCCGCTTGATGTCGCAAGCGATGCGTAAACTGACGGCGATCGTTCACAAAACCAATACCGTGCTGATTTTTATCAATCAGATCCGCGAGAAGATCGGCGTGATGTTCGGAAGTCCCGAAACGACTTCCGGTGGACGCGCCTTGAAGTTCTACTCCTCGGTTCGAATGGATATTCGTAAGATCGCGACCCTCAAAGATAGCGATCAGGTCCGCGGGGCCAGAACTCGAGTGAAGGTGGTTAAGAACAAGGTCGCTCCGCCCTTCCGAATGGCAGAATTCGACATCGTCTTCAACAAGGGGGTCTCCCTCTACGGCGATGTGCTCGACCTGGCAGTCGAACGAAACCTCGTTCAAAAGTCAGGGGCGTGGTTCTCCTACGGAGAGACTCGAATCGGCCAAGGACGCGACCGCGCCGTTCAGTTTTTGGAAGAAAATCCTGATATTTTCAAAAATATCTACCTCACGATTCGAGCAGAGCTTTTAGCTCCCCCGGAAGAACCCGCTGAGCCGAGCGAAGAATCTTGACTTCGTTCGTTTCTGTTGAAACAAGCTCCTTCGGAACCCATTTCAACCGTTCCAGCAAATCTATGATTTGCTTTCACTCCGCCAAACGAAGGCTCTACGAGCCTTCATTCGCGGCCGAGTTGATCCCAACTCGGCTTAGTTCCTGTTTATTCAACAGGAACTGAATCGACCGTTAGTCCTTAAAATATAGTATCTTACAGCAAGCAGGCTGGGCCGTTCGTCGAACGGCCCAGCCTGTTTGCATGAATGTGAGGCGGAACATGGCGAAAAGGGGCTTGCATGGTGTACTATAGGGGCTTATATGTAGCTGCGTACTCTCGAATTGTGAGGATCTGCTATCGGGCTCAAAGTCCAAGGAAGCCGGTCTATCTCGCTGAGTGAAAGTTACATAAACAACCTGAAATTCTAAAAGTTAAGTGCAACAGAGCCTCTGACGATAGGGTCTTAAAGGTCAGGGCTGGGGGCCTTCTTGTGAGGCTTCCTCAATCTTCTCAGAACAGTTTTCATAAAGATTACTGTTTGGGGTGTTTAGCCCCCTTAGGTGTCCCGATTAAGTTATTTATAAACTTAACTCAAAAACTGAATCTAAACGTCAGAACGTTTTCGAAGAGCAAAGAATAAAATGCAGTCAAACTCACTGTTAAAACAAGCTCAGAATAGAAGCAACGAACGTGGTGCCATGTTGATTGTCACCATGGGCGTCTTAACCCTCCTCGCCGTACTGGGAACGACCTTCGTATCGTTGATGCGCTTAGAGCGCCAAGCGACTCGAAACTATGTCGATGGCCAGTTGGTGGATCAGGTCAATGACTCGGCCATCGATCGCGCGATCAGTGATCTCGCGGGGGGACGAAACTTTCTGTCGTACACCAGTTACGTCAATACTCCTTGGATCTATCACGAGTATGACACCACGGGAAAACGTACGGGTTTCCTCGCTCACGGAAAACATGACCTCTCGAGTCCAAAGGTGAGTCGTTGGGATATTCTCACCGAAGAAGAAGAGCGTGTTCATCGCTATAAACTGAAGGTCATCGACACTTCAGCTCAGATCAACCTAAATGGTAAGCAAGATACGACGGCTCGTCTCTTAGAGAACTTAGCCGTAGCGATTACCTCGAGTACTCGTTTAAACAAAAAGAACGAAAATCCTCTCTACGCTGGTCCCCGACAAACGGGAAACAAGTTGAAGGGGATTCACATCATGCAGTTCAGAAATCGTCTGGATGGAAGAAAGTTTAAATCCAAATCTCAGCTCAAAGAGATCATCGGCGAAGAGAACTACAAAACGATCAAAGATTTCATCACGATCCACTCGTGGGAAGATCCTTACACCTACGCAGGTGTCGATGGTATTCCTGAAGTTCCTGATCCGGTCACCGGTCGAAGTGGCGGCGGCGGCGGCGGTGGAGTCGTCGGCGGTGGAGGGAACAATACCCATCCTCAAGTCGAAGCCTTGGCGAGTCGGGTCAAGCCTGAACCTCGATCTCCCGTCAACATCAACAGTGCACCTCCAGAAGTCATCACCGCATGTATTATGGGAATCGGTGGCCGTCGCCCCTTCCCCTATGCGAGATTGACTTACTCGACAATCGATGAAGGCTCTACAGTTAAGGGGCAAAGAGTTCCTGGTCAAGAAGAGGTCGCCAACGTCGATCCCCGGGGAATTTGGGTTTACACCCCCCAATTTACTTATGACGAAGCGCAACGGATTACCGATCGCATCGTCGCCATGCGTCAACAGCCCTCCACGCAATTTATGGCTTGGTCAACGGGCGCCAACGGTCGTGGGGGATTTGCTGAATTCATCAACTCATTAGAAGAAAGTTTCTTCCCCTCGCCTCAGCGAGCGATCGTCCTCGAACCCAGGAACCTTCAAGATCGTCGGATCCAAAGTGAGGTTATCAATCCTGGTACCGAGATCAGTCGTCTTTGGGTCAAGGGACACGATTCCAAAGAGCGCTCATTGAGAGTTCAGGCGGGTTTGCCTTACCACCAGCGAAATGCCTGGTACTACGAAACCGTCAAGGCAACCCTGATCGCAAACTTCAATCCGAACACTCGATTGAACAATGTGAATCCTAACTTGGCAGCGGCTGAAGTTGTCGACAAAGCGAACCTCATCACTTTGGATGACGATCGAAGAACTCCTCTTTTCGGACACACCACCGAGTTTTGTTTCGATGCGACGGGAGTCTTTGAAATTACTGCTATGGGAGATCTTTCAAGTATCGACCAAGCGACAAAAAGTATTATTTTGAACGACCCTTCCTACCGCATCACTCAAAAGGATCACGCCAAGTTTTCACCTCTCTATCGTAAGAAGATGCGAACGGTTGTGAAGGTCTGGGATATGGTTCGCCACACGAACCAATTCCACTTCGAGAAAACGTTCCAATCAGGTGGATTCAGTAGCCGAAACAACCGTAAAAACATTTTAACGTGGCCCGATGCGATGCCCGCATTAACCGAATTGGTTTCTCAAGGATCCGTTCGAGATGGTCGCATCGAATTAGCGGGTTACAACGATGGTTTAAGAAACCAAATGGCTCCGGCCTCGCAATCTCAGTCGTTCCAATCTCCAGAGGTTTTGGTTGGAGTGAATACATTTCAGTATCGAAGTGAAAAATCCTTCAATGACTTGAGAAGGTATTCACGAGGTGGCGCAGAAGCTACTGAACAATTCAGTACTGCGTTGCGCGAAGTTTTAGACTTCGATTACAACCGAAATAATATGCGAAGTATTAAATATAACCCTCGACGTTTGATGCTTCTCAAATTAGGTGGGCGAGTGGCTATCGGGCAAGATCCTCTCGTGGGTCGCGAAGCCGCTGGATCAAACATTCGTCCGGATGGACTCCAAACCAGTCTCTTCAATGATGGTCACCTCGGGGCGAAGATTCTTCACCTCGGAGCACATAACTTAGCTCGTGGAGATCAGGTTGAAACTTATGCCGGTCGTTTAGGAAATGCCCAACTTCAACAAGCCGTCGGGGCGGGCCCTCGACGAAACAACGTTGGAAACGTTCCTTACTACTCTGGTGGATTGGCCTTCTGGGTGAAGTTTGAGTTCAATGCCGACGATCCCGTGTTCTCGGGCTTGATCGGTTGTACTCAAGTCATCGAAGATGTTCCCTTGACTCAAGCTCAAGTGGAAGGTTCAGAGGGAACTCAGTTCTACATTTTCAAGAACACCAAGGGTCAACTCCGTATCGTTCGTATGTACTACCACCAAGCTTTCCCCATGGCAGCTGCTGGGGGCGGTGGAGCTAGCGGTGGTGGAGGCGGCGGCGGAGGAGAAGGCGGCGGGACCGGTCTTCTCTCTCCTGACCTCAGCCATCTCAGTGAAGGCGGCCAAGAGAATCTCGATGAACTTGAACGTATTCTCGATCCCAAAAAGCCTGTCGCTCGTTCAGATCTTCTCGTCGATATTCGTCACTTCAAGGCGAAAGAATGGCATCACATCGCCGTCGACTGGAGTGATGAAAATCCCGGCCAGCCCATTTCAGTTTGGATCGACTTCGAAAAGATTTCAGGTGGAGGCCCCTACATTCCTCAGGAAGACGTCTCCAACCTACCTACAGCTTGGGTCCGTCTCAATCAAATCCGTCCCGTCGATGGTTTGTATGTAGGTGGATTCGTCCGTCACCAAGCTGAAGCCGATCACGGCTTGTTCAAGTGGTACACCAATATCACTTCGAACTCAGGTGGTGGAGGAGTGCGTTCGGTCGAGAGTAACGTCAAACGTATTTTGGCTAACGCCACCATCGATGAGCTCGTTACATACAACGGAACTTTCTCGGGGGCGAAGCGTTATTACACGCAGAGTACTCCGGGGTACTTCACCAATAAGAAGGGTGAATACGTCAACATCATGGAGATCCCGATGCCACCGGAAGTGGATCATGTCGTGATGCGCTCCTTCGATTGGACCTCCTATTACCCAAGTTTCTTCTGGGGGAATATGACGACGAGAGCTCCAGCTAAGTTGAACGTTCAACCCGTCCAAGTTCAAGTCTACTTGGGACGAGATACTCAAACTTTCCAAGAGCCCTGGCGTCAGCCCAACTTGAGAAACCGTATTGCAGGTCGTCGGGCGATCCGGCCTCAGGCTCGTGGAATCGTTGGAAGACCGGCTGAATTGACTTACCGTTTCCAGCTCACCCCAGCTCGAATGTTGGGTGGATCCCTGGCGGGAGGTTCGGTTGCTACTCCAGTGATCGACGACGTCACCGCGACATATTATCTCCCGAATCCACGGGTGATTTATCAAGAAGAAGAAGATCTATGAATGATTTTCGCTTCTTCATCGTCTATTAATAATAGAAGAAGCGCCTCCATCATAAACGGGCGATTTCTCTGGCACTTGCCTTTTGGTAAGTGCCAAATCCTTTGATAGGACGCCTGGTTTTAGCCGAACTCGTGAGGGTTTAGCTGACCTACGTTTTACCCAAACTCAATCGAGTTTGTCGACGGCTGCCATCTAAGGGATGGCAGGACCTCACTCAACTATTCTCACTAAATCCTTTTCTGGATGGGAGTTCAAAAGTGATTTCTCTTCGAAGTTACAATTGCCTCTTTCTGACGGCGCTTTGTTTTGTGTTCGTCGCCAGTCTATTCAGGGCCCCAGTTCTTGAAGCTACTCAAGAAGAGTTTCAGTATAAGCCTCCAGTTGAACTCACGAAGGTTAAATACCTCGAGCCTAAAGCGAAATCGAAGGCGGCTAAAGGGAGCGTTGAATTTACATACAATCTCCATCCTAAAGTCCCTTCGGGAGCAAAAGTCGAATTTGAGATTATTTTTAAATCTCGAATTATGGCTAAGCTTTTGGTTCCAGTACGGGGCAAAGGTCGAAAAGCTCTCACTTATGTTTGGAAGCCAAAAAAGGCTTTGCCTTTGGGGACGAATCCTGATTATCGCATCATGACTTCCCTTCCTCCCGACAAGCAAACCAAGGCAGTGCAAACAGCATTGGGAAAGCTCACGGATGTTTTCCCTAAAGCTGAACAGCCTTGGCCGATGTCTTATCCCAAAGTTCCTGTTCGTATCGGAAGTGAAGCCGATCTAAAAGCTGAACAACAGAAGATTACTAAAATTTTCATCAGTTGGACGGATTCGCTTTTAGATCTCAATTACGAATTCGCCGATCTTTGTGATGAAGTTCTCGAAGGAAAGAAATTCGTCAAAGATGGGAGCCTTGATCGTACTGATTTGGCCGATTGGGTTAATGGTTGGCAAAAGAAGATGGCGGAACTCCAAGGAAAGATTCGTTCATTTCAAGAAGATCACCCCGATCTTTTTTCAAAGTGTGCTCCCGCTCGCTTTTTAACTGAGGATCTGTCGAAGATGGTCGCTAAGCGTGCGATGCGAACGACATTAGGAGCGGTAACCAAAAAGTACAAAACGACCGTTGAGAACTTGCGCTTAAAGAAAGTTAAAGGCTTCGATTCCAATCTTCAACGAGGTCAGCGCTATTCGCCCGCAGCGATGAAACTTCTTTACGATCAGATCGCTCAACACGCGAAGTTCCCCAAGCCTGAAGATGAAGAGGCTAAGGATAAGAAAGAAGAAGTCGAAGGCGACAAAGAAGGTAGCTCTTCGAAGAAGGATTCAAAGAAGAAATCTTCAACGAAAAAGAAGAGTAGCACTAAGAAGGGCTCTACGAAGAAGAAGAGTTGATAGTAGTAGGCTCGCTCCGCGAGTCGTGCGTAGCGAAAAGATGATTTAGAGTCAATCGAACCTAAAGAACGAATTCGTTAATTAGAACGAATTGATCCCTCGCTCACGCTTCGGGCTTGAAATGAAGGCATAGTAGTAGGCTTGCTCCGCGAGTCGTGCGGAGCGAAAAGATGATTTAGAGTCAATCGAACCTAAAGGACGAATTCGTTAATTAGAACGAATTGATCCCTCGCTCACGCCTCGGGCTTGAAATGGAGTCTTAGTAGTAGGCTCGACCTTCGAGCCGTCCGAAGCGAAAACGTGAATTAGGATTAATCTAACTTAGATAACAGCATCATTATGTAGAATGAATAAGCCCCATCGCTCAATTGAGTGTCGGGGCTTTTTTCGTTGTCGCATTGCTCCTCGGGTGAGAATTTATAACGAATTCCAATTAACTAGCCCGAAGCGCTAGCGAGGGGCTCTTCCCTCGCTAGCGCTTCGGGCTAGTTAAGGCCGTATTTCTAATGGATAGGAATCCGGCCTTAACTGAGCTTGAAAAAATGCACAGCCTATCTGCGGAGCGTGGCGACGACTCCGCTTCCCTTTTGGAGGCGATTAGTGTAAATTGTCCCCCTTCAATTCATCCCCTTGAATCAACAACCCTAAACACTTCAAAAATTCGTCGAAGTCATCGAATTTTTGATTCAGGCTCTAGGCTTGAAAATTGTGAACTCCGCGAGGCGAGATATGAAAATCTTAGTGCTTGGAAGTGGTGGAAGAGAACACGCATTGGCTTGGTCCTTATCTCGTTCTCCTCGAGTTACAGAAACTTGGTGCGCCCCGGGAAATGGGGGTATTAGCCGGGATGTTAAAACCGTCGATATCGACGGCAATAAGCCGGGTGGAATCGAAGAGCTTATCGCGTTCGCTAAAGAGCAGAGTATCGACCTGACCGTTGTAGGTCCCGAGGCAACGTTAGTTTTAGGGGTAGTCGACAAGTTTGAAGCAGCTGGCCTCAAGATTTTTGGCCCTAATGAAGCTGCAGCGAAATTGGAAGGCAGCAAGGTCTTCATGAAAGAGATCTTGTCTCGTCACAATATTCCGACGGCCGGTTTCAAGGTTTTTGATGAGCCGGAAGCCGCGAAGGCGCACTTAGCCTCGACCAGTTTTCCAACGGTCATCAAGGCAGATGGTTTGGCTGCGGGAAAAGGTGTGATCATCGCTAAGGATGAGGGGGAGGCCCGGGCAGCGATCGATCAAATCATGGTGGATAAAGTCTTTGGAGACTCTGGCGATCGCCTCATCATCGAAGATTTCCTCCCTGGAGTTGAGCTCACGGTCATTTCGTTGACGGATGGAGAGACCGTTTTGCCTCTCGATACGGCTCAAGATTACAAGCCAGCCCTCGATGGGAACGAAGGTCCTAATACTGGGGGGATGGGTTCTTACTCGCCCCACATTCCTTTAGATAGTGATTTGATTCAAACGATCCTGGATACGATCGTTCACCCCACACTCGAAGGATTGAAAAAAGAGGGGATCGTCTACAAGGGTGCCCTATACGCTGGAATCATGCTCACGGAGCAAGGCCCGAGCGTGCTCGAATATAACGTGCGATTTGGAGACCCTGAGACTCAGGCGATTCTTCCACGCTTGACGACCGATCTCGTCGACCTTATGGAGGCGTGCTGTGAGGGCAATTTAGCTGATTTCAGGGCGGAGTGGGATCCTCGCCCCAGTGTCTGCGTGATTGGGGCTTCTCAGGGCTATCCCGCTTCTTATCCCAAGGGAAAGGTTATCGAGGGGCTCGACGCGGCTGACGCATTAGACGACGTGAAGGTCTTCTCCGCTGGTATCGCAAAATCCGGAGAGGATTTCATCACTTCAGGGGGAAGGGTTTTAGGAGCGACCGCCCTCGGAGCCTCGCGTGAAGAAGCCCGCGAAAAAGCCTACGAGGCCCTCTCGAAGATTCAATTCGAAGGACTTACCCATCGCAGTGACATCGGAATCCCCACGGGAGAAGTTCCTACGCTCAAAAAGGCGTAATCAATAGATGACCACCCAAACGGCTGAAGCCCACTCCAATGGAGCTAGTTTCAACTGATGGTTAAGACTCTTTCCCGAGAATATCCACGGACACAATAGCTCACAGGCCGCCATGAGAGGGATGGTGGGGGAGGAAGGTATAGAGTGTGAGCCAGCAGGAAAGTTAAATTACTTCTCTTGTCGACCTAAAAGACCGTTAAAGAAGTCGCTTACTTTTTCGGTAACGCTTTCAGTGACAGATTTGTAGCAGTCGTCGTAAGCGTTATCTAAATGCCTGCTGAGTGAACGATGCTTGAGAATGTCGGTAGCATCTTGTTGCTCTGGGGCTAATTCGTCCGATTCGGTGCCTTTTTCTTGTTGGGTTGATTCCAAGGTCTCCTCTAACAAGGAATCTCCAAACTCCATCACGTTAGTCCTCGGTGATGAGCCTGAATTCGAAGCCGAAAAGCTCCCAACAGATCTTGAGAATGAGGTCGCCCCCATCTCGGGTCGAATCGCGAATTGACGCACGCGTTGGGCCGTTTTAGACCCTCTGGCTATCAATGTGGCCAAGGTTTTTAACCTCCACTCGAACCACTGATCCACTCGTGAACCCTGAGGAGAGTTCCATCAGATACTTCTCGGAGCACATTAAAATTATTCTTCGAAAATTTCGGACCTTACCGAACTCGAAGATCGAGTGGACCTCGGTGCTCGAGAGTACTTTTTTCTGACGGACCTCCTGGCGATCCGTATCAAAAAGATTCAGCTGTTCTGTATCTTTTTGATTCGGTGAAACTCTCTCAGACCCTCTTAGAGTTTCGGTCGCAAACGGCTCGTGGCTTTAATAAGAATTCCGATAAAAGCACTATTAACTTTTCCGGACCTTTTAAACCCCGAGTCACAGGATTCGGTCTTTTCCTTGTTCGAAATTTTTCAACTTCCAATAACTCTCTCTCTTCGAATCGTGGAAGCCACTCGCTCTTTAAAGACTCCGAACTTCATTTGAACTCTATATACAAGCTGCAAAAGAGTTCGACGGGTTGTTCGTCGGCAGTAAAGAACCAGCTTAGAACCGGTCAAATACCGGTGTTCTGTTTCGAACACTCTTCACTTCAAATGGCCTATTATCCAAGAGTCTCCCTTAGTGTCAACCAGCAAAACGGGTCTTTCGGCTGGGCCAGAGGCGACTTTTTAGGTGGTCTGGGAGACCTCCCCTGATAGCCATGATCACGGTCCAGGAAGCTCGTATGACCCTCGGGGCAGAGGTGAACTCACTTCTGAAATTCACCTATGTCCCGATTGAGTCAGGCCATATGGAAACGTTATATCGGGTTTCGGCTTAATAGCGTCAAAAATTAAGACGTTTTTTCGAAAATTAAGGAATATTCTCATAAGATCTTTTAATCCTGTGGCTTACAGGCTTTTCTCGGGCGTACGAAAAACCTTCATGTGGGGTTTTGTAGCAGGTTTGCTAGTAGTAGGCTCGCTCCGCGAGGCGTACGAGGCGAAAGCGTGTATTTGAGTCAAATTAACCTAGTCGATGATTGCGCCATTTAGAGCGAGAGGATCCCTCGCTCACGCTTCGGGCTTGAAGTGGGTCACGTTAGTGGTCGTCCCGCTCCGCGGGGCGATTTTCAGCATTTTAATTAAATGATCGTTCTTCGTTTAGCATCAGAACGAGGTTTGTAGAGAAGAGAATCCGGTTGAAACCAAGTTTTTTAAACTCGATCAGATGAAATCATTAAACAAAAACTTCTTACCGTTGTGAGGAGCCGCCTCGCGGAGCGAGACGACTACTATTAACTGGCTTTTGGCTTCAATCCAGAGAACCACCATTTTTTTAGACGGGCGCCGAGGAGATAAAAGGAGAAGACGCCGAGGCAGGGGAGGAACAGCATGCTGCTTAGAAGGAAGGTAAGGTTGAGGAAGTAAATGCCGCCTAATCCGTGTCGAACGAAGAGTTCTGCGGGATGAGGATCGCTTTCCTTGAGATCTTTTTCTTCAGGAAGCTTTAGGCCAGAAGAAAGATAGATCATAAATCCGATAAACGCGAGGGATGCCCAAAGAAGAGGCCACCCTGAGTCTTTATTCAAATTAAACCCCCATACAAGGATTGCAAATGGGATGAGTTCAAGCAGTTTGATCCCGATTTTTAATTTTATTCGACTGTAAGGTTTATCTTCCAAAAGACTGATGGCGGTGATGCCAGCGATGTAGAGCGTGGTAATTGCAGCAGGAACTAAGATGACAAAAAACAGTCGATCTCTAATCGTCCCCTCCACGTTCATGATCGAATTCCCCATCAACATCAACGCTACCTCAGCCCCCAGCAAAAAATTCAAACCCCTACAACTCCCCATCAATAAGTTTCCGATAACGGGGATGCGTTTACCGCCAACGTTATAAAGTAGGACACTTCCAACAATCGCTCCTGCAATGGGCCAGATGTCTATCCAGATAGCTGTGCCCATTCCTAAACCAAGGAGTAAAAGCGAAACTAAAATCACTCCTATTAAGGAAGCTTGGCCTTTAACTAAAGGGCGAGGAATCGAACGCTCGCGATCTCTCTTAACATCGAAGAGGTCGTTAGTGACCATTCCAAACGAGTAGAGCAGGACTGAAATTAAAAGAGTCGCTAAAAGGTAGGGGATACTTTCTAGAAAGCTTACATCCGTTTTATTGAAATAGTACCAAGCGATGAAAAATCCCGCCCAGCTGTCGGCTAATGCCGTTGGGGTGAGGAAGATTCGAACTAGATCAAGATACGCTCTCATTAAAAACGGAGGAGGCGGAGTATGTCATGGTAAGTCACAAAGAGAGCCAAGCCGATGAACAAGAAGAAGCACACGGTGGTGGCGATCTCTTGAGCTTTGATGCTCACGGGTGAACCCTTGACCTTTTCGATGAGGAGGAAGAGGAGGTGCCCTCCATCCAGGATCGGGATAGGAAGTAAGTTGAAAATTCCTAGGTTGACACTGATCAACGCCAAGTAGTAAATCAGCGTTCCCAAGCCCATATCGGAAACTCGGACGATCAAGTGAACAATACCGACAGGTCCTGAAAGGTTCTTGGCGGCGACTTGTCGGCGAGCGAGTCCTTTGAGGGTCATGAAAACCCACTTGGCACTGATCCAAGTTCGTTTAGCTCCGAGGCTGGCTGCGCCCAGGAAGCTGGACTCTTGTTTGAGGGTATGGATATTCTCAGAGGCAATTCCGTACTTCTGAAACTCAGGGGCGTCGAGTTTTGCTTTGCCGGTCTTAGCAGCTCCGGCTGGATCAATCCAGGCAACCTCTACTTCATTGCCTTTGCTTTTACCGACGGCTTCACGAAGGTTATCCCAATTGTTAATTTCTTGGTCGCCGATTTTAGTCACCTTGCTCCAGGACTCGATACCCATCTTTGCGCTAGCTGAGTTTTTTCTCAGTACGGCAACAAGAGGGTTTTCGTCCCAGACCTTTTTGTCTAATCCAGTGAGCAGAGAGGCCTCTAATTTTAATGGGGGTTGAACGCGCTTGCCCTTACGGATGACTTGCAATTCAACTTCACTTTTTCCGTGGGAGCTTGCCTTGGCTCCAACATCTGCGTGACTTGAGATCCAGTCGTTCCCAATTTGAATGATGGTATCTCCAGTTTCTAAGCCCGCTTTTTTAAGGGCTGAGGCTTCGCTTAAGGTTGCGAGAGTAGCGGAGTGGCTTTGCCAGGCGATCTCTCGTTCGATCACCCATTTCGAAATATCTTTGGGATCGAATTCGCTCGTCTTTGTTGTTCCATCGGCACTTTCGATCGTAAGGGAGATCTTGTCTCTTCCTTCTTCTTTTTGAAGGGATTGAGCTGAGAAAGAAATGAAGGGCTTGCCGTTCATCTCGGTGATGCGGTCTCCCGGTTTAAAAACACTAAGTGCGTTGCTCTCAGGGCGGATAGCCTTAACCGAGCGTGCAAACAACGGCATGACTCCGAGCATGGGGCGAGGGTCGGCGTCTTTATTGATCTTTGGAGTGACGACTTTCCAACCTAAGGGCTTTCCATCTCGTTCACAAAGAAGTTCAAAGGGGAGAGAGTCGGACTCTGTAATCAGAGGATGAATTTGAATGATATGGCTTTGATCCGTGAGTTCGAGATGCCCGAATCGACCACCGATGATTTTGTCGCCTTCTTTGAATCCGGCATCGTCTAAGGGGCTTCCCGGGACGATGGGGCCGATTCCTAATGTGGTTCCTGGCCGGATGCCGATTTCATTGATGCCTCGAGCTACATTGAGTTCGGGTTTAACGGTGAAAGTATGTTCATCCGTTTCTCCACGAAGAACGGTGATATCTAAAGCCTTATCTTTTTCACCTAAGGCGACGGCAATCATGAGTTCGGAAAACTCATCGACTTCTTTGCCGTCAATTTTTATGACTTTGTCTCCCTCGTGGATACCGGCTCTCCAGGCGGCGCTGTTCGGTTCGATGAGGCCGATTGTGGGCTCCAAGAACTTCACTCCTAAGCTGAAGGCGATGAGAAAGAAAATCATTGCGCTGACAATATTAAAAACAGCTCCAGCAGCAAAGACGACGGCTCTTGCGCCCGCTGACTTTGAAACTAGCCAACGATCTTTTTCAGGATCCACTTGGCCTCCTGTTCCCGACTGCACTTCATCAGAGAGTTCGCTTTCTCCAGCCATCTTCACGTACCCACCTAGTGGGATTAGCCCGATGATGTATTCGGTCTCGCCCCACTTAAAGGAGAAGAGACGCATCTTTCGTCCGAAGATGGTGGGATCGAAGCCGACACTGAAGGCGTGTACTTTGACACCCACTTTTTTGGCGGCCAAGAAGTGTCCCAGTTCATGGATAAACACGATTAGGCCTAAGCCGAGAATTGCGTAGAAAATGTAGAGGAGCGTATTGAGATCCATATTGTTATCCGAAGGAGAATAATCTTTACGATTCTTTAAGGTCTTGTGCAGGTTTTTGCAGGCGGTCTGCTGGAAGAAGGAATCTCTCCAGCCGATCGGAAAATCGGGAGCTGATAATCTTTAGCTGATTTTCATCAGCAGTAATTTGTCGGCTGATCGTCGATTCCAAGCTAAGAAAGATAAAGCTACTTATTTTAGGTGTCGAGCGCTGAAGAGCAAATTTTTAGGACCAAGTGGAAAAAGAACTTCGATTCCCGATTAATCCTCGGTTACCAGCACCTGCTTTTGGAGCGAATGCCGATAATGGAAGCTAACTCTACTTCACCTGAAACCTTAAGTGCTGTAGCCGAATTTGTAAAAATATGGCTGATTACCAGGTTCGCCAAATTTTTACAAATTCGGCTACAAAGACTACGATTCGATCCGTAGCCAAATTCGCCAGAATTTGGACCTCAGCTCATAATATTCTCCCGTGCTTGCTCACGAGCCCAAGTATCCACCTCGAAAAGTTGTTCGAGAGTGGGGGATTCTATCAGTTGGTGGGCGCTCAAAACGTCTTCGATGAGTTTAAAAATTCCTAAAAACGGGATGTTTCCGCTGAGGAATTCCGGTACGGCCACTTCATTTGCGGCGTTGAAGACGGTTGAAGCCGTTCCCCCTACTTTTAAGCATTCGTAAGCCATCCGGAGTGAAGGGAAGCGTTTCAGATCCGGTTCTTCGAAAGTTAGGCTGCCGATTTTAGCGAGGCTGATCTCAGTGTCGGGTAGATGTCGGCGTTCAGGGAAGGTTAGAGCGTACTGAATCGGAATTTTCATATCGGGGGGGCCAAGCTGACAAATCGTCGATCCATCGATGAACTCTACAAAAGAATGGATAATCGATTGAGGGTGAACCACCACACTGATTTGCTCGGGAGGTAAATCGAAGAGCCAGCGAGCTTCGATGACTTCCAAAGCTTTATTCATAAGCGTCGCCGAATCGATCGTGATTTTGGCTCCCATGTCCCAGGTTGGATGCTTGAGGGCTTGCTCGGGAGTGATCGTTTCCATTTCCGCTAAAGGTGTTTGCCGGAACGGGCCGCCTGAAGCAGTAAGGATGATACGTTCGACTTCTGAAGGGTTTCCCGCTTGAAGGGATTGGAAGATCGCTGAGTGTTCGCTGTCTACGGGTAAGATTCTTCGGTTTAACTCTTCTGCTTTTCGCATAAAGATACTTCCTGCCATCACCAGGGCTTCTTTATTGGCGAGGGCGATATCTTTTCCCGTTTCTAAGCCACCTAAAATTGCGGGGAGTCCGGCGGATCCCGAGATCGCGCCTAAGACGTATTCTGCCTCCACGTCACGAGTCATCTGAGTTAAGCCTTCAGCGCCAGAATAAATATTGGGAACAGGTTCCCAGGGTTGAGCTTTAAAGGCTTGAGTGAATTCTTCTCGGGCTTGTTCGCTTGAGAGCCCTACTGCGAGTGGTTTAAATTCTTTGGCTTGTTCTAAGAGGAGTTTCCAATTGGACCCGCAAGCTAGTGCGGCCACTTCAAACTCGTCGTGAAGATTTTGGACGACTTTGAGGGTATTGGTTCCGATAGAGCCCGTAGAGCCGAGTAGGATAATTCGCTTCTTCATTCTTATGATTCAGAGCTTCGAGAAGAGGTTGTGAATGCTGAACTCACCACAAAAT
>JANQLS010000036.1:82500-96731 GCA_028280485.1 Planctomycetota bacterium
CTACCTCTAATCCAAAGAGTTACAAAAAGATCATCTAGTCGAATCAGATGGAAATATGAACCATAGAAGGTGAAAGTCCCGTAGACGAAAGGTGTGTCTTCTCTTGATAGTTTCCCAAGTAGTGTCGGACACGTGGAACCCGGCATGAATTCAGGGAGCCCACTCCCTAAGGCTAAGTATTCCTTGGCGACCGATAGCGTACCAGTAAGGTGACTGAAAGGTGAAAAGAACCCCTGTTAGGGGAGTGAAATAGACTCTGAAACCATAAACTTACAAGCGGTAGGAGCCCTATGCCTCTTCGGAGGAACGGGTGACTGCGTACCTTTTGCATAATGGCCCGGCGAGTTGTTGTTCAGTGCAAGGTTAAATCCTTAAGGGATGAAGCCGTAGCGAAAGCGAGTGTGAAATGCGCGTTTAGTACTGGGTAGCAGACCCGAAAGCGAGTGATCTAACCATGGCCAGGGTGAAGCGGATGTAAAAGTCTGTGGAGGCCCGAACGAGTTTAGGTTGAAAACTGATTCGATGAGCTGTGGTTAGGAGTAAAAGGCTAATCAAACTCGCAGATATCTGGTTCTCCCCGAAATAGTTTTTGGACTAGCCTCGGGTAAACAGAATAGTGGGGGTAGAGATACTGAATGGGTTTGGGGGGCTTCCCGCCTACCCTACCTAACCAAACTCCGAATACCACTATTTGTTCCCCGGGAGTCAGACCATGGGGGATAATCTCCTTGGTCGAAAGGGAAACAGCCCACATCGCCAGTTAAGGTCCCAAAGTTTAACCTAAGTCATTAAGGAAGTAGAGATGCTAAGACAGCTAGGATGTTGGCTTAGAAGCAGCCATCATTTAAAAAGTGCGTAATAGCTTACTAGTCGAGCGTCCCTGCGCCGAGAATTAGCGGGAGTTAAGGTTAACACCGAAGCTGCGGGATAGTAAATTTCTGCGGAAATTTTCTATCGGTAGGGGAGCGTACCATACAGGTTGAAGGTGTACCGTAAGGAGCATTGGACAGTATGGTAGTGAGTATGCCGGGATGAGTAACGAGAAAATGAGTGAGAATCTCATTCGCCGAAAACCTAAGGTTTCCTGGGGAAGGCAAATCCGCCCAGGGTTAGTCGGTACCTAAGGCGAGGCCGAAAGGCGTAGTCGATGGACAGCGCGTTAATATTCGTGCACCACTGTTAGAGAGTTGATGATGGGGGGACAGAGTTCTGAAAGTCAGCAAGGCGTTGATTGTCCTTGTTTCCGGCTTGAGGGTGTTAGTAGGAAAATCCGCTAACATTAGCCCAGGAGTTGGATCGCGATATTTAAAAATCGTAAGTGATTGGAAGGGCTCTCAAGAAAAACCTCGGTTCGGATTTCTAACAGTGACCGTACTAAAACTGACACAGGTAGGTGAGGTGAGTATCCTAAGGCGCTCGAGAGAACCTTCGTTAAGGAACTAGGCAAAATGACCCCGTAACTTCGGGAGAAGGGGTACCCTCCAGGGTGAGCAACTTCGCGTTGTGAGTCTAGGGGGGTCGCAGTGAAAAGGATCTGGCGACTGTTTACTAAAAACACAGGTCTGTGCTAATTCGTCTAAGAAGATGTATACAGACTGACGCCTGCTCGGTGCCGGAAGGTTAAGGGGACAGGTTAGCTTCGGCGAAGCTTGGAACTGAAGCCCCGGTTAACGGCGGCCGTAACTATGACGGTCCTAAGGTAGCGAAATTCCTTGTCGGGTAAGTTCCGACCCGCACGAATGGCGTAACGACTGGATCGGTGTCTCAACGAAGGACTCGGTGAAATTGTAGTCGTGGTGAAGATGCCACGTTCCCGCAGCTAGACGGAAAGACCCCGTGAACCTTTACTGCAGCCTATTATTGGGTTTAGGTATAATATGTGTAGCATAGGTGGGAGGCTTTGAAGCCGGGTCGCTAGATCTGGTGGAGCCATCAGTGAAATACCACCCTTACTATATTTAAATTCTAACCTGGTGCCGTGAATCCGGGCCAGGGACAGTGGTAGGTGGGTAGTTTGGCTGGGGCGGTCTCCTCCCAAAGAGTAACGGAGGAGCGCAATGGCTTTCTCAGTGCGGTTGGCAATCGCATGTAGAGCGTAAGGGTAGAAGAAAGCTTGACTGCGAGACCGATGGGTCGAGCAGATGTGAAAGCAGGTCCTAGTGATCCGGCGATTCCGTGTGGAAGGGTCGTCGCTCAACAGATAAAAGGTACTCCGGGGATAACAGGCTGATCTTGCCTAAGAGTCCATATCGACGGCAAGGTTTGGCACCTCGATGTCGGCTCATCGCATCCTGGGGCTGAAGAAGGTCCCAAGGGTTTGGCTGTTCGCCAATGAAAGCGGTACGTGAGCTGGGTTTAGACCGGCGTGAGCCAGGTCGGTCCCTATCTACTGTGGGTGTAGGATACCTGAGGGGCATTGTCCTTAGTACGAGAGGATTGGGACGGACGAACCTCTGGTGTGTCTGTTGTCCTGTCAAGGGCACCGCAGAGTAGCTATGTTCGGAAAGGATAAACGCTGAAGGCATATAAGCGTGAAGCCTCCCCCAAGACTAGGTATCCCCATTAGACTCCTTACAGACTATGAGGTTGATAGGCCGGAGGTGTAAGTGCAGTAATGTATTTAGCTGACCGGTACTAATTGTCGATTGGCTTGGCCGCATTCTTTTCTGGGCATCAATGAAAGCCCAGAGTAATTTACCGAGTGTTTTGGTATTCGAATGTGTTCCAAGTCCTACAACAATCCGAATGTCTTATATTGAATACCCTCAATACAAAACATTTGAATATGAACTTGGAACCAAGATTCGTGTTCACCACTTTTAGAGGTCCTTTACCACTTTTTAAAATAACGGGATGAGACTCCTCTCGCTCCAGCCGCGAATGGCAGAGCAAGAGTTGAGTCGAATCCCTTAGATCTCCGGGTGCACATATTGAAGAGGCCACACTCGTTCCCATTCCGAACACGACAGTTAAGCTCTTTAAGCCGATGGTATTGGTTAAAGCCGAGAGAGTAGGTAGTGCCCGGTTTATAATTCAAAAACCCCATGCAACAAAGTTGCATGGGGTTTTTTCATTATATTGTTTAATGGTCGCCCCTATCGGGGGCTCCTTCGTGCATGCAGGCTTTGCCTGCGCACGCCCCAAATCTTCCGTTGGAAGATTTGGTGGTTGTGGCTTTGAGGCGTGACAGCCTGTGATAATCCCACCATTGCCCGAAATAAATCGGGTTTAATAATTCTGGCTATTAAACTGCTCGTTACTTTTTTGGGTCGCCCCTATCGGGGGCTCCTTCGTGTAAGTTGGCGTCGCCAGCGTATTCACAAATCAATAGTAGTCGTCTCCCTCCGGGAGGCGTCTCCTGACTTGCGCGAAGAGTTTAATAAATTCATCAGATCTTGCAAATACAGAGCCTCTACTCTTTGGAGCGCTCGATCTTCAACGATATAACTCTCTCAGGGCGTCAGAGTATTCCGATAGAAAATTTGAAACCTGTGATTTTGAAGTAATACTACATTTAGCGGATCTAACTGATTCTGAGTCTTGCAGCAGAATGGACCCGTATTTCTATTTTTCAATCTTTCCTTGTTCAAGGTCAGAGTTGTAGAAGTTTGTGTCTCTCGACCAACGCTATTAAAATCCCTCCCGCTCTTAAAAACACTCCTTGTCACCTTCCTTCAGCATCAATCAAGGTAGCTCAGCTCTTATAATTCACCATGGTAAAAAAAATCATCGATTCAAATCAGCCGGTGTTAGTAACCTCAAGTAATAGGTCTGAATTATTTCCTTTCGGAGTTCTTATTTCAGAAGCTTTTTCTAATCCTGAACGCCGTGAAATTGACATTGAAGTCGTGGTGCCAAATTTAGAAACCTTCTCTGGTAAAAGAGGCGGCTTATTAACCAATAAAGACCTTATTCAAGAAGCTAAATACAGATTTTTGGGTAGGTATAGTGTGGAGGAGGAGCGCTTCCATATCGAAGAAAACGATTCCAATTTAAAAGCGACCTTAGAAGTTTTTTTAAATGACAATTCAGGTGGTGACTGTTTTAAAGAGCTCGAAAACTGGCAAGAAAGCTTTAATGAAGCCGAAGGCCAAGTCGATCTCATCACAAGAATTCGAGGGGATCGAACACCATTGCAAATAGTTGATGAGCTGATGATGCCATCCGAGCAAATTCCCACTCAAGCCATCGTTTTTACCATGGCTGATTTTGAAAATATTCAACCTTATTTGATAAGTCAACTTGATGCTATTTCTCAAAAACCCAATGAATTTAGTCAGATCGAAGACTTAGTTGGTCATTGCTACATTCTATTCATTTTGGCGGCTCGTACTGATAAACGTGCACTTGAATCGATGATCCGCTTGTTTTCCATTCCAGAAAAGTGGATAGAACCGTTATTTGGGATTTTCCTGGAGAGATTCGGAGGAAGATTAATAGGTTTGGTCTCTGACGGAGAAACCCAGGAAATAATAAAGTTAATTAAAAATGAAGAAATTGGGATCGCAGCACGGAAGGCTTTCATTGATTCTTTATGCGCAATGTACGCTTTAGGGAAGACCCGAGAAGAGGAATTTAACTCCAATTACAAACAAATATTGAAATACGCAAAGGAAGCTTGTCTTGAAGCTGAAGATGGGAGCGAGGAAGAGCAAATTTATGATGAACTATGTGCTCATGTTTTCCTTACCGCAGTGGGAATGAACGTGACGTTCTTTTCCGAAGAAATTGAAGATTACAAGAAAACTGTCTTCAAAGAATCTCCTCATGACTTTGATGACGACATTGAATACATGAAAGGTCTTTCACCTGAAGAGCACCGAGAGCAGCTTCAAGATACCTATAAGCCTGTTGAGGATGTGCTCTCTGAAATCTTAGAAATAGAAGGTGTGAACTTAGATCTCGATCTGGGGGAGGACAATTGGGAGGACGACGAAGTCGATTACGAATATGACCCTTCAAAACGAGCAAAAGCCTTAGATTTTGCCGACCCCAGCGTTGATTCACTTTGGAAGGATGAGCCCGATCAGCCCATCACCATCATTCGAAAAGATAAAAAAGTTGGTCGAAACGATCCCTGCCCCTGTGGCTCCGGAAAAAAATATAAGAAGTGCTGTAATCGATAGAGTCTAAGCCGTTCGTCTTCAATACAATTGAGGTTGTTCCTTATCCGCTGGGCTTCTCAACGCTAATATGGGGGCAAGTTAAATCTTGAATAATTCATTTTACAGGTCATCAAATTCGTCCTCTGGTTCTTCAACAACTATAAAATGACTCTCTGCTAATGGCTTCATTCCGGGGAACTCTAAAAACATAACATTATTTTCTTCATCAGAGAAAGCTTGCTCCGCTAATGGAAAGGTCTCCTGTATTCCTTTTGGATACGAACTCTTGGAATGTTTTATTTTTATTTCTCTCAGTTCTTCACCATTTTTACCAAGTGAATACACGATCCTCTTAGCTTTGTTATAGGTAAAAGGTTCTCCTGAGGGAAGATTTGCTGGCAGTTTACTTAAATACTTTGGAATTAATTCATCCAGTTTTTCAGGCAGTTGCCCGTTCTCACGATAGAAGAGAAGAAGGGCTAATTTGAGCCTCGTAAGTTTAACGCTGGCGTCTAATTTAAGGAGATGGGAATTTGTAATATCAAAGCTATTTAGAAGCGACCTGTTCACCAATAATTTACCTGCAGCATTTCGGCCCCGGAGGAAACGATTCGTTTTTTTAAGCTTGTTTCGTTCGTATTCAGGAAAACTCGGTGGGGTTGAATTTATTCTATATGGCGGGTGGGGCTGAATTTTAACCGCATCGAGATAAGCGGCTAAATGTGTCGTAAGTAAGCTCAATGTTTCATTAGGTAGAAAGCTCGATTCTAAATAGAGTGGATCCAATATCAATTTAGCTTCTGATGGATTCTCTCTAAGGTTTACGATATGTTTTGTTTGAGTAATCAATCCCAATACAAAGGTCTTTGTCAGGTTTTCATTAATCAATTCGAAGTTTACTAATTTTTGTAACCTTCTAATGGAAGTCTGGATAGAAATATTTGGGGAGTTTGGCAGTAAATAAGCATAGCGCAATAACTCTATCCCTCGGTGAATTAAACTTTGACTCACCATAAATTCCCCACCATCGTTTACTCCATTTATTACCCTTTCTCCAAAATTAATTAGCCTCCAAGCAGTATCAATTGCTTCATCTTGTTCCTTCTCGGAGATATGTACCCAAAACTTAATATACAAAACGTCCAGGAAATTAATCATGTTGTGCCCTAAGGAGGAGTAATTTTCATTCTTTTCGTAAAGGGGACCTTGTATCCTTTCTTTACTCAGGGCAATATCTAATCGATTTAATAAATGCTGGTTTTTATGTACGATTTTTTTTGCTTCGGTAATGGATACTGAATCCTTGCCTTCCTCAGATGGAGCAAAGATTTTCAGTGATTTAGGTGCCTCAAAATTTGGTAGTAAGTAAAAATCACTTACAGATAAACGAAAATAGCTCTTTTCCTCCCTGAACCAAAATTCTTTTCTATCAAACGAGAGATCCTTATAACCGTTATCCTCATCACTCGTATTTACTGAGTACAATTCAAACTTCGACAGATCAGGAGGGGATATATCAATCGAATGCCACGCCCAGTAACCGCCAACTATTAGGAGTATCAACGATATATAGAAGCCTGCGATAAGGAGGCGTTTCTTTTTAAGTAATTTGGAGAGGCCCATGACTTTGGAATGCCAACTAAAACTGGATTGATGAGAAATTTTCTATGACGAATCTATACTGTTCGAAATTCCGCGCAGAGAGGAAATTAAGTTCGTCAATACAATACCGATTAAATCAAATTTTGTCATTACCTCAAATCCACCGGAATCCCCTTTTAAAAACCTTCTTTAAGCCGTCGGGCATTCCCTTCAATTTTGCGAAAGGCTTCTCTTGCATGTGTATTCGGTGTTTGATTTTACCTTTAGGCTCTAAGTAATCCCCGAGGATTTCAATTTGAGTTACTGTTAGAGTTTCAGGGTAATAACTAATTTTAAATTCGGTTGAGGGAAATGAGTTCGGAGGAGGTAAATGATTGAAGTAGTTTTTGTCGACTTCATGTTCTGAATTCCCTTCGCCATGATTTTTATCTTCAAACTGGTAGTAATTTATCTCCCGAATCCAATCTCCTTCAAAGTATAAAAATTCATCTCTTGAGATGTAGACGATGAGAGCGGGATCGTTAAGGAGTTCTTTGAATTTAACGGTATACGCAGTGTCTGTTTTGACATGTAGCTCGGTTACAGTTTTGCTTTTGAAATCTTTTTGAAACTTCTCAACCTTTTTATTGAGGTGTCTCTTGATGGGGCTTTTAAATAAAAAAAGAATGAACCCAACAATGAGTGGCGATGAGAGCGCTGTCAAAAACGCTGCGTCTCCCTCAAGGAAAAATCGCGGCAATGTTGCGCAAGCGAAGGTTCCGCCTATAAAGTAGGCGATAAAGTGAAAAGCATAAGCTGCCTGTTTTGATTTTTTGAAAAAGCCCGCGGGGCTTCTTTCTAATTGAGTTTCGTCTACTGAAGTTGCAGGACGAGTTGATTTTTCATACATGTGTTGTTATTGAGCGTTTGAGATTCATGAATTGTGAATCCTTCTTCCTTCGGTGATTAATTATTATGTCATTAGTTTATATTAATTGGATGGTCCTGTGAATCAGCGATATATTTTCATTTGTAAATCGTAATTTTAAAACATAGGGCTTATTTATTTGAACAAGCAGAACGGAATCAAAGTTTGCATGCTTTTGACTTTGGGCTCTATCTCCGTGGGAGTTCTTATCAGTTTTGGTTCTTACCTAAATAACTATTTATATAATCAAAAAATCCTCCGCCTTCTTTCGGATGACTTTGACGGCTGGCGCGAATGGAGAGAGAGTAGTAATTATTCAACAATTGAAATTTCAGGGATTACCTTCCGAAATTTAAAATTTGGGAAGAACAACAGCCAGTGGTTCGATGGTTTTCGAGGCGTGAACTTTAATAATGTTATCTTTGATAAGTGTGATTTTGTAGAAATTGGATTCGGCCGCAATCAATTCAAAAATGTTCAATTTCAGAAATGTAACTTTGAAAGAGTGGGTTTTGAAGAATGTGTTTTTAGTGAAGTCGTTTTTTTAAAATCTATTTTTCAGTTGGGAGTTTGGAATAACTGCCTCCTTGAGGATTCCACTTTTCGATCTGCGCAATTGGTGGATTTGAATCTTGAAGTTATTCGTTTTAAAGAGGTTTCCTTTGAAGAAACATTATTTTGGGAATGCATTGAGGATGAGGGTGTTTATGAATCCTGTAATTTTCAAAATGTGGCTTTTAAAGAAATGTACCTCCACTGTAAATTTCGAAACACCGATTTATCAAAAGTAAAATTTATCCGATCAGATTTTATGGAAATAGAACTAGATTCTAATTCTAAGTTGAGTATTGAAAGCCAAAAATATTATGACCTACTAAAGCAATCCCAAATTTCCTCGGGTCGTTTTCTCTATGATTTGTCAGGAAAAAATCTAATCAATTTCGATTTTTCAGGCTATCAATTGAGCGACATTAATTTCACGAATACGAACTTGAGAGGGGCAAAGTTCGAGTATACCGAACTTCATGAGTGTAATTTTACAGGCGCAAATTTAGCTGATGTAAGTTTTAAAGGGGCAGATATCCATACCAGCTTATTTGCAAAGGTTAAGGGCTGGAGGACTATTAATTTTGAGGAGGTTTTCTTTTTTAATATCCATCTCAGCTCGATTTCAGCCGAACTGCAATACTTTGCAACTTCACAAGGGGCTCGTATTGAAGAAGATCCTTCAGCCATAATTACGCCTAGTCTTTAAGAGGACCTGCCCACGAAATACCGAATTTGTTTTAGGAAATAATAGCCGCTTGCCTTCACTTTGTGCTTAAATAATAAAGAGTCTTAACTATTCCCTGTGTTTCGAGCTTAGTTGCTTGTTTGTCATCAGGGGTGAGCTCATTTGAAGAGAAGTAACCCGTCGAGAATTAAACCTCTCCACTCACAAAGAGTAAAACCATGAACATCACCCGACGTAAGTTTTTAAAAGCTAACGGGGCCGTCCTGACTCTACCTTTCTTGCAATCGATCCCTAATTCGTTTGCAGAGGAATCGAACAAGGCGCTTCGTGAGGGTAAGCCAGATAAGAAATTAGTGATGGTTTACATTCCCAATGGAATTGTGCGTCGCTGTTTCTTTCCCGGCGAGGAAAATGGTGAGCTGCCTGGTTTCATCGGTGGGTTCAATGCCGACAAAGTTAAGAACCAAAGACGTATTCAAAATAAGCCGGGGATCTATCCTCTCGAATTCACTTCGACGATGGAGCCTCTTAAAGAACTCGCAGATGACATCACGATGGTGACCGGGCTCGACCGAACTTTTCAAAACGGTCAGGATGTCCACGCCCAGGGAGCTTCTTGTTATTTAACGAGCGTCTCTCCCCATCAAGCTCAAGAAAGAGGCTGGCGACACCCCAACGGTCGAAGCCTCGATCAAGTCATCGGAGATAAAGTTGGGCACAAAACAGTCTTCAAAACCTTGGAGATCAGTTGCAATGGATTCAAGGCGCCGAAGGAATCCATATACTTTAATAACATCTCTTGGTATGGCCCCGGAAAAATTGCGCCTTCGATCAAAGATCCTAAGAAACTTTACAATCGCCTGTTTATGGCGGACGACTATCGTGACCATGTCGACGATGTCACCAGTCTGATGATCGCGGATGCCAAATCCTTGTCGAAGAGGTTGGCTTCTGAAGATAAGCACACTCTCGATGAATTTATGACGATGATTCGAGACATCGAGCTTCGAATCAAGAAGCTTCAAAAGATCATGGCTAATTCAGGGATCAAAGAGCCTAAAGATTCCGTCATCCCCCGAGGAGAATACATTCGCCTCCAAGCTGATCTCATGCTCCTTGCCTTTCAAATGGGGATTACGAATATCTGTACTTTTATGATTGGCCCCGAGCGCTGGGATGCCACTTTGATGTACGAGGGCGTTTTCGACAAACCGGTTCAACACCACAACATGACCCATAACCAAAAAGGGAATGGTTACAAAGAACTCCAAAAGATCGATATCTTCCACATGCAACAATATGCTTATCTCATCAATCGCATGAAATCGATCAAGGAATCCGACGGAAGCACGATGTTCGACAACTCGATCATCACCTACGGTGCAGGCTTGGGGGATGGAGCCACTCACCAGTACTTCGACTTACCGATGATTGTATCGGGAAAAGCGCAAGGTCAAATCAAGCAAGGACGCTTCATCAAATCGAAGAGTGGAACACTCAACTCCAATCTTTGGTTGTCGATCGCTCAATTGATGGGACTTGAAATTGAAAGCTTCGCTGACAGTAATGGCATCCTCAACGATCTTTGGACCTAAAGGCACTTCCCATGGCGCGTAAAGTTTTTGTCTTAGTCCTGGTTGCTTTCTCTAGTGTGATCTTCAGCCCGCATATTCATTCAAAAGATCCTCAAGGCGAAGAAAACTTTAAAACCTTTCTGAAACCCCTTTGGAATCAAAATTGCGTTAAATGCCACGGTGGAGAAAAGGTTAAAGGAAAAGTTAACCTCAAAGAACTCTCTTCTTTCGCTCAGTTTTTAACAAAGCCTAAACTGATCCAAGAAATGATCGAGGTGATCGATGCTCGCGACATGCCTCCTGAGAGTGAGCCTCCTCTAAGTGAAGCGAAACGACGAGCACTGATCCGGCATTTAAGGAGTGCATTCGCTCAAGCCGCAACTACTGAGAAAGCAAAGCGAAATCAAATACGTCGTCTGAATCGCTTTCAGTACAACAACGCCGTTAAAGATCTCTTCGAGCTGAATAAAGATCTCTTCCACTTGACGGAAAAATTGATGACTCGCTACGGCGATTATTTGACCCCGAAGATCATCATCGGTCAGGCTAAATCCACTCCAATTTCCATACCAAAAGCCGTGCAGGCTAAGATGCCCGATCGCGTTGAGGTCGAATGTTTGTCACTCACGAAGAGCGGAGGCTTCCAAAATGTTCAGCCCTTCCCCAAAGATCTCAGGGCGGCTCACGGATACGACAATCAATCCAACCAACTCACCCTGTCACCCCTTCTTTTAGATTCATTCATTCGACTGAGTTATTCCATCGTTAAAAGCCCCGATTTTAATGAGAAGAATGTTGGGATTTGGAACTCGTTCTTTAAAGAACCTAAATCCGATACTGATCTCGAAGCCGAAGTTAAAAAACGTTTAGGGCCCTTTCTCGAAAAAGCGTTTCGTGGAGCCACCGATGAACTGATTTTAGATCGCTACACGGCTTACACCGTTGCCAAGATCAAGGGTGGTTTATCCTTCACCGAAAGCATGAAGAAAGTCGCGTCAGCGGCTCTTTGCTCTCCATTATTTCTCTTGGTTCACGGAAGCGAGAAAGAAAAAGAGAGCATCGATGTTCAGCTCGCCTTGGCCTCAAACTTATCCTTCTTTCTCTGGGGGAGTGGTCCCGATCAGGAATTGCTTCAACTGGCTAGAAAAGGAGAGTTATCAAAGCCTCAAGTCCTCGAGCAAACCATCCAGAGGATGATTTCTGATCCTAAAATTGAACGCTTCCTCGATGCCTTTCCATCTCAGTGGATGCAGTTAGAAAATGTTTTAGCGGCAACTCCCGATCCCGGTAAAAACCGATTCTTTAGTATCGATAAAACTCGCCCAGCTGGCATTCAAATGGTTCTTGAGCCTTTGCTTCTCTTTGACGCGATTTTTATTGAGAACCGTTCAGTCCTTGAATTCATCGCTCCTAAGTTCAGTTACCGAAGTGATTTTTTGAAAACTTGGTATTCTTCAGAGCTCAAGCCTCCGCCATTTGATGAAAAGAAATACGCAGGAGAAATTGAAGATGCAGAGAAGAAGAGAGCTTCGATCCAAGAGCGTCTCACCAAATCGCAACAAGAATTAATATCGTTTGAAGCATCGATACCTAAGCAGTTTGAAGAAAAATTAAAGACCTTCGATATTAAAAAAGCCCAGGCTGAGTGGGAAGAAGTTCAGATTAAGTTAGTATCGGGTTTAGTTGAAATGTCTCCCTGGCATTACATTGGTCCCTTTAGTGCTCGTGGTTTAAGAACAGCTCACTTAAAGGATTTCGTTGGAGAAAAATCGGTCGATTTAAAGAAGACCTTCGGAAATCTAAAGTGGCAACTTAGGAAAGATCTTGTCGATGGAAAGGTTCACTCTTTCCCCGGCCAAAACAACGCGAGTTATATTTACCGAACCATCAAGGCGGAGCATGACCAACAGGTTGAGGCCTCCCTAGGGAGCGATGATAGTTTCAGGCTTTGGTTGAATGGGAAACTCATCAAGGAACGCCGAGTCACTCGAGGAGTGGCGCCCGATCAAGATAAGGTCGTCTTGAATTTGAAAAAAGGTGAAAACACTTTCCTCTTTAAGATCGCCAACGGGGGAGGGGGACACGGATTCTACTTCAAAGCCCAAGCGGTGAAGCTTCCTCCTGAGATCATCAGTATTCTCAAAGTCGAATCTCAAAAGCGAAGCCCTGAACAAACAGATAAGCTTTCGAAGTACTACTACGACCAAGCACCGGCCTTAGCGGATCTCCGGGTGAACATAAAAACCACCAAGGATAAGCTGAATAGTTCGATCAACCAGCTTCGAAACGAGCTCAATGGAGTTCCCAAGAGAGATCAAATCCTCAATCGCCATCGAAACGATGTGAGGAACCGTTTTGATAATGAAATTCGTACGAAATTACGAGGGCGACAATTTCAGCGAGTCGGTCTTACTGATCCGCGTTACGGTGGCGTCATTACTAATGCTGCGATGATGAGTATGACCTCAGGCCCCAAGCGAACGCATCCCATCGCTCGCGGTGCTTGGATCATCGAAGTGATCTTTAATGATCCCCCTCCGCCACCGCCTAACGATGTTCCTCCCTTGAACGAGGATGCGGGCGACCAAAATTTAACGATACGAGAGAAATTCGCTATTCACCGAGAAAATCCCGATTGCGCTGGCTGTCACTCGCGTTTAGATCCTCTGGGATTCGCGATGGAGAATTTTGATATCACCGGTCGTTGGAGAGATAAATATGAAAACGGTCGTGACGTTGATTCTGCGGGAACTTTGTTGAAGAAATATCCCTACCAAAATGTCGTTCAATTTAAAGAGTTCCTTCTCAAGGAAGATAAGCGCTTCGCCAAGGCCTTCACAGCTCATTTGATGCGATTTGCATTAGGCCGTGAACTCCTTCCAAAAGACACTCTTGTCATCGAAAAGATTGTCGAAAAAACGGCAAAGGATGGTTTCAAGCTGAAAGCTCTCATCAAAGAAGTCATCCTCTCAGAAAGCTTCAAAGGGTAGTAGGCGCACGCCGTGCGCCGTCTATCTAATCAAAATGCCTCGGCTTCAACGCTCTCACCTTTGTAAACGCAACCAATACCCCAAAGTAAAAAACACATTTTATGATAAGGGATCCGGTCGCGATGATAATCTGATCTCCTACCATAGATAAGGCAATGATATATCCGATGATCTGAAATAAGATCATTAATACTGTGCAGACTTGCGCGAACATTAAAGCCATATCAGCAAAACCTGAATGAACCCAATCGGGAGGAAGAATGGTTTTTGCCGTGATTTTAAAATTATAACCACAGCTTGAGCATTTCGTTGCAGAGCGATCTAATTGTTCGCTGCACTTTGGACAGTACGCCACAGACTTACTCCTTGATTTAGTTTTGTCATTCAGCGTTTGAAGTAATAACACTGACAGTGAAGATACTGTTGCTTGCCTTCATCTGTTTTCGTTCCCGGCGGCACACAGCGTGTGCCAACTACCTTAAAAAGATAGGTTACCCCTTTAGGTAACCATTACACCAAGGGCTAAAAGCCCGCAACTCTATAGCCCAGGGCAGAGCGTAGCGTCGCCCTGGGGATGGAGTGTGAGAGTGAATCAGCCCTGTAAGGGCGTCAGTAATTAATAAAAACAGACGATTGGAAGTAAAGATTAAACCTTCCTCGCTGCTTCAAATTATTTTCCTGCCCGCTTCATATAACTCAAAAACAAATAATCACTCTCCACCACATTGAGATGGCAGCCGTGGCAGGTTTCTAGCTTTCCTTGTGTCGATGCTTCTTTATCTTGGCGATAGTAATACTTCCAGTTATTGCCAAGTTTAT
>JANQLS010000065.1 GCA_028280485.1 Planctomycetota bacterium
GATATCTTCGGGATCCGACTTGAAGATGATGCTCCCCAGTGAAACTCCGATGACTCCGGCTACGATAGTGGTAACTGAGAGGAGGATGGCTTTTTGTGACACGATAATAGCTCCAATTGAGGTACTGGTTAGAGCAGAAGCCGAAGCTGCTGTCGCGGTTGAAGCGGCGACTTGGGTACTCGAGTTAAGAGGATCAACTCCCGCTAAGATGAGGACTGACTTACGCCAGTTCCGATCCTTTTGAGACAACTGATCTCTCAATTGCTTCAGTCCGCGTTGAATTCGAGTTCTCACGGTCGACTCGGGAAGATCTCCTTTGTCGGCGATCTCTTTCGGTGAGAGGTCTTCGAAATAACGAAGAAGTAAAGTTTGACGGTAGGGCTCGTCGAGCTTTAAAAGTTGATCGACCAAACGAGAGTGAGTCTCGGCTTTTTCGACCACTTCAATTCCTTGATCCCTCCGAGTCAACTCGGGTTGGGCAACACTGACTTCTCGCTGACGACGATGGCTTTCAGCTCTATATTGACGAAAGGCTAAGTTTCTAATGACTGTTCGAAACCAAGATTTAGGTTCCCGAATGGCTGCCGACTGTGAAGCGATCCAAGCATCCTGAAGGACATCATCAGCAGTCGCATCATCGCGAACTAAACTCCGAGCTAAACTTTTTAGCCAAGCGGAGTGTTCGAGAAGATAGTCAGAGCTACCGGAATATCCTTCAATCGAGGGCATGGTTTAATTCCATCCTTAAGAGGATCACACAGGTCTTACCGAAGTCGATATCCATCAACAGTTCATACAATAGAGGATTTCTTAGGCCTAAGTCGTCCAAATCGAGAAAGCGAGGTGAAAAAGCGAAGTCGCTTCCTCTATATAGGAGTTCCAGTGAAGACGGATCTTGATTCAATTATTTTAAGATTAATTTTAGCGGATGGGGGCGCAACGCGCTAAGTGGTTGATTATTATTAACTTAAAGGGACTGAACCAGGGTAGTAGGCACACGCCGTGTGCCGTAGTGGTAGGCTCTCCCCGCAAGCCAGCTTGGAAATATAATTTTCTTAAGATTACATTTTCAATCTACTTTCTTGAATCACCCTTCAAACCATCTTTATTTCTTAAGCGACCCAGGGCGGCGCTTCGCTCTGCCCTGGCTATGAAGTGTCGGGCTTACAGCCCTCGGCGTTTTCAATTCCGATGACGTGATTAACAAAGGTCAATGGTTAACTAGCCCGAAGCGCTAGCGAGGGGAAAACTCCAAGCAAAACAATATTGTTAGTTAAAACTCAATTCGAAGAGGGAAACGTCTTTGCTTCGACGGCACACAGCGTGTGCCTACTACCATCGATCCACTTTATATGGCGCAATATCTAAATGCGGCTTTTCCCCACAAATGAGTTCTTTGATCAACAAGCCCGTTGCGGGAGCCATACTCAAGCCCAGCATGTTGTGACCCGTGGCGAGGAAGGCGTTGAGCCGACCGGGAAGATTTCCGATGACGGGAGTGGTGTCGTAAGTCATGGGTCGCCAACCGAACCAATGCTCAGAAGCGACTTCAGTTAATGGTGATCTTAAATACTCTTTGGTGCCCTCGGTCAGCAAGCGCAGGCGATCGTTCTTAAAACTGGTATCGTAACCTGAAAATTCCATGATCGATCCTAAGCGTAATCCACTCTCCATCGGAGTGACGGCGACACGATGCTCAGGAAAAATCATGGGGACTCGGGGAGAGTTCTCCGGGACCGGCAAAGTGACGGAGTAACCCTTCCCCGGTTGTATGGGTATGTAAATCCCCAAGAGATCTTTTAACAACGGAGTCCAAGCCCCCGTAGCAAAAACAAAATGAGAGCCTTTGAGTTCTTGCCCGCCGGCGCGAATGCTTTGAACCTGCTGCTGAGAATGTTGAATCGATTGAAGCTCACAGTTCTCGATAAAACTCACTCCCTTTTGAGTGAGTTGATCGATCCACGAGCTTAACAATCTCTCCGGCCGAAGATGCGCATCGCTTTCATAGAGCCAGGCTCCCGCTAAATCCCCTTTTAAGCTCGGCTCAAACTCAACGAGTTCTTTCGTCTCTAATCTTCGCGCGGGTTCGTTGAATTGAGAGCTCAAGAGATCATTCGTAGGAGAGTAGGAATTGAAAGCTTGTTGATTCTTATAAACAAACATCAAACCTTCAGTTCGATATTCACACTCGATAGAACCTGAGCCCAATAGATCTTCGTAAATATGGTGAGAGGAAGTTAAAAGAGGCTGGATGGCCCGGGCGGATTCGAGCATATCTTCTCGATTACAACGCTTCCAGAAATTGAGAAACCACCGCCAAAGCCTCAAATCGACTCGGGGACGAATTTTAAACGCTCCTCCCCCACTCAACATCGACATGATTGTCGCTTGTACGGTACCGGGTTCGGCTAAAGGAAGAACATGACTCGGGCAGATCAATCCACAGTTTCGAAAAGAGCACGCTTTTCCAATTTCCGACTTATCGACCACCGTGACCTGGAAACCGGCTTCATTGAGATAATGCGCGCAGGCGATTCCGATGATCCCTCCACCTACGATGACGACTTGCTTGGATGGATCTTCTCGAGAGCTCATTGAGGAATTCCAAAGCAGAAGGGATCGTTGGGATTAAAAATTAAAGTCGACTCCGCATTCACCCAAGCACTCCCCGTCAAAATGGGAATCACCCCATCAGAATCTTGTTGTTGAAACTTTGCTTCCATCACACTTCCGATGATGCTTTCTTGTCGCCAGACCTCCCCAGCTTTCACTTTCCCGTCCTCAACTAAACAGGCGAGCTTTGCACTCGTTCCCGTTCCACAGGGAGACCGATCGTAGGCCGCCCCCGGGCATAAAACGAAATTTTTACTGTGGTTGGCCGAGTCATCGGGTTCACTGAAAAGTTCGACGTGATCGATCTCCTCTCCATTGGCTCCGGTGATGCCCTCTCGAACTAAGGCATCTCGAACGGCTAAGCTGTATTGAGTTAACTCTTGCACTCGCCGAATATGCAGATCTTGACCGTGATCTTGAACCAAGTAAAACCAATTACCACCCCAAGCGACATCTCCTCGAATCGCACCGTAACCCTCAACTGAAACTTCGACATCTTTTTTAAATCGATAACTTTTAACGTTTTCGATCGTCACGTGTTCTCGGTCTTGGTGTAAGTCGATCGTCACCACTCCCACCGGAGTTTCTAAGTGATGACGCCCAACTTCGAGACGGCCTAAATGAGCTAAGGCAACAGCAACGCCAATCGTCCCGTGTCCACACATTCCTAATACACCGACATTGTTAAAAAAGATCACACCCGCTGTACAACTCGAATCATGAGGCTCACAAATCAATGCCCCCACCCAAACATCGGACCCTCGGGGCTCATTGACGATGCCCGCTCGCCAAGAATCGAAATCCTTTTTAAATCGATCTCTACGCTCAACCAGAGTTCCGTTCCCTAAATCGGGAAAACCATCGGTGACGACTCGCGTAGGTTCTCCCCCGGTATGAGTGTCGATAATTTTTAACTGAGACGAGGTGTTCATAGTTTTTCGTAAGGATGGCAGCAGTACTTTTCTGAGCCCTTTACCGATTCAGGAGACTCAGGGTCATAAATCTAAGAAATCTAGGCTGAAATCACCGTTCACGCTTCACTTCAAGGGGGTAGGAAGGATAAACTAAACGGTTTGTCAACAGGAGCACACTGTACAAATTGCTTCCCAAAAATTCTATACCGAAAATCATTTCGGAATATCACGACCCTGTCGACGAATAATAATCTTAAAAGCAATCATCGACCTCACTTGGAGTCCCGTACCACAATGCGAAAAATACTGAATGCCTGGGTCCTCACCCTCTGCCTCTTCTCGCTCAGTTCTTACACTTCACAAGCAGCGGAACGCCCCAACATTTTATTCATCTTTACGGATGATCACGCCCCCCACGCGATCGGGGCTTACGGAGGGCACCTCAAAGTGGTCAACCCAACTCCCACCATCGACAAGCTCGCCAGTGAGGGGATGCTCTTCGAAAACAGTTTCTGTACCAACTCCATCTGTGGCCCCAGCCGGGCGGTGATCCTCACGGGTAAACACAGCCATAAAAATGGGTTCATGAACAATGGAAATTCCTTTAATTGGGATCAACAAACCTTCAGTAAAGTCATCCGAGAACACGGCTATCAAGCGGCCATCTACGGAAAATCTCACTTGAAGGGAAAGCCCAAGGGCTTCGATGATTGGAAAGTCTTACCCGGCCAAGGCCTCTACTACAACCCGGACATGATCACTCCCGAAGGTAGGAAAAAGATCATGGGTTACTGTACTGATGTCGTAACCGACCTCGCCGTCGAATGGCTCAAAGATAAAAGAGACCCCAAGAAGCCGTTCGTTTTGATGGTCCAGCACAAAGCTCCCCACCGGAATTGGATGCCTGCGTTGAGGCACTTGAGTCTCTACGACGACATCGATATCCCTGAGCCGGCGACTCTCTTTGATCGCTGGGAAGACAACGCCCCTCCCGCTCGGTTCCAGGAGTTAGAAATCGATCGGCATATGGATTTACACTACGACCTCTTTGTCGACCTCACCCCGGACTTCAATCAGCCCGCGAGTCAAAAACGTCAGGATCGCTCAGCTTGGCGCAATATGAAACGGATGACGAAAGAGCAATTGGAAAAGTGGCGTGCTTTCTACGGCCCCCGGGATGCCGCATTCCATGCGATGAAACTCAAGGGCAAAGAACTCGTCCGCTGGAAATACCAACGCTACGCTAAAAACTATCTTCGTTGCATTAAAGGTGTCGACGAGAGTGTCGAGAAGCTCCAAAAGACTCTCCAAGAACTGAAGCTCGATAAAAACACCGTCGTGATTTATTCTTCGGATCAAGGATTTTATATCGGTGATCACGGTTGGTACGACAAACGTTGGATGTACGAAGAATCTTTGAAGATGCCCCTGATCGTCAAGTGGCCCGGAGTCACGGCCCCCGGCTCTCGAAATAAATTCATGGTACAAAACTTAGATTACGCTCAAACCTTCCTCGAGATGGCTGGCGTAACCGCACCCAAAGATATGCAAGGCAGGTCTCTTGTTCCTCTTCTCAAAGGAGAGCAACCTACCAACTGGCGCAAGTCGATTTACTACCACTATTATGAATTCCCCAGCGTTCACATGATCCCTCGTCACTACGGAATCCGCACCGAACGTTATAAATTGATGCACTTCTATCAATTTGGGAATGAATGGGAACTCTACGACCTCAAGACGGATCCCGATGAATTAACCAATCTCTACGGGAAACCGGATGTGGCTCAGTTGACCGTAGATTTAAAGAAACAACTCGAGGATCTTCGCAAGCACTATCAAGACGATAGCGATGTAGCGGAGAAACCCGAGGAATGGAAAAAAGAAATGCGAACGACCGCCTTAGAAGGTGGCAAGAAGAAAAACAAGAAGAAGTGATACCCTTCAACTTTAGTAGGAATTAAGAAATGGATACGAGTATTTTCCAGGGTTGTATTCCCGCGATCATGACTCCCTGTAATGAGGATCGAAGCCCCAACTACGAGGCTTTAGTTCGTAAGGCACAATCCCTGATGGCAGAAGGGATGAGTGGCGTCGTTTACTGCGGATCGATGGGTGACTGGCCGTTGCTCACCGATGAACAACGACAAGAAGGCGTTAAGCGTCTTACCGAGGCAGGCGTCCCCGTGATCGTAGGAACGGGCGCTCAAAACCCAGGCCAAGCCATCGCTCACGCCGCCCACGCTCAATCCGTAGGCGCTAAAGGTCTCATGGTGATTCCTCGCGTCCTTTCTCGAGGAACTTCCCCCATCGCTCAACGCCATCACTTTGCGGGGATCCTGAACGCAGCTCCCGATATCCCAGCGATCATTTACAACAGCCCTTACTACGGCTTTGAAACCAAAGCGGATCTCTTCTTCGATTTGAGAAATGAGTTCCCCAATTTAATCGGCTTCAAAGAATTTGGTGGCGCAGCTTCTTTAAGTTACGCGGCTGAGCATATCACTCACAAGGACGACGACGTCTTATTGATGGTCGGCGTCGACACTCAAGTTTTCCACGGCTACATGCACTGTGGAGCGGTCGGTGCCATTACGGGAATCGGGAATTGTATTCCCAAAGAGATCCTTCACTTTGTGAAGCTTTGTGAACTCGGAGTTTCTGGGGATGCCGTCGCAAGAAAGTATGCCGCGGAATTGGATGAAGCCTTAACCGTTCTCTCCACCTTCGACGAGGGACCGGACCTCGTTCTTTATTACAAGTATCTCTTGGTGCTCTTAGGCGATTCAGATTTTGAACTCCAAATCAATCCCACGGATGCCCTGAGCCCCAGCCAGCGAACCTACTGCGAAAAACAACTTCAACTCTTCCAATCCTGGTGGGAAAGTTGGCCCGGAAAATCACACGGTAATTGAAAGAGCGATCATGACACGTTTGGTAAATCTTTTTCTGTTTAGCTCCCTCGTATTCATCTCCACTCCTCTGTTGGCAGAAAAACCCAACATCGTTTTCTTCTTAGTCGACGATCTTGGGTACATGGATATCGGGGCCTACAATCCGAAGACGTTTTACCAAACTCCCAACATCGACAAATTAGCGAAGACGGGGATGCGTTTTACCGATGGTTACGCTGCCAATCCGGTGTGTAGCCCCACTCGCTATAGCATCATGACGGGGAAGTACCCCACTCGAGTCGATGCCACAAACTTCTTTTCAGGGAAACGAGCGGGTAAATTTCGTCCTGCTCCTCTGAACTCGGTGATGCCCTTAGAAGAAATCACCATCGCGGAAGCACTCAAAGATACAGGCTATAAAACCTTTTTTGCGGGCAAATGGCATTTAGGTCCCAACGAAAAGTATTGGCCTAAAAACCAGGGGTTCGATATCAACAAGGGCGGACACAGTAAAGGTGGGCCTTGGGGAGGCAATCATTACTTTTCTCCTTACGGAAATCCGCGCTTAAAAGACGGCCCTAAGGGTGAACACTTACCCCTCCGCTTGGCGGACGAGACCAACAAGTTTATCTCCGACAACAAAGATCGACCCTTCTTCGCTTACCTTTCGTTTTATTCGGTCCATACTCCTCTTCAGGGAGACAGCAAGCTCGTCAAAAAATACAAGGCCCTTGCCGAGAAGATCGAAGGTGAAGAATTCGCCGAAGAAGAGCAAGTGATCGGAAAGCGGAAACGCCGAGTTCGTATCCTTCAAAAACACGCGGTTTACGCCGCTATGATGGAGTCGATGGATACCGCCGTTGGTAAGGTCTTAGATCATTTAGAAAAACTAGGGCTTACCGAAAACACCGCGGTCTTCTTTATGAGTGACAATGGCGGTCTTTCAACATCAGAAGGTTCCCCCACCAGCAACCTTCCGTTTAGAGGTGGCAAAGGCTGGACCTATGAGGGTGGTATCCGTGAACCCTTCCTCATTCGTTATCCGAAATTAACTCAAGCGGGAGGTGTCAACTCAACACCCGTTATCAGTACGGATTTTTATCCCACGATTTTAGATATCGCTAGAGTTCCACTCAAACCCAAGCAACACTTGGATGGGAAAAGCTTAGTTCCTCTTCTCGAAGGTAAAAAGAAGCTCCAAGACCGCGCTCTTTACTGGCACTACCCGCATTACTCCAATCAAGGCGGCATCCCCAGTGGAGCTATTCGGGAAGGATCCTACAAACTCATCGAAAGATACGAAGATGGTCGAGTGCACCTTTACGATCTCAGTAAAGACATCGGTGAAAAGAAAGACTTAGCCGAGTCTATGCCCGAGAAAGTTCAAGCCTTACGCAAAAAACTTCACGCCTGGTATAAAGAAGTCGACGCCAAATTTTTACAACCTAAGAACAAAGAGCAGGTCGAGAAACCTTGGCGGCCGGAGTAGGCTCAAGGTAGTAGGCACACGCCGTGTGCCGTTTAAATCGAAATCGTAATTCTGATTAATTTAGTTATAACCAACCGAAACGCAGTACTGAGTCGATCCACCCCCTCTTTAATGCTTTAGACCTTTTATAACCATTGCATGATGAGTTATTACCAGGAATATAGGCGACCAAGGGCTGAAGGCCCATCACTTTATAGCCCAGGGCAGAGCGAAGCGTCGCCCTGGGACGCCTTAGTAGTCGAATTATTCTATAATTTGGATTGGTGAGTCACAGGAATGGTTTTAAAAGAGTAACCAAGAGCTCAGTAGATCTTAAATTGAAGAGGAAAAAACACCGTATTCAATGATAGTTGTTTAGCTCAATGGGTTGTAGCGATTTTAAATAAGCTGATTTTTTGATTAACTTAAATTGGATCAATTAAATGCTTTCGCTCCGGTACAACTCGCGGAGCGAGCCTACCACTACGGCACACGGCGTGCGCCTGCTACCCTATAATTGCCCTGACCACTTCCCCCGCGACATCCGTCAATCGAAAATCCCGCCCCTGATGACGGTAAGTCAATCTCTTGTGATCGATTCCTAAAAGATGAAGGACAGTGGCGTGAAGATCGTGAACCGAGGTCTTGTTCTCAGTGGCGTGGAAGCCGAAATCATCGGTTTCTCCGTAGGTGATCCCTCCTTGAACTCCCCCTCCGGCTAACCACATCGAGAATCCGTGGGGATGGTGATCCCTTCCCCAATTCTTTCCGCCTCCCTGAATCACCGGAGTTCGACCGAACTCTCCTCCCCAAATCACTAAAGTTTCTTCGAGGAGTCCACGTTGTTTGAGATCTTGAATTAAAGCCGCAATCGGTTGGTCGACCGCCTTACATTGCCGTTGGTGTTGCTGGAAAAGATTATCATGAGAATCCCAACCCATGTCATAAAGTTGAATGAAGCGCACTCCACGTTCAGCTAATCGACGAGCTAAAAGACAATTGTTGGCGAAGGAAGGCTTCTTGGGATCTGCACCGTAGTGATCTAAAGTCGCTTGCGATTCTTGTTTCAAATCGACGAGCTCAGGAGCCGAGGCTTGAAGGTGAAATGCTGTCTCATATTGCTCGATTCGAGAGATGATCTCTCGGTCACGGGTTCTTTGAAAGTGCTTCTCGTTGAGTTTTCGAATGAGATCGATTTGGCTTCTACGCTCAATGCGCTGAATTTCCGCTGGCGATGAAAGAAACAGAATGGGATCTCCCCCATTCCTCAAACGAACTCCCTGATGCTCGGAAGGTAAAAATCCATTCGACCAATAACTGTTGAGTAAAGGTTGTCGCTTAACACCAGAAGTTAATACGACATAGGATGGTAATTGCTGAGTTTCATTTCCTAACCCATAACTCAACCAAGCTCCCATCGTCGGCCGACCCAAGCGGGAATCCCCCGTATTGAGCAAATTCACGGCGGGATCGTGATTAAAGACTTCACTTCGAAGCCCCTTGATCACCGCTAATTCATCCGCTACTTGGCTGAGATGGGGCATCAAACTCGATATATTGAGGCCGCTTTTTCCTCGGCGCTCGAATTGAAAAGGGGATGCTTTGAGTTTGGGGCGCTTCACTCGCTCGTCGATCATCGCAAAGTGAACACCATCGACAAAGGACTCTGGAATAGGCTTCCCATCTAATCGCTTGAGCTCAGGTTTCTCATCGAAGATATCCACATGGGAAGGACCTCCCGACATAAAGAGATAAATAACTCTTTTTGCCTTAGGAACAAAATGAGGTTGAGCGAACAATCGAGGCTTGAGAAGTGAAGTCAAGGCGACACTACCAACTCCCATCGCCGAACCCTTTAGAAAGTGGCGACGAAGCAACGCACTCTGAATTTGAGCATTCCAGGCTGAAGAGTTGACTGGATTATTATTCACTGGTGATCGCCTCATCCAGGTTGAGCAACACTTGACACAAGGATCGCCAAATTTTTAAAGAAGAATTCTTATTGTTCCCACTCCATCGCTTTAAAAACTTCAAGGAGTAGTCCAGCTCTTCTCGATCCGGCTCCCGAGAGAGAATCAAAGAGAAGGCAAAACGAATTCGATCCTCAGGTTCTGAAAACTTATTTATGATTCTCTGAGCACAGGACTCAGCGGCTTCTACAAAAATGGGATCATTGAGCAAGGCTAAAGCTTGTAGCGGAGTATTCGTCGTCGAACGCTGCGCACAGGATCGTTCTCGACTGGGGGCATCGAAAGCAACGAGACTCGGGTACGGAGACATGCGCTGCCAAAACGTATAAAGGCTTCGGCGATAGCGGTCTTCACCATGAGACATCTTCCATTTCCCCGCCGTCGCATCCCGAAACTCACCGATACCCTGAGGTTGGTGAGGATAAACACTGGGGCCACCATATTTCAAACTCAGCAAACCCCCAACACTCAAAGCTAAATCTCTAATTTGTTCGGCTGTCATTCTCCGCCTCGAAAATTGGGCGAGCCAACGATTATCCGGATCGAGAGTTTGAAGATCTTTTCTTAAAACGGAGCTTTGCTGGTAGGTCGTCGAACTGACGATCAAGCGATGGATCCTTTTTACATCCCAAGCCGATTCAATCAGCTCCAGGGCGAGCCAATCTAATAATTTGGGGTGGGAAGGCACATCGCCTCGAGTCCCGAAGTCGTCTAAGGTTCTCACGATCCCTTGACCGAAGTATTGCGCCCAAATACGATTCACTGTCACTCTCGCCATCAGCGGATGCTCGGGATGCGTCAGCCACTTTGCAAAATCGAGACGATTAGGATTTTTCTTACTTTCTGGAATCGAAATGAACTGAGGCAAGCCGGGTTGAACACGCTTTCCCTTGACCTCAAAATCCCCTCGAACATGAATGTGAGTCTCCCGTGGCTCTTCTAATTCCTCCATCACTTGAGCCGTGTGGGCTTTCTTTTGAAGCTTGTCCTGTTTCTCCTTGGCCCTTTGAATTTGTTCAGTGAGTCGTTTTGATTTTGAGCTTAAGTTGAACGAGAAGGAACGAAGGAGTTCTCGTTGCTGCTGCGTACGTTCTCTCTCGTCGACGATGATGGCTCGGCGCAATTCAGGACTCACAGCTCCCAACTGATTCACGTTTGGAATAACAGAAGAATAAAGCCTGAGATCGTGAACTTTCCCCCTAAGGAAATAGGAGTTTGGAGAAGGGCTATTGGAATACCCCCCGCCTAATATCCAGGGGCGATTCGGCTGCGCCAAACGAGCGGGGATAGTCCCTTTGACTCGAGATTTGAGGTCGAGTTTCCCATCGATATATAATTGAGCTTTCTTCCCAGGCTCAAAAATAAAAGCTAGGTGATGCCACTTCCCATCATCGATTCTCTTCGATCCCTCGATCTCGATACCCGAAAATGGATTCGGAGTGGCTGAAAGCCAAACGTAGGGATGACCGGCTCTGTACCCTGGATCTCGTTGCCCTCCGATTCCCAGGACGAAGCCTCGTTGCTTTCCTCGCCAATCGTAATTGGAAACGATGTCTGCAAGCTTCGATCTCGTTTTAATCCACACGGATAGAGTGAAGGAAGCCTCTCCCCCCGGTTTAATTGAAATGGGTTGAACGGACTCGGGGTCTCCCTCAAATTGCAGGGAGTTTCCTTTTCCCCAGGGGGTATCTTGAGAAAATCGATCTCCTTCACCTCGAACAGCAAACCGGTACTTCCACTCATGCTTCGATTCAAAATAGGAAAAGGGATCTTCCAGCCATTTCGACTCGGCAGAAGAGTTCCCGGAGAGTTTTAAAGAATTCAATTCGGACTGCGCTCGAGCGATCAACGCTTCTTGTCGATCCCACTCCTCTCTTTGCTCTAAGCTCAACACTTTAAGTTGAGGTCCTCGGACACCAAATTTTTGACCGTAGTGCGGAACATTGTTAAAGATGGCAAAAAGTTGATAGTACTCTTCTTGGGAGAGAGGATCGTACTTGTGATCGTGACACTCACTGCAAGATACCGTTAAGCCCAGCCAAGTTTTTCCGGTGGTGTCCAATCGATCGACAATACCTTTGATGCGAAATTCTTCTTTGCGTGGATTGTTCCCCAAAGCTTGCATCGAGTTTCGATGAAAGCCCGTCGCCACTTTCTGAGACACCGAAGCATTAGGAAGCAGATCTCCCGCGATTTGCTGCAATGTAAATTGATCGAAGGGAAGGTTCTCGTTGAGAGCACTTATCACCCAATCACGGTAGAGCCACATCGATCGGGGCTTATCGGCAGCGTGCCCCGTTGTATCGGCATAACGTGCGAGATCTAACCAGACCTGAGCCTGCTTCTCTCCGAATTGATGAGAGTTCAAATAGCGCTCTATGACCTTCTGAGTGGAAGCCGGGTCGGAATTCTGAACAAAGGTATGAACTTCTTCAGGGCTCGGAGGTAATCCTCTTAAATCGAAACTCAAACGTCGCAATAAAGTCCTTCGTGACGCGGGAGGCGAGGGTACGATTCCTTTTTTCTCCAGGCGCGCCAAGACGAAGCGATCGATGGGATTCTGGGACCAAGTGAGATCTCGAACCTCGGGAAGACTTGGTTTTTTTGGAGGAATAAAAGCCCAATGCTGAGTGTAAGTGGCGCCTCGTTGAATCCACGCTTCAAGCTTTTCAATTTCACCCGAAGTTAGAGGTGGTCCGGTTTCGGGAGGTGGCATCCGAAGGTTGGGATCTGAACTCTTAACGCGAGCTAAGAGCTCACTCTCTTTTGTAGCGCTTTTCAATAAGACCCGCTTGGCACTTTCAAATTGATCGAGCCGAAGCTTAGCTTTTCGATCCACTTCGGAACGACCGTGACATTTAAAACATCGATTAGCGAGAATGGGTTGAATGTCACGATCGAATTGTACCTCCTCTGCAAAGCTGATGGAGCATAAGCTCAACACCCCCATAAAGGCGCATGAAATGCAGAATAAACTGAGGAATCGAAGACCGTTCAACATGCTTTTATCATAAAGGAAGCCCCAATAAAAACGGCTCAGAAATGAGATTTTTCATTCCTGAGCCGTTTGGGAAAAGCGGGAAACACTCTTGGTGATTATTGCTCCCGGCCTTCAGTGATTCCCTTCCATCGATCCGTTCTGAATGGAGTCAAGGGCAAGCCTTCCCTATTCTCGACGTTACAAACGGGATTATCCGCCCAGGCGTAGCGGACCGCTTTGGGATCGAGGACATCATCAGCCCACACTTCGATCGTATTTTTAGAGGTGATCTTGGCCTTCGCGTGTTTAAAAGCTTTATCTTCTCCAGCGATCGTGAAGCCTTGTACTTCTCGAATATCGAAGGTCAAAAGGCCCCGACCGACGTGATCAAAAGTTAAAATCGCCTTCTTGCCTTTGATCTCGACCGACTTAAAAATGGGGCTACGATAAACGAGTTCTTTCTTATAGTTTTTAGCAAGAGCCCAACGAGCCAATCGAAGAGCCACATTGTATTTGTCTCGGGGGTGAATATCTTTCGCTTCCCCGAGGTCGATGATCACAGCTTCACCGGTATTCGGGAGCTTGCTCATCGTCATCGTTTGGGCTTCACGCAGTTCCGCCCAGTTACTATCCCCCGGCTCACTTTTGTAGCCTCTAAAATCGGCAAGTTGTACCCAGTAGAAAGGAAAATCACCCTGCCCCCAAGCTTTTCTCCAAGTTTCGATCATCAGGGGAAAGAGATGTTGATACTGATGGGCCCGACCCGCATTCGATTCTCCCTGGTACCAAACGGCTCCTTTAATACCGTAACCGATGACGGGATTCAAAACTCCTTGGTAAAGATTCGCGGGACGATGGTTGCCTCTCAATTGACGAGCAAACTTTTTACGGGCATCGGGATTCTTTTCGGCTTCTTCCGCCATCTTATCCCAACGCTTCAGTAATCCGTGATAGCGTTCGTGCTGAGCTAAGACCTCTTTGGGCACCCAGGCTTCAGCCGCGCTGCCACCCCAAGCATTGTCGATCAAGCCGACAGGAACTTGTAAGGTTTGGTGAAGTTGTCTTCCGAAGTAATAACCCACCGCTGAAAATCCACCGATGGTATCAGGAGAACACACCTGCCATTTCCCATTAAAATTATCCGAAGGCGTTTGACTCGCTACGTTGGGAACGGTGATCAATCGAATCTGAGGGTAGTTGGCTGAAAGCCGCGCAAGGTCATCATCGTAAGAAGCGTTGATCGGCCATTGCATATTGGATTGACCCGAACAAACCCAAACTTCCCCCACTAAGACATCATCGATTTGGATCCGGCTGTTGCTACCTTCGATGACAATTTTGTGGGGTCCCCCGGCTTCCATCGCCGGTAACTTCACTTTCCACTTTCCATCATCCCCAGCGACGATATCCTCCGTTTTCCCCGCCATAACGACGAACACTTTTTCACCGGGGTCGGCTTTTCCCCAAACCACGATGGGTTGGTCTCTTTGTACGACCATGTGTGAAGTGAAGAGGTTCGAAACTTGAACTTCAGCGTTTAACACCGAAGCCCATAAACTTAAGATTGCCAAACTGGCAGCGAATTGTCCTCGTTTCATAGTGGATCCTTTTTCCGGGGCCCGAGTTGAAAAGTAGCTGGTGATGAGTGACCACCCTCATCAGAAGTCTCGATCAAGGATCGAGATGATTTACTATAACCGAAAGGGTTTTGGAGAAACCAGCACTCGATCGGCACGAGAGCGAGAGATTTTCGGTGATTCCCACGAGTTTGGCTGAAATAATAGAAGTCATGAGGCTTATTCGTCGCTAACGGCATGCCAAGGGTTGTGAATTTTTGTTGAGGTCCGTAAGAATCGGATTCCGGCTCTAATTAGTTTCTGTTGAATCTTGCTCCTTCGGAGATAGCTTCAACCGTTTTGGCAATTCTTCAAATTGCCTTCACTCCGCGAACATAGGCACTATGAGCCTACGCAGTAATAATGGAATAAAGACCTAGGTCTTTATTCGCAGACGAGTTGATCCCAACTCGGCTTAGTTCCTGTTTAATCAACAGGAACTAATTAAAAGACGACCTTAACTAGCCCGAAGCGCTAGCGAGGGGAGCCTTTTCATGAAACAAGCAAAATCTCTCTTTAAGCCTTCATGACTCAGAATTACGGCCTCGCTTCGCACGGCTCGAGGGTCGAGCCTACCACTAGCGCTTCGGGTTAGTTAAATTGGAGGCTTTAAGAATTCACTGCCTCCTAGCGTGAGTTTGAGGTTTTCTGTTGGTTAGGCGCCTGTCCCTCGTTGACACTTCGGGTTTGAAATGACGGGCTTGGAATAATGGAAATCAAAAAACTGATTCACATCATTGTTGCAACTGGAATTCTTGGCTTGACGGAAGTTCAAGCCTGGGATCTCGATGGAGATGTGGAATGGTTCGGGCTTTCCCATTTGGGATGGCAAGATCGAACCCCTAGGGTTCCGACTCGAGGCGAAACTTTTAAAGTACGTTTTCAATCCCATAAAAACGACCTTACGAGTGCTCGGGTCAGGCGATATCTCCCGGGTGATCCCAATCCACAAAGTTTCCCCGCTCAAGTCATTCATTCCCGTGGACCTTACCTGATTTGGGAAGCCACCGTTCCGGGACATAATAGCTCTCAACTGAGTTACGACATCGAAGTCCAAGATGGGAACGATCGAGACTACATCGGCGTTGACGGCATCGGAGGTAGTGCTCCTGAAGGGGGGCCTTTCGTTTTGGACTTTACCCGATTCTCTCACGCCCCTTTGGGTTCAACTCCGGTTAAGGGAGGAGTCGTCTTTAAAGTATGGGCTCCAGCATCATCCGAAATTTACGTTCGAGGAACGTTCAACGATTGGTCAAAAAACCAGCCGATGCAAAAATGGGGAAGCACCTTCACGAGGTTCGTACCGGGCGCTCGACCCGACGATAGTTATAAATATTATTTTGAAGAACACGATCTTTGGAAAGCTGACCCCTTCGCCCGAAGAATCGATGCCGGAGATGGCAACAACACGATCGTCATCGACCCTCAAGCCTACGACTGGCAATCTTCCTCCTTCACTCCTCCTCCCTTCGAAGAGATGGTTTGTTACCAACTTCACGTGGGCACTTTTTCCGGAAGAAACGATCCTTTTGGATCGGCTCCTTCTCCCGCCCGTTTTATCGATGTCACGCGTCGGATCCCCCACTTAAAAGAACTGGGAATCAACGTCGTCTATCTCAATCCCGTCATCGAATGGCCAGGTGATTTTTCGGGAGGTTACAACCCGATCAATCACACTTCGATCGAAAAGGCGCTCGGATCTCCTGATCAATTCAAAGCGATGGTCGATGCGTTTCACATTGAAGGCATCGCCGTGATCTTAGATGTGGTTTACAACCATGTCGATGGTGGCTCCAATTACCTTTATAACTTCAGTGGCGACTCGGCTGAAGAAAACATCTATTTCGACACGCCAGTCGCGGATACTCCTTGGGGTCCTCAACTCGACTTTGATCGCAGAGAAGTCCGCGAATTCATGTTGGATGCCGTGGTTTTACTTTTAGATGAGTACCGCTTAGATGGCCTTCGAGTCGACGCTCTCTCGGCGTTCATTTCGGGCCCCCAATCGGGTGCGAGCCAAGTCTTCCTCAAAGACATGAACAATTTAGTGAATCAACGGTATCGAGATAAGATCATCATCGCCGAAATATTCGGAGACGACCCCTGGTACACTCGCCCCACTGAATTTGGTGGACTCGGCTTCGATGCTCAGTACCACTCGAATTTTAGAGATAGCTTGCGGAGCGCCATCTTCGAGGCTGCGTTTGGAGATCCCAACATCGGAGCTTTAGCTTGGGCGACAACTCGTTCGGGAAATGAAGAACTTCAAGGTACTCGCTGTTTCAATTATTTTGAACTTCACGATGAAACTTGGCCTCTGAACGATCACCAACGAGCGATCCGGCTCATCGACCCCAGCTCTCCCCACGACAGTGAATTCGCGAAAGGGCGTTCCAAGCTGGCTCACGGAATGACCTTGCTGTCGAAAGGAGTTCCTTGCATCCTTCAGGGATCCGAGTGGTTAGAAGACGAGGGTTGGGAAGCCGCTAAAATCGATTGGCGCCACAAAACCATCTACCGAGGCATATTTGATTTTTTCCGAGATCTTATTCACCTTCGAACTTCAAATCCTGCCCTGTTTACGAATGCTTTCGCCCATCCTTATCATGTCAACGAGAACGACAACGTACTGGTCTTTGAACGATCCCAAAACGACGCCAACACTTTTGTGATAATTGCAAATTTCAGTAACAGCGATTGGACCGGTGGTGATGGTTATCGCATCGGCCTCCCCCGAGGTGGAGAATGGGCTTCCGTTCTGAATTCTGAAGCGAAAATCTACGATGGTGACTTCGAGTGGAGCTGCCACACTTTTCGAGCTGACTCCACTTCCTACGATGGCCTGAACCACTCGACTTCCCTCAAACTCCCCCCACGGAGTTTGATCGTTTTAGAAAACAACCCTTCTTCCCAACGTTGCGAGGAAGAACTTCCATCTCCACATTTTCGACGAGGAGATGCGAATAATGATGCACTCGTCGATATCTCGGACCCGATTGCCCAATTGAGCCATCTCTTTACGGGAAAGGCCTTCTTAACCTGTTTTGATACCGGTGATACTAACGATGACGGGGCGGTCGATGTCTCTGATCCGATACATACCTTGACGGTATTGTTTTTAGGAACAGGAGAGATTCCCCCACCTGGTAAAAATGAGTGCGGTGAGGATCCGAGTGAGGATGAATTAGTTTGTGAGAGCTATCCGGCTTGTGAGATTTGAGCAAATGAACTAGTGCCAAGCCATTGTGGATTTATAGAATAAATCAATTATCAAACTAAATGACGCTTTATTTATCCCTCGCTAAAGCTTCGGGCTTGCTGGGCGTAAGCCACCTTTAAAGTAATTATGAACTTAGGGTCATCGCTCTTCCCACCTATAAATTATTAAAAAAATCACCAACATTCCAAGCCCGAAGCTTTAGCGAGGGATCATTTCCTGGAAAAAAAAGCGAACTCGTTCGAATGAACGAGCTCGCTTTTTTTTTATCTGACTCAGCGAAGAAGGTTTATTCCATCTCACCAATTTGATCCGCTTTAAAATATTGACACCAATCGAGGAGCAGTTCATTCGACATGGGAGGATGATCCGGTTTATCTTCACCGTAGTGAAAATTAAACGTCAACATGATCATGCGGGAATCTTCTTCTTCGTGAGCGGTCAACCAGGCGATCGAATCGTGGTCGGGTCGAGATGTATTCGGAATGGAGCGAGACCAACCCGTGACGACATTGATCTTGGCATCGGGAGCTAAGCGCTGATTGAGAGTCGAAACCAAGGTTCGAAGCGTTTGCACGGTGATGGTATCTCTAAATTGGGGGAAGTCTTCAAACAGGACCTCGAAGGAGTCTTGTGCGAACTCAGCCGCCAATCCGAACTCTTCGATGAAGGCATCCAGGTTCTCAGATTTGCTGAGACCACCCGCTTCATCCGGAATCTGATACTTACTTTTAGCTTCTTCAACCGGCTCTTCGATTCCCAATGGATCGACCGAACGCTCGGACAAGCAAAGATCGATCGAGGCATCTGTCAAGCGATTGAAGCTGGAATGAAGGAAAACCACTCCTGCTTCCTTATCGAGTCGGAAGGGAAGGTTACTCTTGTGATCGGAATCTACTTGGATTCCACGAACAGGACTGACCTGACTGCAAGCTTGAACCAACCGAAGAATACATCCCACAGAAATTCCGTGATTGGGATCGCTCGAAAAGCTGATTTTCTCAGCGCCGTAAAGTCCGATGACCAGTTCGTAGGCTTGAATCTCTGAGAGCCCCAGTGCCTCTTTGAGTTCGAGAATCGAGGTTCGCTCTTCTTCTTCAGGCACCAGACTCAGACGAGCTTCGTTTCTCGCTTCACCGTATTTCTTAACCGCCTCTTCCAACAAGTTGGTGACGACGACGATCTCAGCTTGTTTTGCCTTCTGAAGCATCTCTTCGTGTTCGGTTCGAATCACCGTACTGGTGAGTGCGCCCCGATATTTCAAGTTCAAGACGATCGTTTGGGTATCAGCATTGTAGGTGTAAGCTTCCGATCCGTGCTCATCGTTCACTTCGATCGATTTTACGGGAGAGTCGAGATTCTTATTGAGGTCTTCGACCACCGCCAAGACTGCGTTCATCGCCAAACCGACTTTCGTCCGGCTGTCCATGATCCCCGCTTGATAAAGCTTCGTAGCAAATTGAATCCCTTGTTCACGCGTCCAGTTGAGAAGCGTACAGAGGGTATCGATCTGCGCCATCTCATCACTTAAAGTGGGGAGATCAGCGCCAGACTGAACGCGAGCCTTCCTAAAGATCTCTTCCGACTCTTCGGGCAAGGCCTCTGCTTTTTCGATCAACTCGATGGGATTATCTAAAAAGACATCCTTATCGCAGGCGATATCCTCTAAGGCATCGGAGATCTCTCCGAGAAAACGAGGAAGGTCATTGACCGAAATCACATTCTTGATGCGTTTGAGCGGGCTAAAGATGTCGGGGTGACGGCTCATCCTCTCGTTGTATTGACTGCCCAAAAGATCCAAGAGCGATTGCAAGACTAAGTCTCTCGCTACGGTTCCATCGGGTAAGGTTCGTTGGACTAAGAATGATGCAGCGATCGTTCCACTCGCTTGGAGGTCGCGGTCATCCACCATCAACAAAGTTTCGCTCACCAAATCCAGCGATTCTTCGATGTTGGGATCGATGATTCCACGAAGGCCTCGATAGTAAGACTGAACTTGTTCGCGTTCCAAAGTGGAGGTCCCACCTAGGATGAGTCCCATGGGAATGACACGGTTGCCTAAATCCTTACACTCGTGAATATCTTGATCCAAACGACGTGGTCGCAGTGATTGGCCACCCTCATCGATTTTCTTAAGGACCTCAAGCAGGAATTCAGGTAAGGAAAGCGAGCTGGAGGCCCCGGCATCGGGGCCGTGTTCTTTTGTAACTTCAGCGTAGCTATCTGGAGACAATCTATTCTCACTTGCTCATTAGAGCGGTTCGAGGTCAGGGAGCTCAACTTCTTGGAGCATCCACCTAAGCCTAATAACTAAATTTATTTACAAACACTAACTCCGACCATTCCAAGGGGCTGAATCACAAATAGTGTTCAGTGCCTAAAACGAATGGTCTCAGATACGAGCCCCCCATTAAACCCGTTTTCAGGTTGAGAATCGATCCTGATTTAGGACACGATTTGAGATAAGGTAAGTATTCCGTTACCCCACCCTCGCTCATCACGGAATCGTCATGAGAAGAGTTCGTAACCAGGGTTTATACCAAGACCTCATTAAACTCTAAACGATATAAATCACAATCGTTTATATCACTCGGATTAAATTTCTTTGTACAGACCTAAAGCACCTCAAATGAAGGACTTTCGAGCCTCAGCATGGACCCCAAGCAAAACCCTGAGAAATTACGGATAAGCCCTAAAAAACGAGTACTTTTTGGGCTTATCTTAGTGCTGGTCGGTTGGGGTATCGCCGAGGGAGTGCACCATTTCATAGCAACGAACCGCTTTAAACGGGTAAAAGCCCGCTTTGAGTCTCAAAAGATTTACCGAGAAGATGACCGCTTGGGCTACAGTCTCAAACCAGGGACCTGGACGAACCTCTCCCCCGGCTGGGAGGCAGTGGTTCAAGCGGATGGAGGGAAAGTCGCTGAAGAATTTATATTCACCGTCAACTCGAGAGAGTTCCGGGGACCCAATTTCACTATTCCACGGCCTCCAAAAACGGTGAGGCTGGTTTGCTTCGGAGGCTCGACGACCTTCGGGACGGGCTGCCCCCGGGATGACCAAACCTATCCTCAGCTTTTAGCTCGGGCCCTCAACGAGAAATCCTCAGACCAGAAAATTGAAATCCTCAACGCTGGAGTACCGGGTTACCGTACGACAGAAAGCATTATCAATTTGAATAAGTTCTCTAAGAACGAGGTCGACATCGCCCTTCTTTACCATGCGATCAACGACATCGTTCGGGGAGATGATGGCAAATTTTACTCCGAGCCACTCCAGCACTCTCGTCCCCCCAGCCGCGTCGAACGCTATCGCCGTCGCATGCGATCTTCCCTCTTCGAGGTTTTGATCTCAAAGATCGTAGGCTCTGAAGAAAAAAAGATTCGGAAAGGAACAGGGCTCCTTCAGTACCCCAACATCGACGAGGGATTCGAGACAAACTTAAAATCGTGGGTCCAACTCTGCCATAAAAAAGGAATCGTCCCCGTCCTCCTCACCTTTGAAACCCGATTGAAACCGAATCTTAATGAGGAACAAAAAGACGAACTTTTAGCCGGTCCGATTTTTAAAATTTATTTTCCCACTTACAGTCAGATGGCTGAGGCACTTAAAAAATATAATCAGATCATTCGAAAGGTGGCTGAATCTGAAGGTGTCGCCCTCATCGATCTCGAAGGTAAGATTCCGTATTCAAAAGAGAATTGGATCGACTTCTGCCATCTCAACGCCCGTGGAACTCGTTTGATGGTCGATTTGATACGAAATGAAGTCGAAACCATCATTGATAAGCGATAAGCGACGCTCGCTCTAAGATGGTTTCTTCAGCAATTTCTTGACTCCCTCTTCGAGAAGGTCCCCTCCCTGAGGGTCACAAAAAGCCACGCTGACTTCGTAACCACCTTGAGGGTACGCTTCCCGTGGAGGGAGATACCAGGGTCCACCATCTCCGTAAGCAGCCGTGAAAACGGTTTTACTTTTATCGACCCTCTGAGCCAATAGCTGGTACTCGAGAAAGGTTTCTGCCGGCAAACTGACAATGGCATTCGATCCTAATGAAAGTGCCGTTAATTGCGGCCCCTGTGATCGGGCTCGACGTTGGTGCCAAGCGAGTAAAAAGGCTTTTTGAATTCTTGAATTGCGTCGATTCTTAGGATTTTTGATGAATGCTTGAAGCTCCTTTTCAGGAAGGAGCGATCGCGGAGGTCCCTCAAAGACTAAGCTTTTCCATTCCAAAGGGCCGACCACTTCAGGACGTAAACTTTTAATCGAAGCACGAAGTGCCGTTTCCATCCTCTGAGTTAATCGAACTCGAGAAGCTTCCGAGCCATCGTTATATTTTCCACAGGCGATATTTCCGGCACAGCCGGTTAAATAGATATGAGTGCAGTCTGGGTCTTCAGCTTGAATCTTTTTACGAGCCAAGCCGACGAAGTCACTCGAGATCCCGCCTTGACCGTAATAGCTCATAGGATGAGAAGCGTAAAAATGGAGACACGCGATTCTCTTCTCTCCTGAATAGAATGCGAGTGATTTCAACCAAGGATCGATTTCCCCCTCGGGGAGTTCTCGAAGCTTAGGGTCTCGCGTGCTACTCCCTCGCCAAAACTGAATCTTTCCATTCGGTCCCAGAATGCGACGATTCGAGGCCACCCCTTCGACTTTAGCTTTTCCCCTGCCTATTTGCGTTAAGGGCTGAAGTTGTGAACGCGCCTTCTTAACGGCTTCGGTCGACCGCTTGATACATTCCAACAAAAAAGATTTATGTATTGTGGGTCCAAGTCCCTCCGCCTTTTCGACGATTTTATTGAAGTCTAAACAAGCGAAAGGGGCATCGTGTTGGTGCACACAGTGAATCAAAACTCGGTCTTTAGTGGTGTCGACCGCTTTGGCGAGCTTTTCTCTCCAAAGATCGTGAGTGGCGTTGAGAACTCCCGTCCAATCGACACTCAGCACTACAAAGGGACGACTCGCTCCCTCGATGATGATTCCCAGACCTTCCAAGCGATCATCGACGCGCTTAGCGGGCTGCACGAGCCCCCCACACAAGGGATGGTCGATCGGAGGCGTGCAGTCAAAACGAAAAGAACTCACCTTGAGGGCTTGAGATGATGAGCTTTCAGCGGATTCGACCCAATTCCCCAGAGCTGGAGTGAGGAGAAGACCCGCACTCGACCTTAAAAAATCTCGTCGACTAGGTACTGACTCGGGTGAAGTCATGCGACACTCCGTTTGTTCATAAGGAAAGGAGTAAGGTTTTTACTTACGAAGGGTAAGTCTTCACGGTTGAACTTGAAGACTGTTTCAATGAGCGATAAGATATCGTAATAAATAGCTTTAGCAGGATTCAATCGATTTAAGGTTTCATTTAACCGAATGACTAAGATCTGTTAAAGAGATTCAATCCAGTCGGCCTCAGGAATTTTCCGTTCCAATGATTTTCGGGGGAAAATCTCACAACGGGAATTTCAGGAAAACTCATCGAAGTGAAGTACACCCAAGCGTAAGCAGCCATTGGTGACCTAATCATTCAGATCGATCTCTTTAGGGCGATCGAACAGCCATCCATCCAAGGGTGGATGGCTACCAATAGCATCGACTCGCTTGGAGTGAGGGAGTGAGGATTGGCTATGGTCGACCGTTTTCGCATCGACGGACACAAACTGATGTACCATCCCGAGCGCGTGTGGAAACTTTTAGAAGCTCGTGATGACTGGGACCTTGCCCAAAGTGTTTACCCCCTTTATGTCGAAATTTCACCGGTAGGTGCCTGCAACCATCGTTGTACGTTTTGTGCCGTTGATTACATCGGGTACAAACCCCTCTTCCTCGATACTGAAGTTATCCAACAACGTTTAGGCGAGATGGGTGACCTGGGGATCAAAAGTGTGATGTTTGCAGGTGAAGGAGAACCTCTGCTCCACAAAAACATCGATCAACTCGTACTCGCCGCAACCCAATCTGGAGTTGATGTGTCCTTCACGACCAATGGCACGGTGATGCGCGACTCCTTTTATGAAGTCCTCCCTTCGATCACCTGGATTAAAGTTTCGCTCAATGCGGGAACTTCCGAAACCTACTCCCAAATTCACCGAACCCAAGAGTCCGACTTCAATTTGGTGATCGAGAATTTAAAACGAGCGGTAGAAGTTCGAAATGAAACGGATAGCGCTTGTACTCTGGGAATACAAGCCTTACTTCTTCCCGAAAACTTTGACGAATTAGAAGTCCTCGCTCGCATCGCCCGCGATGAGATCGGCCTCGATTATTTGGTCATCAAACCTTACTCGCATCACCTCCAAAGCCTCACTCAAACCTACCGTGAAATCGATTACAGCCAGTTCATGGAATTGAATGAGCGCTTTAGCGATCTATCGACCGACGATTTTAAAGTGGTCTTTCGTCAAAACACGATGAACAAGCATTCTCAAGGGATCGAAGGGGATCGCTATCCCCGTTGCTTTGCCACTCCCTTCGTCTGGGCTTACATCATGGCCGATGGGAGTGTCTACGGTTGTAGTGCTTACTTAGAAGATCAACGATTCAATTACGGAAATATCAACGAGCACAGCTTCGAGGAAATTTGGAAGAGTGAAAAACGAAAAGAGAATCTCGAGTTTATTCGCGAGAAACTCAATATTCACGAGTGCCGACTGAATTGTCGAATGGATGAGGTCAACCGCTACCTCGACCAAATCGCCAACGATCGAGTTCCTCATGTGAATTTTATTTAGAAGAGTCTAAGAACGAGGAGTCTGAAACAGGGAAAAAGAGTCGATACACGTTAATTAGTTCCTGTTATTCAACAGGAACTAATTTCGTATGAGGTAAAGAGGAGAAAGAATTGCCCCCAAATCAACCCCCATCAAAAATTCCTGAATATTCGAGAGAGTTTTTTGATCCCGACGATTTAAAACTCTGTGACGAGTTTTTAAGTACGGGAAGAGTCATCCGACCCGTCGAAGATCGGGATGCCTTAAATCAGATTCAAACTCGAATCACGACAGCTGCTTGTGAATATTTAAATCTATCCGTCCCCGAAGACGCCACTCAGTTTCTCAACTCGATTCACCAACGAATCAAAATTGAAGAACTCAACTCCTTTCGTCTCCACGTCATTCAAAAACTGAACAGCTCCCCCACCCTGAGGCCCAGCTATTTCAAATTAGCCCGAAGGGCGATCGAAACCTTAGTTGGAAATGAGCTCACCTTTCAACGCCGTCTCAACTTGAGTATTCAGCTTCCTCAGGATGATTCCTCCCTCTTAGAAGCCCATGCCGATGTCTGGTCGGGCGATTCACCCTATGAAGTCGTACTCTGGGTTCCCCTCGTGGATTGCTTTCGAACTAAATCGATGTACTTAGCTTCCGTTGAAACCGACCGAGAGGTTCAAAGTAAACTGAATCAATTCGAGAGCTCTGAAGCTATCTACCAAGCGATCGCCCACGACGCGCCCTTTTTGAACGTTCCCTTCGGAAACTTTGTGATCTTTTCTCAGAACATCATCCACGGAAATCGCGTCAACGAAGAATCGGAATCTCGTTGGAGCATCAACGCGAGATTCAAATCGGTCTTGAGTCCTTATTGCGACAAGAAACACGCTGAGTTCTTCGAACCGATCTCACTGAGACCCGCCACGCGGTTAGGGCTGGATTACCGACTTCCAGGAGGGACTCATGAATAATTCAAGTGCTGAAAAAAAATATCGAGGCTATATCTACAGTCGTTCCTTCAAAGGTATTCGCAGCCCGCAACACGTTCAAAACCTGGTGGTGAGAACATTTTGTCAGAAGAAGGCGGCTCAGTTTTTACTCAGTTCGGTCGAATACACGATGCCGAATTCCAGCTGGGTTCTCAAAAGACTCCTCAATGATATCGCCTCGGTCGATGGTCTCGTCTTTTTCAGCTTGTGGATGCTTCCCTCTGAAGAACTCGACCGCCTTCAACTCTACAACGAAATTTTGGAACAAAAGAAAAGCCTACACTTCGCCTTAGAAGAGATCTCCTTAGAGTCCTTCGATGAGATTCAACGCATCGAAGACCTCTTCCAAATTCAATCCCTCCTCGATTCCCAGAATCCAATTCCCGAGGAGTTTAAATGAAAACCCAAGCTCGACAGCCTCTACAGATTCCAAACCTTCAAGAACACTCAGCAGAGGAATTGAAAATCCTCAGCCTCAGAATCAGGGAACGGATACTTCAACTCGCTCATCGTTCAAAAAGTGCACACGTGGGTTCGGCTTTAAGTGCAGTGGATGTCCTCAGTACTCTCTACTTCTCGATCTTACGCTTAGAGGACTGGGAACAGAGGGATATCTTTATTCTCAGCAAAGCTCACGCGGCGATGGTCCTCTATTCAACTTTAGTCGAGCGCGGAATCCTCGCCCCTGAACTCTTGTCGGGTTACCACCAAGATCGAGGCACGCTCCCCGCACACTTAGACAAAGAAGTCGCCGAAGGAATCGAAGCCTCTACGGGCTCCTTAGGTCACGGATTCAACTTAGCCTTAGGTCAGGCCCTCGGATTTAAGCGACAGGGAATCGATCGACAAGTTTTCACTTTAATCGGAGACGGGGAAAGCCAAGAAGGTTCCGTGTGGGAAGGAGCCTTGTTCGCTCCCAAATTGAATTTAGACAACTTCACCGCCATCCTCGACATCAACCGACTTCAAGGCTACGGACGTCCCGACGAAATCTGTGCCTACGAGCCTCAGAAAGATAAATGGGAAGCCTTCGGCTGGGAGGTCTTCACCGTCGATGGCCACTCCGTTGAAGAACTAAAAGCTGCCTTTAAAACCCCAAGAACCGGGCGCCCCCGCATCCTCTTAGCGAGAACGGTTAAAGGCAAAGGAATCTCTTTTATGGAGGACCAGTTGATTTGGCACTACTACCGAGTCACCGATGAACATCTCGAGCTAGGATTGAAAGAATTGCAAACAGAAGCAGAAGAGCTAAAGTCTTCGATACGGGCCTTCGAGGAGAACGAACATTGAGAAATACCTTCGTAAAAGAACTCCTTCATGAGGCTCAGGATCGCCGCGATTTTTTTGTCATCAGTGGAGATGCCGGCCTCGGAGTGTTCGATGAGTTTTCACAAAACTCTAAAGATCGATTTATGAATGGCGGTATCGCCGAACAAAACACCATCAGCTTGGCCGCAGGCATGGCGATGACGGGGATGAAGGTTTGTGTTTACAACATCATTCCCTTTCTTCTCTACCGGACTTATGAACAAGTCAGAAATGATATTTGTTACCAAGAACTCCCGGTGATCTTAGCGGGAATCGGCGCCGGTCTTTCATACGCTCCAGCGGGGATGACTCACTACAGTATCGAAGACCTCGCTCTCACTCGCTCCTTACCCAACTTAGAAGTCTTGTCACCCGCTGACCCACAGGAAGCCAAAGCCTGTGCACGTTACGCCCTGGAATGTAAAAATCCCATCTACATTCGATTGGGAAAAACGGGAGAACCCAACCTTCACCCCAACTCCGAACTTCAAATCACTGAGCCTTTAATCCTAAAAGAAGGAGAGGATTTAACGATCTTATTCCACGGCTCTATCGGCGAAGAGGTATTAAAAGCAAGCCAGGAATTGAGTGAAAACCAAATTGAAGTGCAGGTGATCTCTCTCCCCCAAGTTCAGCCTCTCAATACTGATTCACTCTTAGCCCAAATCCCTCCGTCCCAAAAAATCTTGGTGGTCGAAGAGCATCAGAAAACCTCGGGATTAGGAGCGAGCTTAGCTCAAAAAGTGATTCAGGAAAAATTAGACATCGATCTCGAATTTCTCAGCATCCAAGATGAATTCGTTCACCATATCCGTGACCACAGTGGAATGCGTCAACACTACGGAATCGATGCTCAAGGCATTAAAGCTGCCGTCCTAAAAATAAGAGAAGAGGAAATAGCATTTAAACGATGAATCCATCGAACCCCACTTTTTCAAAAAGCTTTATCGACTACTACTCGGCTAAAGGATTGGTTCCGGGAGTTCAAAACGATGACAACTTGAGATTATTTCAACGCCGCCGAGGATTGTATTCGCATTTGGGAATCGTTCCGCGGTTACTCCAAGACCGGAAAGTTTTGGAGTTCGGACCAGGATCGGGTGATTATGCTCTCTTTACTGCCAGTCACGATCCACAGCTGATTCAGTTTGTAGAAGGAAGCAATGATTGTGTCGCTTCCATCGAAGAAAAACGAGACTCTGGCCAGTTCGGTAGCTGTGAAATCGGAATTCACTTAGGTGACATCCTCGAGTACGAAGATCCCGAACTCTACGACGTCGTTCTCTGCGAAGGAACGATACCGGGTCAAGATGATCCATTGGCCTTCACGCGCCACATCGCCAAGTTTGTGGCGCCGGGTGGAGTTTTGGTGATTACCAACGCCACTCGCCTCTCATTACTTTCCGATGTCTGTCGTCGGATTGTCTTACCGATTTTTCAAAGCCACGCTAATTCAGAAGATGAGCTGATCCAGTCTTTAGTTGATCACTTCACGCCAGATCTCGATGCCCTCGGGAACGTCAGTCGAAGTTATTCGAATTGGGTCATGGATATCATCATCCATCCCTGGCACGACATTCAGTTCAGTATCGCGGAAAGCATTGAGATCCTAAGCGATCAGTTTGAGATCTTAGGCTCCTCGCCACGATTTCTTTCCGATTGGTCGTGGTACAAAGCGATCGATGGTGATTTTTCTGGAATCAATGAACGAGCCTTAAAGTCTTACCGAGAATTGGAACTCTCCCTCCTCGACTGTCGGGCGGTGCCCCAAGCCTTCCCCCTCGAAACCGTTGAAGAGTTCACTCAGCTGACAAATTCAGCCTATCAACTTCACGATGCCCTTCTTCAGAATCCTGAAGAAAAGTACTACGAAGAGTTCTTGAAGAATATCAAGCTCCTTTCAGGTCTCTTGATAGAGAGAATGCCCGATACCGCAAAAGCCCTTCAAGATTACCACCAAGGATTAAGCGATCTCTTGAATGGCAAATTCAATACAGACTTCGGTGAATTTTGCTCCTTCTGGGGGCGAGGACAACAGTACTCAAGTTACATTCGAGTGCGATAAGGAATGAGCGATGAGGATTTAGGTAATGGGTGAATTACTCAATATCGTTAACCCACTTCATCAGAAAACTTCCCGCGATTACTTAGCGAGGATGGTCGACGAGAAGATCACTTGCAGCAAAGTGGCTCGCAAGTACGGTGAAGAATTTTGGGATGGGGAACGACGATTCGGTTACGGAGGATACAAGTACGACGGTCGCTGGTCGGTCGTCGCCCAAAGTTTGATCGAACGCTTCCAGCTCGACGAGCGAAGCCGGGTCTTAGACATCGGTTGCGGCAAAGGATTTCTTCTTCACGAACTCCAAAACCTTCTCCCCGGCTTAGAAATCCGAGGCATCGACATTTCGAAGTACGCCATCGAAAACTCGAAGGAAGAAGTTCGAGAATATCTCTTCGTTCACGATGCCTCTAATCCACTTCCCTTTGAAAATGAGAGTTTCGATTTAGCCATCTCGTTGGGAACACTTCACAATTTACCCATCCACCATTTGTCGGTGGCTTTAAAAGAAATGGAGCGCGTGGGCCGAGACGGTTATTTGATGGTAGAAGGCTACCGAAATGTAGACGAACTGTTCAATTTGCAATGTTGGGCTCTCACCTGTGAAAGCTTCTTTCGCCCCGAAGAGTGGGTGTGGATCTTCGAACAATTTGGCTACTCGGGTGATTACGAGTTTATTTTCTTCGAATAACTAAAGCACTAAATCATGAACACTGAAAACGCCTCCACGACTTGCCGATCCTGCTCAAGTACAAACCTTGAAGTTCTTCTCGATTTAAAAGAACAGCCGATCGCCCATCGTTTCTTAAAATCAAAGGCTGAACTCCAACAAGAAGAGCAGTTCCCTTTGAGTCTCCACCTCTGTAAGGAATGCGGTCTCCCCCAGATTTTAGAGCCGGTCGATCCAAAAATTCTTTACTCTGGGTATAACTTTTGTTTCAGCTCACAAAAGCCCCAGCCTCACGTTTCCGCTGAGGCGTACTGGCTTTTAGAATCGGTAGGGCCGAAGAGAACTTTAGAACTAGGGAGTAATGATGGTCTTTTTCTATCGGCCTTAAGAGAAGTGGGTTTCAACGACCTCCTGGGCGTCGAACCCAATCCCCATGCCGCTGAACACTCCCGTATGAAAGGGCATAGGGTCATCCAAGATTTTTTCGATGCCCAGCTCACGGAACGACTCTCACAGGACGAACAACCCTTCGATCTCATCGTCAGTCGACAAGTCTTGGAGCACATCCCCGATCTTCAAAGTTTCTTAGGTGGCGCACACCAATTGTTAGCCCCGGATGGATACCTCTTTTTGGAAGTTCCCGATGTATCCTTCGCGTTTAAAAATGGAGACATCTCTTGTATCTGGGAAGAACACGTCAATTATTTCACTGAAGAAACTCTTCAAACGACTTGCCTTCAACGGGGATTTGAAGTGATCGAATCTCGTACTTACGATTTCAGTGGAGGCTCTACAGCCGTTTTGGCCCGCAAATCAACCCAACAACTCCCTCAAGTCAGCTCGGAATCTTTGAACGCAATATTAAACTTAGCGAGAGAGTTCCCTCGGAATATCGACTCCTACAAGGCAAAACTCATCTCGCTCTTAAAAGAAGTTAAACAGAATCAGTTTTCTACGGTGGTCTACGGAGTTGGTTGTCGAGCCAGCGCTATCATCAATTTTTTGGGGATCCATTCGCTGATCGACTTTGCCGTCGATGATCAACCCGAGCGACAAGGATTATTTATGCCCGGCAGTGGCATCGAAATTCGCTCATCGGAAGCCCTTCACGAAATATCAGAACCCGTTCTTTGCTTATTGGCTGTCAATAATGAATGTGAACCGGTTGTCACGGAACGCATCAACTATCTACAATCAGTGGATAGTCCAATTTACCCCCTTTCCGTCTTAGGACCCAAACCACCCAACTTAGCATTAGAACAACTGATCGTTCAGCTCCAAGAGCATTACCCTGAATGTATCAAGATTTAATTGAGGCGGCCCAACATGAATTACCGGGAAGAAACTCCAGAAGTTTTTTATTCGACCCTGACGTCACCGGTCTTCGGCCAGAAGGAACGTGCCTTTCTCATTGAAAAGGCCAACAAGAATCCACGTAGGCGAGCACGGATTTGCTTTCACGAACACGCCGATGCAGAATTTCACGAGATGTTCATCCTTCACTACCGAGATGCCTACGTACGCCCCCACTCCCACCGAGGAAAACCAGAATCGATTCATGTCATCGAAGGGAACATCGATCTCGTCCTCTTTACTGAGGCCGGGCAAATCGAAAAGGTCGTCTCGTTATCTAATCACTCAACAAACACCTCGTACTGCCGCATGAGAGAACAAAAAATTCACATGCTTCGGATTCAAAGCGAGTTTGCGATCTTTCATGAATCCACTCGCGGCCCATTCGTTTCAACCGATACCGTCTTCCCTCATTGGGCCCCGGAAGAACACCAACAACCTGAAGTCAGCGAATTTCTTTCTAAAATCGACCTTGAGCTTTCTACCTAGTCAGTTTTTATTGAATCTTGCTCCTTTGGAGCCCGTTTCTACCGTTTCAGCAAATCATAGATTTGTTAACTCCCGAGGAGCTGGAATTGCGATGAGTATCAACGTTCAAGCACGAACTACCTGTAGGCTCTGTGACTCCCTCGATCTTCAATTAGCGCTGGAGCTCCCCCCCAGTGCTTTAGCCGACGATTACCTTCCAGCTGAAAAAGCCGATCGAAGTCGAGAACGCTATCCGCTGAACGTCATGCTCTGTAGTTCATGCGGTCAATCTCAGCTCGAACACGTCGCTTCCGCAGAAGCGATCTACGGAGATTACATCTACCGTACGGCGAGTTCACCGGGTCTCGATGTTCACTTTGAATCCTACGCTTCCGATGTCTTCAAAGTGATTCAATTAAAACCATCGGCAAAGGTCCTCGACTTAGGTTGTAACGATGGGGCCCTCTTGAGGTCTTTTCAAAAACGGGGAGCAAAGGTCGTTGGAGTCGAGCCCGCCACTCAGATCGCTGAAGCTTTGTCGGCGAGTGGAATCCCTACAATTAACGATTACTTCACTGAAGCAAGCGCTCAAAGAGTCGAACAGGCTCACGGATTATTCGATGTAATCACCGCGAATAATGTCTTTGCGAATGTCGACGATGTCAGAAATTTTGCCTTGGGAGCTCGATCTTTATTGAATGAAAGAGGGGTATTCATCATCGAAACGGGCTACGCCTCAAGCTTAATTGAGAACTCGGTCTTCGATAACATCTACCACGAGCATTTGAGTTATTTCAGTGTCGCCCCCTTAGAGAAGTTTTTTAACTCCCTCGACATGGAGATCATTCATGTTCAAGAAGTGCCCACTAAGGGAGGTTCTCTTCGCGCTTATATTCAAAAGAAGAATGGGCCCCATTCGAGAAACTCAGTCGTCTCCGAATTGATTCGACGTGAATCCGATGGTGGGCTCTTCGATGGCTCAGCCTACAAACGCTTGGAAGAGCGCATCCAAAAAGTGAAAACAGAGTCTCGCTCCCTCATTCAATCACTGAAGAATGAGGGAAAGAAACTCTGCGGTTACGGAGCCTCGGCAACGTGTACCACGATGATTCACACTTTAGAGCTCGGAAGTGATTTAGAGTTCTTAGTCGACGACAATCCCATCAAAGAAAACACTCTCTCCCCCGGTTTTCATTTGCCTGTATATTCTTCGAAATACTTAGTAGAGGAGGGTAACCGAGCCGATGTAGCCCTTATCTTACCCTGGAGATTTAGAGATCAGATCGTTGAACGTTCCTCGAAGTTCACTTCCCAAGGTGGGAAATTTATGACCCTTCTTCCGGAATGCCAAATCCTTTCATGAATCCATCACCAATAGAATCCCCAACATCCACCACTCCTCGCATCCCTTGGTGGTTCACCCGCTTCGGAACGGATCAGATCGAAGCCGTAAGCCAAGCCATCTCCAGAGGGCAAATCAGCCAGGGCAAAATCAACGATGAGTTTGAACTTCAGTTTAAAGAGCTTATCGGCAGTCGCCATGCTCTTTCAACCACCAGTGGGAGCACAGCTCTGTTATTAGCCTTACTGGCTTTAGATATTCAAGCGGGCGACGAGGTGATCGTTCCGGCGAGAACCTGGATCGCTACCGCTCATGCGGCCAGCCTTCTCGGAGCCCAAGTTCGGCTCGTCGATGTCGAGCCCGATCTCCCCCGCTTAGATCTCGAACAAGTTCAACGCGCTATCACTTCCAAGACACGAGCGATTCTTCCCGTTCATCTCAATGGGCGGGGTGTCGACATTGAAAAGCTCAAAGAAATCTGCTCTCCCCAGGGAATATCCATCGTCGAAGATGCTTGCCAAGCTTACCGATCTAAATGCGGCGAAGCTTATCTGGGAACCCAAGGTGAAATAGCTTGTTTTTCCTTGGGAATGACCAAGTTGATCACGGCAGGACAAGGGGGCGTACTCACCACCCAACGAGATGACTTGATGGAGAAACTCCGATCACTCCGTTGCCATGGAATCGAAGGAAGCGTTCACACTCCACGATTTCAACAAGCGGGAGGAAATTTTAGATTCACTGATCTCCAAGCATCCTTTGTTAAAACTCAGCTGGAACAGATCGCTGAACGAGAAGAACGACTTCATCGTCTATACAATAATTATCAGAACATGCTCAGTGAGTTTCACTTTATAAAGCTATTAGAGGTCGACACGGAAAATGGCGAACTCCCGCTCTATATTGAAGCCGTCGTAGAATATCGAGAGAAGCTGATCGTCCACCTTGAGTCGTTCAACATCGAAACTCGCCCATTTCTACCCTGCCTCTCAACCGCACCTTATTTGAATCCAACTGGTTCTTACCCGAACTCCGCGCACTTCTCTAACAATGGCCTGTATCTGCCTTCTGGGCCCGACCAGCCCACAGACCTCATCGAGCGCCTTCACGACGCTTTGAAGTGCTACCAGCCTTGACAATCGAATCTTTGTGACAAAGCAGCTGAGTTTCTGCCCTAAGTCCCTGCCCTACTTTACACTTACCCTAAAAAATCACGAAAGTCTCACTAGAGATAGGCCGATGCCAGAGATGGAGATTTTCCATTTTATGCTCTCTGTAATTAATCCTTTCTACGGGAGTTCTCTCCCCAAGAAGACTGGCAATCATCATGAGTACCTCCATCGATCTATCCACAATCAGCTACGAAGAAATTCGAGCCATCGCTCAATCTTGCATGCAAAATTCCCAGTGGGAAAATGCAATTCTTTGCTGGAAACAACTCGAGAAGATCGATGTGCAAAACAGAGATGTCTTACACAGCCTCGCTGATTGCTACATCAATACCGCGAACTATGAGCAAGCTTATCAATATTTAAACAAATGTCTGCTCTTCGGAACGACGGTGGCTTCGATTTACAACCAGTTAGGAATTATTTCGATTCAATTTTTCCAAAACCTGAATCAAGCCATCCCCTATTTCATCTACGCTAAAAGCTTGAATCCGGTCGACCCAACGATCGATTCCAATTTAAACCGCGCCATTCAACTCACGGGTAAGAAAAAGGTCAAAGTTCAGTTCTTTCCTGACTACAGAATCGGCCATCTCGCTTTAGAGCCCAACCTATGGATGAGAAAACTCCAGCTCGATCCCCACTACGAAGAAGATTCTTACATCGTCACTATTAAATCAGGGAATCCATCCAACAAGACATTGATGGAGCTCTACAATCCTCACTTCAACATCCTCGAACACGGGCTTCTTCACGACTTGTTCATCCAACGAGCTCCACTTCTCAATTTAGAATACTATGCTCCCTTTCCCTATAACCTGTTAAATATGAGTCTCGATCAATCCTGTCAAATGGAAGAGATCTACTCGAATGATTTGTTTCAAGGTACATCTTCCACGTTAAGTTTTTCTGAGGAACAACACGAGAAAGGAAGAGAAGGATTAAGAAAGTTAGGACTGGATCCAAAAAAGGATTGGTACGTCACGATCTTTGCCCGAGACGATGCGTACTTAGAATCTTTATCTCCAGGAAATAATTGGTCACACCATAATTTTAGAAATTGTGATATTCACACTTATCACGCAGCAATTCGTTGGATCACGGAACAGGGAGGTTGGGTGATTCGCTTAGGGAGCGAGACCAATCAGGAGCTTGGATTTAATCATCCTAAAGTAATCGATTATCCGGTAGAGCATCGAGCGCAACTCGATGGAGATTTCATGGATATCTACTTGGCGATGAATGCTAAATTCATGATCGGTCAATTCTCAGGAATTACCGATGTAGGCATGGCCAACGATGTTCCTACTTTGGTTGTCAATACGGCTCCCGTAATTCCTCCTTACAATGTCAATAATCTTTATATCCCCAAGCGGATGCAACGGCTCGACACTCAAGAATCGATTCCCTTCAGTGAACTCTATTCTGAATTGGATGGCATTCAGGAAGATAAAGAGGCTCGACTCTTTTGGTGTAATTCAAATGAGCTCGCCGAAGCCGGTTTCGTTTACGTCGACAATACCGAAGAAGAGATTTTAGAAGCGACAAAAGAAATGTTCTCTAGAGTCTCCGGTAAGTTCCAACCGAGCGAAGAAGAAAAAGAACTTCAAGAAAACTATCATTCCCTCTTCCCCCAGTCCCATTGGCTTTCAAGGAATAAGACCCCCATAGGAATTCATTTTCTGAAAACACACCGTGAATTATTCTTAGCTCCTCAAGCGGTAACATAAGATAAATACTAAAATCAAACTGGGTTGAGTTAAGTCATTTACGAAGATAATTTACTACGATCTTCAATCATATTTTGAGAGTTCACCTACTTCCAATCCTTTGAAGACTCCAACGGATCAAAAGAACACCTGCAAGAATAGAGCGCGAAGAAAATTTATGTCTTTCAGGTTCCTTATCTTCTTGCCCTCATTTTATTGCGAGATGACAGCTCAGAAAACATTCGAATAAGAACAAATTTTTGAGTCGTAAACTCAACAGGATCTTAGCTTCAATAATCTTTGGAACACACTTAAATGGAAAACATGAAAGACTTCCTTATAACTGTTGCCTTTTCCTAGCTTCAAAGGATCGATAAATTTAATTGGAAATTTTGAGAATTTTCGGCGACTTTATTAACTTGCGACAAAATTAGTTATACATTTCATTTTTTACTCACCAGAGTAAATCTAGAAACCAAAGGGTTTAATATGAGAAGTCACGAAGTCGATTACGAAATTTTTGGCGATGATATCCAAGTTGTGGAAGTAGAGCTCGATCCCGGTGAAACCGTCATCGCTGAAGCAGGTGCCATGAATTACATGGAAGACGGCATCGAATTCGAAGCAAAATTAGGGGATGGCTCAGAACCGGAGCAAGGATTCTTTGGAAAGGTGTTCTCTGCCGGAAAAAGAGCCCTCACTGGAGAGTCGCTCTTTATGACTCATTTTACAAACCACGGTCAAGGAAAAAAGCGGGTCGCTTTTGCGGCTCCCTATCCCGGTAAAATTGTGGCCTTAGATCTCCCCAAGATCGGTGGAACCTTGGTGTGTCAAAAAGATGCTTTTCTTTGCGCCGCATTAGGAACGACTGTCTCCATCGAATTTCAAAAACGCCTCGGGGTGGGCTTTTTTGGAGGTGAAGGATTTATTCTTCAACGCCTCTCTGGTGATGGAAAGGCATTCATTCACGCGGGAGGGACGATCATCAAGAAGCGCCTCAATGGAGAGACCTTGCGGGTCGATACCGGATGTCTCGTCGCGTTTACCGAAGGTATCAATTACGACATCGAACGAGCTGGAAACCTGAAGTCGATGGTTTTTGGTGGTGAAGGCTTGTTCTTGGCTAACCTCAGTGGAACAGGAACAGTTCTTTTACAAAGCTTGCCCTTCTCTCGACTCGCTGACCGTATTTTCCAATCAGCACCTTCTGCGGGCGGATCCTCCAAAGGTGAAGGATCGGTATTAGGAGGCTTGGGGAATTTATTCGGGGACTGAATCTTTTATGTAGAACTAATCTCCTTCGGAGATTCGTTCTACCGTTTCGGTAAATCTTTGATTTACCTTCACTCCGCTGAGCATAGCTTCTTCGAACCTATACTCGCGGCCGAGCTGATCCCAGCTCGGCTTTGTCTCTGCGAGACAGCGTCTTTTATGTAGAACTAATCTCCTTCGGAGATTCGTTCTACCGTTTCGGTAAATCTTCGATTTGCCTTCATCCTGACGCTGTGATTTTTTGGAAAAAATGATTCTAAGCTAATCGGTGTTTCATTTATCCCTCGCTAAAGCTTCGGGCTTGAGAGGTTGGTGAATCCATTTTTAGCTATTGTTTTGATACAACGGGGTTCCTAATACAGCGATTGCTTTCAATGTGGTTCACGCCCCCCAAGCCCGAAGCTTTAGCGAGGGATAATGTAACGCCACTTCGCTTAATAAATGTTTTATTCGAAAAATTCACGATCACTCCGCCGAGCATAGCTTGGCTTTGTCCCTAGGAGACATCATCACCCCAATGGAAATGACCACCGCTCGGCCCATAACTTATATCTTTCTCGGCGTCCTCTTTGGAGTCATCGGCTGGGCTGTTTATCATTTTTTAGGCGTTCCAGGGATTACTGAAGGTAAAGCGAGCGAAAGTTGGCCTCAAGTTAGCGGCAAAATTCTTTCCAGTCAGGTTGTCACTTCAAAAGGAAGTGACAACCAAACGATGTATCAACCCGAAATTCGCTTTACCTACGAAGTCTCCGGTAAGAGCTACGAGTCGAATCAAATTAATGTTTCTCCTCCCGTTTCGAGTGGTTCTTCGGGATCGTCCTACGAGATGGTGGATCAATTCCCTCGGGGAAAAGAAGTTCCCGTTTATTACAACCCGGATAAACCCAGCTTTGCCATCCTCATGACCGGAGTGCCCACAGTAGCGAGAGTTTGTTATTGGATTGGCTTGGGAGTGCTCATTCTAGGAATAATAATTTTCGTTCAGGGGATTTTTAAAATCGTCTTGGGAGGAGCCATCATCGGGGGAGCCTTACTATCAAAGAAAAACAACAGCACCCAACGGACTCGAAGTAGGGAACGAAACACAAACGAAAATCAGAGAGAGTCCACTTCGACTGAAAACGAAGAGGATGGTTTCGGAATCACTTAAAATGAAAAGGTAACGGCAGCTTTTCTTTGAGCCTCTCGTAATGCTCCCTTAATTCGAGATACTTATTTTTCTTCTCATAATCGAACTGGCGATGGTCGTAGAGTTCTTGAGAGATGAGCTCTCTCCCACGATACCAATGAGTTACTCGAAAACCATCACTTCGAAGGGTGTACCCCACTCGGTTTCCTCTCCTAAAGTACCCCCTCGCCATCGCAGCGGAGATTCCCAGAGGCTCATCGAGTTTGCTCACCAATGATTTTCCCGACAATTGCTGAATCTTTGGTAGCTGACAGAGTTCATTTAAAGTGGGAAAAACATCAACCGACTCCACAATCTCGCGAGTTCCCACCCCCGGCTGCTTCATGCCCGGCACTCGAATGATCAAAGGACTGTGGAGCGAGCGTTCAAAGAGAGTGTGCTTGCCGAATACAGCTTGCTCTCCTAAATGCCAGCCGTGATCCCCCCACAAGACGACGATCGTATTTCGATCGAGCTTCTGCTTTTTAAGTTCACTTAAAACTCGACCAATTTGATCATCGACGTAACTGACACAGGCGAAATAAGCCTGACGAAGTTTTTGAACATACTCTGAATCTTGAATTCCCTTCGGAGGATGCTGGCCGTAGTTTTTTAACACTTCGCTACTTGAGTGAAGGGTGATCTTCGGATCGGATCCTAGAGGAACATCGGGAACTTCAATCTCTGGAAGCTTTTTAGAATCATAAAGCTTCCAATACTCATCGGGTGCGGTGAAGGGGAGATGAGGTTTGTAAAAGCCGACAGCGAGGAAAAAAGGTTTCTTCGACTTTTTCTTGAGTGATTTCAATTCTTGAATCGCCGCTTGAGCGATGAGATCGTCGGGGTAATCTCCATTCTTCTCGAGGGAGCGTTCGGTGGCGGGTGACTGACCTCGTTCACGAGCCGAACCATCCTGATAACCGAAAAAGGCATTCCAGCCACTCTTCCATCTTCCACTGGCGCGAACCACTTTGTCCCAGGCAGCGGGAACCTCAGGGTCCCCCGCCCCTTCTTCTTTTTCTTTGAGATAGTTCAATCCATCGGGTTGGTGGCTCACTTTACCGATGCAAATCGTCTGATACCCATTGAGCTTAAAATGTCGAGGCAAGGTGGTGGGAGCACCGGGAGCTAGGGATTGATTCTTCTCCTTCGATCGCAATTGGTCAAAAGCCCAGTTCGAAAGACTTTTAACTGTATCGGGCCTTCGCCCCGTTAGAAGAGCGTACCGAGAAGCACCACAAGTTGGAACTTGAACGTAATGTCGAGTGAACAGTCGCCCCTCTTGAGCTAAGCGATCGATATGGGGAGTCACCATGTGGGTGCGTCCGAAGCATCCCAATTCGGGTCTCAGGTCATCGACACAGAGGAGCAACACATTGAAGGGTTGAGATCCAGCACTTTGAGCCCGAACTTCTCCCTGAACCCCGCCGAGAACAAATAGACAGAGGAAGAAGCAGTGACGAATAACCCAGTGCAAAGCCTGAGAATGGACTGCTAACGGCGAGTTTTCAAAAAGGAACATCAACATTACCAAAACATTGAGTTCCAACTCTCCCAGAGTAACCGTACCCGAAACAAGTATAGCTACTGGAGAGAGCATTTCGGTGGTGGCCACTCGATCGGTACCAAGCTTTTATCCAGATCTCTAACGGGCTCGGAGTACCAATCGCAACGTTTTCCCCGACACCACTAGGAAAGCCTTCTGCTTTAGCTCTCGAAGTAGGATTCCCATTGACGCCGACATGCCAAATTCTACCGGCAGCATCTTGTACTTCGCTGTGCTTCATCGATGCGCGACACAAACGAATGTCGAGAAAGAGCCTTCGGTGCCCCATCATCTCACGGTAATTATTGATGATGACCGTGTGAGCTCGAGTGTCTTCATTCAAATCTTTATCCCGTAGCTCACGGTTGTACTTCTCAACCTTGCGGCTGTATTCAAACTCTTGGCGCTGAGCTTCATTGGGAATGAAATTTTGAAGGGTCACTTGTCCCTGGGACACAAAAACGTCGAGATTGAGCCACAGTTTTTTAAGTAAGGAGTTCGAGGGAAGTTCGGCTCGATACTCTAAAGCGGGATAAGCATTTTCGTGAACGCCTCTCCACCGGAGCAACAATTTCCCCAAAGATGCTTTGATGGGAACCTTATAAAAATCAGGTCGCTCCCATAACTCTCGTACTTTGCCCACCAGTTCATCCACCCGAGCTTGCCCATTGACCTCATCACCTTTTTTATAATCCGGGTGATCATTAGGAAGATAAATAGAAGCATCGTAGATTACTTTTACAGCGAGAGTTCTCCTCTTGACGAGCTCGTCATAGGCTAAGCTCAATTTCTTAAAGGGCGAATTGTCGATGGCTTTTATAAGTTTTTCCTGAATTCGACCTTCGTAACGCTGAAGTGCCTGTATCGCTTCATTTCTAAATTTTGTTTTAGCTTTAGAAGTCAGCTCTTCGGCTTGAATATAACTCAGTGATTTTTTGAAGTGGCGATCGAAGGAGCTTTCGTTATTACTGATCGCCATCTGGGCGAGTGACTCGGAAAGCTTATCTCCAATTTTGCGTTCAACCTGATCGCTAAGACTCTCCCAGCCGATGTTTTTGGTAAAGTGAAATCCTCCCTCAGGAATTTGATCGAGACCTCTCACTGAAGTGAGAAGTTGGTTGATCTCGCTGTAACGTTTCTGAATGAGCGATTCTGTTTCGTGGAGGTACTTAAACAAAAGTCGATCAGATAATAAGTTCTCTCCCTTTAAATAACCGATCTGAGCGGCTTGCTTCAATTCATCTCCGTAGAGCGCCTCGAAGGCTAATCTTAACTTTGATTCAACTTCAAGCTTTTCGAGTAAAACGGATTGGGGACCTTGCTCCGTTTGAATTTTTAAACCCAGCTGGTCATTGATGACGACCGCCTCGATGACCAAGCCTCTCAGTTTTCCCACGAGGATTGGACCATTGGGAAAGTTTTTATTTTCGGCTGCGGTGAATAACAAGTTATCTAAGGTGATACGAACAAAAGATTTTCTTCTAGAGCCAGAACGTTTCGGAGATTTCTCTGCCTTCTTAAGTTCTTCCGCCAGCTCTAAGCGGATCTTCTCATTGCGAGCTTCAATTTCATTGAGCCTGGCTTGAAATTTTCTGCGACGCTCAAGAATTTGCTCGTGGTAGGGACTTCCCTCAAATCGAGCTAATGCGACTTCGAGAACTTCCAGACAATGCTCCTTATAATCAGGAGTCTCAACGTAACGAATGCGATTTTCGTAAAGGGTGTAAGCCCTCTCAACCTCGGCGAGAATCTTTTCATTCATCCTCCGAGCTTGAATCTTCGAAACAGCCCCCTCATTTTCAAAGTAGGTAGTAATTTCTTCAGCCAGTTGATGGAGTTGACCGAACTTCTTTTCCCTTAAATAATCTTGGTGACGAGTTCGAAACTCGGCAAAAGCATTGAAGAGTTGTTGGGATCGTCGGGTACGAATGGTGAAAATTATATTTTCAGCCAGTTCGACACCCTCCTTACTGCTTCGCTCTTCAAAAGTTCTTTTCAACTTAATCGCCCGGGCGAGATCCGCATGGACGAGTTCCGGTTTTTGACTGATTTCAATCTTAAACTGATGCAGTTGAGCTAATGGATCAGGCCCCACTGGAACGGGATCATCGCTGGGGAGCGATTGAAAATAAAGGAGAGTACCAATACCTACGAAAGCCAGCAGGATGACGGTTACGGGCACAAAAGTACGAAGGCGTCTATGAAAAGTGGTTTTTGAAAGAGGTCGAGCTTGAAACTCAGAGCTATTCGAAAGAACTTTAACCTGAGGGAGATCTAAAACTTTAACTTCAACCCCAGTGGCTAATTCGATGATGTCTCCACAAACAAGTTTCTTTTCGGTAACGACTTCACCGTTAACCTTAATCCCATTTCGAGAAACCTCATCGATAACTTTTAGGGTTCGCCCATTGAAATGTAAGCTAGCGTGATGTCGCGAAACTTTCTTTTCTTGAATTCTAATTTCAGCATCGGGAGCCCGCCCCATCTTAATGGGGAAGTGCTCCGCTTGAAATTCTTTGGTAACTTGAACTCCGTTATCAGTGAACTCAAGTGAAACTACATCGGCCATAGCTCAACAGTTCTCATGCTTCAGGTGCAAAAGTGGCTGCGGTTCGCATCAGATCAATTTCCCAACGATCGATCTCCGCTCCATCTTTGTCAGTAGAATTACGCTTTTTTAAATAAATTTCAAACAAGATCGTATCTTCGATCCCCCGCTCATTGATGTAGTCATATTGACACATCAACGATGCAGACAAGCGATTCGGGTTGAGAGGATCCCAATCCAAAAAACCTCGGTTAAGTTCTGATTTGGTAATTAAATCGTATAATCCCACTGAAGTTTTCGGATCCTTATAAAGAAGGATCGCAAAATACATTTTGGTTTCAGAAAACTGCTCTCTCGATTCCGGGGTTAGAGAATTGTAAGCAAACTCCCATTCTTCAGACTCGACTCCATAAACAAATCCCCGAACCGCATTCATGGGAGTTTGAAGATCAAAATATTTTTCGGGTCGAGGCAAAGTGGCACAACAACCACCTAAGATCCAAACCGAACTCAATAGCAGAAAAGAATACCGCCTCATTGCCCAAGTTTGCCGACTCATTGTTTTCTTCATTTTACACTTTCTAGAAAGTTCTTTTCAGTCGAGTTGAAAGCCCTAATATCATAGCGAAAATTAAAGTAGTCCGCACGCTCTGCCTCTGGCCATTCTTAAATTCGCGTAATATTTAAAATCTCACACAGAAACCTCGTACGAGTGACTCGATTTAGGTCTTATTTATCCTGAGGTTAATGATCGTTTCTGAGGAAATCCGCACGCGGAGCGTGCGGACTCCATTGGACTACTAAAGTACGTGCTTCACACTTGAAGGTTTCAAATTCAAAAAAAAAGAGATCACGGCTCGAAGAGCCATGATCTCTTTTTTTGATCTTCTATCTCACCAGCGGCTGAAACCGTCTGGTGATTCGTCGACTTAAAGTTCGATCAGTTCGTCTTGATATTTCCAGGCAATGCGGGGCGTAACAAAGGTTGAGAAGCAGAAACGACGTTGGGGTCGGTTACTAATCGGCCGTCGCGTACGCTTCGTCGCCAGAGTTGGAAGTCACCCGTTTTTTCGTTACAGACCCACAAGAAATCAGAGATGTTGCGCTCGCTGATCTTGTAGACGGTGTCTCCTGCAGGAAAGAGAGTGCGATTGATTTGCGCAACGTGAGAGCGCTCGACTTTTCCCTGTGAAACATCGACAAATTTATAATGAACGACACGGCCGTTATTCTTGTTGACCACCCACATGTTTCTGCGGTTAGGGAAAAACTGATAGTCCCCATCTCCAATTAAAGCTTGGAGCTCACCGGGTTGGAAAAATGAAAGAGCGGTGGAACTCAATTCTGAATTATCAGTTGTCGATTTTTCAGAACTAAAGTACGACGATCCGGCCAAAATTGTGAAGGCAACCAATACTCCAAGAGTGAGACTCAAAGTGAGGGTCTTGAAGAGAGAGGGCTGAGTATTTTGTTGAGACATGGGTGAGTGGGTCCTAATTTTTTCAATCATCGTTTGTTCGAGATTTAGAAAATTCTAATTATTGTGCTATGTAGTTTTTGTTTAAACCTAAACAACTCAGAACGGGTTCGAATCTTCATCAGAAGACCCGGTAGAAGAGTCGTCGTCCTCTTCTTCAGAAGGGAACTTAAACTCTTCAGGAAAATCTTCTTCTGTGAAAGCCTCGGGGGCCGTCCAACTGGAGTATGAAGGTTCATCCATTTCGAAATCTATACCTAAAGATTCGGCGGACAAACCGCTCGAGCCGACCATCTCTTCAGAAGACATATTTGAGACATCCTGAACTTGCTCAAAAACTTCCTGAGTGACGTAAATGTCGACTCCTGATTTCAATGCTAAAACGAGGCAATCACTGGGTCGCGCATCGATTCTGACTTCGTTGCGCTTGCCTTGCCATTCCTCTTTGCCCGAGATGACCTTTTGTTCGAGGACGAGTGTCGCACAAAAAGTGTTGTCGATAATACTCGATATGACCACTCGCTTAACTTCGACATCAAAGCCTAAGAAAACGGAATGGATCAGTTCATGAGTCAACGGCCGAGCGAGTGTTTCATGATTGATCTCTCGAATGAGGGCCGCTGCTTCATAGAACCCCACAAAGATCACAAAGGTCTTCTCATCGTTACCTAATAGAACCGCAGCCCCGCTGGGAGTGGGTCCGATGATCCTCCTGATCTTGACCTTTTCGAGTTGCTGTTCCATTTACGATCTCCACAAAAATAATCACTCAAACCAGTTCCAAGTTATCTCGGTCGGCTCTAAACGGGATACCAACGTCTGACATCCAAGTTTTCTACTGCACCGTAAAGAACCTGCTCATAACGCGCTAATAACCGGAGGGAGGAACCCGGAGCCGATCAAAAGTACTAAACTGCTAACCTTATTTTGTCTCGAATCTGTTGAATTGCTAATGGTTCTGCTTTTTTAAATTGGAACTCCGTCAGCAAGAAACGATCAAAATGTATGGCTACTCCCTATTACTTCGGCTATTTGAACCAGATCGTTGTGAAGGTTTTTGTGGAAATACGTCCTAAGTTTAAAAGGAACGGTAATTTATTTATCAATCCCAGCATTATCACCCAAGGTGCTCGACAAGGAGCTTGAACCCTAACAGGTAGTTGGGGGTGAATATTTAAGGGATAAACGCTCGTTCTCTGCTGAGCAGCAACACCAAGAGCTTTATAAACCAAATATTTTAAAGCACTTATGGTGAGCACAATGACACGACTCAGAAGATTGCCTCGTTTTGAGGCTTCGGAGGAAGGTCTTGGGGCTGAACTTTAATTCAGCCGGATCTATTTAAAATTGAGCGTCACTCGATTGCAGGAAGAGATCGATGGTCTCTCCCATTGCATCCAATTCAGGATCCATAAGGATACTGACGTCGGATTTCAAGCTATCCCACCACTTGGACTGGTCGAATAGAGTTCTCATCGTCCACCCGAGCTGTCGAGATTCATTTCTGACATGTTTACAGCCGGAGCCGGAAAAGGAAAATCCAACGAGGACACTGGCTAGACAAGCGATTCGAATAGAATTCCAAAGCGTTTTTCGCTTATGTGAGTTGATTGTTGTCTTCATGCCAGAAATCTCCGTGTAGTGATACAAAACACTCGTTTAAAAAGCAGCCAGTAAGGAAATGCTATTTCAGTAGTTCGAACTAAGCAGGCTTAGGACTTAAGCAATTCCCAGAGCTAAAACCTTCAAACTCTATTGAATTTAAGCAAATGGAAGTCCAAAACTCTAGAATTCAAGGGTTCCTGAAGGTTTATTTAAATGGAGGGTGTTCGCTCATAAGAAGCTTAAGCTTCGTTGAGGTCACGAAGAATGATATCACGGAAATGGCGTCGGGGCTTTCTTCCGGAGGTTATTAGGAAGATGGCGAGGTGGAAAGTGCTGGTGACGCCTTCCCATAAGACAGCCCCGATAAGGGTGGTGAGATTCACTAAGAATCCGAAAGCTTCGAGCGGACTGTTAAATTCTCGCTCGATGAAACGGGGAGCAGGCAAGATGGCCGCTCGACCACCAGGGATGACGGAAGCAACGGTCGCATCGGGAGCTTCCTTGAGCTCAGTTCGAGCGGGAGCAGCTTCGGGGATTTCCTTAAGCCCCGTATTCATCGAGGCTTGATTCATCGAGGCTTGATTCATTGAAGCTTGATTCATTGAAGCTTGCCCTGGAGTCGGCTCCTTGGGGAGGGTATTAAATTCTTCAGTTTTTGGCATAGATCTCGTTTGAACCATCACCACTCCTGTACTTTTCTAAGTAACAGATCAGTCTCTCGATTGTGATGAGAGGCCACGACATTCGATCGTTCTAATGATGATTCGGAAACTTTATGGGTTCAACATGAGCTCTTTCTCAGGCCGAACTCGGATTTATTGGTTTATTGGAATTTTTTTAAAGTTCTGCGTCTTACTTCTTACTGTCTTTACCGTTGAAGTAAGCCATGGATTTCATTCGAGCCACCACCTTGGTCATGGCACCCGCGTAGGCTTCATCGAGTAGCGCGGCCATTCGATCTTCATGACCGGTCACCGCTTCTTGAAGACTGAAGTTATCGGTCTTTCTGAATCGACCTCCCACCTTTTTGTGGAGTTCGAATTTCACATTGCTCACCGCACGACTAAAGATTTTTGCCCCCATGAAATCGAGGGGCTTACCGTCTTTCGTGACCGTATCGATCACGATCTTCACATCGGCATCGGCGATGGCTTTTTTGTCATTTTCAACCAGAGCAAAGGGAACGGCTGCTTCCTGAAGTAAGAAGTATCCCACGTGTGCCCTCGTTTGTTCGTGACTGGAATCGATTTTCTTCTTATTGAAGCTCCCCGTGATCACCAAGGCGACCTTCTTAGCATTCGAAAGGTTTTTCTTCTTCTTGGAACTATTACTAGAAGTGTTGTTGTCCCCATCACCTGGCTGAGGAATTTGAGGAACCTCAACATCTCCAGTAGTCTTGCTGGGATCAGCGATAGCGACTTCAAAGTCCACCGGATCATCGATGATCTCAGCGACATTCTCTTTCTTAACCGTTTCGATACCTCGATCACTGAGGACGACGACGTATTTCTTACTCTCTTTGAGCACGCTACCCGTTATCGAGTTTCCTGAGGTGAGTCGAACCTCTTCGGAAACTAAATTCATGGTGATCCCGGCGATGAGGAAGCACATCATGACTGGTGTACTGAAGAACTTCGAAAGGAAGTTATCGTTCATTGGATATCTCTTTAATGATGTCTCTGCGGGTTGGGCTTTTCGAAAGCCGCCACCACCTAACAAGCCACTAAGTATGGTCTTTAGATTAGGAAAATCCAGGGCATACTCAGGGAATCTTAGCTGAATTGAGGCCCTATAATGTTCATTAAAAGGACCGTTAAGTTCCTATAATAGCCTCATTCACGACTCGAAGAAGAAGAATTCAGCTTCATTTTTGATCATTTCTCTGAATTTGGCAGTTTTTATCGGAAAGAGCCTCAATTCGGCCCTAAGACCTTATCGTATACCGACAAAACGGACTCTGCCGCCCGCTCCCAGGTAAAGGCCTCGGCTCGAGCCCTCCCTCGCAGGATCCTTTGCTCTAACTCACTACCGGCTTCCTCTAAGAGCTGAGTTAACTGTCGAGGAATCGATTCAATCTCCTCAAGAGAAACCAAGATCGCCGCATCCCCCGCCGCCTCCGGAATTCCACCCCGATCCGATGCAATAACGGGCGTTCCCGTAGCCATTGCTTCTAAAATCGGCATCCCGAAACCTTCATAAAGAGAAAGATACAAAAAGGCTCGCGCCTGAGAGTACAAAACTCGGAGGTCTTCTTCCGAAACGAATCCCAAATGAACGATCCCCTGAGGATCCTTGAGAATCTGCTTTTGGAGCTCACTCCCCTCCCAGAGATAACTAGGCCTTCCCACCAAAGCTAATTTTAGTTCGGGAAACTTCTTCCTCACTTCCCAAAAGACTTTTACCGTCAATTCCAAATTTTTACGCGGGCAAAGCTCCCCGACTGAAAGAAGGTACGCACCAGGGGCTAATGAATAGCGTTCTAGAATATTAGAGGGAGGAGGAGGCTGAAGGAATTGAGGATCGACACCGGGATAGGCGATTGCAATCTCCCCTTTGAAGGGATAGAGCTCTCGAAAGCGATCTCGCGTTTCTTCGCTGATCGTTACGATATGTTGAGGACGCTTGGCGAGGCGGTCGTACTGTCGCTTCTTATTCTTGATGAAACGTTCCGGTGAAAGGTGGTGTTCTTGTGAAACCGGCAAAGCCGAGATCACATCGTAAAGCATCGCCACCATGGGACCGCGGTAAGCCCAGGGCAACCGAGTGTCGAAACAATGGAGTAACGAGCAGACCTTACTGAGTTGAAATCCGGTCCAGTAAGGATAGAGAGGAAGGTCAGGAAAGGGATTTTGATCTCGATTGCGCAGACGACTGGCGCGACACACCAAACAGAATGACTCTGCTCCCCGAAGGTGAATCAATTGAGTGATCAACTGCTTCCCGAAGATGGCAATCCCCGAGGGCTCGGAAACTAAGAGAGAAGAGATCTCTAATGCGATCGGTTTTTTATTTGGGATGCCACGAGGAGAGACCATCGACGAATCCACTATGAGATAGAAGCCCGACCATTGGATTCATCCTGAAAGCCCACTGGAGCAGAGATAGGCTTGGAATCTCCTCCGTCCGCTTGCAACGGTTCAACCGGGAGAGAAGCTTTTTCAGAACTCTGCGATTGATCTTTTTCAACCTCTTCCATCGCAGCTTGAACCTTCTTCTTACGCTTTAAGTAGAAGAACAAACCCACCAGAGCCCACAAGTACCAGCTCAAGCGTTGGAAGATAGCGAGAGTGAAACCCTGACCGTAGCCGACCAACTTTAAAAGTTCGGTCATCGCCACTTCCCCTACTCCCAATCCTCCCGGAGGACTGATCGGCACGGCCATCGCCAAATGAACGAGGGGGATTGTTAAAAAGAAGACGGCTAAACTGACGTTTTCACTTCCACCGATCGCATAAAAGAAGCAAACGTTGATCAGCACTACACTGGCCTGTACGCCAACAGAGATCAAGAAGGCTAAAATCACAACCCGGGGATGGTGACGGTAGGTATAAACGGCTTGTTCAATTTTTCGGAGTGTTCCCGAAAAGGGAAGACGTCTCAATAAAGCTTTCAACCAAGGCTGAGATCGAACCTTTTGATTAAAGAATAAAAGTGAAAAGCAAAGAACACCCAAGAGCCCACCAACCACTACGGTGGATAAAAATTGAAGCATCGGTTCTTGTCGAACGAGCTCTAAGTTAAAGAGGATCGCTCCTCCCCCGATGGCCATCAAGACCATCAACCCGAACACTCGATCTAAAAAAACCGTGGTGACTCCCGGAGCCCGTCTTTCGGGATGATCGACGGCGATATAGTAAGCCTTCATCAAATCACCCCCGACAGATCCCGGCATGAATTGATTAAAGTAAAAGCCGATCGATCCGAGAATAAAAACTTCTTTGTAGGATTGCTCGATCCCCTGAGCTTTCAACAGTAAGTACCAACGAAGTGCAGTCAGGCACAGCAAGACCAACACGAGAACTTGGGCTAAGATGATCCACGCCCAATTCTCAATTTCTCCCAACTTGGTAAAATCGATATCGCCCTGAGAAAAGAGGTACCAAAAGAGTCCCCCGGCGAGTCCGAATTTTGCTAAGAGAATTAGAAAACGCTTCAAGAACCACTCCCTCCAGCCTCTTTGTTATGGAAGCGTTTTTCGTATGCTTCTTGCCACTTTCGGCGCTCACTGATTTGGTATTCTAAACCCGTTAGATCTTTGAGAGCCAAAAAGGCGTGCAATTGTTCATCGGATTGGCGATTCAGAGGCACCAAAAAGGTTTCGAACAAAGTCTTCGTTGCCATGTCTCCCCCGAGAACTCCCAGAGACTTGATCAGCTCCAATCGAACTTCAGTTTGCTCTTCTTCAGCGAGAACATTTAAGAGAGGCCCGACCATCTTTTGACTTCCCAACCTTTGAATGGCTTCCACCGCTTCCAAGCGCGCCAACCAAAAATCATCGCCTAAATATTCGACAAAGAGATCATCCGAATATTGGGTTGTCAGTTGCCCGAGGCAGGCGATGGCTTCGGCGCGATTGAGGCGATTCAAGCCCTTCGAGGCAACTCCTTTGAGGTAGGCGATCGCCTGGAGATCGCCTTCGGTAAATTCTTCCCCCGCGCGTTCCTTGGCGACCAAAATCGCTTGGATCTCGCTGATGGCATAGCTGATGTCTTCCCGAACACCCGAAGCCGCTTCTTGAAGAAAGTCGTTGACCGTCCTTCCGCAGCTCGAGAGAAAACCGAGAGCTAAAAGAGGGAGAAGGTAGAGAGTCTTTCGAATCTTGAGACGTCCTGCCCTTGGAGGCCTGACCTGGTGGTGATCCATAAGGTGTTTTCCTAGATCTATTTGGGTTCGATCCACTTCCGTTTCTCTGAGGCTTCAAATCCTAAGTTCTGAACTACAGAAAATTGGCTGGATTAACGATGCCTCGGTCCTTTTCAGACCTGAATCATCTCAAAATGTTACGTAATATCCCAGATAAAAGCCGGGGGTTTGGCCAGGAACAAAGCCGAACTCTCTCAAAATAAAAAAGAGAGGGCTCAGAGCGAAAAGAGCGCAAGTTCCCTCCTGATCGAACCGAATATTCCTATAACACCTTCATTATCGGTCAATTCGATAAAAAACTTTTAAGACAATACCCGGAGGATGGCCTCCCGGGGCGAGATTGAACCCATTTTTAGGGACCTCCACTCAAGTTTTAGTCTAGTCGTCCTGCATCTTTAGACAGTGTGATTCAGACAATGAACGGAGTGGTTAACGGCGAAACCCAGTGCCGAGGTCCTGACTCATAGACGAAAGTGAGTCAAAATTGATTCAAAATCATTCAGCAGATTTTAGAACTTTGAAGACTTTACTGAAGGCCTCCAGCCTGATCGGACTCCTCACTGCCTGCCAAGTGAGCTTGTTAGCCCAAGATTTGAGGGCCCGCCCGCAACCCGTCGAGCCCCCCGCGAAGCGGAGCACCTATTCGACGGGAACTCGCAGTCTAAAAGAAGTGCGTGCCATGTGGGTCACTCGCTGGGATTACATCAGCGCCTACGACGTGCGCACGATCGTTAAGAATTGTTCCTCCCTGGGAATCAATCGTATCTACTTTCAAGTAAGAGGCCAAGCGGATGCCTTTTATCGCTCCAGCTACGAACCATGGGGTGAAGAACTCATCATCAAGGGCAAGCCCCCTACCTTCGATCCCCTAAAAACCATCATCGATGAAGCAAAAAGGCAAGGCATCCAAGTATTCGCCTGGGCGAATGTCCTCCCGGGATGGAAGGGAAGCAAGGCCCCCAAAGATCGACGCCACTTAGTTCACACTCACCCTGAATGGTTTATGCAAGACCAAAAAGGGCGACGTCCCCTTCAAATCGAAGAAAAATACACCTTACTCAATCCCTGTAATCCCCAGGTGAGAGCCCATCTCGGCAAGGTCTTCAATGAGATCGCGAAGAACTATGCTGTCGATGGCGTTCAACTGGATTACATTCGTTTCCTTCACCGAAACGTTAAAAAATCGGAAGACGTCCCCTTTGATTACAAAACCTTGGCTGACTTCAGAAGACGCTTCGGGGGAAGCCCAAAACAAAATTCAATGAATTGGGATGCCTACCGCGCCCGCAGTATGGATCGTTTGGTAGCGGAACTTTCGTTAACGGTAAAACGAGCCCGACCGGGTACCTTGGTTTCGGTCGCTGCCTACAATGATTTGGATCTCGCTCAGAAGCATCTGTTTCAAGATGTGCCCTACTGGATTCGTCAGGGATGGGTCGATGAAGCTTGCCCCATGATCTACACGAAATCGGCGGCAAAATACGAACAGGTCCTCAGAAAGTGGAGGCACAAGGTAAGCCCCGATAAACTGGTTCCAGGAATCGGTCTCTATATGTTCGACTCGGGGCGAAAGGCCTCGGAACAATTGTTGAAGATCAAACATAACCCTTGTCGCGGGTACGTATTATTTAGTTACACCAATTGCTTTTTATCGCGTTCGCCGCATTCCTCTCGCAGTCAACCGGCTGCCGATTTGAGAGCTCAGATGCGAAGAGTTCTCAAAGAGTCGAATTCGAAGGGGCTGACGACTTTAAGGTAGTCCGCACGCTCCGAGGCTGTTAATTTTAGGACCTCCAACTTAACTAGCCCGAAGCGCTAGCGAGGGAAGAACCCCTCGCTAGCGCTTCGGGCTAGTTAAGACCGT